>NZ_JBIALB010000029.1:0-39394 GCF_042872965.1 Micromonospora sp. NPDC005087 | reverse complement strand
CCGATGGCTCCACGTCCTTATCCCACGCTGTCCGCTATGGACGCTATGCCCGTGTCATGCCGAACCGCGCCCGGATCCTTGCTGAGATCACCTCAGTGATACGACTCCGCCCTGACGGGCCAGTCGACGCCTGTTTCGTCTCGCTTCACGTACCAGATTCCGTCTGACGTAGATCTGGCCGTGAATCGCCGTCCCTGTCGCCTGCGACCCTCACCGCTCCGTCCAGAGTAGATCTCTGCCATGACCGCTCGCCGCGCCTACCCGTCCGAGATCTCCGACGCCCGCTGGGCGCTGATCGCACCGACACTGCTCGCCTGGCAGAAGACCCGCCTCGACCGGCGACCCACCGGCGAGCCGGCCCGCACCGACGTCCGAGAGGTGTTCAACGCCATCCTCTATGTCAACCGGACCGGGATCGCCTGGAAGTACCTGCCTCATGACTTTCCGCCACACACCACGGTGTACTACTACTATGCCGCCTGGCGCGACGAAGGCCTCCTCGCCCAGCTCAACGTCGACCTGACCGACCTGGCCCGGGTGAAGGCCGGCCGCGATGCGCAGCCCACCGCCGCGGTCGTCGATACACAGAGCGTGAAGACGTCCACGAACCCACCGACCGCCACGCAGGGAACCGACGCGGCCAAGAAGATCGTCGGACGCAAACGCAGCGTAGTCACCGACACCCTCGGGCTGCTGCTGGCCGTCATCGTCATGGCCGCCTCCGCCACCGAGAACACCGCCGGAATCCAAGCCTTGGAGCAGGTCAAGGCCACCCATCCCACCGTGACCAAGACGTGGGTGGACGCCGGCTTCAAAACCAAGTTCGTCGAACACGCCGCCACTCTGGGTATCGACGCCGAGGTCGTACCGCGCAACACCAACGTTCGAGGCTTCCACGTGGTCAAACGGCGCTGGGTCGTGGAGAGGACCCTGGGCTGGCTGATGCTGCACCGCAGACTCGTCCGCGACTACGAGACTCTCCCGGCCAGTTCCGAAGCCATGATCCACATAGCGATGATCGACAACGTCAGCCGCCGCATAACGGAAGAATCAACACCCACCTGGCGAGGCACATATTAGTAAATCAAGAACAAATCGAACGCCCTCTGAGACAACATGACACCGAGAAGGACCGCACCCGCGCATGTCATCATCGCTGATCGACGTGATCCGTCAGCATGCCCCTGCCCCATCCGGCGCGACGCCCGCCGTCCGGGAGGCATATGGCCTGTTGGAGGCCCTGGCGCGGTTTCCCGACCCGCGTGACCCGCGGGGGATCCGGTACCAGGGGATCGCGGACAGTCCCGCGTCAATCCACGAAAGGGGCGGTTCAGGTCCCTGACTCAAACCCGGCCCGCTCGACAGCAGCGTGTCCGGCCCGCCCGATTCGAGGATCCGGCCGAATGACCCCTAGCCACCGCAAGCCGGCCCGGGTAGTCCGAGGACTCCACGACGCCCGTCGTGGCCCCCGGAGTACCCGTCCGTTCAGCGGCGACTTGTCAGTTGCGGCCCGCCATAACGCCGCCGTCCACGTTCCAGATCGCGCCGGTCACCCAGTCCGTCTCGGGCGAGAGGAGGAAGGTGATGGTGGAGGCGATGTCGCGCGCCGTGCCGATCCGGCCGATCGGGTGGAACGCGTCGAAGCCGTGCAGGACCTGATCGATCTGGTCCTTCGGAATGAAGCCCTCATACAGCGGCGTGGCCACGACCGCGGGCGCGACCGCGTTGACCCGGATCTTGTGGGGGGCCAGTTCGATCGCCAGGTGGCGCTGTTGCGTTGCGGGTCAAGGGAGATGGCGAGCCCGTTTCGGGTCCGCGGTCAGATCCCGTGGGCCAGCTCGGTGAACGCGGCAGCGACCCTCTTCGCTGGCGGGACATCGACGGAAAGTTCGTAGTGACCGCGTCGCAAGTTCTGCATGAAGGCGTGTCCGGCGATGATCACTTGTGCGGTCTGGTCGGTCCGGAGTCCACGCATGGGTCGTAGCCGGTGTTTGAGCTGGCTGTGATCCGCCTCGATCGGATTGTTCGCGTACCGCTCGACGTGGTGCCAGGCCGAGGGGATCAGGTCGTCGAGCACCGCGGGGTAGACCGGGGCGGCGTCGGTGACGACCTCGCTGGGCGTCACATTCAGCATCCGCAGCGCACGCTGGAAGAACCGCCGGGCCGCGGCGGCATCGCGGCGGGCCGAGACGAGCGCGTCGATGACCTGCCCGTGCTGGTCGATCGCGCGGTAGACGTACCGCCACACGCCGTTGACCTTGACGTAGGTCTCGTCGACGAACCACCGGTCACCAGGCGAGTGGCGGGCGAACCGGGCCACGTCGGCCAGCAGCGGCGTGAACCGTTGCACCCACCGGAACACGGTGACGTGGTCGACGTCAACACCGCGTTCGACGAGCAGCTCCTCCACGTCTCTGTACGAGAGGCAGTACCGCAGGTACCACCGGACCGCGACGACGATCACCTCGGACGGGAAGCGGAACCCGGTGAACGCCGACTTCGGTGGCGACCAAGGGCGACGAAGGCTGGACAGCGTCACCCGTCCAGCCTGCCTCGGCCCCTGGGATCCGGCAACGCAACAGCGCCCTTCCCGTCACGGTCCCGGATCAGGAACCGCGTCCGGCAGCCGGCGTCCTCGAGGTCCATGACCAGGTTCTTTGCCGCTTGTGCCACCCACGTGGCGGTCGGGTGCGTGGTCACGCCCAGGACCCGGACCCGTCGGTTGGCGTGCTCGATCACCGCGAGCACGTACAGCCGCGCTCCGGTCAGGGTGACCGTCTCGAAGAAGTCGCACGCCAGCAGGGCGTCGGCCTGCGAGCGCAGGAAGTCGACCCACGTGCTGCAGGCGCGCTCGGGCGCCGGGTCTATCCCGGCCTCTTGCAGGATCTCCCACACGGTGGACGCGGCCACCTTGATTCCAAGCACGAGCAGTTCGCCGTGAAGTCGGCGATATCCCCAGCTGGGATTCTCCCGCGCCAGGCGCAGCACCAGGGCGCGAATCGAGTGCACGGTCCGCGGCCGGCCCGGGCGCTTGGGCCGGGACCGAGCCGCGTGGCGGTGTGCGAGCAGGTCGCGGTGCCAGCGCAGGACAGTGTCGGGGCGCACCAGCAGCGGCATCCGACGCAGCACGTCTGCCGGGAGCCGGTGCAGCAGCGCCGCCAGGAACGCCCGATCGCTCGGGTGCAACCGCGGTCTCTGCTTGCCCAGTTGCCGCTCCAGCAGGGTGATCTGATGACGCAACGCCAGGATCTCCACGTCCTTGTCCCAGTCGCTCATCGGCAGCAGGCGCAGCATGGCGAACGCGTTTGTCACGCCCAGGTAAGCCAGTCGCAGCAGCACGGCGGACCATCATGCCGTGCCGATCATCGGTGCGCGAGAGCCCCAGCGCGCAATCGGGATCGACATCCCGTCCACCCCAAGCACCGGCTCCGACCAGGGCGGATGGAGTTTTCGGCAGGGGCAGCGTTCCCGTCGTACGGTGCCCACCCATCGTTCGGCGAACGCGTTTGCCCGGGGTGCCTGCGGCGGGGTCTTGATCACGTCGATGGCTTCGGCGGTGAACACGGCGTCGACGGTGTTCGTGAACTTCGTGTCGCGATCGCGGAGCAGGAACCGCAGCCCCGCCGCGTGTTGGTCGAGGTCCATCAGCAGATTCCGTGCCTGCTGGGCCACGCAGGCGCCCGTTGGATGCGCGGTCACCCCAACCACGTGGACTTGGCGGGTGGCGATCTCGACGAAGAACAGCACGTAGATCCGCTTGAGCAACACCGTGTCGACGGTGAAGAAATCACAGGCCAGGATTGTGCGGGGCTGGGCGGTCAGGAGCTGCCGCCAGGTCGGTCCGGACCGCCGTGGTGCCGGGTCGACCCCGGCCTGGTTGAGGATCTTCCACGCCGTGCTGGCCGCAACCCCGTGGCCCAAGCCGACCAGCTCACCCTGGATGCGGCGGTGCCCCCACGACGGGTTCTCCGCCGCGAGTCGCAGCACCAGGTCGCGGACCTGTGCGTTGACCGGTGGCCGGCCCGGCCGGGCATGCGGGTACGTCCATCGTCGGGCGACCAGTTCACGGTGCCACCGCAACAGCGTGGCCGGGGTGACGATGACCGCCGACCAGCGGGGGCGGGGCAGCAGCCGCGACAGCACCGCCAGCACCGCCCGGTCGGCCGGCTCGAGATCGGGCCGGTGCACCTGGCGACGCAGCACGGCCACCTGATGGCGGAGCACCAGGATCTCCACATCCTTGGCCCCACCGTCGCGGGCGATCTGGGACAACATCTGCAGGACCTGGCGAAGCAGCAGGTACAGCAACGACGCGCTCATGGCCACGAGCATGACGGCTGCGCAGGGCTCGAGCTCGCACAGAACCTCACTTCAGACAGCCGAACCGAGTATTCGAGCCCCACACGTTGACGGCGATGACGTCGACCGTCGGCGCGGCGAGCGGCAACACGATCTGGAAGATCGCCTGGTACGGCAGGCCGCGCCGGCCCAGCTTGCCGGCGGGGCCGGCCTCCACGAGCGCGTGGCGGCGCTTCCACCTTGCCTGCATCGTGCCGTAGCACCAGCGGTAGTGCTGCCGCCACAGCTTGCCGCAGCGACGAGGGCGCCTCGGTCCAGGCGATCGCACGTTCCTCGTACACCATCGTCCAACCGGCGCGGAGCACCGCCATCGTGAGGTCGGTGTCCTCGGCGAGGGTGTCCGCGGGCAGCCCGCCGACCTGGGCGAGGACCTCGCGGCGGAACGCGCCGATCGGTCCGGGGACAGTGGGCATGCAGCCCAGGACGTCGTACGTCCGGCGGTCGAGGTTGAAGCCGATGACGTACTAGAGGTGCTGCCACCGGCCGAGCATGCGCCGCCGGTTGGCGGCTTTCGTGTTGCCGGAGATCGCCCCGACCGTCGGATCGGCGAATCCCTGCACGAGCCGATAGACGGTGTCCGGCTGGAAGACTGTGTCCCCGTCGACCAGGACCAGTAGGTCGGCGCGGGCGTGCCGGATGCCGGTGTTGAGCGCCGCGGGCTTGCCTGGCCGAGCGCGCCGTGGCGGCGGGCCACGTCGAGCCCGAAGGCGCCGGGAATGCCTTCCTGGTCTGCGAGCAGATGGCCGGGTACGTGCGGCACGTCGTACACAGTCACCGCGGCTTCTTCGGTCTGCAACGGATCTCCGCCCGAGTTGCCAAGGCCACCAACAACGGCGGCAAGGTGGACCTGTCGGCGCAACCGGAACACCAGATCCTCGGCAACCAGAAGACCGACGGGTTGATCGGCAACCGCTCCGGCGCCCGTGCGTCGGGACTCGTCGCTTCGGGATTCCCCGCCCGGCTCACCCCCGATGCGGCGGCCTTCGTGGACGCGACCTATCTGCCCTCGCTGGAACAGGCGTGGGGCCGCGACGCGCACGCCCTGGTACGGGCGCCGGCGCAGGAGCGCATGATGTTCGATCTGCGCCCGAACGGCCGGCGCGCAGGCAGGAGCAGGCTGAGCACCGCCGCCCCAAGCCACACGCCGATCCCGACGCCGAAGGCGGCTCCGTATCCGGCGTTGCTCGGCAGGTCCCGGCCCGGCTCGGTGTAGACGTCGAGCACCAGCGCGCTCAGCGTGCTGCCGATCGAGTAGCCGATGCTGCGCAGCACCTGGTTGAAGCTCGTCGCGCTGCCGGTCTCCTCGGCCGGAACCGCGTTGAGCAGGACTCCTAGGCTCGCGGAGAAGGTAAGCCCGACACCGAGGCCGGCTAGGCCCATGGCGAGGAACGGCTGCCACAGCTGTTCGCGCCAGAGCGCGAGTAGCCCGGTCGCCGCGACGAAGACGAACGCGCCGAGGGTGATCGTCGGTTCAGCGCCCACCCGTCGACGCAGGGCTGGTGCGACCCGGTTGGCGACGACGCTCCCGACGGAGAAGGGCACCAGGACCAGCCCGGCCACCACGACCGGCACGCCGAAGCCGTATCCGGCGGTGGGTGGTGTCTGCACGAACCGGATGACCAGCGCCATGAGCAGATAGATGCCCACCCCGGCGAGGAGCGTGGCGACGTCCGCGGTCAGCACCGACCGGTCTCGCAGCAGGCGCAGTTCGACGAGCGGGTGTGCACAGCGGATCTCATGCGCCACCCAGAGCGCGAGGAGGGCGGCGGATGACACCAGCAGGCCGATGACCGGACCGGACGACCAGCCCCAGTGCTCGCCCTGGCTCAACCCCACCAGGAGCGCCACCAGGGAGGCGCTCAGCGCCACGACCCCGAACAGGTCGAACGGCCGGTGCCGCGCCGCCGAGCGCGCCGGGATGACGAGCCAGGCGAGTACGAGCACGGCCGCGCTGATGCCGACACCGAACCAGAAGGCCGCCCGCAGGCCCATCCGGTCGGTGATAAGGCCGGTGATCGGATATCCGAGCCCGACTCCGGAGACGGTGGTGACCGACAGCGCGGCGATGGTGGAGCGTGCTCGATCCATCGGAAGGTTCTCCCGCGCGACGGTGATCACCAGCGGCACCATGCCCAGGCCGACGCCCTGCAGCGCGCGGCCCGCGAGGAGTTGGGCGAAGTTCGCCGAGACCGCGGCGAGCAGGCTGCCGGCCAGGGTGAGGCCGAGGCAGCCGAGGATCACCTGGCGCCGTCGGGGCCCGTCGCCGAGGCGGCCCATGGTCGGGGTCGCGACCGCCCCGGCCATCAGCGCCACGGTCAGCGACCACTGGGCCGAGCTGACCGAGACCTGGTAGTGCCGCGCGACGGTCGGGATCAGCTGCGCGCCGAGACTGCTGATGACTGCGGTGACCAGCCCGATGGCGATCAGAGCCGGTGGCAGCGCGGCGATGTGGCGGTCGGAGAGCAGGTCGGGACCGCCCGGCGTGGTGGGGGTGGTCGTGCCCGCGGGGCGTGTCACTGCGGCCTTGAGGCCCCTCACAGGTCGGCACGGAGAAGCTCGGTGACCGCTGTCTGCGCCTGGGCGAGCGCCAGAGCGAACTGTCTGCCCTCGTCGGCGGTCGGCATCCGGCTCGTCGGCACGGCGACCGCGATCGCGGCGAGCGGAGCCCCGATGAGATCCCGGATCGCGGTGCCGACCGCGCTGATCCCCTTCTCTCCCTCCTCGACGTTCACCGCGTACCCGAGATCGCGGATCGCGGCCAGCTCCGTTTCCAGCTGATCCCAGGTCTGGATGGAGGACGCCGTCCGGCTCTCCAACTCGCGGTTCGGGTAGCGGCGGTCGAGCTCGGTGCTGGGCAGCGCGGCGAGGATCGCCTTGCCGCCGGCCGTGCAGTGGGCCGGCAGCATGAGCCCGGTCCGGCTGCCGACCCGGACCGACCGGGGACTCTCGACGCAGTCCATGAACCGTACGTTCTGGCCTTCGAGCAGCAGCAGCGAGACCGTCTCCTGAGTTTGCTCGCGCAGCTCCTCAAGGACCGGTCGGGCGACCCGACGGATGTCGATCCGCCCGATGGCGGCGAGCCCGATCTCGTTCAGCGAGGAGCCGGGGCGGTACGCGCCGTTCGGCTTGTCCTGCATGACGAAGCCTCGCGCCCGCAGGGCGGTGAGCAGGCGGTGGGCGGTGGACCGCGCGACGCCCAACTCCTCGGCCGCCTCGGCGACCCGCAGCACACGGCGTTCGCCGATGAGCTGCAGCAGCCGCAGCGCGTTGTCCACGGATGACAGGCCTCCGTCCGAGGGGGCACTCGAATTCTGCATGCAGGAAGAGTAGACCAAGATCTTCCTTCATGTGGAAGCTTGTGCCTAGGGTGGCGCAATGACTTCCTCGCCTGGAGAAAATCGACCCCCCGTGGCCGTCGTCGGCGGCGGGCCTGTTGGCATGACCGCGGCCGCGGCGCTGTCGGGCGCCGGCATCCCGGTCGTGGTTCTCGAGGCTGAGCCGGTGGCGAAGACCGACTGGCGTGCCTCGACGTTCCATCCGCCAACCCTCGAATTGCTGAGCGAACTCGGCGTCGTCGAGCAGATGCACGCCGAGGGCCTCATGGTGCCGCGGTACCAGTTCCGCGACCGCCGGGACGGGCTGGTCGCGGAGTTCGACTTCGGGCTGCTGCGTGAAGAGACGCCCTATCCGCACCGGTTGCAGCTCAACCAGCAGCATCTGGTGCGGATGCTGGCGGACCGGCTGCGGGACCAGCCACTGGCCGAGGTGCGGTTCGGATGCCGCGTCACCGACCTCGACACCGCAGGCGACGTCACCACGCTGACCGTCGAGACGCCCACCGGCGTGGAGCGGCTGGCCTGCTCGTACGTCATCGGCGCCGACGGCGCGAGCAGCACGGTACGGGGACTGCTCGGCATCGACTTCGAGGGCTTCACCTATCCCGAGCGCTTCCTGATCGTGAGCACGTCGATCGACATCCGTGAGCTGTTGCCCGATATCGCGGACGTCAACTACATCGCCGATCCCGAGGAGTGGCTGTTCCTGCTGCATACGCCCGAGTCGTGGCGCGCGGTCTATCCGGTGCCCGCCGGACAGTCACGGGAGGAGGCCACCGACCTCGCGGAGATCCAGACGCACCTGCAGGGCATTGCCGCCTACCCGCCGGGGTACCCGGTGGGCGACTACCAGCTCTACAACGTGCACCAGCGGGTCGCCTCCACGTTCCGGCTCGGCAACTGCGCCCTGATCGGCGACGCGGCACACATCAACAGCCCGCTGGGCGGCGTCGGACTCAACAGCGGCATCCACGACGCCATGGATCTCACCCGCCGGTTGACCCGCATCCTGCGCGACGGCGCCGACGCCGACGCCGAGCTGGACCAGTTCGCCCACCTGCGGCACCGGGTCGCCGTCGAGTACGTCCAGGCCGACACCCAGCGGAACACCGAGCGGCTCAACGAGCGCGACGAGGGAAAGCGGCAGGCGCACCACGCCGAGTTGCGGGCGATCGCCGGCGACGTCGAACGGTCTCGGGCGTGGTGCCGGCGGGCGTCACTCCTGGCGAGCGTGCACGAGTTCGGGATCGGCCACCCGCTCGAGCCGGCCTCCTACCCCACCGGGCCGACCGCGGCCCGCACCGAGCGTCACTGAACGGAGAGAACGCTGTGACAATCGAAAAATCCGTCCCCGACGTGACCGTCGACGAGGAGCTGGAAGCGTTCTACGCCGACCTGGCCGCGGTCCATCTGCACCCGCTGTGGACGATCACCAAGCAGCTGCTGACGCCGACGCCACAGCCCCGGGCGGTCCCGTGGCTCTGGTCGGCCGAGACGCTCAGGCCGCTCGCCGAGCGAGCGTTGCGGCTGGTCCCCGTCGAGCGCGGCGGCGAGCGTCGGGTGCTGAGCCTCGGCAATCCCGGGCTGGGTGGCCTGCCCTATGCCGCCGGAACGCTCTGGGGCGCGATCCAGTGCCTCGGCCCGGGGGAGACCGCGCCAGCCCACCGCCACTCGCCCGGTGCGATCCGGTTCGTGCTCGAAGGCAGCGGCGTCTGGACGACCGTGAACGGCGATCCGTGCGACATGTACCCCGGCGACCTCGTGCTGACCCCGGCCAGTAACTGGCACGAACACACCAGTGCCGGCACCTCGCCGATGCTCTGGTTCGACGGCCTCGACCTGCCCATGGTGGAGGCGCTGGACGCGATCTTCTTCGAGCCGTACCCGCACGACCGGCAGCCCGACAGCGGCGAGCACAACCAGTCCGAGGCGCGCGAGCGGGGACACGGGCAGCCGTACGCCGAGGGCGCGGTGACCGCACTGGACCCCGAGCACTCGCCGCTGCTGGTGTATCGGTGGACCGATACGGACGCGGAGCTGACCCGGCTCAGCGAGCTACGTGACGAGGCGATGGTCAGCCTCGAGTTCGCGAACCCGCGTACCGGGGCGAGCGTGCTGCCGACCCTGAGCTGCGGTATGCACCGGCTGGCGGCCGGACGGCGGACCGCGCCGATCCGGCATACCGGCAACACGATCTACGTGGTCTACCGGGGGTCCGGTAGCACGGTGGTTGACGGGGTCCGGCTCGACTGGTCCGCGGGCGACATGTTCGTCGCGCCGTCCTGGGCGGCGGTCGAACACCTGGCACACGAGGGTGCCGACATCTTCACGTTGGGTGACGCGCCGGTGCTCCGCGCGCTCGGCCTCTACCGCGAGCAAGTGCTCGCCGATCCCCAGCGCGTCGACCGCGTGTTCACGCCCGAACAACAGCCATGACGCCGATGCCCGATGGTACGACCCGGAGCCGGAGGAACAGACGATGAAACTGGCGATCTTTGATGAGCTGCGTCTCGGTGTCGCCGTGGACGGGGGCATCGTCGACGTCACCGACGCGCTGCCGTGGGCGCACGATCCGGACCCCTTGACGGCGGGCTGGTGGCGCCGGTTGTGCCGGGATTTCGGCCAGGTGCGGGCGGAGCTTGAGGCGGCCGTCCGGCACGGGGTGGTGGTGCCACTCGACGCGGTGCGGCTGCACGCCCCGGTGGTCAACCCCTCGAAGGTGCTGGCTTCGGCGTCCAACTATCGGGAGCACGTCGCGGAGATGCACGGCGTGCAGGAACGGACGCTGGGACGCGTCGAGTCCTGGATGATGAACTTCGACGTCTTCCTGAAGTCGCCGTCGTCCATCGTCGGTCCGGCCGACGACATCGTGCTGCCGCGCGACGTGATCGCGGCGGGACACGAGGTGCATCACGAGTCGGAACTCGTCGTCGTGATAGGTACCGGGGGGAAGGACATCCCCGAGTCGGTGGCGCTTGAGCACGTGCTCGGCTACACGATCGGTCTCGACATCACCGTGCGTAGTGACGGCGACCGGTCCCGTCGCAAGAGCTACGACTCCTTCAGCCCGCTCGGTCCGTGGGTCACGACCAGTGACGAGGCAGGAGACCCGGGTGACTTCGACATCCGGCTCACCTGCTCGGGCGAGCCGAGGCAGCAGGTGAACACCTCGACCCTGATCACACCGGTACCGGCGATCGTCTCCTACGCCTCTTCGATGATGACGCTGCTCCCCGGCGACGTCATCTTCACCGGCGCCCCGCCCGGCGTCGGGCCGATCGTGCCCTGCGATGTGCTGGACACCTCGATCAGCCGCCTCGGAGAAATGCGGATCCGGGTGCGCTAGCGCGAACGGCGGCGCTTGGATTCACCACGCTCGCTCCAAGTTATTCCGTAACAAGGAATCCACTGAGGAAAGAGTTCCACAGGGTAGAAGTTTCCCCCCGCCGCGCTTACTGTACGTCGAACTGGACGACCGCCGCGCGGACGGCGGATACGGAGGTCAGCGCCCCCGCGCTGCCTGGTCCAATGGAGGTCAGCCTTGCGTAGACATATCAAGATCACTCTAGCCACCCTGATGGTCGCCCTCCTCGCCGCGGGCTGCGGCGACAACGCGGGCGGCGACTCCTCGGGCGGCGGGAACTCGGGAGTCACCGACGTCAATGTCGGGATCGTCCCCTTCTCGCCCAATGCGGTCCTCTTCCAAGCGATCGAGGGTGGCATCTTCAAGAAACACGGACTGAACGTCAAGACGACCTCGGCGGCGGCGCCGACCCCGATCGTCGCGGCGATGGTCAGTGGCCAGCAGCAGTTCGGCTTCGTCACCACGCCGGTGCTCATCAACGCCAACGCCGCGGGTACCGCGGTGAAGTGCGTCGCGCCCATCGACGGCCAGGTCAGCAAGGAGCGCGACTCCAGCGCTCTCGTCACCGCCGCGAACAGCGGCATCAACTCCCTGGCGGACCTCTCCGGCAAGAAGATCGCCGTGGTCCAACTGTCCAGCATCAACCTGATCGGGGCGAAGAAGCTGGCCGAGGAAGCGGGCGCGACGAATATCGAATGGGTGGTGATCCCGTTCCCGCAGATGCCCCAGGCACTGGCCGATGGCCGAGTCGACGCGGCGGTGGTCACGACGCCGTACCTGGAGACGGCCCTGAAGGCGGGGGCCAAGGCCCTCGCGCACCCGAGTTCCGACCTCTGGCCCGAGGGCACCGTCTACTGCTATGGCGCCACCGCCAAGTACCTGGACGAGCACCCCGACGTGGCCAAGGCGTTCCAGGACGCGATGACCGAGGCCATCACCTACACGAAGGACCACGAGGACGAGGTCAAGCAGACCCTCGTGAAATACCTCAAGTTGACTCCCGAGGCGGCGAAGGAGCAGATCCTGCCGACCAACTACGTCCCGGAGATCAATGTGGCGTCCATCGGTGACATCCAGAACGTGATGGAAGCCCAGGGCGCCATCAAGACGAAGGTCAACCCGGCCGACCTCGTCTGGCAGCCCGCGGGCTGATCAGCGACCGGGAGCGGAAGGAAGAACCATGAGCCAGCCTGTCAGTTCGGACCGCGCCGCCGGCGTGGGGCTGCTCGGTGATCACCGCGCGAGCGTCGTCGTCGCCGGTGAGGTGTTGCCGTCCGAATACCAGCCGGTGCACAATCCCGCCCGCACCGACGAGGTCGTCGGTACGGTGGCCATCGGCACCGCCGACCACGTCGACCGGGCGGTCGCCGCGGCCTCGGCCGCGTTCGGGGCCTGGTCGACGGCGTCGCCGTACGAGCGGGCCGACCGGCTGCGGGCGGCGGCGGCGGAGATCGCGGAACACGCGCTGGACCTCTCCGAACTGCTCACGCGGGAGCAGGGCAAGGTGCGGTGGGAGTCGAAGATCGACGTCGGGGGTGCCGCCCACATCCTCGGGTACTACGCCGGCTTGGCCGACCAGTTGGCTGACGACGACGTCTTCCGCAGGGACGCCCGGGGCACGATCTACACTGGCCGGCGCCCGATGGGTGTCACCGGGGTGATCGTGCCCTGGAACAGCCCGGTCTACCTCGCCTTCCTGGGCATCGCGCCGGCGCTGCTCGCCGGCAACACCGTGATCGTCAAGCCGTCGGAGTACGCGCCGCTGGCGCTCGGCCGGGTGCTGGACCTGCTCGCCCGGCACCTTCCGGCCGGGGTCGTCAACACGGTTCCCGGCGGCGCGGAGGCCGGCTCGGCGATCGCCCGGCACCCGCTCATCCGCAAGGTCTTCTTCACCGGCAGCACCGCGACCGGACAGCAGGTGATGCGCGACGCGGCGGGGAACCTGAAGAACATCAGCCTCGAACTCGGCGGCAACGACCCCGCCATCGTGCTCGAGACCGCACGGATCGACGACACGCTCGTCGACGAGCTGGTGCGCAGTGTCTTCACGGCGACCGGTCAGATCTGCTTCGACGTCAAGCGGATCTACGTGCATGAGTCGCACTACGTCGACTTCGTGGCCCGGTACGTCGCCGCGGCAGACCGCATCGTGGTCGGCGACGGACTCGATCCCGGTACGACAATGGGGCCGGTGAACAACCGTCCGCAGTACGAGCGGCTCCAGGGACTGATCGAGCGGACCCGGGCCAGCGGCGCGACCGTCCGTACCGTCGGGACCCGACTCGATCCGGCCGGTTGGGACCGTGGCCTGTTCCTCATGCCCTCGGTGGTCACCGACGTCGAGCCCGGTGCCGAGATCGTGGGCTGCGAGCAGTTCGGGCCGGTCGTCCCGGTGCTGCCCTTCACCACCGACGAGCAGGCCGTCAGACTCGCCAACGACACCGAGTTCGGTCTCAGCGCCTCGGTATGGAGCGCGGACCGGGCCCACGCGCTCGGCGTCGCCCGGCAGTTGCAGTGCGGAAGCGTCTTCCTCAACGTCCACCGGATGGGCGCTTCCGATGTCTCGATGCCGTTCGGCGGCTTCAAGTCGAGCGGCATCGGTCGCGGCCATGGGATGGCCGCGCTTGAGGCGTGTACCGAGACCCAGATCATTGCTGACTACGTCGACGTGTCGGCGTTCCCCGGACCCGATCGACGCTGAGCTCGGAAATTCCGCTTGACAAGGCACACCCGTCCGCGAACGGCCCCGACGCACCGTCGCGTCGCGTGCCGGACCCGCGGGCCCCTCCCATCACCACCACCTCGCGCGAAGGGGGTCTCGGATGAATGTACTGAACGCCAGCTGGTTCAAGCTGCTGGCAAAGGTCGCTGTGTTCGCCGCCGCGCTCGCGGCATGGCAGTTCTGCAGCGCCACCGGCCTGCTCGCTCAGGACTCGTTCCCGTCGATGACCAGCACGGTCACCGAACTCGTCCGGCAACTCGGCTCGGCCGAACTGTGGACTGCGGTCGGGCAGACCCTGCAGGGATGGGGGCTCGGCCTGTTGATCGGCGGCGGCCTCGCCATCCTCACCGGTACGCTGCTCGGGCTGAACAGGTTCGCCTATCGCAGCGTTATCCCGGTCGTCGAGTTCCTCAAGACCGTTCCCGTGATCGCGATCCTTCCGCTCGTGGTCTCCGTGTACGGCGCGACGACGGACATGAAGGTCTTCCTGGTCGCGTTCGGCGTCTACTGGCCGCTGACGATTCAGGCGATCTACGGCATCCGGGCCGTTGACCCGGTGGTCCGCGACACAGCCCACATCCTGCAGTTGCGCGGCTTCCGCCGGATCGCCGTGGTGACCCTGCCCAGCGCCGCGCCCTTCCTGGCGACTGGTGTACGGGTCGCCGCGGCGGTGGGACTCATCCTCGCGGTCATCGCCGAGCTCATCGGCGGGGCCCCCGGGCTGGGGCTCAGCCTGCTGACCGCGGAGAACGCCGGTCCCACCCAGCTACCCGCGCTGTACGCGTTCATCCTCATGACCGGTCTTACCGGCGTGGCCGTGACGGGCGTCTTCACCGCGGTCGAGCGGCGGTTGCTGCACTGGCACGAAAGCCAGCGGAACCCTGCGGCGAGGGCGGCATGACCATGACAGCTGTCAGCGAGAAGACCGAACCTGCCGTGCGAACCACCAGGCCGGCCCGGCCGCTGCCCGGCCGGGTCTGGGACGTGGTCTCGCGTACCTGGTTCTTCGTCGCCGTCGTCATCCTGTGGTGGGTGCTGTCGGCGAACAGCACCTCCACGTTCTTCCCGCCCCTGCGGGACATCGTCCAGCGGTTCTACGAGTTGTGGATCGTGGGGGACACGGCGAGCACGCTGAAGGCGAGCCTCGTCAACTTCGTGATCGGGTATGGCGGCGCCAGCGTGCTCGGTGTCGCGTTCGGTGCCCTGCTCTGGCGGTTCACTCGGATAGCCCACGCGGTGTCCCCACTGCTGTACTTCATCTACGTCATCCCCTCGGTCGCGATGCTGCCCGCGGTCATCGCGGTGATGGGGATCGGTTCCGGAATGAAGATCACGATTATCATCCTCGCCGCGATCTGGCCCACCCTGCTAAACACGCTCGACGGTATGCAGGGCATCGACGCGATCAAGCTCGACACGGCGAAGGTCCTGCACATGTCCTCGCTGCGTACGGTCCGCTCGGTGGTGTTGCCGGGCGCCCTGCCCCAGATCATGGCCGGCCTGCGGCACAGCCTGCAGATCGCGGTGATCATGATGGTGGTCAGCGAACTGGTCGCGTCGACCTCCGGGATCGGTTTCTTCATTCTCGACGCCCAGCAGCGATTCGCCTTCACCGACATGTGGACGGGGATCATCGTGCTGGCCCTGATCGGAAGTGCCCTGACGTTCCTGTTCATCGCCGTCGAGCGGGTGGTCCTTGCCTGGTACATCGGCGCGCGAGCCGTCGAAGAGAAGGGTTGAGCGCCATGGCGCGTCCCATAACCACAGAGGTCGCCGCGACGACCGCCGCAACCGGGTCGGCCGAGGGTCAGCCGGTGCTGTCGATCAACAGCCTGCGCAAGGTGTACAACGCCGGCCGACCGGACGAGCGGGAGGCGATCGCGGACGTCTCGTTCGACGTCGGCAAGGGCGACTTCGTCTGCGTGGTCGGACCGAGCGGCGCGGGCAAGACCACCCTGCTGCGCTGCATGAGCGGCCTGCTGCCGGCCACCTCTGGCGAGGTGCGCTTCGAGGGCATGCCGCTGCGCCGGGTGCCCGACCGGCTGAGCGTCGTGTTCCAGGACTACAGCCGGTCCCTCTTCCCGTGGCTCACGGTCCCGGCCAACGTCGCCGTACCGCTCAAGGTGGCCGGGTACGACAAGCAGAGGCGCAAGGCGCGCGTCGACGAGGTGCTGGCCGCGGTCGGCCTCGGTGACGTCGGTAAGCGCTATCCGTGGCAGCTCTCGGGGGGCATGCAACAGCGCGTCGCGATCGCCCGCGCGCTGGCGCACGAGCCCGACCTGGTGCTGATGGACGAGCCGTTCGCGTCGGTCGACGCACAGACGCGCTTCGACCTGGAGGACCTGATCCTGCGGGTGCGCAACGAGTACAACGTCACCGTTGTGCTGGTCACCCACGACATCGACGAGGCGATCTACCTCGCGGACCGGGTCGTGGTGCTGAGCAGCCCGCCGAGCCGGGTCCGCGAGATCGCCGACATCCCGCTGGAGCGTCCGCGCAACCAGCTGACCACCCGATCGAGCGAGACGTTCGGCCGGTTGCGCCGGCACCTGCTGGAGCTGGTGACCAGCTAACGCCGCCGGCGGTGCCGGCCGAGAGAGCCGGCCGGAACAGATCGAGAGACAAAGGAAGGAGTACGCGGATGCGACCCGTTGCCGACGTGCTGCTCGACGTGGTCCGAGACTGGGGCGTCGGCCACTTGTTCACCTGCCCCGGCAGCACCGAGGCGGCCGTCCTCGACGCGCTCGTGGTCCGCGACGACGTCGAGTTGGTCCTGACCACCCATGAGGCGGTCGCGGTGTCGATGGCCGACGGGCTGTCCCGGGCCACCCGCGCACCGAGCGTGGCCTATCTGCACGCCAACGTCGGGCTGACCAACGGGCTGAGCCACCTGTACGCGGCGCAGCTCGCGTACTCGCCGGTCGTGGTGCTCAACGGGCTGAAGCCGAGTTCGATCCAGGCCCGTGGCGGCTTCACCACCGGCCGACGGATGCGTGACCTGGTCCACCAGTACGTCAAGTCGGACTGGCAGTCCCTGACGGCCGACGGCATTCCCGAGGACGTCAACCGTGCCTTCCGGACCGCGGTAACGGAGCCCGCGGGACCGGTGTGGGTGGGGCTGAGCCAGGATCTGATCGAGCAGAGCACCGAGGCGGCTGTCTCGGAGGTCGGGACGTACCGGTTCGACTCGCGCACCGTGCCGTCGCCGGCCGCGGTCGCCGCGGCGGCCAGGCTGATCGCGTCGGCCCAGCGGCCGGTGCTGATCGCCGGTAGCGAGCTGGCCCGGGCCGGCGCCGTCGACGAGCTGGTCAAACTCGTCGAGGCACTCGGCATCCCGGTCCTGCACGAGGACCGGCGGGGGTTCGAGCGGCCCGGATTCCCGACCGACCATCCGCACTTCAACGGGCAGTACGAGCCCAACCACCCACTGGTGCGGCAGGCCGACCTGCTGGTCTTCCTGGGCGCCCGGTTGTTCAACGAGTTCGAGCCGGCGCGCGTACCGCCGATCCCGCCGGGCGCCCGGGTGATCCACAGTCACACCGATCCGCAGCACGTGGCCGCGATCCACGGGGTCGACGTCGGCCTCGTGGGCGACCAGCGGCTGCTGATCGAGGCGCTGCTGGCCACGGTGCCGGTGCCGATCGGGCCGCGCGAGATGCCGGCGTACCCGGGTCAGGGCGAGCGGACTCCGACGCGGACTTCCGGCGGCGCGCTCCGGCCGGCGGACGTGGTGGACGTGATCACCGAGTCGATGCGGGGAGCCGCCCTGGTCGGTGACGCGACGACCGCGGGCGGCGTGTTGCAGCAGCGGGCCGGGCAGCGTACCGGCGACGACTACTTCGTCTCCACCTCCGGGTCCCTCGGCTGGGGCATGGGCGCGGCGCTCGGGATCAAGCTGGGGATGCCGCAGCGCCAGGTGGCCGCCGTCCTGGGCGACGGCGTCTTCCAGTTCGGGATGCCCGCGCTCTGGACCGCGGCCAGACGCGCGATCCCGGTCACCTACGTCGTGCTGAACAACCAGCGGTACGCCGCGGTCGGAGCCGCGCTGCGCCGGCTCGGCGGGCACGCGGTGCAACGCCAGGATTATCCGGGAACCGACATCGCCGGGCCCGCCATTGCGGACGTCAGCACGGCTTTCGGCGTACCGGGGCAGCGGGTCGACTCGCTGGGCGATCTGCGGGAGTGCCTTGCCAGAGCGCGCGGGCTCGACCATCCGACGTTGGTCGAGGTCATGACCGACCCCGCGGATTTCGGGCCGTAGCCGTGGACCCGATCTCCCGGGGGCGCGGTGGCCTGGTACTCATCATCGGCGCGGGCATCGGTGGCCTGGTGCTCGCCCTGGAACTGCACGATGCCGGCATCCCGTGCCGGATCTACGAGGCGGTGCCGGAGATCCGTCCGCTCGGGGTGGGCGTCAACGTCCTGCCGCACGCGTCCCGAGTGCTGTGCCGGCTCGGCCTGGAGGACGCCCTCACCCGGGTGTCGGTGACCACCCGGGAACCCGTGTTCTACAACCGGTTCGGTCAACTCATCCACCGCGAGCCGAGCGGGCGGTACGCCGGGTACGACCATCCGCAGTTCTCCATCCATCGGGGCGATCTGCAGCGGGTGCTGCTCGACGCGGTGTACGACCGGCTGGGCGCGGACGCGGTCGTGCTCGACCACCGCTGTACCGGCGTCACCCAGGACGACCACGGCGTACGGGCGCGGTTCCGCTGTTCCAGTACCGGCGAGGCGCTGCCGACCGTCGCCGGGAAGGTGGTGGTGGCCTGCGACGGCATCCACTCGACAATCCGAGCCCAACTACACCCGGACGAGGGTCCGCCCCGGTACTCAGGGATCAACATGTGGCGGGGAGTCACGGTTGGCCCGCCGGTCCTGACCGGGGCGAGCATGATCCGAGCCGGCTGGCTCGATCGCGGGAAGATGGTCATCTATCCGATCCGGGACGACGTAGACGGGCGGGGGAGTCAGCTCATCAACTGGGTCGCGGAGCTGGAGATGCCGCGGCACGTGGAGCGCGACTGGGGCCGGCACGGTCGGCTCGAGGACTTCGTCGGCGCCTTCGAGGACTGGCACTTCGACTGGCTCGACGTCCCGGCGATGCTGCGCGGCACCGAGTTGGTCTTGGAGTATCCGATGGTCGATCATGATCCGCTGGACAGGTGGACCTTCGGCCGGGTGACGCTGCTCGGCGACGCGGCGCACCCGATGGTGCCGCGCGGGTCCAACGGGGCCGGGCAGGCGATCCTCGACGCGCGGGCACTGCGCCGGGCACTGACGACCATCGACCACCCGCGATCGGCGCTGCGGGCGTACCAGGAGCAGCGGCTGCTGATCACCGCCCAGGTGGTCCGGACCAATCGCAGCACGCCGCCCGACGCGATCATCCGCGAGGTCTGGCAACGCACCGGGGACCAGCCGTTCGACCGCATCGAGGATGTGATCAGTGCGACCGAGCTGGAGTCGATCTCGCGGCGCTACCAAAAGGTCGCCGGCTACTCACCAGAGGCGCTGCGCGGCAGCGACTGAGCCGCGTGCTCCGGCGATGGAGCAGCGGCCGGATCCGGCGACGGAGCACCAGCCAGAAAGGACAGACGGATGACCCTGACCACGCGTTCCGAGGGCGCTGGCGACGTCGGGGCCCCGGACGGCCCGCGCCAACCGGACCGTACGCCCGAGCTCGACGCCCTCTACCGAGGGTTCGAGGCCGAACTGCTGGTGCCGTTGTGGACCCAGATCGACGACCTGATGCCCATGCAGCCACAGCCGAAGGCGCTGCCGAAGGCGCTGGCACCACCTGCTTCCGCTCGCCGAGCGGGCGGGTGCACTCGTGCCGGTCGGCCGGGGCGGCGAGCGCCGGGCGATCGCGCTGGCGAATCCGGGCCTGGGCGGGCTGCCGTACGCCACCCCGACGCTGTGGGCCGCGGTCCAGTACCTCGGCCCCCGGGAGAACGCGCCGGTTCACCGGCAAACCCAGAACGCCTTGAGAGGAAGTGTCAAGTGAAGCTCGCGACGCTGCGCATCAACGGGGGCACCCGCGCGGTCCGGCTCGCCAGCGACGGGTACGTCGACCTGGGCGTCGCCGACGTCGGCGAATTGTTGTCCCGCAACGACTGGGCGGCTCTGGCGTCGGCGTCCGGCGGACCGACGTACCCGGCCGAGGGTGCCGACCTCGCGCCGGTCGTACCGCGACCCGGCAAGATCGTGTGTGTCGGGCTGAACTACCGCAACCACATCCTGGAGATGGGACGGGAGTTGCCGCAGTTCCCGACCCTGTTCGCCAAGTATTCCGAGGCGCTCATCGGCGCCGCCGACGACATCGCGCTGCCGGCCGAGTCCGACGCCGCCGACTGGGAGGCCGAACTGGCGGTTGTCATCGGCTCCACGGTGCGCCGTGCCATCGCGGAGCAGGCCGCCGCGGCGATCGCCGGGTTCAGCGTCCTGAACGACGTCACCATGCGCGATTGGCAGTACCGGACACCGCAGTGGCTTCAGGGCAAGACCTTCGAGGCGACCACACCCTTCGGTCCCGTGCTCGTCACCCCCGACGAGTTGCCCGGCGGGGTCCGGCCGGCGCTGACCATGACCGCGTCGGTCGACGGAGAGCTGATGCAGAAGGTCGACACCGCCGAGCTGGTGTTCACGCCGGCCGAGCTGGTGGCGTACGCCTCGGCGATCTTGACCCTGCGGCCCGGCGACGTGATCGCGACCGGTACGCCCGGCGGTGTCGGATACGCCCGCACGCCGCGGCGCTACCTCGGCCACGATTCGCGGCTGGTGACCGAGATCAGCGGGATCGGGCGACTCGACAACCGGGCGGCGCGATGAGCATCCGGGACTGGATGGACCAGGGGACCAGGTTGTTCCTGTCCGCGGTGGATGGATTGAGTGACGACCAGTTCAACGGGCTGACCGCGCTGCCCGGCTGGACCCGTGCGCATGTGGTCGCCCACGTGCACTTCAACGCCGAGGCGCTGCGCCGGCTGACTCGCTGGGCCCGCACGGGGGAGGAAGTCCGGATGTACGCCGACCCGGTCCAGCGCGCCGACGAGATCGAAGGCGGAGCCCTACTCCCGCCGGCACAGTTGCGGGAACTCGTGCACACCTCCGCGCTGGCCCTCGCCGCTGACCTTGACTCGCTGTCACATTCGAGCTGGAGCAACGAGGTGGTCACCGCGCAGGGGCGGACGGTACCCGCGACAGAGATCCCCTGGATGCGAACCCGGGAGGTAACGGTGCACGCGGTGGACCTCCGGGCCGGCGTCGGGTTCGCCGACCTGCCGGACGACCTCAACGCCATGCTGGCGATCGACGTCGTCAAGAAGCGGTCGTCCAGCGGTGAGGCCGCTGTGCTCGCCGAATGGCTCACCGGGCGCACAGCCGCCAGCCCCACCCTGGGCCCCTGGCTGTGAGCCCACGGGCACGGCAAAGTCGATGATTGGGCTTTTATGCTGGTAGCGGCTCCAGGTGTTTGAGGACGCGGCGGTTCTTGCGGGCGTTGTGGCGTAGTGGGCGGCGATGTTGGTTCGGTGCCGACCCGTGGCACCTCAGTCAGGGTTTGCGGGCGACGCCTCCGTAGACGGAAGCGTCGGCGGCGGACGGGCGCGGCTGCGGCTCGTTTTGGTCAACTGCTTCAGCAGCCCATCCGGGCCCGTCAGCGACAGACCGTGTTCCTTGGCCGCCCGGACCAGCTCCGCCGCGGCCTTCGCCTCCGCCGACAGCTCAGGCCGCTTCTTCCGTCCAGTCACGTCATTCAGTGTCGCGGTCATCACGGCACCCTCCTCACCAGGCACAACGCCCCGGCAGGTCAGGCCGGAAACACCGTTAGATCCACACTCCCGCGGCTCGAGCTTGGCAGCTGCATCGGTCGATTGGTGTGAGGGCGACGGCAGGTTGGCTTGGACCTTCGCCACCATGACGGTGCCGGGCCACCCGCCCCGGTTCCACCGGCGAGAGGGTAACGACGCGGACAGCGTCGCCCGGCCGGGTGGCGCGAATCGATATCTTCTGACTGACACAACGGCGAGGGTTGCCGTGTGATGGTCGATCATTCCTAGAGGCGAAGGTCGTGGCGGGATTGTCACGGGGGTCCTGTTGCTTGCCGGATCGATGAACGCGTTGTACCCGGGTGGGGGCCGAGGTCAGATCGCCTGGGCGAGGTCAGCAAACGCCGTCGACACTCGCGTTGCCGGCGGGGCATCGACGGCGAGTTCGTAGTGGCCGCGTCGTAGGTTCTGCATGAAGGCGTGTCCAGCGATGATCACCTGCGTTGTCCTGTCGGTTCGTAGTCCGCGCATCGGTCTCAACCGGTGTTTGAGGTGGCTGTGGTCGGCCTCGATTGGATTGTTCGCGTACCGTTCGACGTGGTGCCACGCCTGCGGGATCAGCTCGTCGAGCACTCTGGGGTAGACCGGCGCGGCGTCGGTGACGACCTCGCTGGGTGTCACCTTCAACGTCGACGGCGCCCGGCGGAAGAACCGGCGTGCCGCGTTGGCGTCCCGTCGGGTGGAGACGAGCACGTCGATGACCTGCCCGTACTGGTCGACCGCTCGGTACACGTACCGCCACACGCCGTTGATCTTGACGTAGGTTTCGTCGACGAACCACCGGTCACCTGGGGAGTGCCGGCAGAATCGGGCGGCGTCGGCCAGCAGTGGAGTGAACCGTTGCACCCACCGGTAGACCGTGACGTGGTCGACCTCGACTCCGCGTTCAACCAGCAACTCTTCAACATCGCGGTAGGAGAGGTTGAACCGTAGATACCAGCGGACCGCGACGACGATAACCTCGGACGGGAAACGGAAACCGGCGAACGCCGACTTCGGTGGCAGCCACGGTCGCGGACGGGTCGACAGCTTCACCAGTCGAGCTTGCCTTGGCCTTGCCAACGCTCAACGCAACAGAGCCAGCTAGGCTGACGCGCCCCGGCGGGCAGCGTTGGACACCCTCGCCTGCCATAACAGCACAGTCGGAACGACCACGAGCTCAACGCCCAGGGCGCCGAGGAAGATGGGGTGCGGCCAGCCGGAGACGGCGGCGGCAAGCAACCGGGCCAGACCGCCGAGAAACGCCGCGCCGAGTGCGACGCGCAGCACGGCGGTAGCGTGTTGCACCGTCGGGATCGCCCACCACACCACCACCCCCGCAACGAGCCAGAATGCGTTGGTGAACCGGTATTCGCTGTCCACGGTGGCGTCGACTGGACCGCTACCCGGTAACGCGGTCGGCCCTGCCAACATCCCGTACAGACCCGAAGCCACCGCGACCGAGGCCAGGATCGCCAGTACGACTTGCAAGCTTCGCTTGCTCACCAAATTCTCCCTCGTCCGCCGCGCTCGCCACCGATGATCTTCCGATAAGTACGAGGCAACGATGTGGTGCGGAGCCTACCGATCGGGCGTATCCATCACTCGCTCGCTGTCCGCTCCGCCGGCATCGACGAACCACCGGTGGCCGGCCGCTCCGGGTCATCATGGTGAGTTGGCTGCGGCTGGTGCAGCGTTGGGGGCGTTGACGGTGGCGCGTTCAGAGGGGGAGTCTTGAACCGCAGTGTGAGGGCCACGAGACCTACGATGAGCGACACGCCGCCGCCGAGGAGGAAGGTCGATCGAGCGCCGAACTGTTCGGCGACCCAGCCCGGGTCTGACAGGCTGATGCAATCATCTGGGCGTGAGTTGTAGTTTGCCATGAATGGCGATCATGGATTTGTGGTCGACGTCGGCCCACCGATACGAACCCCCATGCCTACGGTAGGCGGGTCGCGATGGGTAGGCGCACGCCGTTCTCTTGGTGACGGTAGGTCCCATGGTGGGGGAGCGGGGTGCGGCGGGACCCTGGCGACGTCCTGTCGGCGTGCCCCCCCGTTTACCCCTCGAAAACCGCCGCCTGCGGCTGACAAACAGTGACAAGAAGCGATCATTGTTTGGACGTGTCTGTGCAGCTCGGCGCCTATTTCCCGACAGCTAATGACAAGGTCGGAGTGGCTACGGTTGGTAACAAGGGGTCGTCGGTTCGAATCCGGCCGTCCCGACAGCGAGAGGGTCTCCGCAGGTCAGAGCCTGTGGAAACCCTCGTTTTCATGATTGAGTTGGTCAAGGCGTCTGTGTGCCGGGTGCTCGTGGAGCCCTTGACTCGGCGGATCCCTCGACCCTGCGGGTCCTAAAGCCCGCACTGCGGACGGCCGGCCTGGCATCTTTCGTTCGGCCCTCGGCCGTTGCGCTGGTCAACTGCTGGTCGTGCACGTTCTGGGACCGGATGCCGTACTCCGAGGCGCCGAGGTTCAGGTCCGTCTTGCAGCAGCCTCCGGCTTTGCAGCCGACGATGCCTTCGGATGACGCGTCACGGACCGCAAACGTGCAGGAATGCACGAGGACCCCCCGCTGGCCAGCGGCGCGCCGGTGTGCGCGGACCATGGAAGCGGGCAACGAGTTCACTGTGCGAGTTGGGCAGGCCGCCGAGCGGTCGAGTCGCGAGAACGCCTCCCGCCACCGATGGATAGGGTTGCTGGTCGACGCACCGGGAAGGGGACGGATGGCTGCAGCAGCATCAGGGCCCACGTTCGGGCTGGACGAGTTTGGTCTTGACGACCGGATGCGGCTGTTCGGCTACGTCACGGCCGATAATCGGTTCGCCTACCTGTGGCTGCTGCGCGCCTTCGACGCGGCGCGATCCAGCTACCAGGTCGTTCTTCACACCGCCGAGGTGGCCGCCGCGCTCGACGCGCTCCACCGGTCGAACCCCGACTGCCCCGACCCGGCACAGCTGGAGCTGCCGCGGCTGCTCGACGCCCTGGTGGAATGGGGCGTGCTCGACCGCAGCCAGGATGGGACGCGCGCGACAACGCTGGCCGAGTACCGCAACCGGCACTCGGTCTACCAGTTTACGGAGGCCGGCTACCGGGCCCACCGGGCGGTGGAGGCCGTGCTCTCGGCGACCATGGACGACGCGACGCTGTCCCGGTTGGTCTTCGCCGACCTGTTGGCTGACCTGAAGGCGCTCGCGGTGGCCAACGACGCCGGCGACGCCGAGGAGGTCTACCGCAAGTTCAACCGGCTCGACCGGGCGTTGGCCGACATCGCCGAGCGGGCCGCCCGCTTCTACCACATGCTCGGTGACCTGGGCCGCACCAACGACGTACGGCCGGAGGCGTTTCTCGCCCACAAGGACGCTCTGCTGGCCCACCTGCGCGACTTCCACGACGAGCTGCAGCGCTACACCCCCCGGCTTCGCGAGGCGGTGCACGAGGTGGAGGCGACTGGCTTGGAGCGGCTGGTCGAGGCGGCGGCCGAGGCAGACGAGCGGCTGTTCCACACCCCGGTTGAGCGGCTGGAGGACTGGCGGCGCCGGTGGCGTGGGTTGCGATCGTGGCTGGCACCATCCTCGCCGGAGCAGAGTAGCGAGGCCGACCGGCTGGGCGACGCCACCATCGCGGCGATCGGCGACGTGCTGGCGCTGCTGCGTCGGGTGACCGAGGCCCGCCGCGGCGGGGTGAGCCGGGAGTCGCAGCTGCGCCACGTGGCAGCGTGGTTCACCCAGGTTGCCACGCAGGAGGCGGCGCACGCGCTCTTCGATGTGGTCTTCGGGCTCGGCGCACCCCGACACGTCGGCGTGGCACATCCGGATCCGGAGGCGATCGCCAGCCGGCTGTCGTGGTGGGAGGCGCCGGCGGTCGAGCTGTCCCGCACGCTGGTGGCGACCGGCCGTGCGCCGGGGCAGGGCAGGGGTCGGCCGGCCCGCCTGGACCGTGGCGACGACCGCCGGCACCGGCTGCGCGGCGACCAACTGGCCCGGGAGCGGCGGTTGACCGACGCCGCCGCCGTGCTGGCCGCCGACGGGGTGACGACCGGACACCGGCTGGACGAGCCGCAGGCGCAGGTCCTGCTGCGGCTACTCGACATCGCGCTCGCCGCCCGGGTTGGTGGCGCCGCCGCGGTGCCGTTGGCTGCGGCCGCCCACGGCGTCCGGCTCACCCTCACCCCGACGCCGGGACGGTTCAGCACGGTGTCCACCGCCGCCGGGCAGCTGCACCTCGATGGGTACGAGCTGAGGGTCACCGCCGCGCAGCACACCGCCGTCCGCCGCGAGTTGGTGCCGGCATGAGCGCGGCCAGCGAGCGGACGCGGTCGACAATCGGTCACCGGTTCGCCGGCGACATCTCCGAGCTGGAATTGGCGGACTACCAGCGCGCCGTCCGGCTGGTCCTGCGCCACCCGTTGATCACGGCGACCTGGCCGGACGAGCGGGCGCTGCCCCGGGTACGCCGCTTCGCCGCCGCCCTGCGTCGGGATCTCGCCGAGGCCTTCGGCTATCGGCTGGAACTGCACGGCGCGACGGCCCGGCTGGTCCGGGTGTCCGACGGGCTCGACGCGACCCAGCCGGCGATGTCCCGGACCGGGCGTCCGTTCGACCGGCAGCGCTACGCGTACCTGTCGTTGTGCCTGGCCGTGCTGGGCCGCGCCGGCATCCAGATCACCCTCAGTGAGCTGGCCGACTCGGTCGGCGGCGACGCGAACCGGATCACCGGCCTGGGGTTGGACCCGGACCACGGGCCGGACCGGCGGGCGTTCGTCGACGCGGTGGGCTGGCTGGAGGAGCGCGGTGTGATCCGGCTTGCCGACGGTTCCAGCGTCGCCTGGGCCAGCGACCCCGGCTCCGGCGAGGCACTGTACGACGTCGCGCGGGACGTGGTGTTCGCGCTGTTCCGGCCGACCCGCGTGCTGCAACACGTCGAGTCGGTGGCGGCGCTGCTCGACCGGACGATGGCCAGCAGCGGCAACGCCGAACGCCGGGCCGCCGCGCAGGCCGCCCGGCGGGCGGTGGTGGAGTCGCCGGTGGTCTATCACGCCGACGTCGAGCCGACGGTCGCCAATCACCTGCGCGGGGCGGCGCTCGCCACCGACCTGGCCCGGCTGACCGGGCTTCGGGTGGAGCGACGCGCCGAGGGGGTGCTGTTGGTGGACACCGCCGGGTTCACCGGGGAGCGGTTCCCGGGCACCGGTTCGGTGGCGCAGGCGGCGGTGCTGCTGTTGGTGGAGATGGCCGACCGGATCGCCGACCCGGACGGCCGCCGGGTCAAGCGGCTCGCCCCGCCCGACCCGCTGAGCCGGCAGCAGGCGATGGTTGACCGGGTCGACGCCGGTCTGCCCACCGCCACCCTGGTGGTGCTGGACGACGCCGCCGCGGACCATCCGTACCCGGTGGACGGCGGCGGCAACCCGGACGAGACCGATGGCGGCGGCCGGCTGCCGTTCATCACCGACAGTTTTCTCCGCGAGGCGGTCGGTGAGATTCTGCGCCGGTACGGTTCCGCGTTCGGGGCGCAGTGGCACGCCGACCCGGAACGGCTGCGCACCGAGGCGGTGGCGCTGCTGGAGCGCTTCGGCGCGACCACCACCGTGCCGGGCGGGGTGCTGGTCCTGCCGTTGGCGGGCCGGTACCGCCACACCGTCGCCGCGGTCAGGCAACGCGCCTCCGCCGAAACCCTCTTCTGACCTCGGGAGGTAGATCGTGATCGAGCAGCGCACCGTCCGCCGGTTCGCCCCCACCCGGGCTGGGATCATCAACCTGTGGGACTACCGCGACGAGGAGTTCCTCTTCGTCGACGGGTGGTTGGTGCTGCGTGGGCCGAACGGCTCCGGCAAGACCAAGGCCTTGGAGGTCCTCTTTCCCTTCGTCCTCGATGGGCGGATCGAGCCGCGCCGGCTCAACCCGTTCGCCAGCGAGGACCGGACCATGAAGTCGAACCTGCTGTACCGGGGGCAGGAGGTCACCCACGCGTACGTGTGGATGGAGTTCTGCGACGGCGAGTCATACGTGACGGTCGGCATCGGCCTGCGGGCGCACCGGCACGTCGACCGGGTGACCCGCTGGCACTTCGTTGTCGACGGCCGGGTCGGGGTGGACTTCTCCCTGCTGGATGCCGACGACCGGCCGCTGAACCGCCGCGACCTGATCACCCACCTGGGCGCCGACGCGGTACGGGACTCGGCGGAGGATTACCGGCACCTCGTCGACGCCCGGCTGTTCGGACTCGGTCCGGCCCGTTACGAACAGTTGCTCGACCTGGTGCTCACCCTCCGTAAGCCACAGCTGGCCAAGGACCTCAACCCGGTCGAGTTGTCCCGCACGCTGCAGCGCGGCCTGCGTCCGGTCGAGGACCACCTTCTCGTGGAGGCGGCCCGCTCATTCGACGACATGGAGGCGGTCGCCCGTACCCTGGAGGGGTTGGTGGCGGCCGACGGTGCCACCGCGGCCTTCCTGACGGTCTACTCGACCTACCTGCGCACCCACGCCCGGGCGGCGGCCGACATCCTGACGGCCCGCCGTGAGGCGGTCGCCGCGCATTCGACCGGGCTGGTCGACGCCCGCCGCGTCGCGGGGGAAGCCGTTGAGGCCGAGTCGGCGGCCACCGCGCGGCTGCGCGCGGTCGAGGGCGAGCCGGGTCGCCTCCGGGCCCACCTGGACAGCTTGAAGAGTTCGGCGGCATACCAGTCCCACGAGCAGCTCGCCGACCTTGAACGGCACGTGCACGACCTGGCCGAGGCCGCGGACCGGGCCGGCCTGGCCGTCACCGTCGAGCAGGACGCGGTGTCGCGGCGGCGCGGCGAGTGGGAGCGCGCCGCGGTGGCGACGCGCGACGCGCGGGCCGCCGCCGACCGGCTCGCCGCTGACCTGATACTGGACGCCGAGACCGCCGGGATCACCTGGAGTGCCGCCGACACCGACGCCAGTGATCTGGCGGCACGGCTCACCGCCCGCACCGGTGCCCGCCGCGACGACGTACGCGCCGTCCGAGAGCAGTCGGCCCGGCACGGCCAGGCCGAGCGGGACCACGACCGGGCGGCGGCCGATGCGGCGGGCTCGGCGGAGGCTGTCGTCGACGCCGAGCAGGCCGAACAGCGCGCAGAGGCTGCGGTCACCGACGCCCGCGCGCAGGTGCACGCCCAGGTCGGGAAGTGGGCGGACGACAACTCGCGGCTGCTCTCCGACCTCGGGCCGCCCGACGGTACCGCCGCTGGGCGTGGCCTGGCGGCCCGGCTGGGCGAGGCCGTCGATGCCGCCGGTGAGCCCGGCACGCACACGCTGCGGGAGGTGTACGCCGCAGCCACCGCCGCCGGCGTGACGCAGCGCCGGGATCGGCTCGCGTTGTTGGCAGCCCGCCGCACGGCGCTGGATGACCGGCGAGGTGAGGTCGTCGCCGAACGTGACCGGATCGCGGACGAGCACGACGACGCGCCACCCACCCCGGCGACCCGTCCGGCGTCGCGCGCCGGCAGGTCCGGGGCACCGCTGTGGCGACTGGTCCGCTTCACCGACGCGGTCACCGGAGCGGACGCCGCAGCCATCGAGGCGGCCCTGCACGCCGCCGGCCTGCTGGACGCCTGGCTGCACCCGGAGCCGGACAACCTGACGGCCGGGCTGGCCGGTGCCGACCTGGACGGCTACCTGCTGCCACTGCCAACGGGTCGTCGCCCGACCGGCCCCACCCTCGCCGACGTGCTGACCGCCGAGGACCAAAACGATGTACCCGTCGCCCGGATCACCGACGTGCTCGCCTCGGTAGCGTTGGCCGACGCGGTCACGCCGGAGGCCACCGCGCCGGTCGTGGTGGGCGTGGACGGCCGGTACGCCCAGGGCGTCGGCGTCGGCCGGTTCGCCAAGATGGAGTGCGAGTACATCGGCGCGACTGCCCGGGCGGCCCGCCGCGCCGCCCGGGTCGCCGAGTGCGACCGGATCCTGGCGGTCGTCGACGCCGATCTCGGCGCGCTGGACCGCGACCTCGCCGCCGACGAGCAGCTGCTGGCCGCCGTGGACGCCGCCGGAGCGCAGCTCCCGCCGATCGCGCCGATCCAGACGGCGCTGCGCGAACTCGATCGGGCGGCCGCGACGCTGCGCGCCCGCCAGGAGGCCGCCAACGCCGCCTCTGCCCGCCTCGACCAGGCCTTGGCCGAGCGGGCCGCCGCAGCCGCCGCGCTGCGCCGGGCCACGGCGGAGCGGTCCCTGCCGGTGGAGCAGCTCGACCAGACCGCCGACGCGGTGGATCGCTTCGAGAAGCGGGGCGTCCGGCTGGAGAGCGCCCGGCCGGCCGCGGCGCGCGCCGCCGAACAGGAAGACCAGGCCCAGCTGCGGCACGACGAGGCGGTGGACCGGCTCACGGTCGCGCAGGACGCCGCGCGTGCCGCCACCGCCCGGCACGAAGAGAAGGCGGAGGCGTACGGGACGCTGCGGTCCAGCGTCGGCGCCGAGGCGGAACGGGTGCTGGCCGGCGTGGCCCGGACCGCCGACGAGGTCATCGCCGTCGAGCGGGCCGTCGAGAGTGCCCGGGGCGACGTCGGCGCCGCCCGGGAACGGCGGGCCGCCGCGGCGACCCGGGTCGAGCTGGGCGAGCAGGCCCTCGCCGCCGCGGTCGCCGAGGCGCACCACGACGCGCTGCGGCTGCGCCCGTACGCTCAGCCGGACCTGCTCGGTCTGCTGCGCTGCCCGACCGGGCTGCGCTGGCCGGTCCGGACCGAGTCCGCCGGTGAGGAGGGCTCGCAGCTGGACCCGCAGGTGGCCGCGCTGCACGAGGCGATCCTGGCCGCCACCCGGGAACTGAGCCCGACCGAGACGTCGCTCAAGCAGAGCGCGACCCGGCTGACCACCGCCCTGACCGAGTTGCAGGCGCAGCTGCCCGCAGCCGGGCTCGATCACCGGCCCGAGTGGGACACCGACGACGGTGTCATCGTGGTCCGGGTCGCCGACGAGCAGGGGCTGACCCCGGTGGCCCACTTCGCGGACCGGATCGCCCGCGAGCGCCGCGATCAGGAGCAGCTGCTCACCGACGCCGAACAGCGGGTGCTGGAGGACGCGCTGCTGGGCCAGCTGGCCCGGCAGATCCACCACCGCACCATCGAGGCCCGCGATCTGGTGGAGGCGATGGACGGCCAGATGCGGGCGCGGCGGATGTCCTCCGGACTCACCGTCGGTGTCGGCTGGCGGCTGGCCGACGACCTCGACGCCGAGCAGCGCGAGGTCTGCAAGCTGCTGGAGCGCGACCCGGCCCGGCTCGGGCCGGGTCAGCTCACCACGATGCGCCGGCACTTCGCCGCCCGGATCAAGGCGGCCCGGGCGACGGCGCCTGAGCGGCCGTACCGGGAGCTGTTGGGGGAGGTGCTCGACTACCGGCAGTGGCGGACCTTCGCCTTCACCCTGCACCGTCCCGGCGGCGGCGCGGAAGCCCTGACCCGGGCGCGGCACAGCCAGCTCTCCGGCGGCGAGCAGTCGATCTCGCTGCACCTGCCGCTCTTCGCCGCCGCCAACGCCCTGTTCGGCTCGGCGCGGCCGGACGCGCCCCGTCTGCTCGGCCTGGACGAGGCATTCGCCGGGGTGGACGACACTGGCCGCGGCGAGCTGATGGCCCTGGCGAAACAGTTCGACCTGGACCTGTTCATGACCGGGTACGACCTCTGGGCCACCCACCCGGCGGTCAGCGGCGCGGCGCACTACGACCTGTCGCACTCCACCCTGGAACACGCCGTGTCCACCGTGCTGCTGGTCTGGGACGGCTCGGTCAACGTGGCCGACTTCGACGGGACGCTGACGCGGGCGCTCGGCTCGCCGGAAACCCGCCGGGCGTCGGGCCGTGACACCGCGCTCGTCGAGTTCGGCCTCGGCGACGAATGAGTGGCGGTGAGCAGCAGCGCCCGCCCGGCCGGGTCGGGTGGGCGCAGCTTCCCGACGCACCCGGTTGGCGGCGGCTGCTGTCCGTCGCCCGGCGCAGCCTGGAACGCACGGGCGGCCGGCTCGACACCGCCGTCTCCCTGAGCGCGCCCACGGACGACGAACGGCTCCTGGTCATCGGGCTGACCGGCAGCCACCGCTCCGCCGGCGCCGGCCGGTTCACCGTACGGCTGTCGGACGTGGATGCGCATCTGCGCGGCGTGTACGGAGTCGGCCTGCCGGAGGTGCTCGCCGCGGCGGCTCCGCTGCGGAACCGGCCGGCGGACGCGAAGCGCGAGGCGCTGGCGCGGGACGCCATCCTCACCGTGGCCCACGAAGGCCGGCACGCCGGCACCGACTGGTACGCAGGCTGGCTCGAAGGACTTCGTCGGGACGGTACCCTCACCCGGGCCGTCCGAGCCGGGCTGCCGTTCGAGGACGTGGTCCGCGTGCTGGACGCCTTGCCTGCCGCGGACGAGCCGATGCCGGTCTTCGCCGACCGGGTGCTCAACGACACGAAGGCCCTCGCGGACGGGGCGCTACGAGGGCTGGTTCTGCGCGCGGTCGCAGCCTGGCAGCGGGCGCCCATGCCGGCCAGCGGCGAACAGGAAAGGGCGCTGTGGGAGTCCGTCGGCCTGGTCCCCGACGACCTGGCCAGCCAGGTGCTGGTGCTCAATGTGCCCGCCACCGGTGGCCTGCTCGGGCGGTGGTTGACCGATGCCGCCGGTTCCGGCGTGCCGATGCGGGTCACCCTGCACCAACTCCGCCTGGCACCCCTCGCCCTGGCCTGTGCAGAGGTCTTCGTCTGCGAGAACCCGGCTGTACTGCGCGCGGCGGCCACCGCCCTGGGGCCGCGAGCGCCGGCGCTGGTCTGCACCGAAGGCGTGCCCTCGGCCGCAGTGCACACGCTGCTGCGCGCCGCGACGGGCGTAGTGATCCGCTGGCGCAACGACTTCGATTGGACCGGCGTACGCCTGACGGCAGCGGCCCTCGACCGGTATCCCAATGCGGTTCCGTGGCGGATGACGGCAGCCGACTACGTGCCAGGAGCCGGCACCGGTCCCGACCTGATCGGAGCGCCGGCCGTAACGTCCTGGGATCCGCCACTGCAGGAGGAGATGCGAAAGGCGGGTCGAGCGGTCATGGAGGAACGTTTGCTCGATGCACTCCTCGCCGACCTATGCAAGGCCGGCGGTGACGCCAGCAGGTGAGGATCCCCAATGGCCTGCAGACCCGACGGTGGCGATGATGTCCATGCACCGACGTGGTGAGCTCCTCGCGGCGGCGCCGGGTCGTGACGACGGCTAGTGAACGGGACCAGGAGTAATGGGCGGTCCAGTCGGCGTCGAGTGTGTAAGCGGGCAGCCCGACCCCTTTACTCGGCCGGGTATGCTGATTGGCGACCTGGGAGAACGTGCTTGAGTACGCCGCGGTGGCCTTCAACTACTGGGGGTCAAGGGGTCGTCGGTTCGAATCCGGCCGTCCCGACGCAGGTGAGGGGCCATCTCGGAAGATCGAGACGGCCCCTTTGTCGTACCTGGGTGACTAACTGAGTGACTATGCCTCAGCGTCGAAGATCCGGTCCATGGCGACAGCGCCGCTCAGCAGCACCGGCCGCAGTTGGTGCCGGTAGACGCTCTCGGTGACAGTCGTGCCGGAGTGGCCGCAGAGGCGGCGATCTGTTCAAGGCTCATGCCGCTGTCCGACAGCAGGGACACGAAGCTGTGCCAACTCGTTTCCTCCACCTCCGGCAACGGCGGCGGATCGGAGACGTCATGTGTCTCGTACCGAGGTTCGATCCGCGGCGGCAGCCGGCGGAACCGGTTGTCCATGCCACCACAGTCGCAGACGCCGCCAAGGCAACCCCGGGCCAAGGGCTATCGCCGTACAGCACGGAAGTGCAGCAACGAGCTGGACCGTTGGAACCCCAGACCGGCCGGCCGAGGCTCCCCACCTCCGTACGGAACCGTAGGCGACCCTGTACCGTGCCAAACTCATCGCACCTGGTGTGAGCTGCTGTTTCGCGTCCCTGGCACAGGATGGCGGGCGTGTTGGTTCGGTTGCTGTACTTGAGCGCGGTGCGCGTGTTCGGCTGGCTGTGGCAGGCCACGCGGAGCGAGGCCGCGATGGTCGCGGAACTGCTGGTGCTGCGCCACGAGGTTGCTGTACTGCGACGCCAGATCGGCCGGCCGCGGCTGTCGTGGCCGGAACGCGCGGTGTTGTCCGCGCTGGTCCGGGCCCTGCCACGAGAACCGTGGAAGCACCGGATCGTCACCCCGGCGACTCTGTTGGCCTGGCATCGCCGACTGGTCGGCCGACGCTGGACCTATCCGAACCAGCAGGGACGGCCACGGATCAGCGACGAGATCTGTGACCTGGTGCTGCGCCTGGCCCGGGAGAACCCCGGCTGGGGGCACCGGCGCATCCAAGGCGAACTCGTCGGCCTCGGCCACCGGGTCGGCGCCGGCACCATCCGCCGCATCCTCGCCGGATCGAGTGTCGGCCCCGCCCCGCGTGAGCTCGACACCAATTGGCGGACATTCCTGCGCGCCCAGGCGGCTGGGCTACTGGCAACCGACTTCTTCCACATCGACACCATCACACTACGGCGGCTGTACGTACTGTTCGTCATGGAGGTCACGACCCGGCGGGTCCACATCCTCGGCGTCACGGCCCACCCGACCGCTGCCTGGGCCACCCAGCTGGCCCGGAATCTGGTGGTGGACCTCGGGGACCGTACGAACCCATTCCGATTCCTGATCCGCGACCGCGACGCCAAGTTCACAGCTTCCTTCGACGCCGTGTTCGCTGCCGAAGGCATCGACGTCGTGAAGATCCCGCCGCGCACACCTCGGGCGAACGCGTTCGCGGAGCGTTTCGTGCGCAGCGTCAGGGCCGAGTGCACCGACCGGGTCCTGATCTACAACGAACAGCACGCCCGCACGGTGTTACGCGACTATGAGGACCACTTCGACCGGCACCGGCCGCACCAGAGCCTGGACCAGCATCCACCCGACCACGACCCCCGTGCGGTCGTCGCGATCGACAAGCCGATCCGGCGGCGCCGCGTCCTGGGCGGCGTGATCAACGAGTATCACCGGGCAGCTTGAGCTACTCGCAAATTCGCAGCTCACAAGCCTGAAACAGAGTTTTGGCACCGTATAGGATCGCCATCGTGCCCAGATTGCGGCCGGTAGGCCCGCCGCCCGAACTCAGCCGCGGCACCACGGACGCTGATCAGCGAGATCGTTTGACCATCCGACGTGCTCGGCCCGGCTTCTTCCGGCCTCTGGCTCAGTCTGCCGGCAAGCGTCCGAGCCGGGCTCGAGCAAGCAGCCCAGCATTGCGTCGACGCTACCGACGAACGGCAGTTCCTTGCCACCTGGTTCGTGACCGAACTCGACCTCCCCGACCTTGCCCCTGCCGGAAACCCCATCCGCCCTGGTCGGACCCGGTGCGTGGGTCGGGGGCGGAATGGTGGCTGGTCAGCGGAGAGCCGCCGAGGCGCGGGCGCCCGCGAGGTTCGCCTGGCGCAGGACGATGGTGGTGGCTGGCTCGGGCGGTGTGCCGAGCGCGGTCAAAGTCTCCCGTACGCGGTGCACGGTTCGTCGCAGCGCGGCCGGGTCACGGCGTTGCGTCTCCACGGCCAGCAGCAGTCGCATGCAGCGTTCGGCGTACGGCTCCACCGCCAGCGCTCGCTGGGCCAGGTCCCGGGCGGCGGTGGTGTCGCCTTCGGCCAGCCGACGTTCGCCGAGCGTCAGGGCCGCCTCGGTGAGTTCCGCCAGCATCGACGCCCGCACGGTGTCGAAGTCCGGCAGGCCGAAGAGTTCGACGAGCGGTTCTCCCTGCCACAGTCCGACGGCCGCGGTCAGCGCGGCGTCGGCGGCCGTCGGTTCACCACGGCGGCGGGCCCGTCCGGCCTCGTCGAGGTGATCCCGCAAGTCGGCCACGTCGATCGTGAGTGCCTTCGATCGCACCAGCCAGACTCTGCTCCGATCGCTGCGCAGGTGTCCGCCGCTGTCACCGGCCGGACGGTCCGCGTCCAGGACGCGGCGCAGATAGGTGAGGGTCACCCGAAGGTTGCGGGCGGCGGCGTCCTGGTCGAGGCCGGGCCAGAGCAGATCCATGAGGCGGACCCGGTCCATCTCACCGTGCACGGCCAGCACGGTGAGGAGTTCCCGTACGCGGCGGCGGCTCAGGTCCGGCGGACGCACCTGCGTGCCGTCGACGAACAGCCGCAGGGGCCCGAGCGCCTCGATGCGGGTCCGGCCGGCCGGGGTGGCGGGGACGGCGGCGAGCAGCCGGCGGGCAGCCGTGGCGAGCGCCGGCCGGGGGTGATCGGTGAGCGGGAGCAGTGCGTCGTGCGCGGGCCGGTCGAGATGATCGGAGAGCCACTGCATGAGCTGCCGTCCGAACGGCAGGCCGGCGGCTTCCGCGTGGGCCGCGAGTTCCGCGGACCACGGCAACGGGAAGGCGATGAGCACCGTTTCCGGATCGACGTCTCCGGTGGTGGTGATACGCCCGGCTCGGGCGGCGAGCAGCAGGCGCGCGGCGGCTTGGACCCGTTGGTGGGACGGCCCCAGTGGCTTAGCGTCCCACAGGCGGCGGGCTTCGGGTGACAGCACGTAGCCGTACGCGAGGAACCTGCGCAGGTGCACGGCTGCCACCGGGTCGGACAGGGGATGCTGGGCCAGGAAGTCCTCGATCCGGGTGCGTGCGGCTGCCTCGTCACCGTGCAGAACGGCCCGTGCGGCTGCGGCGGTCGCCAACATGGCCGCGTCGCGGGTGTCGGCGCCCAGCCCGCTCTCATCCAGCTGCGCCGACACGTGACGCAGCGCCGTCCGGTCGCCCAAGGAGGCGGCGACCACCGCGGCGAACGCCAGGAAGTTGAAGCGGTAGCGGTCATTGGCGTCGGCTTCCGGCAGGTACGGCGGCTGCGTCGAGCGGTGCCGGGCTGTGCCGGGTAGCAGATCGGCGGGCCGCCCGGCCATCCAGCGCGCGAACTGTGGCATTCGGCGCACGTGGGCGTGGGGTGAAGCCGCGAGATGTCGTTCGGCGAGGTCGGCCGCCTCGTCCGCGCGTCCGGCGAGCAGGAGCAGGTAGACGTGGAACCGTACGACGATCTTCCCGGGCTGTTGGTCGATGTCGGCGGCCGACAGCGCTTCGACGGTGGCCAGGGCGTCGTCGAGCGAGCCGAGCAGCTCGTGGATGGCTCCCCGGACTCCGGCCATCAGCAGCCGCAGGGTGGGCAGGTCGTCGGCGCCGGGCAGGTCGAGGGCCGCCTGGAACAGCTCGCCCAATCGCGACTCGTCGCCGCGGGCGTGTGCGGCGATGGTCGCCAGGCTCAGCGCCGCGGTCTCGGTACGGACGTCGCCGGCCCGGTGGGCGTCCTCCGCCACGGCGTCCACCATGCGGTCGACCTCGATGTCGTCGGCCCGGGAGGCGTACCGGGTGGCGGCGGTCAGCAACTGCAGACCGGGCCGGCCGTGGTCGGCTTCCGGCACCGCGGCGAGCCAGCGCACGCCGGTGTCGTGGGGGAACGTCGCCAGGGTCGATTCCACCAGCGACGTCGCGGCGCGGTCGAGCAGGGCCACGTCGCCGGCCGTGATGGCGATCGTCCCGGCACGTAGCGCGTCACCGCGTTCGAGGAGTAGGTCGGCGGCCTGCGCGCGGACGGCGGCCACCCGGTCGGCGGGCAGCAGCCGGGCGAGTGCACCGGTCCAGAGCGGATGCGCGCGCACCTCGTCGTCGCCGAATCGCGACACCAGCGGCACCCGCGCGGCGAGCAAATCGAGATCTGTGCGCACGCCGGCGAGGGTGAACAGGGTGTCGCCGTCGGCGGAGCCGAGAACGGCCAGGTGCAGCAGCACCTCCCGATCGGCGTCGGTCAGGGTGGAGAGCACCTCGTCCCACAGATAGTCGCGGGCGATGCCGGCTGGCACGGCCAGGGTCAGCCGCACCATTGCCGGCCAGCCGCCCAAACTGTTCACGTCGGCGACCGGGCGGTCGGCGTGCAGCGCGACCCGGTCCAGTTCGGAGGCGTCGAACGCCAGGTCGGACTCGTCGAAGCAGCGGATCCGGTCCGCGGCGTGCAACCGGGCCAGTGGCACCGGCGGGATGCTGCGCCCGCACAGCACCAGATGCGCACCCGCAGGCAGCCGGGTGACCAGATCCGCGATGAGACGGTGACCGGAGGAGTGCGGCGCCACCTCGTGGACGTCGTCGAGGATCAGGCAGGACTCGAGCGGTGAGCAGGAGCGCAACGCCTCCAGCACGGTGTCCAGCGGACCCGCCGCCAGGGCGTCGAAGCCGACCGCACGGCAGATCGCCTCGGCCAAGCGGCGGGCGTCCTCGTCACCCGGCTCGCAGGTGATCCACGATTCCAGTCCGCGCGGGTCGGCGGCGTGCGATCGCGTCGCCTGCGCCAGCGCCGTCGATTTACCGAATCCCGGGCCGGCGACCACGGTCGTCACCGGTACGTCCCATCGCTCGTCGAGCCGATCGATCAGACGCGTCCGCAGGATCTCGCCGACGATCGCCTGCGGTGGCCCGTCGAGCTGCCGGGGCACCGGCGCCCGTACGGATTCGGTGCCCTGCCGAGGGTGCATAGTCCCATGAGGCGGCCGCGACGAGGCCCGGGACAAGGGGCGAGTCACGTATCGGACTGGCGGCCGCCTGGCTAACGATCGGCTAACGGCGCGGCACCACGCTGAGGACATCCATCAGGGCCACGGCCCACGAGCAAGGAGAAAGAGATGTCCGAAGCACGAGTCGCCAAGCACACCTTCGTCTACAACGGAGAGAGGTACTTCCGGGACAAGTCCGAGGACGTGCTGATGTGCTCCTACGGCGAGAAGGAGGACCCACTGGGCACCAAGGCGAGCCTCAACGTCACCAACCACGTCGACCGCGCCCTGCTGAAGGGCAAGGTCCGCTACGTCACCACCGCGGACGTCGAGTGGACCCGCCAGGCCCGGGCGGACGTCGAGGCCGAGGGCCAGCTGAAGTACTTCACCCTGGACGCCGCCGGCACCGCGACCTTCTCGTACGAAAAGGCCAAGAGTGGCCGGCTGAAGCTGGCGAAGTTCGTCATCGACGAGGGACCGCTGCAGTCGCTGCTGAACAACGACGCCACGGGCGCGCGGCGGTTCCTCGCCCAGGAGGGCAAGGACGGCCGGATCGTCTCCACGATCTGGGTCGTGGTGGAAGGCAAGATCGCCGAATCGTTCGCCGCCGCCGGCACGTCCACCGGCGCTATCGACGCCGAGGTCCTTTCCGCCGCCAAGCTGCGGCTCACGGTCAAGAAGTCGGGCAGCGCGAGCGGCACGACGGCGATCGTGCTGGAGGAGGGCACCACGTTCGCGTACCTGATGCACCGGGTCCAGAAATGGAACAAGGACAAGACCCACGTCGAGGAACTGGACATCGACGCCAAGGGCCTCAACTGACGTGAGGCCGGCCGCGTTGGCCCACCGCTTGGCTGTCTAGGCCGGCAGTGGGCCAACTGCCTGTGGCGCCCAGGAACCGGTCGTCGAGGGTCGCCACGTCGACGTCCGGTTGGTCGTGGACGGGCCAGGGTCATTGCGTTCTCGGGTAACTGCTGGTCACGGCCGCGATGAGGTCGTGTGGGCGGCGGTTGGCGCGTCGGGTTGCGCGGGCGATGTTGGTGTCGCCGTTGGTGCGGTGGTAGCCGATCGCGGTGTTACGCAGGGTTGCGATGGCGGCGGGTCTGGTGCCGGTGCGGGCCTGGGTGGAGGTCTTCACGGAAAGTGACGTCCCGGACGTGGTGGACCAGGTTCTCGATGTGCCATTCGCGGCGGGCCCAGTCCTGCAGGTCGGCGGGTTGGGCCTGGTCGGCGGGCAGGGACACCGTGTAGTAGGCGGTCTCGCGGCTGGTCTTGCCGTTGCTGGTGG
>NZ_JBIALB010000028.1:0-41644 GCF_042872965.1 Micromonospora sp. NPDC005087 | reverse complement strand
CCAGCGATCACAGAGCGTAGACAACTCGATGATCACTGACTCCGTGCCCGTTTCGCTACTCTGCATCCCCGCCGTCACCTACTGGCGGACGCTCTAAGGCCGGTGTCGCTCTGACCCGATGAAGATGTTGCCTCCGCAGCTGTGATCGATGGGGTGATCCATCACAAGAGGTCCTGCGGGTTCGCGCTCGTACGCTGGCAGCGGCGGGGGCGTGTCCGCAGTGCGGCCAGCCGACCCGGCGCGTGCACGCCTTTCACCAGCGGCGCCTGGCTGATCTTCCCATTTGGTGGCCGGGGCATGGTCGTGGAGCTGCACGGCGAGAATTCGGTGAGGTTCGGCGACGGTAATTCTCATCCCGTCCACTGGGACTTGGCGTTGGGTCCGCAGCGGCGGTCGCGGGTCGCCCGCCTGCTCCGTCAGCTGGTGCACTCACATCGGCACGAGCGGGCGGCGCAGCCCGCCGGGCAAGGTGACAGAACGTAGCGCCCGGTCGGCGGCAGATGAGCACGGTCACCGGCGCGGAGTTCGCGCGCACCTAGAAAACGGAGGTGCGGGACACCGTCGGGTGGCACGATGCTCGGCGTGTCACCCAACCGACAGCCCGAGTTGCGTCCCGCCTATCCGATCCGGACCGAGCGTCTGTTGCTACGTCCGTTGACCGTCATCGACGTCGACGCCCTGCTGGCCTACCGAAGCCGGCCCGATGTCTGCCGCTACGTGCCCTTCGAGCCGATGGACCGTCAGCTGATCGGCGAACGACTCGCGGCGCAGTGGGCCACTATCGCACTCACCGACGAGGGCCAGGCCTTGACGCTCGGCATCGAGCTCGCCCGAACCGGCGGACTCGTCGGCGACGTGGTCCTGTTCTGGCACAGCCGGGAGCACCGCGGCGGGGAAATCGGATACATCCTGAACCCCGACTTCGCCGGCCATGGCTACGCCACCGAAGCGGCACACGCGCTACTTCGACTCGGCTTCGACGAGCTGGGCCTGCACCGCATCGTCGCCCGCCTCGATGAGCGCAACGGTCCCTCAGCGAAGGTGGCGCGCCGGCTCGGGATGCGACAGGAGGCCCGCCTGGTCCACAACGAGCTTTTCAAAGGCGAATGCAGCACCGAACTCGACTTCGCCATGCTCGCCGACCAGTGGCCCGCCCACCGCGACCGCATCGCCAACGGGCGGCAACACCGCGATATGGACGAATCGATCATCGAAGCGCCAGCGGTGCCTTGAACGCTCGGTAATCGGCAGTTCCGGATGGCGAGCGGCAGCTCCAGCCGTCACGCTGCGTGCCGCGCGGTTCGCGGCAGATCCGAGCAAATGATTGCGGCGGAGGCCGTATGCCAAGATCACCTCGTCAGAGAGCGTAGGAGTGCGGTCCGCCAAGCCAACGGCTGAGATATTCGGATTGAACGTCGCCGGTGAGTAGGCCGACCAGTGCCGCGGAGAATCCGACGCAGTACTGCTCCCAGTACGGCCCTCTTTCCTTCAGCACCACAGGCCAGTCGTCAGGCGCCGTGCCGGGCCTGACGTGCCAGAAGAGGAAGTCGCCGTTGACGGAGCACCCCCACGAGATCAAGTTGTCACCGGGCTCGAACCAGGACGGGACATCCTCACGGTTCGGTGTCCAACGGGACGCGTCACCCAGCGGCCAGTCTCCGGACCAGTTGTTGGGCCCCGCGAAGTCGAGGCGGACGCACTCGTGCGCCCAGGTGTTGTGTTGCACCAGGTCTGCCCAGTCGTGGACGGCGTCAGGGGCGCAGACGATGACGTGGTCATCGACGGAGACCTCCCGGACATCATGCGGGCCGGCCACCATCGCCGGCATCCAACGCCACGGCGACAACCTGAGGATCCAACTCGACGGTCCGATCGACGTAGTCGCCGACATCACCCCGACCGCCGCCGCGCACCTACGACTCGTCCCAGGACAGCCGCTGTGGGCCTCGGTGAAAGCAACCGAAACCCGCGTGTACCCAGCCCGCGATAACAGCCAGCCACACCCAGAACCACACGACAGGGCAGCACGGAACAGAAGCAACCAGGTCCTCCAGTGACCCTGGCGACGACATCCACCCACGGATTTCACCTCAGCGTCCCCGAGATCGGCGACGCCCCTGGCCGGTCCGGCGACGACCCGCCGCCCACCCGGCGGTGGCGTCGGCGTAGATCCACCCGCGGATGCCCGAGGCGAGCCAGACGGGCACGCACCTGGCAGTCGTCGACTTCGTACATGTCAGCAGCCTCAAGTTCGGCGTTCCTTCAGGGACTTTGGGCGGCAACCGTCGCGGTCGGGCAGCTACCGACCCCAATCGCGCATCAAGCGTCGACCACTGTCCGCCTCGACGCCGCAGAGGACGGTGGCATGCGAGAGCCGTCAGTGGCTCGTTAGTGCGGCGAGTCAATCGATTCGGGGCGCTGCTTCTGCCGCTGCCGCGGCATCCGCTGCGGGTGTGCCGGCAGCGCGGCGGGATCGGAGTAGTTGGATTCCGATTGGCAGTACGGAGACCACGACGATGCCGATCAGGATGACCTCGATGTTCGCCTTGACGAAGGCGACCTGGCCGAGGAAGTAGCCCAGGACGGTGACGCCGACGCCCCAGAGGGTCCCGCCGATGACGTTGTAGATGAGGAACGTCCGGTAGTGCATCCGGCTGACACCGGCGATGATCGGGGTGAACGTCCGCACGATCGGCACGAACCGGGCCAGGACCACGGACCGGGCTCCGTAGCGGGCGAAAAAGTCGTTCGCGCGATGCACGTTGTCCTGCTTGAACAGGCGGGAGTTGGGTCGGCGGAACAGGTTCGGGCCGACGCGCTTGCCGAACAGGTACCCCACCTGGTCTCCGATGATCGCGGCGACGGCCACCAGCAGGCAGAGCAGCCAGAGCGGTTGGTGCAGGTAGTGGCCGTCGGCGACGAGCAGCCCGGCCGTGAACAGCAGCGAGTCGCCGGGCAGGAAGAACCCGATCAGCAGCCCGGACTCAGCGAAGACGATGGCGAGGATGCCGATCAGCCCGAAGGTGGAGATCAACCACTCTGGGTTGAGGAGACTGGGACCCACGGCCACCGGGGCGAGGGACGTTGACACGAGAAGACCTCCGAGAGGGCGTGACGGGTGACGCGGGCGGGCAAGCCGAGGAGGCTAGCGGCGGCTGGCAGCCGCGCGGGGACGGTCTTGGTGGGCGCGCCGGTCGAGGACGCGTACGGCGAGCGCGATGATCAGCACGGCTCCCGCGCCGATGACCGCGCCGGCGAGGATGTCCGCCGGGTAGTGCACGCCCGACCAGACTCGGGCGAATCCGATGACGGTGGCCAGCGCCGAGAGCAGTAATCCCCAGCGCCAGGACAGAAACACGCCGACGGCGAACGCCACCGCGAAGGCCGCCGTGGCGTGGTCGCTGGGCAGCGACCCGCCCGGGTCGTGCGGGATCAACTGGTGCACGGGGTGCGTCTGGAACGGGCGGACCTCGGTGCTGGCCACGGCGACCACCTGGCCGGCGGCGAACGCCAGGGCCAACGACGCGCCGACGCGTACGACCACCGACCCGCCGCCGGACTTCAGTCCGAGCAGCACCGTGACGGCGGCCAGAGCGCCGAGCAGGTAGATCAGCCAGACGGCGCACCACTCCAGCACGTCGTCGAGCGGGTCGTTGTGTCCGGCGGCGGCGTTGATGAGATGAAACAGGTGGTAGTTCACCGGGCATCCGATCCCGTGGTCGACCCGGCTCCTCGGCCGGCTGAGCCCAGCCAATCTGGTCACAGCTGAGAGGAGCCTGAAGGGGTCGGCGGCCCTGCGCAGTGCGGGTCAGTCGCCGGGTTCGTTGTCGCTGGTCAGCGGCAGTCGGATCTGGATCGTCGTTCCTGGGCCGGGCAGCACCCGTACGGTCCCGCCGTGCGCTGCGACGATCTCGCGGGTAATTGGCAGGCCAAGGCCGCTTCCGCCGTCGGCGCGGGCCCTGCTCTCGTCGAGCCGGACGAACCGTTCGAAGATTCGCTGCCGCTGCCCCAGCGGAATGCCCGGCCCGTCGTCGGTGACCTCCAGGCACCCCCACCCGTCGTCGACGCGGACCCGTAGGAGCACCTCGTGGCGCGCGTGGCGGGCGGCGTTGTCGGCGAGGTTCCGCAGCGCGCGCCCGAGGTCGTGGGCGTCGCCCGTCACGCGGACCGGGGTGAGGTGGGTTCGGACGGTCAGGTCGGGTCGGCGGGCGGTGAGGTGGTCCCGTTCGATGTAGGCGAGGTCGTCGAGGTCGACGTCCTCACGGCGCATCGTGAGGCCGTGCTCGTCGATACGGGCGAGCAGCAGCAGGTCGGCGATCAGCCGGCCCAGTCGCTGCGACTCGCGGCGCATCAGTCGGACCAGGTCGTCGTTCGCGCCGGGCAGGGGTGTCATCGTCAGGCGGTCGAGGCCGGCCTGCAGGGTTGCCAGTGGGCTGCGCAGTTCGTGGCTGGCATCGGCGACGAAACGGCGTTGCCTGGTCGCCGCCGTCTGTAGGCGGTCGAGCATGCTGTTCATCGTCTCAGCGAGTGCCGCCACCTCGTCGTGGGCTTGCGGCACCGGCACCCGGGCATGCAGGTCGCGGGCGGTGATGCCCGCGACCCGACGGCGAATCGTCTCCACCGGACGCAGCGACCGGCCGACGAACAGGAACACGGCCGCGCCGATCAGCAGCAGCATCGTCGGTAACCCGACGACCAGGATCGCGGCGATCACCTCGGTGCTCTCGTGCACTGGTCGTAGTGACTGGGCCACCAGCACGGTCCGGGTGCCCGAGGTGGTGCCGACACCGATCGCGACCACCCGGTAGGGGTCTTCGACGGCAAAGGGCAGCGTCCGCTGTTCCCGCAGGGTCTGACCGGCGGAGGGGCGCAGTGGGGACAGAGGCTCTGCCCCGCCGAGGGTCGGCGACGCCGCCTCCACCTCACCCGAGGGCGCCAGGACCTGCACCAGGTTCTGCTCCCCCGGGCTGGGCTTTAGCGTCTGGGCGATGGCGTCGGAGTCTCCGCCCGTCACCGCGGTGGCCACCTCAGCGGCGCGTTGTCTGGCAGTCGCATCCACGTCGCGGACCAGGTTGGCCCGGGCCAGGTAGATGAAGGCCGCTGCGCCGATCCCGAAGGTCACTGCCACCACCATGGTGGCGGCCAGCGCTGAGCGCAGCCGTACACCCAGGCGGCGGCGTGCCCAGCGGGCCGGGGCCTGTAACAGGGTGAGCATGGCGGCCATACCCGCAGCCTAGGGTCCTCGGGGCTGAGAGGGCGCTGAGAGACGGCGAGGTGATGCGACTCCCCCGACGTCTCTTCCGGTCATCCGCTGCGTGGGGTCTCCGGGCCGGTGTCTTGGGCTCCGCGCACCGCGATGAGCGTCACTCCGGCGACGAACACCACACCGGCGCACAGTGCGCCGCCGAGGTCGTGTGGTGGTCGGGCTGGCCACATCCAGGGCGTGGTCACCGCTGGGCCGTGCCACTGCGTGTACAGCGCGTAGAGGGCGATTATGAGATAGGCGGTAGGGCCGGCCCAGGCCAGCGCGCCGCCGAACAGGGCTGCGCACAGCAGGGCGACGCCGACCAGCCCGGCCAGGTTGCGCAGCACCTCCACGGCGCCGCCGGGCAGGTGCGTACCGGCTCCAGCGGCGGCCAGCGCACCGACGGCGGCGAGGGTCAGCGCCAGCGCGGTGGCCAGTCGCAGGAAGGGCAGCCACCGGCCGGTGACGCGTTCCGGCTCGCCGAGCAGGCTCGTGGCGGTGACAGCGATGGCCACGGCGCAACCGGTTTCGAAGATCAGCGGCAACTGCAGCGCTCCGTAGGCCTCCCACTGCCACCGCAGCGCGACCCGCAGTCCGACGGCGCAGGCCGCCACCGCCGCCAGGGCCGCCGGGACGCGGCGGCTGGCCAGGTGCAGACGAGCCAGCCGGAGCCCGGCCCGCACCGGGCCGCCGGGTGCCATCGCGTACCCGCGATTGCGAGTTTCGCTGGCGGTCACGGCAGCTGCGCCAGGGTGAGCTGGCCCGCGCGCAGCGCCGCCACGTGTTCCATGAGCCAGGCGTGGCGGGTAGCAGCCGGCAGCGCGGCTAATCGCTGCGCCGCTGCGGCGGCGGGACTAGCGGGCGTCAGGGTGGATGTGCCCAGGATGGCCTCCGCGACCGCCTGTTGCGCGGGACTCGCGTTGCGGCCACCGCCTACGACGCTGTTCACGATGCTGGGCGCGGCGTCCACGCGTAGCTCGGCAACAAACTCGTCGGTGGTCAGTTGATGGGGCAGGAGCAGGTGGAATATCGGCGGCGTGCCGCTCGTAGGGGGGCCAGCCCGACCGATGCTGACGCGATTGTCTGGCCCCTGTTCATATCTCGCAGCGGCCTGGCTGATCCGCGTTGGCGCGCCGGGCAGGCCCGCTACCTCGGTGAGCACCGGTTCGAGGGCGTCCGTCACCGCGGGCAGGTAGCCGGTGTAGGCGGGGTGCAGGCAGACCGGGATTGGGGTGTGGCTGCAGACGGGCGTGTAGCGCACTGGACGATCGTTGCCCGCGGTGTGCAGCAGCGGGATCGCGATCATGCCGTGGGCGTCGAGGCGGCCGGTGCCGGCCAACGCAACCGCGGTTCCGGCCGCCAGCAGCCCGGCCGCGGTGATAGCCGCCGCCCACCGGCGCAGCCACCGCCCGCCGGCGTCGGCGGGTAGGCCGAGAACGCCCAGCAACGCCGCGGTCAGGCCGGCGAGGAACAACACCTGCGCGACGGGAAGGTCGGGCAGGTAGCGGTAGAAGGTCGCCACACCCGGGTCAGGCCCGATCTCCCAGGGGCCGGCAACCAACGGCGAGATTTGCCAGTACGAGTCATCGCCGTGAATGAACTGCAGGCTGATCTGCACCGCGAGGAACACACCGATCGCGACCAGCGGTCCGGTGAACCGGCTGGGGCGCAGCACCCCGGCTACGAATCCGAGCGCGGAGAACGCCGGCATACTCGCGGCGCCCACCGCGACCGGCCACCACAGCGGCCCACCCCAGGCGCCCTGCCATGCGGTCACCGCGTACAAGACGCTCACGCATCCCAGGTAGGCGACGATCGCCCAGCAGGTGGTCGCGGTCCAGGTGGCGAGCTGTCGAGTCCACCGCGGCCGGGCCGTACCGATGACCAGGTCGGCCATGCCGTGACGGCGCTCCCGCCAGCCCAGCCATGCGGAGGCGCCGACCACCGTCGGCGCGAAGACCGCCAGAGCTGTCGTCTGCATGGCCATCGCACGGACGTTCCACAGCGGTGGGTACGCCATGTTCGGCCGGTAGGTGATGAACCAGAACAGCGCGGCGACCAGTGGCAGCATCCACACCATCACGCTGCGGCGCATCTCCAGGCGAAGCAGCCCTCCCGCCGCCGTGATCGCCACGCGTGTACGACGGGCCGTTTCGTCCAGCGCGGAGATCACTGGGGCGGCGGTCATGACCGCGCCTGCGCTAACACCGCGCTGTATCCGCGCTCCAGTGGAGCATCGCCGGCCGCCGTGGTTCCCTCGGCGCGCGATGTCAACTCCTCCGGCGTCCCCTGGAAGACGATTTTCCCCTGGTCCATGAGGGCGACCTGGGTGCAGGCGGCACCGACGTCCTCGACGAGGTGCGTGCTGACCATGACGGTGGCGCGCTGGCCGAGGTCGCGCAGCAGAGCACGGAACGCCACCCGTTGCTCGGGATCCAGCCCGGCGGTCGGCTCATCCAGCAGGAGCAGTTCAGGTTCGTTGACGATGGCCTGCGCGACCCCGACCCGGCGCAGCATCCCACCGGAGAGAGTGCGTAGCTTCGCCGTCGCCTTGTCGCCCAGGCCCACGCGCTCGACCGCGGCGGCGACCGCGTGGTGCACCCGCGCGGGCGGCATCTCCTTGAGCAGCGCGAAGTACTCCACGAACTCCACGACGGTGAACCGCGGGTAGTAGCCGAGGTTCTGCGGCACATAGCCGAGCCGGCGCCGGATCTGCCGGCGCTGTCCGTACTGGCCGGGGTCGCGGCCCAGCAGTCGGATCCGACCCGAGGTCGGTGGGATCACCGTGGCCAACATCCGCAACAGCGATGTCTTGCCCGCCCCGTTCGGGCCCAACAGACCGAACACCCCTGGGCCGGTCTCCATCGTCACCCCGGCCACGGCCTCGGTGCGGCCGAAGCGCCGGGTGAGATCGCTGATCTCGACGTTCATGACGTTCCTCTCGGTGTCCGGGTCGAGTAGAGGACGATCGCCGCACAGCAGGCGGCGAACGCCAGGTAGGCAGGCCAGAGCGCGGTGTCGGTGACCGCGGCGGTGAGCCGACCGGCGGCTACCTGCCCGGACAGGACGGTGATCGTCCAGCCGAGCAGGCCCGCGGCCACGCCCACGTTCGCCGACCGGGCGACAGTCGCGGCGGCCAGGGCCAGCGCGCACACCGCGGTCATCGGGACCAGCCAACCGATCGTGACGGCCGTGGCGGTTCCCGACGCGGCCGAAGCGCCCAGCCCGAACGCCGCGTTCACACCGAACAGCGCCAGCGCCCGGACCAGCAGCACCATGCGGTCGCTGACGGCCACGCTGCACGACAGCTCCCAGGCGGGGTCGATGCCCGGGCCGTAGGCGAACGCGATGCCCGCCGCGGCGACCGCAGGGGCAAGAAGCGCCACGTACGGCGTTCCGGTGCTCAGCGTGGCGAGGAGCCCGGCGAGCAGCACCACCGCGGTGGCGATGACCCAACCAAGCAGCAGCGACGGCGTCGTGACCAAAGCCCGGGCCAGGCCCGGCGAGCGGAGCAGATGCCCAGCCAGCCGCTCCACCGCCCCGGGGCGGCGACGCCACACCTGGGCGGCCACCCCGACCCAGACCCGATCAAGATCGACACCTTCCGGTGCGGGGCCCCGCCCGTCGGGCTCCTCGACCCGGCGCGTCACATCACCGTTGGTCACTGCCCACCTCCATCGCGCGCCGGCTCGTGGCGCCGTAGGGCAGCACGCATCAGCCGGCGAATCTGGTACGCGCGGCTCTTCACCGTTCCCGCGGGAACACCCATCAATTCGGCCACCTCAGCCACGGACTTGTCCTCGACGTACATCAGCCGCCAGGTCTCGCGCTGCAGGCTGCCCTCCGGCCCGAGCACCTTCACGGCGTCGGCAAGCTCGGCCCTGGACAGCGCCGTCTCAGCCGGGTCTGCGCAGTTGTGATCACCGGTCTCGGCCAGGGCGGCCAGCAGCAGCGCGGGTTGCCCGCGCCGGCGCAGCCACAGCGCGCCCTGGCGGCGGGCTATGCCCCACAACCAACCGCCGGCACCCCCACCTCGGTACGTAGCAGCGCCCCGCCAGGCGGCCAGGAAGGTCTCCTGCAGGACGTCCTCCACGTCGGGGGGCGGCAGCGCCGCGCGCAGCCGACCCGCCAGCCACGGGGCGTGCCGCGAGAACAGTTCCCGCAGGGCGCTCTCGTCACCACCGGCCATGGCAGCGATCAGATCCTCGTTGTCCATCGCCACTACTGTTGCGTTCCCGAGCGGATCGGTTCACCGACCACACCCGCATTTTGTGAGCTGAGGCCTGACACCACTTGGGGCACTGTCAACCGCCGTCGGCGGCCAGCCGGTAGCCCATGCCCCGTTGAGTCTGGATGGCCCGCCGGCCGAACGGCTGGTCGATCTTGCGGCGCAGGTAGCCGACATACACCTCGACGATGTTGGGGTCGCCGTCGAAGTGCGCGTCCCAAACGTTGTCGATGATCTGCCGCTTGGACACCACGTCGCCACAATGACGCATGAGGAACTCCAGCAGCGCGAACTCCCGGGCGGTCACCCGGATCGGTTGCCCAGCGCGGGTCACCTGCCGCCGGGCCGGGTCCACTGCCAGGTCACCGGCGGTCAGGATCACCGGTCGGGCCGGGGCGCCGCGGCGGATCAGGGCCCGCAGGCGGGCCACCAGCACCACGAACGAGAACGGCTTGATCAAATAGTCGTCCGCGCCGAGGTCGAACGCGTCGGCCTGGTCGTAATCGCCGTCCTTCGCGGTCAACATCAGCACCGGCGTCCACACGTCCCGCGACCGCAGTTGCCGGCACACCTCATAGCCGTTGAGGCCGGGCAGCATGATGTCGAGCACCACCACGTCGTACGGGTTCTCGGTGGCCGCCCACAGCCCGTCGGTCCCGGTGTGCTGCACATCGACAGCGAATCCCTCGTCGGTCAGGCCGGTACGGATCACCTCCGCCAGGGCGGTCTCGTCCTCGACGACCAGCACACGCACGCCGTTCGTTCCTTCCCGCCCGCAGTCCCGGCGGACCCGGCAGGGTCCGCGTCACCTCCGATCATCGCGCGCGAAGGGGCGGGGCATGCCTGCTACCCCGATGCTGAGGTGCCGTCACCCGAGCAGGGCCCCGGTATCCAGGTCCGACACGTCTCGCCTCGTGACGTTCGAGTACGCGGCCCGAGGCGAACCGATCCGGACAAGCCTCCGCTTGCTTGCTTCTACATCTTGTGTAAAAGTTCATCGCCCTCGGCTCAGTTGGCCGCAGGCCGCGCAGCAGGGCACCCACGAGTCGGTTTCGCCACCGTCGTCGCTGCTGCCCACGAGCCGAGGGCTGGATAAGTACGAGTTGGGGAGGACGCTGATGTCCGCGCCCGTGGCGTTGGGCGACGTCCTGCTGGTCCTGCTGAACGGGCAGCCGTCCAACGCCTTCGACCTGCACCAACGCCACACCCTGCTTCTCGGCCCCGAGCAGGCGGTCGACATTCGGCGGTTCACCACGACGGTGAACCGACTTGCACGCTCCGGGCACGTGCGGTTGGAACGCGTGATCTCACCGCACAATAAGAACCAGAACCGGCCTAGGTGTGTGCTGACGGCAGCGTGCCAGCACCGGCAACAGTCGTGGCTGACCGACGTGACAGAGCACGCCAGCCTCGAGGAGATCTACACCAAGGGCATACTGGCCGTCGATAGCGCAGACCTGGCTACGTTCGAGGCGTTCATCAGCACCAGCCTGGCGGCGGCCCATCTACGCCAGCGGAATCTGACGGATGCCACCGCCGAGGGATCCCCGGCGATGAGTGCCCGCCTCGCGTTCGAGGACGGAATGATCAAAGCCACCGCGACATGGTTGCGTCACCTTTCGAATCTGCGACCGAGCGCGGTCGCCGCACCGTCGTGCCCACCGGCCGCACCGCCCGTTCCCAGGCAGGTCAGAATCTGAACAGCCCGCGCCGCGATCCGGACGGCGGCCAGCCGAAGACAATGCTCCGTCCCAGTGGTCTCCCGCCGTCGCGGACGCCGGCCGGGCAGGCGAAACGGCCTGTGATCGGCCAGGCATCCCGAGCCCACGAGCTGCCGACCTAGGCCGGTGCTTGCACGTTCGACGACCGACCGCAATGAATGGAAGCGGACGACTGCCATCAGGCAAGCCGTTGCGGCCGTTGCGACATCGAATTGCGCCAGTGGCCTGGTCGGGGTTCGGCCCGGCGGGTTGGAGACGGCCACTGGCCACCAGCTCGACGGTGAGAACGACGGCGACGGCCTCCACGGCGAGGAGCCCGACGAGGACGACCAACTGCGTCACTCCGGCGGCAAGTGGGCTCGCTCCGCCGAGCAGCACGCCGACGAACGCGCCGGGCAGGGTCACCAGGCCGACCGTCCGGGTCTGGTCGAGTGCCGGGACCAACGCCTGTCCGGCCGCCGGACGGCACACCAGCAGCACGGCGTCACGGGGAAGTAGACCCAAGGCCAGGCCGGCCTCCACCTCACCGCGCCTGCTGGTCAACTCGTCGAGCGCACGCCGCCCGGCCAACGACGTCGCGGTCATCGCCCCACCGATCAGGATCCCCGCGACCGGGATGATCGCGATACCCCGCATTGGCACCAGGCCCGCCAACAACAGCCCCGCCACCACGGCCATGCTGCCCGCCACGATCGGCACACCGGCCCACCACCCCCGACTGCCGCCCGTAATCCGCCGACCGGAGGTGCCCGCCGCCACCGCGCACATCAGGACGACAAACGCGGCCGTGGCCCACAGCGACACCACAATGCCGGCGATCAGCACCGACACGGCACCCAGTTGAATCGCGGCACGGACGGCGGCGACCGTCACCTGCCGGCCGTGGCCCAGTTTCCCGAGGGTCACGACGGCCGCCGCCACGAGGGTCAGCACGACCAGCGCAACGCCGAGCTTCGGGCCAACCACGAGCATCGTCGAGGACATGCCATCAGTTTCCCGCTCCGCCCGGCCAGGGGTGCAGGGGCCGCCGGTCCCGGCGGTTGTGACGGACATGCCGGCGCGCTCGAATGATGCCCCTGTCCGGCGGGAGCGTCGAACAGGGAGCAGTAGCTGCCGAAGTGTGCTCCGGAAAATCGGGCTAGCCGGCGGCCGCTAATCAGCCTGGCCGGGCCGCGCCGATCAGTTGAACGAAGTCGTAGACCGCCTCGCCGGACCAGATCAGCGACGACAGCGCCAGCGCCACCGGCAGCCCGTGCAGCGCGGGTGAGCGGAGGGTGGCGTGCGGTCGCAGCAGCTGGGCCACCCGGCGAGGAACGACTCCCCCCGGCGATGCGGCGTACAGGCCTCGCGGGACATCCATCTCAACCCGCGAAGCCAGTGCGACCACGCCGATCGCGTGTGCGACGGTGTGGCGGTTGCCCACCTCCACGGCGGCCTGCTCGTCGGCGGCTCGTTCGACGAGTTAGTCGACGTGACGTGCGACCCACCAGAGGGCCGGATGCATCGCGGCGGCGAGCTCGGCCGACTGGACCAGCCGGTGATGACCCGAACTCAGGTGCGCGTATTCGTGTGCGAGGAGCGCGTCGAACTGGCGGTCGGTGAGCAGCCGGCGCATGCCGGTGGTCACGACAACACGGCCGGGCCGGCCCGGAACCGCGAACGCCTGGGCAGTGGAGTCGGGCAGTACCACCAGCGGGTCGGTGTCGGGCCCGGCGGCCTGGCCGCCGAGGTGCAACGCGCGGCGGTGTCGGCGCCCCCGTCGGATGCAGTTCAACGCCGTTCAGTGCACCCGGCTGCTCCCACCGTGATCCCCGACCCCTAGCCACCGCTGGGACACAAAATCCGACCGGGTCGTACGCGGTTCAGCCGGCCAGCGCGCAGCCCAATCGGGCGGGCGCGAACCTCACTGTGGTCATCACCGTCGAGGCGCCGCTTGGCAAACTTTTGGAACTATTCTGATGGGATCGCCCGCGTGGCTTGGATGGCGCGGCGCAGTCGACCGTCGGCAGCCAACTCCCCGAACATGTAGATCTCCGTGGTGATGGTGCCGCCTTTGCGCAGTTCCGCGATGAGCCGGTACCGGGCGGCCACCTGGTCGCCGTCCACCAGCGCCTGCTCCACCTCGACACGGAGACCAATGGCCCGTTTGCGGGCCGGACGGATGTGATCCAGCAGCCGCTTCCGGTCCAGCAGCACGCCGTCGTTGACCAGCTCATAGTCCGGCGTGTGGTAGCGGTCCAGCACGGTTGCCGGATCCTCGTCGCCCAGCCCTGCCTCCTGCGGATAGCGGGCCAGGTAGCCGGTCAGGTCGGTACGGGGCGTCATTTGATCTCCCTGAATCGAGTTATCTTTGACACGGTGTCTACGTTAATGCAAGGCGGTAGATTAGACAACGTGTCAGAGATAACAGATGGTCGGCGCCGCCGGCGGCGTTCCGACGCCGAGCGCAGCGCCGCCGCGGTACTCGACGCCGCCGTCCAGGTGCTCGGTCGGCATCCGGCGGCGAAGGTGGAACAGGTCGCCGCCACAGCTGGCGTCACCCGCCAAACCGTGTACGCCCACTACCCGTCCCGGCCGCTGCTGGTGGCCGCGGTCATCGACCGCATCACCGCCGAAGCCGTCGCCGCCCTCGACGCCGCCGACGTGGACAGCGGCACCGTCACCGAGGCGCTGCTGCGCTGGTTGGACGTCACCTGGCGGCTGTTCGACCGGTACCCGCTGCTCCTGCACCCCTCGGTGACCGCCGCCGACCAGGCGGACTCCGACCGTCAGCATGCCGCAGTCACCGAGCGCCTGGAGCGGCTGATCAGGCGTGGCCAGGTCACCGGCGAGTTCGACAGCACCGTCAGCCCGGCCTGGTTGGTCTCCGCGACCATGGCGCTCGGGCACGCGGCCGGCGGCGAAGTTGCCGCTGGCCGCATGACCACCGCGCAGACGGCGGCAGCGCTGCGCCACAGCATCCTGCGCGTGTACGGCGCCCGCGAGCCCTGATCAGCGACGGTCTCCCGCCACTCCCGTGCCCACTCGATGTTGATCGGCGCACCCAGCATGTTGCACCTGCTTCGACCTCGGTCGCCGACGCACGCTCATCGGCATGTCAGTGCGTCCGCTGCCACGCCTGAGACCTGGAGACCCGCCGTGACCCGTTGTGAGGCTGTACGCACCATTCGCCTGGCCGGCCGTGCCGCCGCCGCATCGGCACAGGTCGCAATGGCGGGCGACCGGCCAGCCCTCATTCACCATGAACTTGGCCAGACGCAGCTGGGCACGTGGACTCAGCGCTGCGTTGGGTGAGGACACGAGGATGTCCTGGTTTGTGACGTGGTCGCCTTCAGCAGCTCCACTTCATGACAGGAGGTCCTCATCATTCGCCCAAGGTCATTCGTGAGCGTCGACGGGCGTGGCTTGGTTCGTGCATGCCAACGCTCCGCTGCTGGCTGACGTCGCTGACGCGACCGGGCTGACCGGTGCATGCGGCGACACCCTTGCAGGGTTGCGGCGGCGACGTGGTGTGCACGACCCGGGCACGGCTCGCGGGGATCTCACGTTGATGCTCGCCCACGGTGGTGAGGCGATCTCGGACCCCCCCGAGTCTCAGCGGCGTGCGGCCGCCACGACCTCAGGGGCGGTTTGCCGGCCACGCCGTCGGTTTTGCCGGACGATGATGCCGACTGCCACCACAGCGGTCAGGCCGAGGGTGGCCCATGGCAGGGGGTTGGCCCTTACCTGGCCGGGCATCTGTTGGGCTAGGACGAACACGCCCATCACCACGACGAACCAACCGAATGCCTTGCGCAGCGCGTTCTCGGAAACACGGCTGGCGAGCCGGCCGCCGAGCAGGCTACCGATCACGGCGGCGGTGGTGACGGCGCCGGCCAGGCCCCAGTCGATGCTGACGCTGGAGAGGTATCCGGCGAGGCCGGCGACGGACTTCATCGCGATGACGACCAGCGAGGTGCCGACGGCGACGGGCATCGGCAGGCCGCCGAGCAGGGCCAGTGCCGGGACCACCAGAAAGCCGCCGCCAGCGCCGACGAGGCCGGTGACCAGGCCGACCACGACGCCGTCGAGAGCGACCCGCAGGACGGAAAGCTCGTGCGGCACCGGCCGAGCCTCTGCGGCACGCCGGCCGCGGATCATCGCGATGGCGGTGGCGAGCATCATCAGGGCGAACCCGGTCAGCAGCACTCCGGCCGGGATGAACTGGGCCAGGCGGCCGCCGGCGTAGGCACCGGCCATGCCGGCGACGCCGAAGAGCAGCCCGGTGCGCCACCGGATGCGCCCGGCCCGCGCGTGCGGCAGCACGCCGACAGCGCTGGTGACGCCGACGACGAGCAGCGAGGTGGCGATGGCTTCCTTGGCCGGCAGGTCGGCGACGTAGATCAGCAGCGGTACGGCCAGGATCGAACCGCCGCCGCCGAGCAGACCGAGGCTGATCCCGATCAGTACGGCCAACCCGGCGGTCAGGGCGATGCTGCCAGTCATTCCTGCCGCCCGGTCGTAGGCTCCCGCTGCAGTTGGGCGACGACGCTGTCCAGGTCGCAGGTGGCGCCGCGGTTGTAGGGGAGTTTGCCGAGCAGCATGCCCATGGCGCAGGTGTTGGTCAGCGCGGCGAAGGTGAGGCCGGCGCCGATGAAGCCGGCGATCCACTTCAGGCCGGGTACGAACACCGAGGCGAGGATGCTGGCCAGGACGATGGAGCCGGCGGCAAGGCGTACCTGGCGCTCCAGGTTCCAGCGGGGTTTGCCTTGACTGATCGGCGCGTGGGCCGCCTGCCATGCCATGATGCCGCCGTTGAGGACGCGCAGGTTGGGCAGGCCCACGCCGGCGAGGGCCTGTTCGGCCTGGGCGGCGCGGGCGCCGGAGCGGCAGACCAGGACAACGTCCTCGTCGAGGTGGTGGCGCAGTTCCTCGCGGTGTTCCTTGAGCAGGTCCAACGGCACGTTGTAGGAGCCGGGGATGTGCGAGGTCTCGAACTCACCGGGGGTGCGGACGTCGAGCAGCCGGGGTGCCTGCCCGGCGGCGATCAGCGCGCGCAGGGTGGCCGTGTCAAGCGTCGCGGGGCTCGTCGGGGTCGTGCTCATGCGCTTCCTTTCGATTGGAGTCGGTTCGGGGCTCGGGCCGCTGGTGGGGCGTAGGGCCCACGTGGTCGGGGTGCCCGCGTGCGACGCTCTGCTGCCTGATGTTGGTGAGTAGGAACGGCAGGGCGTTGCAGAGCAGGGCGGCGACGGTGAAGTCCGGCAGCCCGGCGAGGCGTGCCAGGTGAGGTCGGTGTTCCGCGCCGAGGGCGAGGGCGACCAGCAGGGACCACAGGGGTGTGGTGGCGTGCAGGACGCCGGCGACGCCACTGTCGAGTGGTCGGCGCGGCACGAGGGCGGCGATCGTCAGACCGAGGCGGCCATGCGCACGCCGGCCTGCTCGGCCCGGCCGAACATGTCGTCGATCAGGACGACGTCGTGGCCGGCGTTGGCCAGCAGCGACGCGGCGGCGGTGGCGCGGTAGCCGGAGCCGCAGTGCACCCAGACGGTTCCGGCCGGCACGTCGCGAAGGCGCTTGGGCAGGTCGGGCAGTGGAATGTGCACCGCGCCGTCGATGTGGCCGGCGTTCCACTCGTTGGTCATCCGGACGTCCAGGAGCACCCGCGGGGCGGGCAGGCCGTCGGGGATGTTGCCCGCCTGTGCGGCTGCGAGGGCCGCGAAGTCGGCGACGGTCAGCTCCCGCAGGTCGGTCAGGTCGGTCGCCCACTGCTCGGGGGTTCCGGTGGCCTGCGCCGCCAGACGGTCAATACCGATGCGGACGAGTTCCCGTTGGGCGCCCGCGACCTGCTCCGGGGTCTCCGCCAGGAGGGTGATCGGCACGCCCCACTGGATCAGCCAGCCGAGCCAGGTCGACATGGGCCCGTCCAGGCCGAGGCCGATCGTGCCGGCGAGGTGCGAGGCGGCGTACGCCTTGCGGTGTCGCAGGTCGACGACCCACTCGCCGGCGGCGATCCGTTCCCGCAGCTGACCGGCGTCGGCGCGGGTCACGGGGCTGAGGTCGACGGGAGCCGGTCCGGCGGTGTTGGCTACGCCCATGTGGGCGTAGTACGCCGGGTAGGCGTCCAGCCCGGCCAGGGTTTCAATCACGAACTGGTCGGCGGCCAGCCGCAGCGCCGGGTTGGCCTGCTTCTCACGGCCGATGGTCGACTCGGAGGCGTCGGCCTGGCTGGCCGAGCAGAAGCTGCCGAACCCATGCGTCGGCCATACCTGGGCCCCGTTGGGCAGCAGGTCAGCCAGCCGTTTCGCCGAGGTGTGCTGTTGGTGGGCCAGCGTGTGAGCGTGCTGCTGCCCGAGCAGGTCGGTGCGGCCTATCGTGCCGAACAGCAGCGAGCCGCCGGTGAACACCCCTACCGGAGACCAGCCACCGTCACCGGGCTCGTCCAGCACGTAGGAAAGGTGGTGGAAGGTGTGCCCGGGAGTGGCGACCACCCGCAGCCGCAGCCCATCGGACACGGTCACCTGGTCGCCGTCGGACACCGGCATGCGGTCGAAGCCCACCTCGTCGTGGGCGGAGACCAGGTACTCCGCGCCGGTGAGCCGGGCCAGTTGCAGGCCACCAGAGACGTAGTCGTTGTGGATGTGCGTTTCCACCACGTGCGTGATCCCCACACCCTTCTCCCCCGCGAGATACACGATCCGGTCAATGTCCCGCTGTGGGTCCACCACCACCGCCACCCGGCCGTCTGTCGCCAGGTAGCTGCGGTCACCCAGGGACGAGGTCGCGATGACCGACACCTGCATCGCCATCCGTCCACTCCTTCCAGTTATACCCCCGGGGGTATCCGGGGATTAGTCGTCACCCTTGGTCGAAATCGAACACGCGTTTACCCGCCCGGGCGGGTCACACGCCGCCTGGGCCTACCAGAGTCAGCCCCGGCGGCTCACGCCAAGGCCAGGAAGAGCTTCTCCAGCTCCTCTTCGGTCATCTCCGGCTGATCGCCGCGATCACGGGCAGCGGAGCAGTGCCGCATCCCGGAGGCGATGATCTTGAAGCCCGCCCGGTCGATCGCCTTCGACACCGCAGCAAGCTGGGTCAGCGCCTCACGGCAGTCCTCGCCGTTCTCCATCATCTCGATGACCGCATTGAGCTGCCCTCGGGCTCGCTTCAAGCGAGTCAGGGCCTCGCCGGTCATCTCGGGACGCAACTTCATCTCATCTACCTCCGCATCCCACGGTAACACATACCCCCCCGGGTATGCCCCGGGTGATGATCTCCGCCCTAGCCCAGAACCGTCGCCAAGGTGGTCGCGCCCGGCCGCCAACTCGTCCGCGATGTGCCCGGTTGCCTCCTGCCCGTCTCCGCCCCCCACCTGGCGCGGCATGCCGGGCGCCCCAGCCACCAGGCAGACGCGCCTGCCGCTCCTCAGTGAGTCGCGTTTGGTGAACGCCGCAGCGACCCGCAATGTCGGGCGGGCGGCGACTACGAGTTCGTAGTGACCGCGGCGCAGGCTCCTGCAGGAAGGCATGGCCGGCGATCACCACTTGAGCGGTCCGATCAGTCCCAAGTCCGCGCATTGGTCGCAGCGGGCGCTTGAGTTGACCGTGATCGGCCTCAATCGGGTTGTTCGCATTACGCTCGACGTGGCGCTACGCCAAAGGCACCAGGCTCGTCGAGCACGCCGGGATAGACCGGCGCGGCATCCGTGACTACCTCAGTCGGTTTCACCTTGAGCATCCGCAGCGCCCGCGTGAAGGATCGGCGAGCGGCCGCGGAGTGCCTCCCTGCAGTCTTGCAGTATGGATCTTGGACGGCCCACTGCAAATACTCGGGCTTGTCACCCACGCCGCGGGCCGCGTCGATCGCGCTGGACACATCGAGGTTCCGCCACTCGCCGGCCTCCACGTCGGGATTAACGCCGCCGCCGAACTCTGTCAGATACGGGACTGGCTGGTCGTTCGGCCGCAACACGGCACAAGGATGTTGACGACTACACGGTGCACCGGAGGCGTCAATGACCGGAAGCCTCACACAGTTCGAACCCCCCGCCGCCGGGACGAGCGGCCCCACCGTAGTGCCCCCTACGGTTCCCAAGGGCGGCGGGGCGATCCGCGCCGTGGGCGAGACGTTCGCCGCGAACCAGGCGACGGGCACTGCGACGTTGCGCTTTCCGCTCCCCCTCTCGCCGGGCCGGGCGGGGTTCGGCCCGCAGTTGTCGCTCTCGTACGACAGCGGCTCCGGCAACGGACCGTTCGGCCTCGGCTGGAGCCTCGCGCTGCCCGTGATCAGGCGGCGGACGGACCGCCAGGTCCCCCGGTACGACGACGCGAACGAGTCGGACACGTTCGTTGTCTCCGGTTCGGACGATCTCGTGCCTTTTCTGGAGCGTGACGCGGCGGGCGGGTGGCGGCACGTGCCGGTGCTTCGGGACGGGTTCCTGGTCCATCGCTACCGGCCGCGGATCGAGGGCTTGTTCGCCCGGATCGAGCGGTGGGTCCGGCAGTCCGATGGCGACACGTGCTGGCGCACGATCAGCCGTGACAACGTGACGTCCTGGTATGGCCGCACCCCGCAGAGCAGGATCGTCGATCCCGTTGATCCCACGCGGGTATTCAGCTGGCTCATCTGCTCCAGCTATGACGACAAGGGCAATGCCACAAGATACGAGTACGAGCCGGAGAGCGCGAACCGCTATCTCAAGCGGGTTCGCTACGGCAACCGGATCCCCAACCGCGACGCCGGCGGCACCGCCATCGACCCGGAGATCATCGGAGACTGGATGTTCGACGTCGTGTTCGACTACGACGACGGCCACTACGTTCAGGCCCCGGCGGTGGATGGCGAGGAGTTCGCCAGCGTCACGGCGGCCCGGTCCCTGGGCGCGCATTGGCCGGACCGGGCGGATCCGTTCTCCAGTTACCGTGCCGGGTTCGAGGTGCGCACCGCCCGCCTCTGCCGGCGCGTATTGATGTTCCACCACTTCCCCGGGGAACTGGGTCGCGCGGGCTACCTGACCCGCGCGATGCGATTCGAGTACGAGCCGGATCCCGCCGCGACCTACCTCACCGCGGTCGTCGAGTCCGGCTTCGCGCTACGCGCCACGGCACTGCTCCCGGACCGTTATCTGGTGCGCTCGTACCCGCCGGTGGATCTCGATTACAGCAGGGTGCCGGACGCGGCGGAGCTGGCCCGGCTGCCGGTGGAGACCGTCGGCGGCACCGACCTCGACGCCGCGGATTCGCCCGCGCAGTGGGTGGATCTCGACGGCGAGGGCGTGTCCGGCATTCTCACCGAGCACGAGGGCGCCTGGTATTACCGCCGCAACGCCGGCAGCCCGCCGTTCGCGCGGTTCGATCCCGGCCGGCCGGTGACATCCCGGCCGGCGCTCGCCGGCCGGCCCGGCGTCGCCACCCTGATCGATCTGACCGGCGAGGGCCGGGTGGCCCTCGCCGCCCTCGAGCCCGGCACCGGCGGGTTCCACGAGCGCACGGACGCCGGGGACTGGTCGACTTTTCAGCCTTTCGCGTCGTTCCCCAACCTCGACCTCAAGGATCCGAACCTGCGGATGCTCGACCTCGACGGCGACGGCATCGCGGAGATCGTCGTCACCGGCGATGACGCCATCACCTGGTATCCGTCACTCGGGAAGGAGGGTTTCGGGCCGGCTGTGTGTCAGTCCGGCGGGCCTCAGCTGGTGTTCAGCGACAGCGCGACGAGGTTCTTCGTGGCCGACCTGAGCGGTGACGGCCTGACCGACCTCGTTCAGATCACCAACGGATCTGTCTGGTACTGGCCGAATCTGGGGTACGGGCGGTTCGGCGCCAAGATCGTGATGGACAACGCGCCGGTGTTCGCCACGGCGGACCTCTTCGACCCGGCACGGATCCATCTCGCCGACGTCGACGGGTCCGGGACCACCGACGTCGTCTACCTCGGCGGCGACGGGGCGACGCTCTACCGCAACCTGTCCGGCAACAGCTGGAGCGACGGCGTGACGCTGCCGCAGTGCCCGATCACCGAGCGACCCGAGGACGTACGGATCGTCGATCTGCTCGGCGCGGGCACCGCCTGCCTCGTCTGGTGGAGCCGCAGTCCCGACGACACGGGCCGGTCGATGCGCTACGTCGACCTCATGGGCGGCCGTAAACCCCACCTGCTGATCGGCCGGCGCAACAACCTCGGGGCCGAAATCCGGCTCAGCTACGTGTCGTCGACCACGTTCTTCCAATCGGACCGGCTGGCCGGCAAGCCGTGGGTGACCCGTCTGCCGTTCCCGGTCCACGTGCTCGAACGGGTGGAGACGGTCGACCACCTGACCGGCAACAGGTTCCTGACCCGCTACGCCTATCACCACGGAAACTTCGACACCGCCGAACGCGAGTTTCACGGCTTCGGCCTGGTGGAGCAATGGGACACCCAGCTTTTCGCGGAGCTGGTCACCGCGACCAACGTCGATGCCGCGTCGCACGTCCCGCCGACTTTCACCAGGACGTGGTTCCACACCGGGGGCGCTGCGGGAGGGGATCGAGTTTCGCTGGACGACACCGTCCTGCCGGGCGGGCTGACGATCGAGGAGGAGCGGGAGGCCCGCCGGGCGTTGAAGGGGGTCATGCTGCACCGCGAGGTCTACGGCCTCGACGCGCATCCGTGCGTCGTGACCGAGCAGAACTTCGCCGTCCACATGCTGCAGCCACGGGTGCACCAGCGGCATGCCGTGTTCTTCGCGCATCCGCGGGAGACGCTCGAGTCGCAATACGACCGGAGCCCGGAGGATCCCCGCGCCAAGCATGCGATCGTGCTCCGGGTCGACACCGCCTCCGGCAACGTGCGGCAGGAGCTTCGCATCGCGTACGGGCGACGCGAGGTCGTGCGGCGGGTCGACGCGGCGGGCGCGGTCACGATGGTGCCCAACCAGGGGTTGGCGGCCCTCCGGCAGGGCGACCGTGAGGTCCAGACACGGCCCATCGTTGTCCTGATCGACAACGCATACACCAACGCGATCGACGACCCGGCCGAGTATCCCGACGACTACCGCGTCCCCTTGCCGGCGGCCGTCCGCACCAGCGAGCTGACCGGGTTCCGGCCGGTGGCCGGCGCCGAGCGGTTCGGTTTCGAGGATTGGGCCGCGGACGACTTCGCGATGATCGCCGACGCGACCGAGATCGCATACAACTCGGCACCCGACCACACCACCCGGCAGCGGCGGCTGGTCGAGGCGGTGCGAACCGTCTATCGCGCGGACGACCTGACCGCCTTTCTCCCCTTCGCGACGGCGGAGCCGCAGGCGATCCTCGCCGAGGTCTACCGGCTCGCGCTCACCCCGGGGATGGTCGACTCGGCCTTCGTCCGTGAGCGGCCGGGCGCGCCGGACGAGGCACTGTTGCCGGCTCCGGCCGCCGTCCTCGAGGGCCAGGGCGGGTACGTGTTCATGGCCGACGCGTGGTGGATTCCCAGCGGCAGCGCGTACTTCGACCCCACGGCGACGACGGCGGCGCAGGAGCTGGCGACCGCCCGGGACCATTTCTATCTGCCGCGCAAGGTCGTCGACCCGTTCGGCAACGCCACCGTGGTGACGTATGACCCGTCCGACCTGCTGGTCGCCCGATCCGAGGACGCCCTGGGCAACGTGGTCGTCGCGGAGCATGACTATCGGGTCCTGCTCCCCCGCCAGGTCACCGACCCGAACGGCAACCGCACCGCCGTGGCGTTCGACGCGCTGGGCCTCGTGGTGGCCTCCGCGCTGATGGGCAAGGCCGGAGAACAACGCGGCGACCTGCTGGGTCAGATCGACCCGCATCCCACACCGGCCGCCCGCCGCGCGCTGCTCGCCGACCCGTCGGCTGAGGCCGCGGCGCTTCTCGGCACGGCCACGACGCGCATCGTCTACGACCTCGACCTGTTCCGCCGCAGCGGCCAGCCGGCCCTGGCCCTGACGATGGCCCGGGAAACCCACACCACCGACCCCGGAGGGGCCGCCACCGCGATCCAGATCAAGGTCGACTTCACCGACGGATTCGGGCGGCCGATCCAGGCGAAGCGTCTCGCCGAGACCGGGGAGGCGCCGAAACGGCAGCCATCGACGACGCTGCCGAGCGGAGACGTCGTGCCCGGCCTGCTCGTCCGCGACGCGCAGGGGCACCCGGTGCAGGCGGTCGCCGCGCCTCGATGGGTCGGCACGGGTCGCACGGTGTTCAACAACAAGGGCCTTCCGGTACGCCGATACGAGCCGTTCTTCAGCGTGACCCACCTGTACGAGCCGGAGCCGGACCTGACCGACACCGGGGTGAGCCCGTTCCTCTTCTACGACCCGGTCGACCGGGTCGTCGCGATCCTGCATCCCGACCACACCTACGAGAAGGTCGTGCACTCGCCGTGGAAGCAGACGGCCTTCGACCGCAACGACACGGTCGCGCCGCGGGATCTCGAGACCGGCGATCCGCGGACCGATCCTGACGTCGGCGCGCACGTCCGAGGGTATTTCGACGGCCAGGGCGCCGGGTGGTCGACCTGGTTCGCCCGGCGGACCGGCAACGCGTTGGGCCTGGACGAGGCGGACGCCGCTCAGCGGGCGGCGGTCCACGCGAACACCCCGGTCACCACCCATCTCGACCCGCTCGGCCGCCCGTTCGCGACGATCGTCGCCAACCGGTTCGTCGACAACGGCGTCGAAGTGGAGTCGGCGGAGGCCACGCGGGTGGCGTGGGACATCGAGGGCAATCAGCGTACGGTGCACGACGCGCTGGACCGTCTCGCGATGCGGACCGACTACGACATGCTCGGCAGGGTCATCCGGCAGGCGGGCATGGACTCGGGCGAGCGCTGGTCGCTGCCCGACGTCACGGGCGCTCCGCTGCGGGAGTGGGACAGCCGTGGCCACACCAGGCGCGTGGCCTATGACGCGCTGCGCCGTCCGACGGATGTCTTCCTCGTCGAGGGCGCGGGCGAGCGCCTGGTCGAGCGTACGGTCTACGGCGAGGCGCAGGGCGCGGCCGGCAATCACCGGACCCGTGTGTACGAAGTATTCGACGCGGTCGGCCGCGTCACCCATCTCGGGTACGACTTCAAAGGCAACCTCGTGTCCAGCCGCCGCGACCTGTTGCGCACGTACGACGGCACGGTGGACTGGGCGGACGACCCGCCGGTGGACGACGGCAGCTTCACCAGCGCCGGCACGTACGACGCCCTCAACCGCGTGGTCACGGCGAGCACTCCGGACGGCAGCGTCTATCGGCCCGGCTGGAACGAAGCCGGTCTGCTGGACAGCATCGAGGTGACGCTCCGCGCGGCGGGCGGGCCGACCGCGTTCGTCACGGACATCGACTACGACGCCAAGGGCCGACGTGAGCGGATCGAGTACGCCAACGGCGCCGAGACCACCTACACGTACGACCCCGCGACGTCCCGGCTGATCGGGCTGCGGACGACGCGCCCGGCCGCCGCCGACACGACCGCCGCTCAGCTCTTCGCGAACCCGGCGGTGGTGCAGGATCTCGCCTACACCTACGACCCGGTCGGCAACACCACCAGGATCCGCGACGCCGCTCAGAAGGCGGTCCTGCACGATGGACAGCTGGTGGAGGCGGCTGCGACCTTCACTTGCGACGCCCTGTACCGCTTGGTGGAAGCCACCGGACGCGAGCATGTCGGGCAGACCGCCTTCGACACCAACCCGACCGCGGACCGCCGGGACCGCCCGTTCGTGGGAGTTCGCTCCGATCCCAACGACAACCAAGCATTGCGCAACTACACCGAACGGTACCGGTACGACCTCGCCGGCAACCTCGAGCGGATGCAGCACATCGCCACCGGCGGCGGCTGGACCCGCACGTACGTCTGCGACGAAGCGAGCCGGTTGGAGCCCGGTCGCACCGGCAACCGCTTGAGCAACACGGCGATCGGCAGCCAGGTGCTTCCGGACGAGACCTACTCCTACGCCGACCTGAACGGCCGCGACTCGCACGGCTGCATCACCGCGGTGAACGGCGCCGAGCTGCGCTGGGACTTCCGGGACCGGCTGCACCGCGCGGACCTCGGCGGCGGCGGAGTCGCCTGGTACGCCTACGATGCCGGCGGCCGGCGCATGCGTAAGGTGATCGAGTCCCAGGGCGGCACGCGCCGCAAGGAGCGCATCTACCTCGGCGTGTTCGAGGTGTACCGGGAGTACGACGCCGCCGGCACCACCGTCCAGCTCCAACGCGAGTCGCTGCGGGTGTTGGACGATCAGGCGCAGGTGGCGATCGTCGAGACGCTCACCGTCGACCAGGGCGCCGACACCGCCGACCCGGTGCCGCTCCAGCGTTATCAGCTCGCCAACCACCTCCGCACCGCGTCGGTCGAGCTCGACGACGCGGGCGCGCTGATCAGCCTGGAGGAGTTCACGCCGTTCGGGGCGAGCTCTTTCCAGGCGGGCCGCGGCGTCGCGGAGGTAAGCCTCAAGCGTTACCGATACATCGGCCGGGAACGCGACGACGAGACCGGTTTCGACTACGCGGGCGCGCGGTTCTACGCCTCGTGGCTCGGCCGCTGGTGCTCGCCCGACCCTCTGCTGCTGGTGGACGGCCCGAACCTCTACCGCTACTGCAGGGACAACCCGGTGCGTTACCGGGATCCCGAGGGAACCGATCCCAAGGACGCCGGGCAGCCGGACGCCGAGCCGGATCCGCGGACGTTCACGACGTTCGACGAGTTTCGCCAGGCCGTGCCCAAGCAGACCGACGAGATGGCACGCAAGCTCTGGGACGAGGCGCACAAGAAGAAATATCTGATTCTGTACGACAAGGGCGACGACGAGTTCAAGCGCCAGGCGACGCAGGCGGCCACCGACCACGGCGTGAAGGCGCAGTCGGTCGCATCCGGCAAGCTCAGTGACGTCATCGCCAAGGAGAAGCCCGACGTCGTCATGACGTTCGGGCACGGCATCTCGAGCGAGATGTCGTTCGGCGACGGTGAGTGGATCGGAGCTCCGACGCTCAAGCGTGAGCTCAAGGAAGCGAAGCAGAGTCAGCAGATCACCTTCGTGGTTCAGGCCTGCTCCTGCGGGAAGAAGAACGGCCTGGCGGACACGCTGCACGCGGACCCCGATCTGTCGAACTACACCTTCGTCTCACACATCGACGTCGGCCACGTGACTCGCAACAGCGACGTTCGCATCGCGGGCGGCAGCACCTTGCCGGAGTTCCTGCGCGCGAAGGTCGAGTACCAGTACAGCCTCGACAAGAAGGCCGCCGCCAAGGTCGTCACCGAGCTCCTGAGGGTGGCGAAGGACTCCGAGACGCTGCCCACCGACAAGGTCAACCTGGTGATCCGGGAGTCGGCCGTGCTCGGCTTCGACACCCTGTGGGAGCTCATCAGCGGCTCCGCCGACGTCACGACCCATGACGCGGTGAAGGCGCTGAACCTCAGTGCCGACGCACTGGCCCGGTTCGCCGCGGGCATCGACGAGTTCCGTACCCGTTTGTCCACCGCGGCGGCGAAGCACGTCAAGCCGCCGCCGCTGAAGCATCACGTCACCGAGATCAGGTAAACGCATCGGGCATCATCGAAAGTGGGAGTCGCCATGCCGCCCATCCGCATCACCTCCAGCACGCCGGACCGGCACGAGTTGGCGACCCTCCATGCGGGGCTCGGCCGGCTCCGCATCACCGTCGACCCCGACGAACAAGCGGCCGGGAATTTGGGCGACTCGACGCGCGCGGCCATCCGCGAGTTTCAACGGGCCGCCGGGCTGCCGGCATCCGGCGAGCTGACCAGCGAGACGCTGGATCGGCTCAACCGGGATCTCAGCCACCGGTACTTCACCGACAGCAAGACGCGGGCCGCGAAGATCCAGGATCTGCTCGCTCGCAGCGGGCACCAGATCGATCCCGCCGAGACGAAAAGCCGCCGCTTCGGCGACAGCACCCGTGCCGCGTACGCCGATTACCTTCGCGGCGCCGGCCTGGCCACCGACACGACCCTGAGCCCGGAGCTCGTCGATCGTCTGGAAGGCGACGCCCTCAAGGCCCGGCTGAGCACCAGGACCCAGGTGGGGCAGATCCACCGCACGCTGCTGTCGGCCATCCGGATCGGCAAACTGGAGCTGCGGATCGACCCCGTCGAGTTGCGGGAGAAGCGGCTCGGCGAAACCAGCAAGGCGGCGATCGTCGCCTTCCAGCGCAAATACCGCCTGCGGCCGACCGGGGAGCTCGACCCGCTGACCCTTCGCCGGATGGAGACGGTCGCCACGAGCCGCCCCAAGCCGGTCGCGAAGCTGACGGTCGAGGTGGCCGACGATCTGACCCCGGTGACCCGCAACCTGCGGCTCAACATGACCAACAAGCACGTCGGCAAGCTCCAGAAGTCGCTCGCCTTCCTGGGTCTGCCGATCGACGAGAAGGAGTTCAAGACCGCCACGTTCGGCGCCTCCACCCGTACGGCGGTGATCGCCTTCCAGAAGAGCAACCAGATCCCGGTCACCGGACACGTCGAAGGCGAGACACTCCGCCGGCTGAACGCCAAGATCGCCGGCGCCAACCCGCAGGCGGTCTCCGAGGCGTTGCCGGCCCGGATCCGCGGCTCCGTGCGCGACGAGCTCTGGCGGGGCCGCGCCGGCCTGCGGGTCCAGCTGTGGGAGAAGCTGATCCGGGGCACCGGGGCCCTGCTCGGAGAGCGTCCGACGACCAGCTCCGGCTTCTACGACATCCCCTACACGCCGCCGCTCGACCCCGCGACGAAGCAGTGGAAGCTGCCGTACCACGTACTGGTGAAGGTGGTCGACCGCGCCAACGCGGTGCTGGACCAGAAGGTCTTGTTCAACCCGACCACCATCGCCTGGGTCAACTTCGTGGAGGGTGGCCAGCCGTACCGTGGCACCTCGGAGTTCGAGCAGCGCCTGACCGCAGTGACGGCCGCGGCCCACCCGGTCGGCTTGCTCAACCTCGAGGAGACCGACTCCGTTCAGGACATCACGCACGTCTCCGTCAACACCGGCCTCGGCGTCAACGACGTGATGCGCATGGTCGTCGCGGCCCGGGTCGCGGCCGAGATCGACACCCCGCCGGTCGATACGGCAGCCGTCTACGCCTTCATCCGGCAGAACCTGCCGCCGTCGCTTCCCAGCGACCTGCTGCAGAGCACCCAGCAGTGGACGCTCGTGGACCAGGTCGTCGAACGCGTCGCGAACGGGCTGGTCTTCCTCGACCCCGCCCTGCAGCTGGAGGCGTTCGACAACGCGGTGCGCGAAAACTACATCCCGATCAGCATCGGAACCGGCCGGGACGGCATCCTGGCCGCGCTTGCCGCCGCCCGCGAAACGTACGTGCTGGAAAAGCCGATCCTCATCGGTGACGGCAACCTCAAGACGCTGCTCGACGCGTCCTCGATCGACCCCGCGCGCTACCCGGCCGTGGCGGACGCCTTCCTCACCCACAAGACCCTCGGCGCCGACTTCTTCGCCGACGCCCGGAGCCGGCCGGCCGACTTCGGTGGCCTGCCCGCGATCGACGACCTCGAGACGACCGTCAGCCTCGGCGAGGTCACTAAGAACTTCAGCACGATGGCCGGCCGGCTGAAGGCGATCATCGACGACCCCGCCGACAACCGTGCGAACTCGCCGCGCGACTTCGCCAAGCTCGGCCACGCCGAGTGGGTGCAGCTCATCACGGACGGCGGCGGAGCCGTGCCGCCCGGCACCGACGGCACGAACGCCGCCGAGAAGGTCGCCAACTACGCCGCCACACTGGCCGCTCAGACCGAACGCCTCTATCCCACGGTCGCGTTCGTCGCCGAGGCCGGCCGAGGGGTCAACACGCAGCTGACCCACCTCGCCGAAGTCCAGCAGTTCGTCGACGCCGAGCCGGACTTCGACCTGCGTACCAGTCGGATCGACGCCTACGCCGCGACCCACCATGTCGCCGTCGATGACGCGGTGAGCGGCGAGCTGAAGGTGCTCCAGCGGGTGCGGCGCATCGCCCCGGACGCGAGCCTCGGCCGGGTCCTGCTGGACCAGGGCATCCACAGCGCTCTCCAGGTGCTGAACATGGGCAAGGAACGGATCGTCACGACCCTGGCCCCCGCGGGCATCGACGAGCGGACGGCGCTGACCGTTTACGGCGTAGCCGAGTTCCAGTACGGCCAGGCCGTCAATCGCCTCGTCGCGTACCGCACCGAGCTCAACCGCACCACGCCGAAGGCCATCGTCGCCCACACCTACACGGCGGCGGAGCTCGAGGAGTTCTCGGGCGGCGTGCCCAACCTGGAGACCCTGTTCGGCTCCATGGATGTCTGCGACTGCCCGGACTGCCTCTCCGTCCTCGGTCCACCGGCATATCTCGCCGACATGTTGCGGTTCCTGGAGGAGCAGCCTTCCCAGATCGCCGGCGAGACGGTCCGCAAACAGCTCTTCAAGCGACGGCCCGACCTGGGAAACCTGAGGCTCAACTGCGACAACACCACGATCGCGCTCCCGTACATCGACCTGGTCAACGAGGTGCTGGAGGCGTTGGTGCCGCCGGGCGACCCGGCCATCGGGCACCAGACCACCCGCACGCAAGAAGAATTGCGCGCGTTCCCCGAGAACGAGGACAAGGCCGTCTACGACAAGCTGGCGGGAGCCGACTTCCCGATGCACAGCGCCTTCAACCTCTGGCAGGAAGAGGCGCGCGTCTTTCTCGACCACCTGGGTCTCCCCCGCCACGAGCTGATGAGGCGGTTCCAGGCCGCCGCCGGCCCCAAGCCGACCGACGTGAGCATCGCCGGCGAGAGCCTCGGGATCTCCACGCGCGAGACCGATCTCATCACCACGGCCCGGGCGACCGACGCGGACCAGAAGCTCTATTGGGGACTGACCGCCATCCCGGCCACGATCCCGGTCGCCGACTTCCTGGAACGCGCCAAGATCACGTACCCGGAACTGCTGCGCTTGTGTGACGTGGAGTTCGTGAACCCGGCCGGCGGCGGACACTCTGTGATCGAACGGCCCGCGAGCACCTACAGCCTCCGGGAGCAGCGGCTGACCAACCTCACCACGGCGAAGCTGGACAAGCTGCACCGGTTCCTGCGGCTGTGGCGGCACACGCCCTGGCAGATGTCGGAGCTCGACCTGCTGATCCGGGCCGCGAAGATCGGCAACAAGAACCTCGACGGCGACACCCTCGTGCGCCTGTCGCGCGTCCGCGAACTTCAGTCACGGCTGCGCATCAACGCCGAGACCGTGCTCGCGATGTACGGCGAACTGCCGACCCGAGACCGCAAAGTGCCCGAGGAACAGCAGAAGGTGATCCGGTCCGCGTACAGCCGGCTCTTCCGAAATCCGACGATCACCAACCCGGTCGACGCCGCGTTCGACCTGCCGATCGCCGCCGGCCCGCTGCTCGCCGACCATCGCCCGGCCCTGGTCGCCGCGCTCGGCGTCAGCGACGTCGACCTCACTCCCCTGCTGGGGCGCACCGACGGAGCGCTCACCGTCGCGAACCTCTCGACCCTGGTCGGGTACGCCGCCCTGGCGTCCGGGCTCGGCATGCGCGCGCCGGACCTGGTCACCATGCTCAAGCTGGTCGGCATCGACGATCCCTTCGCGACGGTGGCCGGAACCCTCGACGCGATCTCGGAAGCTGAAGCGATTGCCGCCGGTGGCGTCTCCGTCGAGGCGTTGGACCACCTGCTCAACGCGCGGCCGGAGTCGGCCTACGGCCTGCGCGACGAGGTCATCGCCGAGCAGATCGCAGCGGTACGCGAAAGCCTGCGCAGCAACCCGGCCGCCGATCCGCGAGGCCAGGTGATCGCGGGAGTCGCCGCCGCCCTCGCACTCACCGACGGGCAGGCGGCTGTGCTGCTGGACGGCCTCGTCGACGACGCCGGCCCGATCATCGGCCGGTTCCTCGATCCGGACCTGACCGTCTCCGCGCCTCTCCTGCGCAGCTATCGCCGGCTGCACAAGGCTGGCATTCTGCTCACCCTGCACGGCATGAGCGACCCGGCCGAGATCACCTGGTTCCTGTCCAACGGCGCGGCCGTCGGTGCTCTCAGCCCGGCCGACCTGCCCGTCGACACCGCACCCGCGACATCGCTGTACGAGCGCTGGCTCGCCCTGCACCGCTTGCTCCGGTTCCGGGACGAACACGCCGCCCCGGAGGGAACCTCGCTGACCGCCGTCCTCGACCTGGCCCGCAACCAGGCTTCGGCCGGTTCCGCCGTGCTGGACGAGCTCTGCGCCCTGACCGGCTGGGACCGCGAGGACCTGGCGGACCTGCACACCGGGCTCGGCTTCACGCACGGCCTCACGTCCTCGTACCGCTCCGTCGAGACGTACCGGCGGCTCGCGGAATGCTTCCAAGCCCTCCGCCGCGTCGGCGTGCCGGCCACCCAACTGCTGGCCTGGGCCGATCGCGACACCGCGAACGCGCAGTTCACCACCGCCCGACAGGTCTGTCAGGCCACGAAGGCCCACTACACCACCAGGGCCTGGCTCACCGTGGCCACGCCACTCGTCGACGGCCTGCGGGAGAAGAAGCGCGACGCGCTCACCGCGTGGTTGGTCGAGAACTCGCTGCGCACCGCCGCTCCGGCGATCACCGTCGACGGCAGGCAGTGGCCCAACCCGATGCGCTGGAAGGATGCCGACGACCTGCTCGCCTGGGTGCTGATTGACGTGCAGATGAGCTCGTGCCAGCTCACGTCGCGGACGAAGCAGGCGATCGGCTCGACCCAGATGTTCGTCCAGCGCTGCTTCCTCAATCTGGAGCAGGCGTTCGTCCAGGTTTCCCGGGCCGCCCTCGCCGACACCGTCTCGCTCGACAGCTGGAAGCAGTGGCGGTGGATGAAGAACTACCGGGTCTGGGAGGCCAACCGGAAGGTCTTCCTCTACCCGGAGAACTGGATCGAGCCGGAGCTTCGCGATGACAAGTCACCGTTCTTCACCGAGCTGGAGAACGAACTGTTGCAGGCGGACATCACCGACGCCGCGGCCGAAGCGGCGCTGCGGCACTATCTGGAGAAGGTCCACGAGGTGGCCCGGCTAGAGGTCACCGGCGTCTACTACGAGGTCGACGACGACAATCCCTACGACAACCTGCCGCCGAACATCAACCGGCTGCACGTGCTCGGGCGGACCAAGGCCGACCCAGCCGTCTATTTTTACCGCCAATACGACCTCAACTACGGCACCTGGTCACCCTGGGAGCGCATCGATGTCGAGATCGGCGGCGACCACGCCATTCCGGTGGTCTACAACCGCGATCTGTACGTCTTCTGGCTGGTGTTCACGGAGAAGCCGCAGAAGCCGCGCAAGCAGCCGGCCGCCAAGCCCAGTGACACACCGCAGAACACTCCCGACCCGTCCACCCAGCTCGAACTCCAGCTCGCCTGGACCACGCACAAGGACGACGGCTGGACGGCCAAGAAACTGTCCCGCGAGAGGCTTCTTCACCCGTGGCAGCGGCCGCTGCACTCCTACAATCTCCGGCCGCGCTACCGCTCGCAGGAGAACATGCTCTGGCTGGACATCTTCATCTCCACGTCGGTCGAGTTCAACGGCACACGGTTCACCGACGCCTACACCGGCCAGAAGCAGCGCCTCACGGCCACCGTCTACGACGAAGCCGGTCGCCCCTGGCACTCGTCGTCCTTCCTCTTCAACGGAAACGTGGCCGGCACGCGCATGAAGGGCCTCAGCGGCCAGTACCACCTTAAAGACGCGAACGGCAACGTCTCCGACAACCTCACGGCGACCGATTCGCACACCTGGGTCAGCACCACGTTCGGCGCGCAGGGCGCCGCGATCGGCCGGGCAGCCGGTGGCCGCGAGACCATGCCGCGCACGATCCTCCCGGCCGGGATGCACTTCGAGAACACCCGGCTACGCAACAACACCCGAGTGTCGAACCCGAACGTGCTCAACGTCCTGGAGGGTACGGGCAGCATCGCGCTCCTGCGCGGCGCCCGGGCACCGTTCGATCTCGTCTTCTCCCAGCACGGCCTGCAATTCGACGAGGCAGTCCGGTTCCCTCCGCCGATGATCTATCAGGATCCGCAGCGTTCATTCCTGATCAAGCCGTACTGGCGCACCGTCCTGATGGGATACAACAAGACGCTGCAACGGCTGCAGTACGAGTTCACGCCCTTCTACCACCCGTACTCGGCGATCTTCCTGCGGGAGCTGCAGCGCTCCGGACTCGACGGGCTGCTCAACCGCCGGATTCAGGTCTCGCCGCAGTCGTATCACCCCGGCAACGGCTACCGATTCACCGAATACGCCCCGGCCACACCCGCGCAGGCGCGGCCGGCGGCGGCGAGCGACGTGGTCGACTTCGACCTCGGCGGTGCCTACAGCGTCTACAACTGGGAGATCTTCTTCCACGCTCCGCTGATGGCGGCCGTCAAGCTGACCCAGAACCAGCGATTCGAAGAGGCCATGCGCTGGTTTCACTTCATCTTCGACCCCACCAGCACGGACGGAGTCGATTCGCCCCAGCGTTTCTGGATCACCCGGCCCTTCTACGAGCAGAACGACGAGCAGTACCGGCGGCAGCGGATCGAGGAGCTGCTCAAAGACATCGGCGCCAACCTCGACCAGCTGCGGGCGTGGAAGAACAACCCGTTCAAGCCACACCTGATCGCCCGCTATCGCCCAGTCGCGTATCAGAAGACCGTGGTCATGCGGTACATCGACAACCTCATCGCCTGGGGTGACCAGCTGTTCCGCCGGGACACGATCGAGTCCATCAACGAGGCCACGACCCTGTACCTGCTGGCCTGGGAGATTCTCGGCCCGCGCCCGGTCACCGTTCCCGACGTGACCCGCTCCGACAAGTCGTACAACGAGCTCACCGCCGAGGGCGCGCTCGACCCGTTCGGCAACCAGAAGATCGAGATCCTGATGGAGAACTTCGCCGACTCGCCGGTCCAGGTGATCCGCACCGACGAAGGCGCCGAGACGATGCCCGTACTCGAGATCTCCTATTTCGGCATCCCGCAGAACAACGACCTGCTCGGCTATTGGGATCTGGTCGCCGACCGGCTCTGGAAGATCCGCAACTGCATGAACATCCGCGGCATCGTGCGGCAGCTTCCGCTCTTCGAGCCGCCGATCGACCCGGCCGTGCTCGTCCAGGCCGCGGCGGCCGGTGTCGACCTCGACACCGTGCTGGGCGGCGGCGGAGCGCCGTCCAGCCAATACCGCTCCCGAGTCCTGATCCAGAAGGCACTGGAGTACACACAGGACGTCCACTCCCTCGGCGAGCGCCTGCTCGCGGCCATCGAGAAAGGCGACGCCGAGGCGCTGGACCTGATCAGGGCGTCGAACGAGGTGCGGCTGCTGGATGCCGGCCTCGACATCAAGCGGCTGCAGGTGAAGGAGGCAGAGCAAAACCAGGTGGCGCTCGAGCGCAGCCGGGAGACGGCCGAGGGCCGGATCGAATACTACGGCTCTCGCGACTACATCAACCTCTGGGAGGGCACCGCGCTGACCCTCAGCGGTATCTCCACACTGGCCCAAACTGCCATTGCCCTCGGGTATGCCCTGGCCGGCGGCCTCGCGTTCATCCCCAAGTTCACCATCGGGGCATCCGGCTTCGGCGGCTCACCGGTCGCGGCCGCCGACATCCCCGACGGCATCAAGTTCTCCAAAGCCGCCGAATGCGCCGTCTCCACCATCTCCGCGATCGCCGGCGCCGCCGACAAGTGGGCGAGCATGGCGACCACGATGGGCGGGTACCAGCGCCGCGCCGAGGAGTGGGAGTTCCAGAAGGGCCAGGCAGGTCTCGAGGTCAACCAGTTGCTGGCCCAGATCGAAGCCGCCAAGGTGCGGGTCGCCATCGCCGAGACCGACCTCGCCGGCCAGGAGACGCAGATCGAGCAGGCGCGCGGAATCGAGGACTATCTGCGTACGAAGTACACCAACCGCCAGCTCTACGACTGGATGCTGCGGCAGGTCAGCACGGTGTATTTCCAGGGCTACCAGCTCGCCTTCGACATGGCGAAGCGCGCCGAGCAGGCGATGCGCTATGAGTTCGGCGACGACACGTTCTCTTTCGTCCAATTCGGATACTGGGACGGCTTGAAGAAGGGTCTGCTCGCCGGTGAACGGCTGACCAACGACCTGCGCCGCATGGAAGCGGCATGGCTCGAGCGGAACACCCGTACGTTCGAGATCAGCAAGAACGTCTCGCTCGCGCAGGTCGACCCACTCGCCCTCCTCACCCTGAAGACGACCGGCACCTGCCACGTGAAGCTGCCCGAATGGCTGTACGACCTCGACTATCCCGGCCATCTCCGGCGGCGCATCACGTCCGTCTCGATCAGCGTCCCGTGCGTCGTCGGCCCGTACACCAGCGTCAACTGCACCCTGTCGCTGACCAACAACGGGGTCCGGGTGAAGGACGGCACCGCGGGCGGTTACGGCGACCCACTGGCACCGGCGGACGACCGGTTCGCGACCCACGCGGTGCCGACCACGTCGATCGCCACGAGTCACGCGCAGAACGACAGCGGCATGTTCGAGTTGAGCTTCAACGACGACAGGTTCCTGCCGTTCGAGGGAGCCGGCGCGGTTAGTGAGTGGACGATCGACCTGCCACCCGAGCACAACCAGTTCGACTTCAACACGATCTCGGATGTCATCCTGCACGTGCGGTACAAGGCCGAACCGGGCAGCACCGGCCTCGTCGACGCGGCCCGGACCAACTTGGCCACGGTCGTCCCGAAGTCGGGGATGCGGCTGTTCGTCCTGAACCGAGAGTTCGCCGGCGAATGGCAACGGTTCCTGTCGCCGCAGCCCGGCAAAGACCAGGAACTGGTTGTCATGCTGGAGCGAAAGCACCTGCCGTTCCGAGCCCGCGGTGCGCGCGGCGTCAAGATCACGCGACTCGATCTGATCGTCGACAGCGCTCACCCGGACAACTACGACGTGAGCGTCGACTTCGCCGGGCCCGCCCCTGCCGCTACGCACCTGATGTCCCGGCTGGGAGGACCCACCGAGGCACACCACCTGATCGTCGATCCGGTGGCCCCGCCACAAGACATCCTCGGACCGCTGACCATCAAGATCCGGCGAACCGGCGTGCCGAACTTCCACTCACTACCGGCCGACGACCTGACGGAGGCATACCTGGTCGTCGCCTTCACGACATCATGACGCGGCCGTCGGCGCCGGTGCTGACGACGTTGGTCGACGTCATCGTCAGCCACTGCGACCCGGACGAGATCATCCTGTTCGGTTCGTGGGCCAAGGGCACCACGCACCGGCACAGTGACATCGACATCCTGGTGATCGGCCCATTCACGACCTCGTCCTGGATCCGTGACCGGGAGCTCAACGAGGCGCTGCGCGCCTTTCCGATCACGATCGACCTGCACATGCTCACGCCACGAGAAATGGAGATCGGATCGGCCAAGCCACACACCTATCTCCACACTCTTCTCGAGACCAGCCAGCGCGTCTACTTGCGTGGGGGTGATGGTGGAGCTTAGACTGTCTTCACTCGAAGGTACTTAAAGTTGAAGTATTGCGTGCGGAATAGTCCAAAGCAGGAAAAGCATCATCACAAAAAGACCATCGAGTCATTTGTAAAGGCCCACGGCTGAACAGCACGGGGGCCTTTATCTTTGGCGGGTTTTCTTCCGGCAGAGTCGGCGGCTCGTCAGGCAGAGGCCATGCCGTCCAGGCGGTCGAGCAACACCCCGTCCCCTGACTGCTCCGCGTGTCGATGCAGGTCGTACCACCCGGGAGCGGCAACCTCCAACTGCCTCGCGATATCGGCCAGACGTGCTCCGCCTCGACGCTGTACCTGCCGAGAATGTCATCCGGGCAGGTGATGTTCCCCGACTCCACGAAACCCGGGGAACATCAAACTCTCCACCAAACCCGGGGCTTGACACCACACGGCGGCCCCGGCGACGTGGACACGCTTATCGAGGAGGCCATGGTCCTCGATCCGAACCTGGCCCGTCGGCAGGGTCTACTGCTGGTCGGACACGAAGGACGGCTCAGCGACCTCGCCACCGAACTCACCGGAACGCGGATCAGACCCCTCCGCCACGGCGAAGCCGTGTGCATCCGGGGCGACTGTCTCGCTGACCTGGTGCAGACCGCAACCTGCGCTTCCACCGATACGACCTCGCCCCGCCCACCACGAACATCAACGACCTGCTCAACGAACTTGACCAGGACCCTACGGGCATCTTCTGGGGTTGACAGCTGGCCTAACCGCGCGACCAGCGGCTACTTATCTACTGGTGGTACGACCGCAACCCGGCCAGGCTTGGTCGAGGTGATCGGCAGGGTCGCTCTCTCAGCGGCTGCCCACCGCTGTTTGACTCACAGTTGCGTTGTGGGATCGACGGACGCGTTGAACCTGGGTCGGATCCGAGCTCAGATCGCCGGGGCGAGGCCGGCGAACGGGTTGGCCGGGCCGCACAAAACTCAGCGGGCCGAACCGGGTTTCCGAGCGCTACAAGGTACACGTCGTGGCAGACCCACTCGGATGCCGCCAGCTTCGAGGAGGGCTTGAACCTCCGAGCACGCGGAGGCGATCGTGGTCCAATCGGCGTGATCTGATCAGCGGATCGTGAAACCGCCGTCCACCACCAGGTCGGCACCGTTGATCATGTCGGCGGCGTCGGAGGCGAGGAATACGGCCGTCGCGGCGATCTCCTCCGGGAAGGCGAACCGTCCGGTGGGAATCTCGGCCTTGTGCGCGTCGCCCTTGGGCCCCGCCCAGGCCTTGCGGCCGAGGTCGGTGAGCACCACGGTCGGGCTGATGGTGTTGGCGGTGACGCCCCGGCCGGCCCACTCCGACGCGAGCACCTTGGTGAGGCCGACCAGCCCGAACTTGGACGCGCAGTAGGCGGCGTGCTCCAGCAGCGCGACACTGGCGGCCTGCGAGGCCAGGTTGATCACCTTGCCACGCCCCTGCCCGAGCATGACCCGGCCAACGGCCTGGGAGAGCACGAACGCACCGGTGAGGTTGACGGCGAGCGTCGTGTTCCACGAGGACAGGCTCAGCTCCTCAGCCGGCGCCAGCAGTGCCACGCCGGCGCTGTTCACCAAGATGTCGATTTGCCCGTACCGCTCCGCGATCTGGGCCACCACGTCCGCGACCGACGCCTCGTCGGTGACGTCGCACTTGAAGGCCGCGCTACTGGCGCCCAGCTTGGCGACGCGCTCGTCGTCGGACGGAACGGCGAGATCGAGAACGACAACGGACGCGCCCTTGGCGGCGTACGCCTCGGCAATGGCCGCGCCGATGCCGGAGGCGCCGCCGGTGATGACCGCGACCTTGCCATCGAGGCCGAAATTCAGATCAACCCAGGTCACGACGTCACTCCTTCGGCTGTGCTGGGGACTCGTAGTCGTTGATGGCGGCAACCTTGGCGGCGGAGGCCGACTGGGGGTCGAACCGGTAGTCCAGCCATTCCTTGGCAAGGCGGCGCGCGAGCTCCAGGCCGACCACGCGCTCGCCGAAGCACAGGACCTGTGCGTCGTTGCTCAGCACGGAGCGCTCGACCGAGTAGCTGTCGTGCGCGGTCACGGCCCGGATGCCGGAGATCTTGTTGGCGCTGATCGCCACGCCGAGGCCCGTGCCGCAGATGAGTAGGGCCCGGTCGGCCTTGCCCTCGGTGATGAGGTGGGCGGCCGCGACGGCGATGTGCGGGTAGTAGGTGTGCTCGTCGAGGTCGATGCCGACGTCGATCACCTCGCTGACCCGGTCGTCGGCCTTGAGGTCCCGGCTCAGGGCCTCCTTGTACCGGACTCCCGCGTCGTCGCTGCCGACGACGATACGGAGCTTGGTCTCTGCCACTGACTGTCCTTTCATCGTGAGTTGACGCGAGTGTCGGCCAGCACACCGCCGACCACCCGCAGGCACAGGGCCATCGACACGGCGCCGGCGTCGGGCGTACCGACGCTCTTCTCGGCCAGCGGCCGGGCCCGGCCCACCTGGGGGCGCAGTTGCGCCGTGGCCTGTGCGGCCTCCTCCGACGCCTGGGCGGCGCCAGTCCACGCTGCGCTCAGCGGCTCGCCGGCCGCGGCGGACGCGGCCAGGCTGTCGGCGAACGGCAGCAGAGCGTCCAACATCGTCTTGTCGCCGGGTTTCGCGCCGCCGAGGGCGGTCAGGGCGCCGTAGCTCGCGCGGACACCCTCAACGACCGCGGTCGCGTCCGGCTTCGCCGATCCGGCCTCCGAGCGCGGCCAGCGCCGCGCCCCACAGAACGCCGGAGGTGCCGCCGGCCCGGGCCGCCCAGGCCTCGCCGGCGGCGACCAGGACACGACCCGGCCCGTTCCCGGCGGCCTGCGACTTTCGCGCCGCGTCCACGGCGGCGGCCGTTCCACGTACCATCCCTCGGCCGTGGTCGCCGTCGCCGGCGACGGCGTCGATCCGGCCGAGCTCCTCCTCTTTGTCCGCGACTGCGGCCGCCATCGCGGACAGGGCCGCGACGACGATGTCGGCCGCGGCGCGGGTGGCGTCATCGGCGACACCCTGCGCGATGGTGCCCTGCTCGGCCTCGGTCACCGTCCGTCGATCGCGCACGGAATCCGGCGACAAGACACCTTTGCGGTACGCCGGAGTGTCGGCGGGTGCGTGCCAGAGCCGCTCCAACTCCTCCGCTAGCCGTGTCAGATGTTGAAGCGGAACTGAGAGCGGCTGCCCCACCACCAGCGGGAACGGCCCGCGACGCCTGCTCACACGGCGTCTCCGGCTGTCACGGTTCCTCGCTGGTTGACGACGTTTCACGGCGTCTTGTGAGGCGATCGCCCGCCACCTGGACATCAGTGTCCGGACCCTGCGCCGTCGCATCGGTGATCTGCAAGCCCGGCTAGGGGCAGGCGGCCGTTTCCAGGCGGGGGTGCAAGCGGCCCGCCGCGGCTGGACCTGATCGGCTTCGTCAACGGGCCAGGTCAAGTGGGCCGGCAGCCGCGTCGACCTCCAGCCGAATGGGGACCGGCCTGGGTCGTGGGCGCGATCGGCGTGGCGTTGCCCGCGTTGACGCACCTCGCGGCGAAGATTAGCCGCGCTACGCCCGGCACGCCGACGACATCGACTCCGAAGTCCTGGCCGGATTTCTGCAATCTCTGCGTAGAGCGGATCTCGCCCTACCCCGGCTATGGCTGCGGCTGTGCTGGGCGGCCTGGCGCGCCGGAGCCGCGGTCGTCAAGGCCGACGACGGCGAGGAACTGCCGCTGGACCTGTCCACCGGGTCGCGCTCACCAAGGATGCCCTACGGGCACCCGGACCTGCTGCTCGGCCGGGCAGCCGCCGCCGGCCTGATCACGGCCGAGGCCGCTGAGCTGATCAGCGCCACCCGGTTCGGCGACGCGCTGATCGAGCACCTGGCTGCAGAGGAGGGCGTGACCGCGCCAGTCCTGCGGATGCGCCGCCGCCGCGCCGAACGCGTCGTGGCCGCCGCCGTCACGCAGGGCGACCTGTCCGGCCCGATCCCCCCGTCCGGCCGCTGCGAAGCCGCCATGGGGGCCCGACAACACCACCCGCTCGGCAACAGGCCGAGTACATACCGGTAACGCTGCGACAGATCAAGATCCACTTTCGGCGCATTCATTGCATCTACTCGGGCACTGCTCTCGCTACCAAGCCGACCACTCCAGCCGGCGAGACCTGATCCCCGCTCCTCCATGGCAAGCGCGCGGATCGCGGCAGAAGCGGATGCGCCACGCGCCTCTTGTCGGGCGGGGCTAGGTTCGGCTCAGGTCTGTTGGAGAAATTGCATGAGCTGCGCGGTGAGTTCGGCCGGCTGTTCCTCGAAGATCCAGTGGCCAGAGTCCTCGATGACGCCACCAGTTACCGTCGTGGCGTACTGCGCGACCTGGGTAGGTACCGCTTCCCCGAGGCTGGCTCGGGCGCCGAGTGCGAGAACCGGCATGGTCAGCTTCGTCTTGCCGTACTCAGCGTTGTCGGCGACATCTCGGGGCAGTGCTCGGAAGTAGTCGAAGCTGGCCCGCAGGTGAGCGTCGTCTTGCAGGTACCGGGCGTACTCGCGGACATCGTCATCGCCGATGCCGGTCTTCTGGACTTCCATCGAATCGGTGAACCGATCCACCCAAAGGGCCTCGCGACCGTCCACGATCTGTTCCGGCAGGCCGTTTGGGAGGCTGAAGAAGCCGAAGTTCCAGAAACCCGGTCCCTTCGGGGTCAGTGACGGGACCTGGTACAGGCTCTGGTCAGGGATAGGCGCTTCCGTGAGCACGAGCTTGTTCACGTGATCGCGGTGAGCGGCGGCATACGCGTACGCGACCATGGTCCCAATGTCGTGTCCGACGATGCTGACGTCGCCATCAAGGCCGAGTTGGGTGAGCAGGCCGTACACGTCGCCGGCGAGGGTCTTCTTGTCGTAGCCTCCTGCCGGGGCGTCGCTACCGCCGGCTCCCCGAAGGTCAGGCGCGATGACCGTGTAGTGACGTGATCTCAACAAGAATCCGGTAGGTATCGGTATTCGAAGTGGATGAGGTGGAGAGCAGCGCGGACGATGTCGCCGATCTGCCGTGGG
>NZ_JBIALB010000027.1:0-42564 GCF_042872965.1 Micromonospora sp. NPDC005087 | reverse complement strand
TCGATGGCTCCACGCCCACATCCAGCGCTGTCCGCTATGGACGCAATGCCCGTGTCATCCGCAACCCGCTGCACGGCCTTGTTGAGATCACCTCACTGGTTTTCCCCGTTGATTCCCTCTTGTTGCTTCATGGCCGCAGCCAAGTTCAGCTGCGGGTGATGCGCATGATGTGCAGACGCAGTCAACGAGCGTTGACACACGCTGACCTCCGGCGCGCCGCTCACGACGCACCGCCGAGCAACTCCTGAGCAACAGCTTGCCGCAATGAGGACCAGACAGTCCAGGGAAGAATTCGCCCTGTTGATGCTCTCGCGGACATAGCACCCGTTCAACCGAGCAGGCGGTGCGTACGTTCGTCCTTCACCATCACGTCAATGCGACATAACGCTGGATGGACTCCAAGGTCCCATCCTCCATAGATTCTCTGGCGCGCGGCGCTAGATACACTTGACCGATGGGCGACGAGCAGGTGGCTGCGCCGACGAAGCAGCGGAGGATCAGTCAACGGGGCATCGCGACTCGAGAGCGGATCCTCGAGGCGGCGAACCGGCTGATGTTCGTGCGCGGAGTGAACGCGACGACCCTTGACGACGTCCGCGAGGCAAGCCAGACGAGCAAGTCTCAGCTTTACCACCACTTCGCCGACAAGCAGGAGCTCGTGCGCGCGTTGGTCAAATATCGAGGCGCGCTTGTGCTTCAGCGCGAGCGGGCAGGGCTCGAACGACTGAGATCGTTCTCAGGGCTGGTCCGGTGGCGTAACGCGCTGGTCCAGGCCAACTCGCTGAACAACGGCAAATACGGGTGTGGCCTCGGGTCGATGGCTGTCGAGCTGTCCGATCAAGATGAGCAGGCTCGATCGATGCTGTCGGAGACGTTTGCGGCATGGGGAAAGCTGATCAGTGATGGTCTGCACCGGATGCGGGACAGCGGTGTACTGCGCCAGGACGCCGACCCGGAGAAGTTGGCCACGGGGTTGATGGCAGCTTTGCAAGGCGGCTACTTGCTGGCGAACGCCGCGCACAACGTTGAACCCATGGAAGTTGCTCTGGACATGGCGCTGGAACACATCAAGTCGTTCCTCTTGGAACCGTCCGGCGAACCGACCCGTTAATTGAGCCCTTTTCAGCGGAGCCCCCGATCGACCGGTTCGCGACCAGGAGCCCTGCTCCTCCGGCAAGCACACGTGGCACGGCGTGAGCGTGCCAGTTCATCGCGGACGCGGCGGGTCGGCTGATCTGGGCATCGACGCGGCCGAGGAGAGTGCCCTGAGCCAGGAGTCGACCGACCTCACAGGAGAAAGCACCGAGCCGATCGTGATTCGACGTATGGCTCGAATCTCGTCCAGTCATCTGTACCGGCCGTCGTAGCGGACTCGGCTCCGGGTATCCGTGAAGCTGACGCCCACCCGCACTTCGTCCTCGACGATCCACCGAACCGTGTACGTCGCCCGGTACGTCGGCGGCCAGAATGAAGCGAAGGTCCCGTCACCCGTAACAGACCACTCGCCAGCTGACGGTGTGCCCCTGTCGACGTAGGTCGTCCGACCACCCGCCGTGAATGATTGAGTTGCACCGTCTGGGAACACAAGCCGTGCAGCGGTCAGGGCGGCGATCATGTCCACCGCAGCGACCGGCTGGCCATCGACAACGTTCCCACCGGAGGGAACAGGGTCCATCGAACTCTCCTGACATCGGGCACGACACCGGCCGCCGCCATCTCGCAGCGCTACGACATGTCCAACGACCAACTCGGAACAGTCTCTAGCCGCACTCTATGGACGCCATCGTCCATTATACTCTCGCTGCAGAGGCACCCATCAGATGACGGTGCACCGCCACGACCACCAGGCGCGCTGCTGCTTGCCCCGAATCACCGATGGCCAGGGAAGTTTGCCGACCGGCGCCATGGCAGCATACTCTGGACGAGATGGTCCAGTTCATATTCCGTGGATTGCGGGCGTTTACGCCCCCACCGCGGAGTTTCTCATCACCGGGGCATTCGCTGACGATGACGATATGGGCGGGTACCACATCGACATCCACCGGCCGAGTGGAAGCACGGGTGGCAGCGGGCTCGCGGCCGCCCGGCCACATGGGGAGGGGCGCATGGCATTGATCACACGCGGCTTCGGGGGCCGCAGACGCGACGACACCGACCTCCCGCCCGGCCAGTACCGCACGGATGACTTCCCGGTGCTGTCGGCGGGACCGACACCGCGCATCGGCCTCGACCGGTGGGAGCTCGCCGTCATCACCGAGACCGGCGAGCGGAGCACGTGGTCATGGGCGGAGTTCACCGCCCTTCCTGCCGAAGAACCGACCGTGGACATCCATTGCGTCACGCACTGGTCGAAGTTCGGCACGCGCTGGCGAGGCGTGTCGGTGGACACGTTGCTGGCCGACGTCGAGACGACGGCCGAGTACGTCGTCGCCCACTCCTACGGCGGCTACACCACGAACCTGCCGCTCGAGGACCTTCTCGACGGCCAGGCCTGGGTGGCGTACGAGTTCGACGGTGAGCCGCTGGTTCCGGTGCACGGCGGGCCAGCTCGTCTCCTCGTCCCTCACCTGTATTTCTGGAAGAGCGCGAAATGGCTGCGCGCTCTGGAACTGCGTCTCGACGACGAGCCCGGGTTCTGGGAGACGGCCGGCTACCACAACTACGGGGACCCATGGCGCGAGCAGCGATACCTGGCAGACTGACCTGGCAGCCGGCGACCGTCGCCGCCACCCGCGCGGAGACTGCGACGGCGCGGACCCTGGTCCTCGACGTCGACGGCTGGACAGGTCACGTGCCGGGCCAGCACGTCGACGTCCGGTTGACGGCTCCCGACGGCTACACGGCATACCGCAGCTACTCGATCTCGTCCGCCCCGGGGCCCGACCGCCTCGAGGTGACCGTCCAGGCGGTGACCGACGGTGAGGTCTCGCCGTACCTCGCCGACGTCGCAGAGCCGGGTGACCAGCTCGAGATCCGTGGGCCGCTCGGCGGCTGGTTCGTACGCCGACCCGCCGATCCGCGGCCGGCGTTGCTGATCGGCGGCGGATCCGGCGTGGCGCCGCTGATGTCGATGGTGCGTGCGGCGACGAATCCCACCAGGCTGCTCTACTCGACGCGATCCCCGCTCGATGCGCTGTTCGCCGCGGATCTTGCAACTGCACGAGCCGCAGGCGATAGGCGCGTCGCAGTCACGTACGTCTATACCAGGGTCGCGCCCCCCGGCTGGCCGGCCCCACCCCGACGACTGGACGCGGACGCCCTCGCCCGCGTCGCCTGGCCCCGCGATGCCGACGCTGTGGCGTTCGTCTGCGGGCCCACCGGATTCGTTGAGACCGTTGCCGACCTCCTCGTCGAGATCGGCCACGATCCGGCGGACATCCGCACTGAACGTTTCGGACCCACCGGAGGATGACCATGTCGACCACCAACGTCGGAGCCGACGACGCACCCTGGGTGGACGGTAACGCCCTCGCCGGACCGCTCGGCGAGATCATGGGGACCGACCTCACCGTTGCCGAGCTCACCTGCGCCGGGTGCCGGACGCCCCGTCCGCTGGCCGCGATGCGCGTGTTCGACCGAGCGCCCGGCCTCGTCGCCCGATGTCCGGTCTGCGAGGACGTCGTCATGCGCGTGGTGCGCACGGCCGGCCGTGTCCTGGTCGACCTGCGTGGGTCGCTCGTCCTCAGCCTCCCGGTGCCGACTGCCTGAGCGCTAAGAATCCGCTCTATCGTGACGCATCCGGACGATGCCAACGTCTCCGACGTCGGTTAGCAATAGTCCGAGGCGGGATGCTCCTGCCACTTCATCCGAGCTGACTGGGCACTCCCAGGTCGCTGACCACACGCGAGATTCAGGAGACAACATGGCGGGCAACGCCGAGGACATGATCGCGTTGACCAGTACCGAGGAAGATCTGGGTGGCTCGAACCTGTCGGGAGCCACCGCGCCCGACGCGGAAGACCTCGTCATCACCGACAACAGTGAGCTCGGCATCTACGAGGCCGCGTTAGGGGGCCGGACAGCCGCTGGGCTCGTCTACAGCAAGGTCGGGAGCCGCGTCATACTGTTGGCGACATCCGTGCTCCCCGAGTTCCGGGGGAAGGGAGTAGCCGCCAGGCTCATCGGCGGCGTCCTCGACGAGCTGCGCATGCAAGGAAAGACCGCCACCGTCACGTGTCCGTTCGCGGCAGCATTCGTCAATGCTCGTCCGGAATATGCCGACGTTCTAGACCCGGCATCCCCGCGATCGCACACACCCGGGCATGGGCATTGAACACGCGTCGTCGCGTCTGAACGCGCGCCGACCGCTGAGAAGGTTCAGGCGTCCCCAACGGCGGGGTACATCGCGTGAAGGCTCGGTGGGCGCCGGCGGCGAGTACCGCGATGCGCTCGGCAAGCTCGTCGACGTCACGCTGGAGCAGCGCCAGTTGGCCAGGGCGGGCAAGGACTACGCGACGGCCGACGCGCTGCGGGACCGGCTGGCAAAGCCGCCAGCCGGGCCGCGGCCGCGCATTCGTGCACCGTAACGCCACCAACCGGGACTGTCTCTCGCCGAATGTGCTGGTGGTCTCCCGGCGGGCGCGGGCTGCGGACGCGTACGGGCACGTCCGCAGCCCAACCGGCGTGATCCCGGCGTTACGTTTCGAGGGTCAATCGCGGCCGGCCATGATTCGACGTCGGCGATAACGCCGGGTTGACGCTGATCCACAAGGAGGGCAGACCGCTCGCTGTCCCCGAGTCCTTACGGACGAACGCGGATGATCGTCTTCCCGGTGATCCGCTCGGTCGGATTGAAAGCGGCGACGGCATCGTCGAGGGTCGCGACCTTGCCGATGTTTGTCCGGAGTCGTCCGTCGCGCACCCGCCGGACGACCTCACCCAGTTGAGCGCGGTCGGGCTCGACGACGAAGTCGACCGCCAGGCCGTCGGCGGGCCGCGCCTCCGGCGGGCCGACGACGGACACCAGCGTTCCTCCGGCTCGAATCAGGCCTGCGGACCGCTTCCCGATGTCGCCGCCGATGACATCGAACACCAGATCGATTCCGCCGACGTCTTCGAGGACGTCGTTCTCGAGGTCGACGAACTCCTGCGCGCCGAAATCGAGCGCCGCTTGACGGTCGGCGGCGCGCCCGGTGCCGACGACGTGGGCGCCGGCCTCACGTGCGAGCTGCGTCACCATCGAACCGACTGCGCCGGCCGCTCCGTGCACGAGGACACTCTGCCCCGCCTGAAGGCGGCCGTGCTCGAACAGTCCCTGCCACGCGGTCAGGCCCGAGATCGGCAGGCTCGCGCCCACCGTGAAGTCGACGTCGCCGGGCAGCGGCGCGAGGTTACGCGCCTCGACGGCCACATACTCCGCCAGGGTGCCGTCGCGAGTCCAGTCCGTGAGGCCGAACACCCGCTGACCCACCGACAGTCCCGTCGTGCCATAGCCGAGAGCGGTGACCACTCCGGCCAGCTCGTGCCCAGGGATCGACGGCGTCCGGTCACGGCCGAGGCGGTCGGTCCAGGTCGAGGGCCACGCCAACTCAGTCGGGACGAATCCCGACGCATGAACCTGAACGACGACGTCGTTCAGCGCCGCGTCCGGCTCGGGCCGCTCCACCAGCGTCATCCCGGCCATTCCCGCGGCCTCGTCCGTCACTACAATCGCCTTCATCCGGCGCCTCCCTGTATCCAGTCCTCGTTTGCACGGGCACGAGGTGCACGTTTCGTTTCACCAGCATTAGCGGCGCCAGGCCTCGGTGTCTCACCACGTTGATCGGTAGCGGTTGTGGCGCGAGAGTGTCGAGGAACGAGCGCGATAGCGAAGTCGCCGGCAAGGCGGCGCCGGGGTCGAGGCCCCGCCGGCGCGATCCCGGCGTTACGTCTCGAGGGTCAGTTGCGGCCGGCCATGGTGCCGCCGTCGACCTCGACGATGGCGCCGGTCATCCAGCTCGACTTGTCCGACGGCAGGCATGACACCGCGTTCGCGATGTCATTCGGGCTGCCGGCCCCGACCTTTTCCTGGTCGCGGCCCGTGATCACGGCAATGCCGCCCCCGGCGACGACTCGGTGGGTCGTGGCGAGACCCATGCCGCTGCTGCCGCCGACGACCACGACCTTACGGCCCTCGAAACTTTCACTCACGACAGTTGGCCCCTTCCCCACCCGATCGCGATGTGTGTTGGCAGCACCCGGCGCCCCGAGAGTGGCGCGACGTCCGTAGAACTCGACGCCGGTAGGCACGTCGGACAGTTCGTCGCCAGCGGAGGCACCCAGTCGGACGCCCCGAACCTAGTCGCGGTAGAACTGGTCGGTCAAGTCCACTCTTGGGATCACGCCGGTGCTACTGGGGCGGCGACACCCCCCAGGCCACCCACCATAGCGACGCCACCCAGCCGGGCACTTCCGAAGAGTTTTCCCGGACTTGATGGTCCACGGAAGCCAAGGGCCGCGGGAATACAACCGGCCCGCAGGGTGTCTGTACAGGTGCGTTTCGCCTCGTTCCCCAGCTCCGCGCCGAAAGGCCGGGAAGGGAGAGCTGTGCCCCAGCAGACCCATTACCACAAGAACCCGGACGCCGTTTCGCGGCTTGACCCGGAGCAGTACCGCGTGACCCAGCAGGACGGCACCGAGCGCCCGTTCGCCAACGCCTACTGGGACAACCACGAGCCCGGCATCTACGTCGACGTCGTGTCCGGCGAGCCGCTGTTCGCATCGGTCGACAAGTACGACAGCAAGTCCGGCTGGCCGAGCTTCACGAAGCCGATCGCCAAGACGAACGTCGTCGAGAACGAAGACTCCAGCCACGGGATGATCCGGACTGAGGCCCGCTCGCTGCACGGCGACAGCCACCTCGGCCACGTCTTCAACGACGGTCCCCCCGACAAGGGTGGACTGCGCTACTGCATCAACTCCGCGTCGTTGCGGTTCATACACCTCGACGACCTGGCGAACGCAGGGTACGGCGAATACCGCACCCTGTTCACGAGTGACAGCAACACTGGCACCGACGACAAGTAGGGAGACGACGTGACCACTGAAAAGGTGATCCTCGCCGGCGGCTGCTTCTGGGGCATGGAGGAGCTCTTCCGCCACCAGCCCGGCGTCGTGTCCACGCGCGTCGGCTACAGCGGCGGCGACGTCCCGAACGCCACCTACCGCAACCACGGCACCCACGCGGAGTCCATCGAGGTCGTCTACGACACCGAGAAGACCGACTTCCGCGCGCTGCTCGAGTTCTTCTTCCAGATCCACGACCCCTCGACGAAGAACCGCCAGGGCAACGACATCGGCATCAGCTACCGCTCGGCGATCTTCTACATCAACGACGAGCAGAAGCGGGTCGCCGAGGACACGATCGCCGACGTCGACGCCTCGGGCCTGTGGCCCGGTAAGGTCGTTACCGAGGTCACCCCGGCAGGCGACTTCTGGGAAGCTGAGCCCGAGCACCAGAACTACCTGCAGACCTACCCCAACGGTTACACCTGCCACTTCCCCCGCCCAGGGTGGAAGCTCCCGAAGCGGGCGACGGCCTGACACCTCCGGCGCGCGGACCCCGGGTCCGCGCGCCGGACACGGGGCCGAGGTGGTCGGCCTGGACGAGGAGTCAGCCGGATGGGTGCAGGCTCTCTCCGGTGACGGCATGTCGGCATGCCCGTCACCTGCCTCACGGGCAGGGTGACCAGACTCCTCGACCGGATCGCCCGCTGACCGGGCCTCTGGATCACCGCCAGCGCGCTGCTGGCCCTGGCGGCCATGTGGTTCATCTCAGACGCCTACTTACACCGGACCCGGAATCGACACCGTCGCGATCGCCACGCTTGCGCACCTGAAAGACGCGGTACACGACCTACGCCCGCCTATCAAGGCTGCCGGGAATCCCGATACGGCTGTCCACCGACGTGGACGTCCCCACCACTGGTGTTGTCGTTGTGACCTACAGGAGGTCATCTCTTGGACACCAGGATCCAGAACGTCCGACTGAACGCCACGTCGAACGAGCAACTCATGGCTCTGGCAAACGCCGGGGCCGCGGCTTTCGGCCACACCGCCACGCTCCAGGTGGAACAGGCCCTGGCGCAGCTTCTGCGGTTACGCGTCGCACAGATCAACAATTGCAGCTACTGCCTTCTGGTGCACCACGCCGCTGCCCGCACCGCCGACATCCCGCCGTCCAAGGTCGAGACCCTCACCGCGTGGTGGGAGACGCACCTGTTCACTGAGCAGGAGCGAGCCGCGCTGGCCTACGCCGAGGCGTTGACCCGAGCCGCCGACGCCACCGTCAACAACCGGGTCCAGGAGGCACACGACAGGATGATCACGCACTTCACGGAGGACGAGATCCTGGAGATCGTGGCCGTTGTGATCAACATGAACATCTGGACGCGACTCAAGCTCGCCGAGGGTGCCATGCCCACGACGGCGCCTCCCGAGTGAGTTGATGCTCGGCCCTGTCATCGGAACAGGCTGGCAGCCGTCCTGTCGCGCGGATTCCGCCGCACCGTGCTGCACCATCTGACCACCGACATCGGTTACGGCCGCATCGCCAGCTATGGCTCGCTGGCCGCCGGCAATCCCAAGCCGTCCGCGCCGTCGGTACCGCCTGCGCCACCAACCCCATCCCGATCGTCGTTCCCTGCCATCGCGTCGTCCGGTCCGTCGGCACGATAGGGAGCTACCGCGGCGACCCCGTCGCCAAACGCGCCTGCTCGACCTTGAAAGTGCCGTATGACCAGCGCACACCCGCGGTCACCGGCACCCACGGTTAGGGGGCCGAAAAAGAGGACAGCAAGCCCGGCGGGCGAGCACCGCCGACGCGGAGCATCCGGACGCCGCGAACCCCGCAGCACCCGGCGCACCTTGGCGACTGCGCGGGCGGCGACCGGCGGACGGTCCACCGCGCGGAGCGTAGTCGAAGTTTGATTCATCCCGTACCGCCTTTCGGCAAACAAATCCTGAGGTTCGTCCGCGCAACTAGCGTGAGTGTCATCCCTTCCACTCAGGTCGGCCGGCGCGGACAGCCAGGGGACCTGGATGCATCAAAACGGAGGCAGCATGGACAACTGGTTCATCTCAGAGGCAGTGTCACGCAGTGCAGAATCCGAAACGGATCGGCGAAGGCTCGCGGCCTTGGTAGATCCGGGGGTGTGCAAAGCCGACCCGGCGGGTGGTGGCTCGCCGAGCGACGCGGCTATCCTCAACTTCGCCCTCAATCTCGAATATCTCGAAGCTGAGTTCTATCTCCGCGCGACGACGGGATCCGGGCTTCCTGACGACATGACTACCGGCGCCGGGGTGCGCGGCGAGGTGTCCGGCGGACGATCAGTGAACTTCAGCAGCAACTTCGTGCAGAGGTTCGCGAAGGAAATCGCCTCCGACGAGATGCAGCACGTGGCCTTCTTGCGAGCCGCGCTCGGCAATGCCGCTGTTGCTCGTCCCGCGATTTCGCTGGACGCGAGCTTCACTGCGGCGGCGACTGCCGCTGGTCTAATCAAGCAAGGCGAAAGCTTTGATCCGTACGCGAACGACCTTAACTTCCTCTTTGCGGCGTTCCTCTTCGAAGACGTCGGAGTTTCGGCCTTCAAGGGATCCGCGTCACTTTTGTCGAACAAAACGTACCTTGATGCGGCAGCCGGCCTGCTGGCCACCGAGGCATACCACGCGGGGATTGTCCGATCCGCGCTTTACAGCGCCGGACTCGCCGACGACACAGTATTTGACTCGGTACAAAAGATCTCCGACGCGCGTAACAGTCTTGATGGTCCGGCCGATGACGACCAGGGTGTCGGCACGGCGGCGGACCCGAATTTCATCCCCACGGATGAAAACGGGATGTGCTACGGCCGATCGGCCCAGTCCGTCTTGAACATCGTGTACTTGAGCCAGACCCCGGCGGATTCGGGTGGCTTCTACCCAGCCGGCATGAACGGCGAAGTCGCGGTGAGCGCCGGAACGGCCTGAGGGTTCAAGTCGCCCGAGCTGGCGGCGTGCCGATGTCGCCGTCATTCTGTCTGCCCGGTCGCGTAGGCGCCGTGGAGGAAGAGATCGACAAGTTGTCGGATGTCGATCTCGGGGTGCTGGTGCAGGTTTCGGCCTCTGCCGAAGAACAGGCCGAGGAATAGCTGGGTCAAGGTGTCGGCCGGAAGTCGTAGCCGCGGTTGCTCGGGTTCGAGCAGTTCGAGGATCGCCTGGCGCGTGGCGGCCTGTGCGGCGTAACGGTCTGTGGATCGCTGCGGCGGCCGGGCGGGGTTGGTGGTGCCGCGCCCGGGGCGGCGGTTGGGGTTGCCGGAGGCGTGCAGGGCGCCGATCACTGTGCCCATGCGGTCGAAGTGGGCGTCGAGTGCCTCTATGGCCTCGACGAGTCGGTCGGCAAGGGGTTGGTCCAGCGAGATGGAGTTCAGCTGTTGCAGGACGTGGGTGGGGTCCATGGCCGCCGCGACGCATGCTTCGAGCACGGCGTCCTTGTCGTCGAAGACGCGGAAGATGGTGGCTTCACCGATCCCGGCCGCGCGGGCGATCTGCGCAGTGGTCACGGCAGCCCCGCGCTCGGCCACCAAGGGCAGAGCGGCGTGGATGATTGTCTCGCGTCGTTGGTCGGGGGCCATGCCCGGCGCCCTGCGCCTATCAGGGGTAGCAGTCATACGGTCGACCATACGGAGTGAGTGCTCACTCCGTCCACCGGATTAGAGGACGGCGGCCGTCCGAAGCGAGGCGGCCGCGCCCTCGACGCCTCGTGAGCCTCCGCGTGAGGGCCGCACTCCGCTAGCCATCTGCGAGAACATCGCCCGGCTCCTCGGTGTCAGCCCCGGCACCCTCTACAACCACATCCCCGACCTGCGCGAACTATGGGCCGCCGGCCGGGCCCGCGGGGAGCCGACCGCATGATCCGCCGGCAGGGGTCTGTCCGCAGTCGTCAAAACCCGATGATCTATTGAAGGTTCAGCGGTTGCGGCCGAGTGTGGGTAGGCCCGCCGCTCACCGGGCCATGGCATGTCGAAGGAGAAGGCGGGATACCCTACCTGCTGCGCCTCGCACCGCATGACCGAAGGAGTCGATGCTGGGATGACGGCAGGGCGACCGATGCCCACGCAGGACGACGTGCTCGGGTACTTCCGCTCGCTGTCGAACTGGGGACGGTGGGGCGACGACGACGAGCTCGGCACTCTGAACCACATCACCGACGACGTCCGGCTGGCGGCGGCGCGGGCCGTGCGCCACGGCAGGAGCGTGTCGTGCGCATGGGAGGTTGCCGTACCGGAAGACATGGAGCGCTCGACGACGACGTGCCCCTGCGCCGCCGACATGCCGGGTGCCGAGAACATGCCGGTGCCCGGCTTCCACGCCGACCGGCGCTGGGGGTTTTCGTCCGAGCGGCTCGGCATCACGTTCCACGGCAACACCCTCACCCACGTCGACTCGCCGTGCCACATCTTCTGGGACGGCACGATGTACAACGGGCGGTCGCACTCGTTGGTCGACGCCGCAACGGGATCGGCCTGGGCCGCCGTCACGGCGGCGGCGAACGGGATCATCACGCGTGGTGTCCTGCTGGACATCGCGACGGTCCGCGACGTGCCGTGGTTGGAACCGGGGCAGGGTGTGTTTCCCGACGATCTCGAGGAGGCCGAGCGGCGCCAGGGTGTGCGGGTGCGACCCGGCGATGCGGTACTCCTGCGGACCGGCTATGGCCGCGGCCGGCACGAGGCCGGTGAGGCCAGCGGTTTCACGCAGGCCGGCTGGCACGCGTCCTGCCTGCCGTGGCTGCATGAACGGGAGGTCGCGCTGATCGGCGCCGACACCCCGCAGGACGTTCAGCCGTCGGGGTACGAAGACGTGTTGATGCCGGTTCACGCCGTGAGCCTCGTCGCGATGGGTCTGTGGATGCTCGACAACTGCGACCTGGAGGTGTGCGCGACGACGGCTGCCGAGCTCGGCCAGTGGGACTTCCACCTCGCAGTCGCGCCGGTCCGCTTCGCCGGTACGTCCGGCAGCCCGGTCAACCCGATCGCCACATTCTGACCGCGGTTCAGGCGGGCCGTGCGATGCCATGAAGGACCCGGCCGGCACCTGGAAGGCGGTCGTGATCGGGTGTGGAGACGCTCGCTGGTCGGGAACCAGGCGGCACGAGCGCCTCAAGGCGTGCGCTGCGCACGCCGCGGCCAGGTGCTGCCGCCACGATTCCTTCGCGGACGGCGAAGGCGAACGGCCGTTGGCCGCGAACTCCCGGGAGGCCCGGAAGTCCGTGGCCAGCAGTGTCTTCTAGAGGGCCCGGCCGAGGGCTTCGGTCAGTGCGACCGGGGTGACCACGAGGTGGTCGAAGCGCCAGCCGTCCTCGGTGCGGCGCGCCCCGTAGCGGTGGAATCCGGCCGCGATGGCCTCAGTCTTGTCGTCGACGACGAACACGGCGATGTCGTGGGCCCGCACCGTGGCGGTTTCGCCGTCGACCTCGATGACGAGGTTGGACTTGCTGTGCAGGGTGCGGGCGTACGTGTCGTGGCCCGAGCGCACGAGTTCGATGAGCGCCCCGATGCCGCGGGCCTCCCCCCGCGGGGACTTGACGACGACATCCTCGGTGAAGAGCCGGTCGGTCTCGCCGTAGCGACCCTCGTCGATCCACAAGCTGTGGCGGGCGACCAGGTCGGCAAGTTCGGCGCGGTCGGCGAGTGCGCGGATCAGGGTTTCGGTGCTGGTCATGATGCCTCCTCAGGTAGTTCGACTAGCGAACGTTCGTGTCACTTGATCTGGGTGAGGAAGAAATCCCGGACGTCCTCGGCAAGCAGCTCTGGCACCTCCATCGCGGCGAAGTGGCCGCCACGGTCGAACTCCGACCAGTGCCTGATGTCGTACAGCCGCTCCCCCAGCGGTCGCACCGACAGCGTGATGTCGTGCGCGAACACCGCCACGCCGACCGGCACCCGGCACGGCTGCTGGACTCCCCGCGGGGCGTCGTGGTGGAACCGGCCCGAGGAGGCCGCGGTCGCGGTCAGCCAGTACAGCGAGATGTCGGTGAGCATCCGATCGTCGCTGACCGGCGTGGCGGGATCGGTCCACTGTGCGAATCGCTCGGCGATCCAGAACCAGCTGGCCGACCGGTGAGTCGGTCAGCGCGTAGCCGATGGTCTGCGGGGTGAGCACCTGCAGAGCCTGGTACGGCGGGCGATTCGCCATGAGCTGCCTGACCTTGTCCAGCCGAGCTTCATCCGTCTCGGACAGCTCAATGTCGGCGTCGGGGACCGGCCGGGTCGGCAGGTAGTTGACGTGCACCCCGACGACGCGCTCGGGTGCCACCGCGCCGAGCGCCGTTGAGATGCCCGAGCCGAAGTCGCCACCCTGCGCGCCATAGCGCTCGTACCCCAGGCGGCGCATTAGCTCAGCCCAGGCCCGCGAGACCCGGACGGCGTCCCAGCCGCGCTCATGGGTCGGTCCGGAGAAGCCGTAACCGGGGATGGACGGAATCACCAGGTGGAAGTCGCGCGACAGCGGCTCGATCACGTCGAGGAACTCCAGGAACGAACCGGGCCAGCCGTGGGTGAGGATCAGTGCGAGCGCATCCGGTTTCGAAGACCGGACGTGGACGAAGTGGATGTTCTGGCCGTCGATCTCGGTGGTGAAGTGCGGAAGCAAGTTGAGCTTGGCCTCGTGCTCGCGCCAGTCGTAGCCGGTGCGCCAGTATTCGGCCAGTTCCCTGAGCCGCGCCAGCGGGAAGCCGTAGTCCCACCCGGCGTCGGCGACCTCATTGGGCCAACGGGTGCGGGAGAGCCGGTCGGCCAGGTCGTCGAGGTCGGCCTGAGGGATGTCGATGCGGAACGGCTTGATCATAGCCTTGACTCCAGGGGATCTCATTCAGCGTCTGAACGTTCGTGCGCCTAACGTTTGTTGGCTGAACGGTATCACGATCATTAGTGCTTCCAACGACTCGTTAGACTTGTCACATGGACCACCCAGCCGAGCAGACGCCCGCAAAGTGGGAGAGCCTGCCCAGCTGGCTGCTCACCCAGACCGCCAACCACGCGCACCGCCTGGTGGCCGAGGGGTTCTCGTCCGTCGGTGCCCGCGGCTACCACTACCGCCTGCTGGCAACGCTGGAGGAGTTCGGCCCGGCCAGCCAGGCCGCGCTGGGCCGCCGTAGCGGCATCCACCTCAGCGACATGGTCGCGACGATCAACGAGCTCGCCGACCACAAACTGGTCGAGCGCGCTGCGGACCCCTCCGATCGGCGGCGCAACATCATCTCACTGACCGCTGCAGGCAAGCGGCATCTACGGCGACTGGAGAAACAGTTGGCCGAAACCCAGGACAAACTGCTGGCTCCGCTGTCGCCCGAGGAGCGACAGCGGTTGACCGAGCTGCTGTCCAGGCTGTTGGACCACCACAACCGGCGAACCGACACTCCAGAAGAGCCGTGGCGCTGACTGGGAACGCGCCCAAGAAACCCCTTGAAGGCCCACGCGGTCCGCGAAGCCGTTGTCATCGCCCGGATCACCAATTCGGGATGATCATTCGGCGAGTCCACGCTTCGGGCCGCCCGTCGACAACGCGACCAGCATCGAGGATCATGCATATTTGTGTCTACCCGAGCCGCCGACGGCCCGCCGGTCGCCGCGAGCGACGGCCACAGCCCGGCCCCCGCCGCCCCGGCCCCTGACCGCTGGGCCCGGTGGCGCTGGTTACGCCACGAATGGACCGGCGCGGTGGTCGGTGGCCTGCTGCTCGCGGTGGTGCTGACCTGGCCCACGATGCGGCATCCGGCGAGCACGGTGCCCGGCGACCTCGGCGACCCGACGTTGCAGGCGTGGCAGATCGCCTGGTCGGGCCACTCCCTGGTGAGCCAGCCCCTCGACCTCTGGCACTCGAACACCTTCTACCCGGAGAGGTACACGTTCGCCTACAGCGACACCCTCCTCGGATACGCCCCGATTGGCGCGCTCGGCTCGGGCTTCGAGACCGCCCTGGTCCACTACAACGTCATGTACGTGCTGGTACACGCGTTGGCGTTCGTCGGGGCGTACGCGTTGGTCCGGCAGCTCGGGGCGGGCCGGTGGGGCGGCGCGGTCGCCGGGCTCGCGTGGGCGTACGGGCCGTGGCGGCTGGCGCACGCGGGTCACCTGAACATCCTCTCCAGCGGTGGGATCGCGTTGTCCCTGGCGATGCTGGCACGCGGGCATGGCTGGTCGTTGCGGCACGGGTACCGGCCGGAGCGACGCCGACCCGGGTGGGCGTTGGCCGGGTGGATCGTCGCCGCCTGGCAGGTCAGCCTGGGCTTCGGCATCGGGCTGCCACTGGTCTACTTCCTGCTCGCCGCGGTGCTGGTGGCCTTCGTCTGCTACAGCTGGTCGTGGTGGCGGCAGCGGGCGAGAGTCCCGTTCGGCCGCCGGTTGCTGCTGGCCGACCTGGCCGGTGGGCTCGTCTTCGGCGCGGTGACGCTGCTCCTGGGGCTGGTCTACCTGCGGGTCGCCGACCTCAATCCGCAGGCCGTGCGGTCCCTGGACTGGACGGAGATGTTCTCGCCGCCGCTGATCGGCTTCGTCACCGCCCCGGCGGACTCCTGGTTGTGGGGTGAACCGCACGCGGCGGCCCGGGAACAGCTGTCCTGGCCCCCGGAGATGGCGTTGCTGCCCGGGATGGCCCTGATCGGGATGGCCATGGCGGGGCTGTTCGTCTCGGTGTATCCGGTCCGGTACCGGGTCGCGTTGGGGCTGGGCGTCCTCGGAACGGTGCTGCTGGGCCTCGGCGCGACGCTGGGTGGCGATGGTGACCCCGGCTACCTCACGCTGTCCCGGCACCTGCCCGGCTGGGACGCGCTGCGGACGCCGGGCCGGATGATGCACTGGACCAGCCTGCTGCTGGCGGTGCTGGCGGCCGGGCTGGTGACGGCGGTCGCCGAGTCGGTGGGACGGTCCCCCACCCGGAGGCGCACGCGGCTGCTCGCGCCGGCGGTTCTGGTGATACCGCTGGCCCTGGTCGGGTTGGAGGGGGTCAACCGCACGCCGCACCTGGTGGTGCCGCGGCCACCGGCCGCGATGCGGGTGGCGCAGGAGCCCGTCCTGCTGCTGCCGATCGGCGGCACGAACGATCTGCACTACATGCTGTGGACGACGGACGGGTTCCCCCGGGTGGCGAACGGGCTGGCCGGCTTCGAGCCCGCCACATTGGCGCAGACCAGGGCGGCGGCGGCTTCCTTCCCCGATTCCGGCAGCGTGGCCTACCTGCGCGGCATCGGGATCCGGTCGGTCGTGGTCATGCCCGACCGGGCCGTCGGGACGCCGTGGGAGGGCATGGCGGCCCGGCCGGTCGACGGACTGGGCATCACGCGGGAGGAGCTCGATGGTGTGCTGGTCTACCACCTCGGGTGACGGCTCCCCGGTTACGGGCCGGGCGGGGTGACGACGTGCGGCTGTCGGTAGTGGTGCCCTGCTTCAACGAGGAAGCGTCGGTGGAAGGGCTGCACCGGGCGGTGACCGCCGCGCTGGCCGAGCTGTCCGACGTCGATGTCGAGGTGGTCTACGTCGACGACGGAAGCGCGGACGGCACCCTCGTGGCGCTGCGCCGGCTGGCCGCCGGCGACCCGTCGGTGCGGTACACGTCGCTGAGCCGGAACTTCGGCAAGGAGGCGGCGATGCTGGCCGGCCTGGAGCGCGCCACCGGGGACGCCGTGGTCATCATGGACGCCGACCTGCAGCACCCGCCGCGACTGCTGCCCGACATGGTGGCGCTGTACCGCCAGGGGTTCGACCAGGTGATCGCCCGCCGGGACCGGCATGGTGACCGGTTCCTGCGGATGCTCGCCTCGCGGTCCTTCTACCGGATGGTCAACTGGTGGATCGACGTACGGCTGCTGGACGGCGCGGGCGACTTCCGGCTGCTGTCCCGGCTCGCGGTGGACGCCGTGCTGGCCATGCCCGAGTACAACCGGTTCTCCAAGGGACTGTTCTCCTGGATCGGGTTCCGGACGGTCGTGGTCGCGCACCGCAACGAGACACGTCGGGCCGGTCGGAGTCGGTGGACGTTCGGCAAGCTCTTCAACTACGGGTTCGACGGTCTCCTGTCGTTCAACAACCGGCCGCTGCGACTGGCCATCTACGGCGGCCTGTTCCTCACCCTGATCGCGCTGGGATACATGATCTGGGTGGTCGCCGACGCCGTGGAGAAGGGCATCGACGTCCCCGGCTACACCACCATCATCGTCAGCGTGATCGGTCTCGGCGGGATCCAGATGATGATCCTCGGCGTCGTCGGGGAGTACATCGGCCGGATCTACTACGAGACCAAATGCCGGCCGCACTACCTGGTCCAGGAGACGGAGGACCTGCTGACGGAGAGCGGGCAGGCCCCGCGCGTCCCGGCCCGGCCGGTGGACCCCGTCCGGCAGCGGATGCCCTCCCGCGAGGAACCCTCCCGGCACGACCGCCTCCGTCGCGCCGCCGACCGGTCCGTGCGGGGCGACGCGCCGTAGCTGCCGGGCGGGGACCTGGCGGCCTCCGCGGCGGCTAGCGGCGGAGAAGTACCAACTGACCTGGTCGCCGTGGCCCATGATGAGGTCATGACGACATGTGGGCGCTGCGGTTCGCCGGTCCCGCGTTGGCACCGGCGCGCTGGCGCCGCCGCCACCGGCGCGGCTGCCGGGGGTGCATCGGCGGTCGGCGTCGTCAGTCTCGGCGCCCTGGCCGTCGGCGCGCTGGCCCTGGGTTCCGTCGCCGTCGGTGCGATGGCAATCGGGCGCCTGGTGGTCCGCCGCGCGGCCGTACGACACCTGCAGCTCCGTTCGGTACGCGTCGATCGGCTGGAGATCGACGCTCTCCTCGTAGGGGACGATGGGGGACGTACGTCCCACAGCAATCTCGATGCTCCTATTGGACGTCAACCCGTGACTCCTTGACCCCAGGCACCGACACAGCCGCCCGACCTGCTCCTCCGCTACAAATGCGGGGGTGTCTCGGCCGGTGCACCGCCTTGAATACTCGCGTGGCTACTCAGCCCGCACAGGTGTAACCGGGTACGGCTGTTCCCCGCGTAGTAGGGACCCCGCGATGCCGCCGTCCGGCCTGAACGGCAGACTCATGAGCATTGCCGGCCGCTGGTCGTGTGTCGGGGATCTCCGGGCCGGCCGGTTGTCCGCCCGCCGTCCGGTGCGTCAGTCTCAGCAGGTGGTGATCCTGCTCAGCGCGTTCGGCATCGTGCTGCTCGGCGCCTTCGCCCAGGCGGTCAGCGGCTTCGGGTACGCGCTGGTGACCGTGCCGTTGCTGACCGCCGCCGTCGACCCGCGCGCCGCCGTGGTGGTGTCGGCGCTGACCGGCGTCGGGCTGACCGTCACCGCGGCCATCCGGGAACGCGCCCACGCCCGGTGGCGGGTCGCGGCGGCACTCACCGCCACCGCCCTGCTCGGCCTGCCGGCCGGCCTGCTGGTTCTCGCGCTCGCTCCGGAGCGGCTGTTGAGCGCGCTGATCGCGGTCGTGGTGCTCGGCTGCGCCGCACTGGTCTGGTCCAGGGCACGGATCCGCACCGGACGGATCGGTCTCGGGGCCATCGGCATCCTCGTCGGGGTGCTAACCGCCGCCACCGGGACGAACGGGCCGCCGCTGGTCGCCGCGTTCCAGTCGCTCGGCTACGACCCGCGCACCTTCCGGGCCACCCTGGCGGCGACCTTCTCGGGCACCAGTCTGATAGGGCTGACGGGGTTCCTGCTGGCCGGTCAGATACACGCCGATGTGGTGCGGATCTCCCTCGTGGCGCTCCCCGCGGTGCCGCTGGGCTGGTGGCTGGGAAACCGACTGTTCCACCGCATCGACCCCGTTGTGTTCCGACGGATCGTGCTGATCGGGCTGCTCGGCAGCGCCGGTGCCGCGCTCGCGAGCATGGCCGGCTGAGCCGGTCGTCCACAAACCCCTTCGAAGCGTCAGCGGAAGTCGCGTGCCGGGGCGATCAGCGGTCCGATTCCGTCGAGCCGGTCACCGGTGAGCCTGGTTACCCCTCGTGCCGCTGCAATCCGCCGCGAATCACCCGCGCTCACGGTCGAGCGTCAGATCGCGCGCAGCCAGCGTTGGGCGAGTGTCGCAATAAGCGCCGCTGCCGCGGCGGCGAGGATCTCAACGACTATCTTGACGAGAATCGCGTTCATGGTGCTCAGCTTCCGGTTGGTCTGCGCTGGTCCGGGTGGGCCCCCGGCCAACGGAACATAGACATGCCAGGCTAACGAGAGGTGTAGGGAGAATGACTGTTCAGGACCGGACCGGCGTCATTGGCCTGCTCAGCGCCTCCACCCTCGTTGGTTGACTCGCGGGGTTGAGCGTCATGGAGCAGCGAATTCACGCGGTGATGAAGTGCCTGGGCGGCACTCCGAAGACTGAGGTCGCCGCCCGGTATGGGGTGTAGCGGCAGACGATCGACAATTGGCTGGCTCGGTATGCCGCCGAGGGCGTCAGGCGCGGACACGGCTGCCGCCGGCAATGTCAACGCCGGGGCCGGCTGTCACGGCCGGCCGGAACCCCGGCACGACCCCGCAGCCGTGGCGAGGTTCCGGATCTGCGGGTCGGGCAGCGGGAATGGGAGCGTGATGCCGTCAAGTGCGCGGAGGCAGAGGCAGTCCCGCTGCTCGGGCAGCCGTTCGGCAACGGAGAGCAGCAGGGTACGCAGCCGGGCCGTGTTCTCGCCGAAGACCCGGAACACCTCCTCCTGGGTCACGGCGTCGCCGCCAGCGACCCCGGCGTCAAAGTCGGTGACCAGCGCGATCGCGCTGTAACACAGCGCCAACTCCCGAGCGAGAACCGCTTCCGGGTGCCCGGTCATGTTGATGATCGAACCGCCGAGGCCGGCGTACCACTGGGATTCCGCCCGGGTGGAGAAGCGCGGCCCCTCCACGACGACCATCGTGCCTCCGTCGTGCGCGGCCATGTCGTGCCGCCGCGCCGCCGTCAGCACCGACGTGCGCCCGGCGGGACAGTACGGGTCGGCGAAGGAGACGTGTACCGCGCCTTCGTCGTAGTAGGTCTGGATGCGGCCGCTGGTGCAATCGATCAGCTGGTCGGGCACGACGAGCGTGCCCGGTCCGAGGTCGGGCCGGAGGCTGCCGACCGCGCACGGGGCGAGAATCTGGCGTACACCGATCGAGCGCAGCGCCCAGAGATTGGCTCGGTAGGGGATCCGCTGCGGCGGAAGCCGGTGGTCCCGCCCGTGCCGCGGCAGGAACGCCACCGAGCGGCCGGACACCTCGGCCACCGTGATCGGATCGGAGGGCGGCCCGTACGGGGTGGAGACTGTGTGCTCGACGGCCCCATCGAGCAGGGCGTAGAGCCCGGAGCCCCCGATGACCGCGATTTCGGCGAACGGTTCCACCGCCAACCTTTCTCTGTTCTGCCTGCGGGTAGGACGGCTGTTGTAGTGCGGCGTGACGCCGGTGGTGACGGATGCCGAGACCGCCAGGTCACCCTGGCCCCAATGCACCCGGCGGCCCGGAGCGTTGCCGCCACCGGGCCCACCTGATCACCCACACCGTCGCGCTGATCAGGAACAGCCCGCCGCTGATCGCCAGCCAGCGGGCGAGGTACGGAAACCGGTCCTGGCCGGTCGCGGCTCGGTAGGTGTCCTCGCTCAGGCCGAGGATTCCGGGAAGGAAGACCAGGAAGAGCACCCCGGCGGCGAGCGCCGGTATTCGGACGTGGTTCAGCAGGCTGCTTCGCGCCGGTCCAACCTCGCGGCCTCCGCCGCGGGCCGCCCTACGCAGTGCGCGGTCCACGGTCGCGTAGCTCGGGAAAAGGATCAGGTCGTGGGACACGACCGCGCCCACGAACCACAGCAGCATGCGGCCGGCCGTCGCCTCTCCTGCCAGCCGCAGCACGACCCAGCCGGCGACGGCGAGACACAAGATCATGAACAGCGCGTGCCTCAGACCCGCGCCGTAGCCGGTTCGTAGGCGTGCGACGGCCTCACTCATCGCCGCGGCTCCGGAACTCGACTCGGGCCACCCACTTCGTGCAGTGGACACCGGGCAGTGCCGGGACGATGACCCGCGCCGGATATCCGTGGTCGACGGACAGATCGGCGCCGTTGACCCGGAGCGCGAGCAGCGAATCGGGGTCGAGAACCTGGTTGGACTGCAGCGTCGCCTGCCGGAACAGGCCCGCGGATTCCAGCGACTGGACGTGCGCCGAGGCGGGATCGGTCACGCCGGCGAGGACGGCCAGGTCGCGAAGCCGTACCCCGGTCCAGGTCTGTAGAGTCGACCAGCCCTCGACGCAGGCGATTGGCAGCCGGGCGGTGTGCTGGCCCATCGCCAACAGGGCGGCGCGATCGAGTTGGACGGTGCGACCGACCCCGGTGAGCATCAGCTGCCACTCCGGGCCGGTGTCCGCCGGTCGGATGCCGGCCGCCGCGGCGGTGCGGTTGATCTGAAAACCGTTCGGTCCCGCACCGGGATTCCGCCCGCGCGGCAGCAGAAGGGCGGCGCGGCGAAGCGGGCCGTCGAGAGTCTGCCCGACCGTCAGCACCGCCAGCAGCAGCGAGCCGCCGCCGACCAGGGCTACCGCGCCGCGCCGGCTCAACGTGGCCTGTCCGGGAAGGGCGGGCACCAGCCCGTCCGGGTCGGCCGGTTCGGGCCGGGTCGCGACGCGGGAGGTGTGCAGGACGTCTCGGACCGGGCGGGACCGCAGCGCGGAGACCAGCCGGGGCAGCTTCAGAGCGACGTGCGAGACGAGCGCGACGGTGAACACCCACGCACCGAAATAGTGCGCGGTGTAGAAGTCGAAGCCGAAGAGGTACGAGTACTGCATGTTGAGCAGGCCGGTGACGATCTGGAAAAGGATCCCGCCCACCAGGAGCAGCAGGGACAGTCGCTCCAACACCTGGGCCGCCGAGCGGGCGGGTGGCCAGTCGAACAACTTGGGGACCACCGACCAGAGCTTGGCGAGCACCACTGGGATCAGGACGATGCCGAGGCCGACGTGCAGGCCCTGGGTGAGACGGAACAGCCAGGACGGGCGGGTCGGCCAGTCGAACGGCGGTAGCCGCAGCCAGCCCACGTCGTGGGGAAAGGCTTGCCCGAACTGCGGCCCGTAGGCGGCATAGTCGAGCAGCCCGGTGATGATCACCACGGGGAGCGAGACGAGCAGCACTACGCCGAAGACGGACGTGAGCCAGGGGCCGCGCAGCGGGCTACGCCATGCCCGCCGGACGGCTCGGGTGCCCGGTGCCGGGTGCTGCTCCAGCGCCCGCCACAGCCGGTCCGGGAAGGCGGCGCCGGGCGAGCCCGCCGGGCCGGGCCGGCGTCCGTCATCCGGCTGCCCAGGGTCCTCGGGGCCGGAACGTCGGGGAGTGCGGGCTGGCACTGGTTTTCTCCCTCGCCACCTCGGGGAACGCATCCCGGTCGAGCTGGAGCGGCGTCCGTGACGCGGACGTCCGCGTGCCGCCCCTAGGGATGCAGGCTAGGAGATGCAGCCGCCACTCGGTCGTATTCGCGCCTTACGGAACACTTACCGGCTGGGATGGTCCGACGCGGAGAGCGTGACCCGGGCACCCGGTTGTTACGGAGTCCTGACGTGCGGCCGGAAGCACCCCGCCCGGGGCACCGGTTGGCCTAGCGTGACCAGGATGCGCGTACTCGTCACCGGCGCGGCCGGGTTCATCGGATCGCAGGTCGCGGATCTGCTCGCGACCGAGGGCCACGAGGTGGTCGCGCTGGACGCGCTGCTGCCGCAGGCGCACCGGGGAGAACTGCCCGACTGGTCCGTCCGGCACGACGTGATACGGGGCGACGTACGCGACGCGGCGCTCCTCGAACGGCTGCTGACCGGCGTGGACGCGGTCTGCCACCAGGCGGCCATGGTCGGGCACGGTCTCGACCCGTCCGACGGCCCCGACTATGTCAGCCACAACGACTTCGGCACCGCCGTGCTGCTCGCCGCGATGTACCGGAGCGGGGTGCGCCGGCTGGTCCTGGCCAGTTCCATGGTGGTGTACGGCGAGGGGCGGTACGCCTGCGCCGAGCACGGTGTCGTTCGCCCCGCGTCCCGCCGGGCCGCGGATGTCGCGGACGGTCGGTACGACCCGACCTGCCCGCGCTGCGCCGAGCCGCTCACCCCGCTGCTGGTGCCTGAGGACGCGCCGCTGGAGCCACGCAGCACGTACGCGGCCAGCAAGCTGGCCCAGGAACATCTGGCCGCGGCGTGGGCCCGGCAGATCGGCGGCGAGGTCTGGGCGCTGCGCTACCACAACGTCTACGGCCCCCGGATGCCGCGCGACACACCGTACGCCGGTGTGGCTTCGATCTTCCGCTCCGCGCTGGCCACCGGGCTGCCACCCCGGGTGCTCGAGGACGGCCGGCAGCGGCGCGACTTCGTCCACGTCACCGACGTAGCCCGGGCGAACGTGCTCGCTCTCGCCACCCCGGCCCCCGATGCTCTGGTGCCGGTGAACATCTGCTCCGGCGAGCCGCACACCGTCGGCGAGTTGGCCACGGCGCTCGCGTCGGCGATGGACGGGCCGGCGCCCGTGGTGGTCGGGGGCGCCCGTGCGGCCGACGTGCGGCACGTGATGGCCGACCCGCAGCGGGCGGCAGCGTTGCTGGGCTACAGCGCGCGGGTGCGCTTCACCGAGGGGATCACCGCGTTCGCCACCGATCCGCTGCGTGAGCCGGCCGCCCTCAGCGGCTGATCCGCCGAAGCCGGGTCACGAGACGGTCCACAGCAGGTGGTTGACCGCCAGTGCGGTCGCCGCCTGCCCTATCAACCACCAGCGACGGGTCTTCTCCGGCATCAGAGCCGCGGCCACCAGCAGCCAGACCGTGAACGGCAGCCAGATCCGCTCGACCTCGGCCTTGCTGAGCCCGGACAGATCCGCGCCGACGGCGGTCAGCGCGGCGACCAGCGGAAGCAGCGCCGCTGGACTGGCCGCGCATGCCGCCGAGGCGAGGTCCCGCGGATCGCGATGCCCGGGGGCCAGCTGGGCGCGCACCGCGGCGACGGCGGCGAGCACCGCCCGGCGTAACGCCGGCCCGAGCACCGGGCCGGTCGAGAGCAGCAGCGCCGCGAGATTCGCCCAGACCCAGTAGGCGTACGGGCGCTCGGCCGCCCAGCCCTGGTAGTAGCGCTCGACCACCAGCCGGTACCCCACCCACCAGTAGAAGCCGGCGGCCGTGAACGCGAGCACCACCGCGGCAACCCCGGCGAGCGCGGCGAACAGTGCGCCCATTCGGCGCGCCGGTCGCAGCGCGATCACGGCCAGCGCGAGCAGCCCGACCAGCACGAAACCGTACGACAAATAGAGCGCGAAACCGAGCAGCAGGCCGCCGGCCGCCGCCGCGAGCGGTCCCCGTACCACCAGCAGAGCCAAGCCTACCGCGACCACCCCGGCGAAGATCCCGTCCGCGGAGGCGCCCATCCAGACCGCACCCGGCAGCAGCACCAGGAACGGCACGACGGCCCGCGCGGCGTCGGCGGCGCCGAGCGCTCGCAACGTCACGGGTACCGACACGGCCACCGTCGCTCCGACCAGGACGCAGGCCAGTCCGGCGGCCGTACCGCCACCCAGACCCACCCGTTCGAGCCAGACGAAGAGCAGCAGCGCGCCGGGCGGGTGGCCGGCGGTGTGGGTGGACCAGGACTCCGGCTGGAAGTCGAGGATCCGGCCACTGAAGCTGACCAACGTCGATGGAATGTCGGTGACCCGAGGCACCTCGTGCAGGTATTCCGCCTGCGCGGTCAGCCTGCGGGTCAGGCCGTCCGACCAGCCGTCCACCAGGGCGAGCGACAGTGTCCAGGCGACCGCACCGAGCCAGGCCACGGCCAGCAGGACGCCCCACCGGGCCGTCCTGGCCCAGCGCGGTCCCGCAGCGATCACACCGGCGGCGACCAGCACCGCGATCGGGGTGCCCCAGCCAATGTGCGGCTGCCAGGTCGCGTACAGCGGAGCCGCGCTGGCGCGCAGGCCCACCCCACGCCGGTTGAGCAGCAGGCCGAGGAGCACCGCGGCGACGAGCAGCGCCGCCTCGACGCCCAGCAGCACAAGGTCGGCGGGTCGGCGGCGGAGGGGAGCCCGTTCGGGGGCGGGGGCGAGAGCGGAACCGCGGTCCATGACGATCGGACGGTACGGCCACAACCGGCCCGGCGGCAGCCGAACCACGAGGTCGTCACCGTTCGGTAAGAACCGCTCCGGCAGTAAGGGTTCGGTAATCAATTTCCGGTCCCGGCCGGCCTGCAGAGGTTCTAGCGTCGCCGATATGCCAACTCAGTTCGACCGCGACGCTGCCGCGCCGACCCCGATCGACGTCGTGTTGCCGTGCCTGGACGAGGCCGCCGCACTCCCCCGGGTGCTCGCCGCGCTACCGCCCGGCTACCGGGCGATCGTGGTGGACAACGGGTCTCGGGACGGTTCGCCGGAGGTCGCCACCCAGCACGGCGCACAGGTGGTACACGAACCTCGCCGGGGCTATGGCGCGGCCGTTCACACCGGGCTGGAGGCCGCCGGGACGGAGCTGGTCTGTGTGCTCGACGCCGACGGCTCCTTCGACCCGGCCGAACTGCCCGCCCTGGTCGCGCCGGTCGCGACCGGAACGGCGGACCTGGCGGTCGGTCGCCGCCGGCCCGTCTCTGCCGGAGTGTGGCCGTGGCACGCACGGGCCGGTACGGCCCTGGTCGCGGCGCTCCTACGGCACCAGGGCATACCCCTGCGCGACCTGAGCCCGATCCGGGTGGGCCGCCGCGAGGGGCTACTCGCCCTGGGCGTCGCCGATCGGGCGTTCGGCTATCCGCTGGAACTACTGATCCGAGCGGCCGCGGCCGGCTGGCGCATCCGCGAGATCGACGTGACGTACGCGGCCCGCGCCGCCAGCACCCGGTCGAAGGTCTCCGGCTCGGTACGCGGCACGTTGCGCGCCACCCGCGACTTCGCGGCCGTGCTGCGCACCGTGGACGTGAACCGTTGATCTCCGCCGGCGATCCCGGCTCCGCGCCCCCCGACGGCAGTTCGGACGGCACGAACGCGGTTCTGCTGGTGGTGGCCAAGGCGCCGGTGCCGGGTGCGGTCAAGACCCGACTCTGCCCGCCCGCCACTCCGCTGCAGGCGGCCCGGATCGCCGCCGGGGCGCTGCGGGACACCCTGGACGCGGTCCGCGCCACCCCCGGGGTGACCCCGGTGCTCGCGTGCGCGGGCCGACTGGCCGACGGCGAGGACGCCGTCGGGCTGACCGCGACGACCGCCGGTTGGACCGTGCTCCCGCAGCGCGGGACCGGGTTGGGAGAGCGGCTGGCCAACGCCCACGCGGACGTGGCAGCGGCCTTTCCGGATCGACCGGTGCTCCAGATCGGCATGGACACCCCACAGGTCACGGCACATCGGCTGGCCGCCGCCGTGCGCCAGCTCGCCAGCGTGGAGGCGGTCCTGGCCGAGGCGGCCGATGGCGGTTGGTGGGCGTTGGGGCTACGCGACCCCCGACACGCGTCCGTGCTCCGGACCGTGCCGATGTCCACGCCTGAAACCGGCCGGCGTACCCGGGCCGCGCTGGTGCGACGCGGACTGCGGCCCGTGCCGCTGCCGGTGCTGCGTGACGTGGACGAGTGGCCCGATGCGCTGGCGGTGGCCGCAGCGATCGCCGGTGGCCGCTTCGCGCGGCAGGTCACGGCTGTCCACCGCACCTTGGATTCCGGCGGGCTCCGATGAGTTCCATCTCCACCGTCTCCGCGAACGGCGGCGGTTTCGCCTCCACGCTGCGCGCCCGGGACACGGACGACCACTGGCTCGTGTACGGGGACGGCACACGCAGCCGGCTGCCGGTTCGTCGCTGGCACGGGCCGGCCGAACCGGCGACAGCCGAGGTGTTGGCCCGCTGCACCGGCCCGACGCTCGATCTCGGGTGCGGCCCGGGCCGGTTCACGCTGGCGCTCGCCCGCGCCGGGATCACCGCGGTCGGGGTCGACGTCTGCGCCTACGCGGTCGCCAACGCACGGACCCGAGGAGCCGTGGCGATCCACCGCGACCTGTTCGACCCGCTGCCCGGTGAGGGCCGATGGGCCCATGCCGTCCTGCTCGACGGGAACGTCGGCATCGGCGGTGACCCGGTCGCGCTGCTCCGCCGCTGCCGCGCCCTGCTCGACCCGGCCGGCACGGTGCTGGTCGAACTCGATCCGCCGGGCTCCGGGCTGTGGCAGGGGCTCGCCCGGATCGCCGCACCACGTCGTCCGGGCCGTTCGGTCCTCGGCCCGGCGTTCCGCTGGGCCCGGCTCGACACCCGGGCCGCCCAGCACGTCGCCTCCCGGGCCGGCCTGTCCGTGCGGGAGATCGTCGAGCACCGTGGGCGTTGGTTTGCCGAGCTCACCGTGTCGCCGTCCCCGCCGACGACGCACCGCTGAGCCGCCCGCGCGTTCGACGGGCCCGGAGAGCACTCTGCCCACGGGGCCAGCCGTAACCATCTCGCAAGGACTTCGCCGGTCGGCATCGCCCCAACCGCTGATTAGGCTGGGCCGCGATGGACACCAGCAGGCGGCCGGGAGCATCTGGGAGCGGCCGATGACGCAACGGGTGCTCGTGGTCGATGACGACCGGACCGTCAGCGACGTGGTCTGCCGCTATCTCGAACACGCGGGCTACGAGGTCAGCCACGTGGGTGACGGCGCCGCCGCACTCACCGCCATCGCTCGTCGGGCGCCGCATCTGGTCGTACTCGACCTGATGCTGCCAACGGTGAATGGTCTGGAGGTCTGCCGCGAGCTGCGGTCCGCTCCGGAAGGCGTACCGATCATCATGCTGACTGCGCGTAACGACGAGACCGACCGGGTCCTCGGCCTGGAACTCGGCGCCGACGACTACCTCACCAAGCCGTTCTCGCCGCGCGAACTCGTGCTTCGGGTGCGCTCGGTGCTGCGCCGTACCGGCGGCGTGCCGCGCTCCGAGCGCCCGTCGGAGGTGTTGACCGACGGCGGGTTGGTGGTGCGGATCGGTCCCCGGGTGGCGCAGTTGGGTGCGACGGAGCTGTCCCTGACGCTGCGCGAGTTCGACCTGCTCGCGCATCTGATGCGGCACCCGAGGCAGGCGTTCGCCCGCGTCGACCTGCTGGAGCAGGTGTGGGGCTGGAACTTCGGCGACCAGTCGACCGTCACCGTGCACGTCCGACGGCTGCGGGAAAAAATCGAGAGCGACCCGTCCAACCCGCGGCGGATCGTGACGGTCTGGGGCGTTGGCTACCGGTACGAGCCGACCGATGCGTGATCTTGCGCTGATCTTCGCGCTCGCCCTCGGCGCGGCACTCGTCGTCGGCCTCGCCGGAGGGCTGCTGCTACGGCTACTGCGCCGCAGCTCGATCACCGTGCACCTCTGCGTACTACTCACTGTCACCGTGCTCGCTGTCGTGGGCGGCGTCGCCGCCGTCGCCAAGGCGATGTTCCTGTCCCGGCACGACCTCGAGGTCGTGCTGATCACGGTCGCCGCAGCCGCCGTCGTCAGCCTCGGCATCGGCGGGCACTTCGGGCATCGGCTGGCGCGCGGCGGTCTGGGCGGGCCAGGCTCGCGCCCGGGAACGGCAACTGGAAAAGGGCCGCCGTGACCTCGTCGCCTGGGTGTCCCACGACCTGCGTACGCCACTTGCCGGCCTGCGGGCAATGGCGGAGGCGCTGGAGGACCAGGTGGTACGGGACCCGGCGACGGTTGCCGAGTATCACCGGCGGATCGGCGTGGAGACCGACCGGATGACGAGACTCGTCGATGACCTGTTCGAGCTCTCCCGGATCAACGCGGGGGCGTTGCGGCTGTCGCTGGCAGCGGTGCCCCTCAGGGACGTGGTGTCGGACGCGCTGGCTGCCGCCGCGCCGCTGGCGGACGCCCGTCGCATCCGTCTGGTCGCCCCCGAAGCCGGCTGGCCCACCGTGGCAGCCAGTGAGCCGGAACTGGCGCGGGTGGTGGCCAACCTGCTGCTCAACGCCGTGCGCTACACACCGGACGACGGCACCGTGCGGATCGAGGCGGGGCATGACCGGAATGCCGCGTGGCTGTCCGTGGCCGACACCTGCGGCGGGATTTCCCCCAGCGACCTGCCCCGACTATTCGACGTGGCATTCCGCGGCGAGCCGGCTCGCTCCCCCGGGCAGAGCCCAGGCGGCGCCGGCGGACTCGGCCTGGCGATCGTGCACGGGCTGGTCGAGGCGCACGGTGGCAAGGTCGACGTGCACAACACGATCGAGGGGTGCCGGTTCGTCGTCCGGTTGCGGACAGCATGACCGGCGCTGCTGGACGTCTGCCCGCTCCGGGCTACGTGACGACAAGCGGCAGCGGCTGCTACCTCCGCGAGGACGCCCTCACCGACCCGCTCGACGCGTGGCTGGCATCCGCGTTCGCCCTGGACCATCTCGAACAAACGACCACGCCCTGGCCGACGCCCAGCCCGTGGATCAACTCACGCCAGTTGCGGCCGCAGCCCGGGCCACTGTCGCGGCCTGTGACACAAGCCCGCGCAGCTCCGGGCCGCCCTCCCAGATCGCCGACTTGGTCCGAGCGCTCGGCGACATCGCCACCGTGTTGCGCGACGCCGACCCCGACGACAAAGCCGAGGTCTACCGACAGCTGGGCCGCCGGCTCACCTACCAGACCAAAACGCAAACGGTGCGCGCTGAAGTAGATCTCAGCGCACACCGTCGGGTAATGATTGGTGTCCGAGGGGCGACGTCGACCGGGAGTCCATGATCGTCATTCAGGACGAACTGCAGCTTGCGGCCAGATGAGGACATCAGCCGAGGTGCAATCCCTGTTGACCTTGCCCTTGCCGAGAACCTCATCCGCCCTGGTGAAAGCTGGTGTGCGGGGTCAGGGAGGTTGGCTATAGCTGCTGTGGCCTCGCGCGCTTGGTGATCGCCGCGGCATGATGATCGACCGTGCTGCTGCGACTCGCCTTCCTGACCGTGTCGAACGCGTTCGCGGTGCTGCGCTTGCTGCCGATGAGTGATCGGGAGAAGGATGCGGAGATCCTTGCCCTGCGTCACCAACTCGCTGTCCTGCAGCGTCAACTGGGCATGGAGAGAGCGCGGTTCACCCCGAGCGACCGGATCTTTCTCGCGGCGCTGCTGCACCGCCTGCCGAAGGGCGTGCTGCGTCGGCTGCGGCTGCTGGTCCGTCCGGATACGGTGCTGCGCTGGCAGCGCGACCTGGTCGCCCGTCGGCAAGCCGCCGGCTCCCGGCCGAAACGCCCGGGCCGGCCGCGGACCGTGCGCTCCGTCCGCGCCCTGGCCTTGCGCCTGGCGCGGGAGAACCCCAGCTGGGGTATCGCAGGATCCACGGCGAGCTTCTGGTCCTAGGGGTGAAGGTGGCCGCCTCCACGGTGTGGGAGATCCTGAAGGAGGCAGGCATCGACCCGGCACCCGAGCGCACCTGCAGTACCTGGGCCGACTTCCTGCGTTCCCAGGCCGACGCCCTGCTGGCGTGCGACTTTCTCGAGACGGTCACCCTGTCCGGGGCGCGGATGTACGTTTTCGCGGTGATTGAGCACGGCAGTCGCCGGATCCGGGTCCTGGGCGCTACCGCACACCCGACAGCGGCCTGGGTGGTGCAGGCCGCGAAGAACCTCGTCATGGACCTTGAGGACGCCGACTGTGTGGCGCGGTTCCTGATCCGGGACCGGGACGGCAAGTTCCCGGAGCTGTTCGACGCCGTCCTCAACGACTCGGGGATGGAGGTCGTGCTCAGCGGCGTCCGGATGCCAAGGATGAATTCGATCATGGAGCGGTGGGTGCAGAGCTGCAGGCAAGAGCTCCTCGACAGGACCTTGATCTGGAATCAGCGCCACCTGCTGCACGCCCTGCGCGCGTTCGAACAGTTCTACAACGGGCACCGGCCTCACCAGGGCATCGCGAACGCCCGTCCGCTCCGCTCGCTACCCGCGCCGATCGCCGACCCAGACAAGATCACCCGTCTCGACATACGCCGACGTGATCGGCTCGGCGGCATCCTCCACGAGTACCAGCATGCCGCCTGACCTGTGCGGATGAGGTTTTCGGCAAGGGCAACGTCGAAGACCTCGCGGAGCACGAAGACCGCGCGCTCCGTCGGTAGCAGCGTCTCGAGTACCGCCAGCATGGCGATCGACACGCTCTCCGCAAGCTCGACGTCCTCGGCGACGTCCGGGCTGGTCAGCACGGGCTCGGGCAGCCACTCGCCCACGTACTCCTCGCGCTGCCGCGCGAGCGTGCGCAGCCGGTTGAGGCAGAGCCGGGTCACGATCCGCACGAGGTACGCCCGGGGGTCCCGGACCTCGCAGCGCTCGGCGTCGACCAAGGCTGCCCACCGCAGCCAGGTCTCCTGCACCACGTCCTCGGCGTCGGCGACCGAGCCGAGCATCTCGTAGGCGACGGTGAACAGCAGGCTGCGGTGGGCGACAAAGGGGTCCTCGCTCATGACGCGGACGCTACTCCCGGTCGCTCGGCCAGCGGCTTTAAGCCGCACGTGGCGGCGAACCCGTCGGACTCGATGCCGAGCGCCACGTTGCCACGCGTGCTCATGTTCGCGAATGCGATCACCGAGGTGAGCTCGACCACGGCGGGAGGTCCCAGCTCGGCGTGCAGCCGGTCCACCAGCTCGTCGGTCACGGTCGGCGGTGTCTGGCTCATCGCCTCGGCGTACTCCAGGACGTCCCGCTCCAGCGGGGTGAAGACGTCCGCCTCCCGCCACCGCGGGATCTCGCGCGCCTTCTCCACGTCGAGCCCCTTGTTGCGGGTCTCGAAGTAGTTGAAGTCCAGGCACCACGTGCAGCCGACTAGCGACGCGACCGCCATGTGGGCGAACGACTTCAGGCCCTCGTCGCAGGCGTCCCACTTCTGCAGCTTGCCGCCGAGGCCGAAGCTGGCGAACAGCACCTTGGGGTTGTGCCAGTAGACGCCCACCGCCGTCGGCACCTTGCCCAGTTTCTTCTCGATCATCCGCTTGATCAGCGCTCCCTTGACGCCGGTAATCTCGGCCGGGGGGATGCGGGTCGTGTGCTCCATGTCTCCTCCTGTGTCGGTGGCTGTGTCGACCGGTTGGTAGGTCGTCATGCCATGGAGACACCGGCCGGGCCGCGGATGTGACATCGAGCGGGAGAAACGACTGGTCTGTTCGTCGTAGTCGGCGTCGGTGTACTCGATCGTGGTCCAGGCGTCCTCGGGGATCGAGGAGATCGCGGTCTTGACCTTGGCGTCCAAGCGCACGGTGACCGAGACATCCGCGCCCGACTTGAGTGCCGCGGCCGGGGCGCAGCGGAATGACCTTCCGTACGGCCGAGCGGAACGCGGCTAGATGTGCGCGCCCAATCGGCGGGGACCAAGTCGGCACCGCAGCCAACGCGCGCGATCGGTGGCACATGAGGGCGACTCGACTCCGCCTGACTTGCGTCAGCACGCCGAGAGCCGCTCGTGCGGATCACGTGGTTTGATCAAGACGTCGATCCGAAGGGGGCATGATGGGGCGCAGAGCGATCATCTTCCACGGGACCGGCGGCAACCCGGACATATGCTGGTATCCCTGGCTGGCAGGGCGGCTCGCGGCCCGGGGATACGCCGTCGAGGTGCCGCATCACCCGGGCATCAACGTCGAGCCGATCGCTACGTTCCTACCGAAGGTGCTGAACGGGCACAGCTTCGACGAGGACACGGTCCTCGTGGGCCATTCCGGCGGCGCGGCCCTCCTGCTCGCGCTCCTGGAGCATATGGACGTAACCGTCGCCCAGGCAATCCTGGTTGCCGGCTACTGCACCCGGCCCAACACGGAGGAGGAACCGGTCCTCCAGCAGGGCTACGACTGGGCCGCAATCCGGTCGCACGTGCGGGACATCTACTTCATCAACTCCCGCAAGGATCCGTACGGCTGCGACGACCGACAGGGACGCGCCATGTTCGAGCGACTCGGCGGCACCCAGATCGTGCGCGACGACGGGCACTTCGGCGACTACAACCAGCCGTACGAACGGTTCGAACTGCTCGACCGGCTCATCCCCTGACGCCGCCGCGGACGGCACCGACCCGCCGGACCTTGATCGGCTGCACGCATCTCGGCATGTCCGGACGGCAACCGGGCCAACTCGGCGTGACGCTGCGTAGCGCGCGAATCGCGGCAAATGAGTGCGCCGGGCACGGAAATCAGAGATACCTGAAGGCTGGCACGTCTTCAGGCGTTTGCCACGTGTACGAGGGCAGACGCGTTCGCTCGACGGAGGGATTGCTCGTCGCGCTCGTGTGTCTTGGGCACGTCTGCTGACGGCGTCGAGCCACACCTGGTACCCGAGGCGTCGCCGTGGAGAGAATGGCGCTGCGGCAAGTACATCCGGGAGGGTCGATGACCACAATGTCCGGCAAGGTGTGTCTGGTGACCGGCGGGACCAGCGGGATTGGCCGGGAGACGGCGGCCCGGCTGGCCGAGCTGGGGGCCACCGTGGTCGTCGTCGGGCGCGACGTCGAGCGAGGGCGAGCGGCCGTCAAGGAGATCCGGCATCGGGCGCCCAGCGCCGAGGTGGACCTCCTGACGGCCGACATGTCGAGCCTGGCCGAAGTGCGCCGGCTGGCCGCCGAGGTGCTGGAGAAGTACCACCGGCTCGACGTGCTCGACAACAACGCCGGTGTGATCATGCTCAAGCAGCAGTTCACGGTCGACGGCTACGAGACCATGTTCGCCGTCAACCATCTGGCGCCGTTCCTGCTGACCAGCCTGCTGCGGGAACGGCTGGTAGGCAGCGCGCCGGCCCGCGTGATCACGGTTTCGTCCAATGTGCATCGCTCGGCCAAGCAGATTCCCTGGGACGAACTGGCCCACGGCGAGCCGAGCTACCCGCTGTCGAAACTGGCGAACATCCTGTTCACAGCCGAGCTGGCCAAGCGCCTGACCGGCACCGGCGTGGTCGCCAACTGCCTGCACCCGGGCCTCATCCGCACCCAGTTGGGCCGCGAGGTCCGCGGCGTCGCGAAGCTCCTCGTCGCGGCCGCCAAGCCCTTCATGGGTACCGTCCAGACCGGCGCGGCCACCCCGGTCCACCTGGCCAGCGCCCCAGAGGCGGCCGAGGTCACCGGAGGCTACTTCTTCCGCGGCAAGCAGATCGAGCCGAGCTCCCTGGCCCGCGACCCCGAGGCGGCCGCGCGTCTATGGACCCTCAGCGAGGAGCTGGTGGCGTAAGCCGAGCCAAGATCGTCGCCATGTGGCGCGCTCGCCAGACTTGTGATCAATGGCCTGCTGAGCGGCGTACGGACCGTGACGATCGACGTGAGCCGCAGCACCGCCTCAGCGGCAGATCCGTGTACCCGATCAAATGGTGTCGTTTGCCTAGTCGACTCGTCTCGTCGACGGAGGCTCTGGGTTGGACGCGCGTTGACCCAGCGCAGTGTGCCGAGGTTGGAGCCGTGGGCGGTGCCGCGGCGGGCGATGACGGGGGTGATGCCGCGGGCGCGGACGAAGCGGCGGTGGCTGTCGTGGTCGCGGCCGCGGCCGGCGTCGCCGAGCGGCACGGCGACCCCGGTTGCGAGCGCGGCTGCGAGCAGGTGTCGGCGGGTCAGTGCGGTGGTCATCGGTCCTCCTGGGTGTCGGTGGTCTCGACTCGCGCGATGAGCAGCTTCAGGCGCCCGATCTCTTCGGCGAGCGCGGTGTTGCCGGCGGCGGTGAGGGTGATCCAGGTACGGCCGCGCCGTCCGGCGTAGCCCTTCTCGACCTGGACCAGCCCGGCGGTCTCCAGCACGCCTATGTGCTGGGAGAGGTTGCCGGCGGTCAGTTCTAGTTGGGTGCGTAGGTAGCCGAACTCGACCCGGCGGGCCTCGTGCGCGATGGTGAGGATGCCGAGCCGGACCCGCTGGTGCACCACGTCGTCCAGGCCGGTGACCGGATGCGGGGATTCGGTCTCGTCCGGCTCCGGGGTGTCGGCGGGGTCGGTCACCGGGGCCGCCGCAGCCGTTGCGCCAGCGCGAAGCCGGCGCTGCCCAGCAGCAGCACGCCGCCGTTGATGACCAGCTCGGGTATGAACCAGGTGTGCGGACCCCAGTGCGCGCCCCATCCGAAGTTGATCGGCACCAGCACCACCGTCAGGTACCCGATGGTGAACAGCAGCAGCGCGACGTGCCGCTCCAGCCAGGCCAGCACCAGCAGGGCCAACCCGATCGCGCCGGGCGGGTCGAGCAGCCGGGACAGGAACTGGGCGAAGGCGGACGGCTCCTCCGGGTAGGTCAGCGGGTTGAGGCGGATCCACACCGCCGCGAAGGCGAAGCCCAGCCCGACGAGCGCGACGCCGGTGACCGCGTACGGCAGCACCCGGGCGTCCACGCCCCGGGCCCGGGCCACCCGCAGGTACCCGCCGGCGATCACCACGTACGCCAGGACCAGCGCCGCCAACCAGTAGAACGTCACGGTCTGGAACCAGACCTTGCACACCTGGCCGTCCTGCACCGCCTGGCAGTCGCTGACGACGCGACCGTACCGGTACGCCGGGATCGCCCCGAAGATCACCAGGGCCAGCACCAGCAGCGGCAGCCACGTCACCCGCTGGTCAAGACGAACCCGGCGCGCGAGGTCGCGCGCATCAGACAGCAGCCGGCGGGGGTCACCGCCGGCGGGTACCGAGTCAGTGGTCATGCCAACAGGTTTCCATAGCAAACCCGTTTCCGCTAGTACTTGTTTCGGCGGCTGCCGCACAATCAGCCCGCAGCAGTACCAGCCCGCGTGGGTCTCGGCTCCGCGCAAGGGCACGAGACTTTAGTCATCGCACACCGACACCGGGATCAAGATCAGATATCCGCTCATCGGCACATGCGCGCGTCGCCACCCGTCAGACGGCTGCGCTCCACGACGCGCGGCCTGCGGCAGATGCGTGCGTTCGTCGTACAGGAAATCGCGCGGCGCGGGCGCCAGCTCAGGGATGGTCGGGATCTCGGTGCTCGGCCACGAAACGCTCGCCCGTTTCGTCGTCGACGAGCGAGTTGTCGACCAGCCATTCAACCGCCCGCCGCCTCGGCGGCGGCGCCCACGGTCACGCCCGCTCCGGTGCGAAACTGGCGCAGCAGCCGGCCGAGCTGCCGACGCGGACACCCACCGCGAGCCCGACCCCGACGCTCGTTGCCATCCCGTCGATCAGGGCTCCCATCGGGGGCACAACTCAGGCGGCGTTGCTCGGTGCAGCAGGCCGGGCAGCGGCGCGAGGAGGATGAGTTCCTCCAGGCACATCGGGCACTGCCGCAGGTGGGTTTCGAGTTCCTGCCGTTCGAGCGGGCCGAGGGCGCCGATGAGCAGCGAGGCGACCGAGGTCGTGAACGGGCACGGCGGCTCAGCTGTCATGGTGGGCTCCGCGTTGCCGATCGAGCCAGCCCGGCCAGAGCCGCTGGGCGACCTGTAGCGGCAGGCGGCCACCGAGGTGCATGGCTCGGGCCACGCCGCGGTAGCCGGGCGGGAGGCCGGCAGCGATGACGATGTGTCCGATGAGGACCGGTGTGATGAGGTACGTGGCCCAGCGGTGCACCCGCTGCAGCCAGACGAACCAGGGGCCACCGGTGACCAGGACCAACCCGATGCCGCTGCCGATCAGGGCCACGAACAGCCCGACCATCAGCAGGTTCGCGACCCGTTGTCCCGGGTCGAAGTGGCCCTCGTGCCGGGCGAACCGGCCGGTCACGAATGCGCCCGGCCAGCGGGCGAACCACCTCAGATCGCCGTGGTCGTAGCGCAGCGACTCCCGGAGGAAGGCGCGGGTTGCCCGTACCCCGAGCGTCACCGCGCTGGCGGCCAGTGCCGTCAGCACCCAGCCGGCGTACCGGTGCAGGCTGGTGTCGGCGATCCCGGTCAGCCGAGCGGCAACACTGGGCTGCCCCTCCCGCCCGGCGACCAACCACCAGCCGGTACCCAGCAGGATCAGCACGGTGAGATAGGTGAGTGCGTGAAACCACCGCGTGGCGCGGGAGTAGCGCCGGACGGTGCCTGGGTCGCTGGCCATGGCGTCAGTAGATGTACGGGTTGGAGATCGTGGGTGGCGTCCCCTCGCTTGCGGCGCTGGGCGAGGGTACAGGCCCTCCGCCACTTCCGATGGTGATCGGCGTGGTGGCTTCGGCCCCGGCCGGGGAGTGGTTGGCGTTGCGCAGCGACACGTGCATCGTGTGCTGCCCGGAGGGCGCGTCGGTGATCTGGGTGGTGTTGGACTCGACGATGAGGTAGTCGGATTCGTTGTCGTCGAACCAGATGTGCACGTGGTGCTGGCCAGACTCGCTCGGGCCGAGCGGCTCGCTGCTGTCAACCTTGACGGTGAACGGGGTGGACACGGTAGCGCCGCTGACGGGCTCGACGACGAGGACCGACAACTCGCCGCTGTCGCCCCCGGTCGCGCCGTTCGGTCCGGTGCAGGCGGCCAGTGTGGCCAGCATCGCCACGCCTATCGCAATCTTGAGTCTCATACCAGTACTACCTGCGTCGACCTGGGGAGGGATTTCTCGCCCAGGAGAGATCCCGCAACGACGTGTCGTGCGTAGTACTGAATGTGGGTGTCAGTGACGAGGCTCTGGTCGCTGGGATGGCGGCCGGGGATCCGCAGTCCACGGCGAGCTTCGTGCGCCGCTTCCAGGCCCGGGTATACGGCCTGGCGGTGAGTATCGTCGGGGTCACGGCCACGGCCGAGGACGTCGCCCAGGAGGCGTTCGTGCGGGCGTGGCGGTACGCCGGCGGCTACGATCCCCGCCGTGGCGCCGTGCTGCCGTGGCTGCTGTCCATCACCCGCAACGCGGCAATCGACGCGATACGGCTGCGCCGCGATCGCCCCTACGAGCCGGAGGTGATGGTGGCGCTGCTCGCCGCCGCCGAAACCGCCGCCACCACCGCACCGACCGACGAGGTCGCCGACGCCGACCGCATCCGCGTCGCCCTGCGCGAGCTGCCGCCCGAACAGGCCACGGCCGTCGTCCTGGCGATCTTCCACGGACTCACCGCCAAGGAGATCGCCGAGCGACAGGGCCTACCGCTGGGCACCGTCAAGACCAGGATCAGGCTGGGCCTGTCCCGGCTACGCGATCATTTCGAGGTACGTGATGAGTGAGCTGCCACAGTGCCCCGACGTGCGCGGCGTGCTCCCGGAGCTCGCCACCGGTGCGGCCGCTGGGGATGATCGGGCCTGGGCCCTGGCCCACGTGGCGCGCTGCCAGGACTGTCGCCGAGAACTTCACCACCTGACCACGACCGCCGATGCCGTCCTGCTGCTCGCGCCCTCCGTCGATCCCCCGCCGCAGTTCGAGAGCAGCGTCCTCGCCCGGCTGGACGCGGCTCCCGCGCCGCCACCCCGCCGGCGTTTCTTGGCCCGGCGGCGGGTCGTGGCGGCCCTGGCGATCGCGGTCTCCGTGCTGGTCGGCGCCGGCGGCGGGGCGCTGTTCGTCCAGTCACGTACCGCAGAGGACCGGCGCCTAGCCGACCAGTACCGGCAGACCCTCGCTGTCGCCAACGGTCGCTACCTCAAGGCAACCACCCTGACCACTGCCGACGCACGACCAGCGGGCACCGTCTTCCTCTACCAGGGGAACCCGTCCTGGGTGCTGGTCACCATCACCGCCGCGCCCGCCGACGGCCCCTACGCAGCCTTCGCCGTCGACCGTGCCGGCGCCATGCACCCGATCGGCACCTGCCAGGTCACCAACCGCACAGGAACTTACGGATACCAGCTCAGGCTGGCGGTCGCCGAGGTCAGCCAGATCCGCCTCCAGTCGGCCGACGCCGTGCTGACTGGGGCGCTGTTGCGTTAAGGGATCGTCAAGATCACTTGTCGCAAGGCTTCCTGCAAGATCGAGCTTGGGGCCCACAACTCGGTCTACAGGATCGGGACAAAAGGTGTCCTACTGGCAGCCCTATCGAGCAACCGATGGCCGCCCTGCCGCCCGTCTGGAACCTCGTGACGGGAAGATCTGCGGCGCCGAGACGGCGCGATGGCTTAATGCAAGAGCGCCTTCTCGGCTCGCCGGGTCGATGGCAGGCGGGATGGCTCCCTCCGCAACCACCCACGGCCCGGCACCCGCCGACGGTCTTCGGCCCGTACCTGGCGGTGGCGGGCTGGCTGGTCGGCTCCCGGTCGTGGCCGGCCCGCTCTGCCCCTGGCAAATCGGCGATTACCGGGTAATGCGGGTCTTTCCTGACTACGGTATCTGCGGAGGCGATGCCGGTGACGATGGAAGCAGAGCGCACCCTGCGCGCGGAGGAGCTCACCCGACTGGGTGAGCTCGCCGCCCAACTCCGAGTGGACGCGATCCGGTGCAGCACCAGGGCGGGATCGGGGCATCCGACCTCGAGTCTGTCCGCCGCGGACCTGCTCGCGGTGCTGATCTCCCGACACCTGCGTTACCAGTGGACGGACCCGCGCGGTCGGACCAACGACCACCTGATCTTCTCCAAGGGCCACGCCTCGCCGCTGTTGTATGCGGTCTTCAAGGCGGTGGGCGCGATCACCGATCAGGAGTTGGTCGAGACCTACCGCCAGTTCGGGTCGCGCCTGCAGGGACACCCCACGCCGGCCCTGCCCTGGGTCGACGTGGCCACCGGGTCGCTCGGTCAGGGACTGCCCGTCGGGGTCGGGATCGCGCTCGCCGGCCGGTACCTCGACCACCTGCCGTTCCACGTGTGGGCGCTGTGCGGCGACAGCGAGATGGCCGAGGGCTCCATCTGGGAGGCGCTGGACAAGGCCGGCCACTACGGACTGCGCAACCTCACCGCGATCGTCGACATCAACCGGTTCGGGCAGCGGGGTCCGACCGAGTTGGAATGGGACCTGGACACCTACCGCCGCCGGGTCGAGGCGTTCGGCTGCCAGGCGCTCGTCATCGACGGCCACGACCTGGCCGCGATCGACGAGGCGTTCGGCCGGGCGCGGCAGGCGACGGGCCCGACCGTGGTGCTCGCCCGGACGGTCAAGGGCAAGGGGGTGCCGGAGGTCGAGAACCAGCCCGGGTGGCACGGCAAGCCGCTGAAACCCGACATGGCCGAGCGGGCCGTGGAGGCTCTCGGCGGGATACGCCAGATCCGCGTCACCGGGCCGCAACCCGAGTCCGCCCCGCCCGCCGGCGCCCCCGTCGGCGAGCCGCCCACGCTGCCGCGGTACGACAAGGGGGCAAAGGTGGCCACCCGGAACGCGTACGGTGACGCGCTGCGCGCGCTGGGCTCGCGGCCGGACGTGGTCGCCCTAGACGGTGAGGTCAGCGACTCCACCCGCGCCGACAAGTTCGGCGAAACGTATCCCGACCGGTTCTTCGAGATGTTCATCTCCGAACAGCAACTGGTCGCCGCCGCGGTCGGGCTTCAGGTACGCGGCTATCGGCCCTTCGCCTCGACCTTCGCGGCGTTCTTCTCCCGCGCCTACGACTTCGTGCGGATGGCCGGCATCTCCCGGGCCGACATCGCCCTGTCCGGGTCGCACTCCGGGGTGGAGATCGGGACGGACGGTCCCTCGCAGATGGGGCTGGAGGACCTGGCAGCCATGCGCGCCGTGCAGGGGTCGACGGTGCTGTATCCCAGCGACGCCGTGTCCTGCGCGGCCCTCGTCGCGCAGATGGTCGACCGCAAGGGCGTCAACTACCTGCGCACCACCCGAGGCAAGTACCCGGTGCTCTACGACAACGAGGACGCCTTCCCGGTCGGCGGCAGCAAACTGCTCCGCGGCGGCGGCGACGACGACGTCGCGCTGATCGGCGCCGGGGTGACGGTGCACAACTGCCTCGCCGCCGCCGACGAGCTGGCGCGCGAGGGGATCAAGGCCCGGGTCATCGACCTGTATTCGGTCAAGCCGCTGGACCGGGACCGGTTGCTCGACGCCGTCCGGGCCACCGGCGGCCGGCTGCTGGTGGTCGAGGATCACTACCCGGAGGGTGGCGTGGGGTCGGCGGTCCTCGAGTCCCTGGCCGACCTCGCCGAGCCGGTGCGGGTGAAGCACCTGGCGGTACGGGGCCTCCCCACCTCCGGTACCCCGACCCAGCTGATGGACCAGGCCGGGATCGGGGTGAGCGCCATCGTCGCGGCGGCACGCGCCGCGGAGGCCCCCGGCCACTGACGCGGCGGGCGCCGTTTCACCCTTGACGCGCGGGTAGACGCAGCATTCGCGGCAGGAGGGGGTTCGAGGTCCGAGCCGATCACCCGTGCCACCCGCCTTGCCGAACGGGGTACGGACGCCGTCGACGAAGACGACATCCCGACGCTCGCGACGTTGGCGGAGCGGCTCAGCGGCGGCCAGGCACGGGATCTCGCCGTGCAGCTCCCCGAGGGGCTGCGGGGAGACCTACGCAAGCTCGACGAGGAGGCCGAACCGTTCGAGCTTCCCGAGTTCTTCGAGCGGGTGCGGCACCGCGCTGAACAGGAGCGCTGGCTCGTCGAGATTGAAGGAATCGACCTAACGCTGACCTTCCTCGCTCAGAAACGCCAAGAAGCCCTCCGCAGGCAGCCTGCCGGGCCCGCCTTCCTGGGGCTGCCGGCGATAGGACCCACGCCATGAGTTGCAGGCATGCGCCCCCACCATCCGGATCTGCCGATGAGCGCGCACGTGATCATGGCGGAGGCCCGACGTCGAAGTGATCAAACGGCCGATGGCCGGCGGCGCCGGATTCGGGACGTGCTCCGCTGAACGACGTTGCTCGGCTGATGGCGTTCCGAGGGTGTGGATCAGCGGCGTTCGGCCAGCTCGGCGAGCCGGTCGAGCGAGGCCCGCAGCTTGTCCGCCGTGGTCGCTCTTGCGTGCGGGATGCGCTTCTCATCCGTGAGTTGTGTCCAGTCGTAGGTGTGCGTCACGCGCGTGTGTGATGCGTCGATCGGCTCGAGTACCCACCGCCACAGATGCCCGGGTGTCGGCTGGCCTGGCTCGCTTGGTCGCCACGCGATGCGGCGCTGCTCGACGAACTCGACCACATGGTTCTCGCGGACGCTGCCTGTCGTGATCGTCATGATGAAGACGTCACCGACGGCATGGACTCGCTGCCCGGAAAGCGCCTCGGACAAGTTGTCGTTGCCGTCCCAGCGGGGCTGCTGTGACGGATCGGCGATGAGCTCGAAGATCTCCGCAGCCGTCGCGGCAATATCACGGCTGGCGGTGACGACATGCTCGGATTCATGGAGGCGGGTCACCTTCCCATCGAAGCACGCGACAACCGATTGGTCACCCTCGGGCGTCCTGTCATGGCACCCTTTGTGTCAAGACACCGCTCGGAGGGCGGGTTTAGGTTGGGTGGTGGCGGGTCCGGGAAGTGGCTTGTCCGAAGGGCCGATGTCCGGGGTCAGGTCGGTCACGCTGGGTTGCAGAGTCGTCCCCGAGTGCCCTCCCGGATCCGCCGCCTGCCGTCGTTGCTGTTGGTCTGCGAGCATGCGGGTGTAGACGACGTTGGACAGTCGCCGCTTGAGCGCCCGCATGGCTTCCATGGAGGTCTTCCCGGCGGCTTTCTTCGTGTCGAAGTAGGCGCGGCCTTCGGTGCGGTTGCGTAGCTGGACCACGGCCATGATATGCAGTGTCCGGTTGATGCGTCGGTTGCCGGCGCGGGAGAGCCGGTGACGCTGCTGGTCGCCGGAGGAGGCGTCGAGCGGGGCGGTGCCGTTGCAGGACGCGAACCGGTTGCGGTCGGCGAAGCGGCGGATGTCGCCGACGTCTGCCAGCAGCCGGGCTGCACCTGACGG
>NZ_JBIALB010000026.1:0-46410 GCF_042872965.1 Micromonospora sp. NPDC005087 | reverse complement strand
AGAGTAGGAGGTCCGGGGAGTTCCGAGGTATGAGGTCGTCCGCCCAACTCGGACCCGGACGGCCCGATCGTTGACCAACTGCGCGCTCATCGGCATGACAGGACGTTTCGTCGGCGGCCAACCTGCCGCCCCCTAGATCGCTGGAACCTGTCGCACATCTGTTGGCGGAGTTGTGTCGCAAGTCAGTTGTCGGATCACACGCCAGCAGCCGGCTGTCCTGCGCCGGGTGATGCTTGACGTCGTGGCCTCGGACGACGCTTGACATGATCGCGAGGCGACAACCGCGCGACTCGCGGCAGATCAGCGCATTGCCCTGCGGCTGTCTGACCGCTGAGCTGTCATGCGATCGTGGAATCCTGGGACCAGCGTCTGGCGGAAGGAAAGCGATGGCCATACTCGCCGAGGGTCTGGATGCGCTCAACGTTCGAGCACGCGCTGTCATCGAGATCGCTCAGATATGTGAGCCCGACGGGTACCTCCAGGCGATCCAACTGGTCTTCACCGACGGTCTGTCGCTTACGCTGACGGTCTGGACCGATTGGCGACTGGTAGCCGAACTCCGGTCCCAAGTCGAAATGCCCGACTACCTTTGGCCCCCCGAAGCGATGACGCGATCGGTGATCGATCAGATGACCGGCCCAGTCTCAGATGTGGTACCCAGCCACAACCAGGTCGGTGAGCTCGTCGAGGTCCGTTTTACAGTCGGCAACCGGCGGATGCTCGTCGGCTCGTTCGCCGGCGACCTCACCATTGAGCTTTCGCAGGCCGACGACGACGGCGGCCGACGATAGGTCATCGCGGCACGAGGCGATCAACCGAATGACCGCTCATCGGCATGTCCGAGCGTCGACCGCGCCGGTTCACCGTAACGCTGGGTAGCGCGCGGATCGCGGCATGAGGGTGCGGTGCGGTGGTCGTTGATGTGGCTACCCGGCGGCGGGAGACGGGATGGTGGCTGCCTGCAAGAGCCGGCGAAGAGCCGACAGGTCGCCTGCGGCGACGACGCTCCCGTCGGACACGGCAGCGTCGAGCGCGGCCGGGTCAGCGCGGAGGCATGCGTCTGCCCTGCTGGGTTCGCCGGGCTCGACATGCACCTGACCGGCCGCTGTTCGGATGGTCCAAACGCGGTCGTCGAGCTCGACCCAATAGATGGTTGCGGGCGCCTTTGAGGCAGGGCGCGCGGCGGTTCGCAGAAAGAGCAGCACGGAGGTGGCGCTGAGCGTGGTCGGCGCGGATGTACGGCTGGGATGATCGTGGCCATGTGGTTGGAGTCGCGGTGACGGCTACGTCGGATCGTGGAGTGGTGCCGGTACGCGGTTCGTTGGCGGTCTATCCCGGTACGTTCGATCCATTCACCGCGGGGCACCGCGACCTGGTGGCCCGTGCCCGGGTGATGTTCGACCAGATCATCGTGTTGCTGGCGGTGAACGCCGACAAGCGACCAACCGCCGAGGCCACGACCAGGGCCGTACGCGTGCGCGACGCCATGCCGGCAGCCTGGGGCAATGTCGAGGTGGACACCTGGACCGGCCTGACCACCGCCTACTGCCTGCGCCGCGGCGCCACGGTCATCGTCCGCGGCCTACGTACGGCTGCGGACCTTCGCCATGAGTACCAGCTCGCTGCGATGAACGAGCAACTCGGCATTCAGACCGTCTGGTTGCCGTCCCGTCCGCAGCTGGCCGCCACTTCGTCCACGGTCGCACGCGCATACCGCTCGGCACAGTCGGCCCGTCCGTCCCTGAACGCTGAAGAGTGACCCCCAGGGGTACCGGAACGGTGGCAACGCCTCGAGGTGGGATGCACTCTTCTCGGCAGATCCGCGCACAGTCGGCGGCAGATCCGAGAGCGCACGCGACCTGCGACATGGGCAGGCGCTCTCGGAAATGCTGCAAGTCGATGGGTCACGTCCAACGACGCGACGTCACGGATGCCGGGCGGCTATGACCCGAACTTCTTCCATTGCCCTTCGGAGACCACCTCGACCGAGCCGTCGACGACCTTGATGGCCGTCTGTTCGTCGATGGCGTAGGCCGGGACACCGATTTCGGCGGCCCACCGCTCTGCGTCGGCCAGGGTGTTTGTTGGGAAAGCGTCCAGGTGCGGGAAGATCGAGAAGTCGACGACTCCCAGGGTGCGGTCGTCCGGTGCGGACGGCCACTCGACGAAGTACGTTCCGATCCGGGGCGTCATCACCATGCTTCCGGCACTCACTCCCACCCAGACCGTGTCGGGCAGCGATGGCAGCAGATCGGCCAGCCCGGACTCCCGCATCCAGTGGCACAGGTACGTCGCGTCGCCGCCGTCGACCAGGAGAACGTTGGCCTCCCGGACCCAGGGGACCCATCGCTCCGCGCCGATGGTGGGCAGTGCGGTGAGCTCGAGGACGCCGAGCGATGCCCAACCCAGGCCGGACAGGTACTGAAACACGGGCTCGGCGGCTACGAAGCCCCGCACCGATTTCGGACCGCACATCGGGTGACCCCATTGTGCTGTCGGGACGCAGAGGGCGTGGCACTCGGCGATCGGCTTGCCGAGGAGCTGCACGAGCGCCGAGTGGATGCTTGGGTTCGTGACGCCGCCTGACGTAAGCAGGAGCTTCAAGGTGCCTCCAGATTCACGCGCGGAGGGTGGATGTGCCTAAGACCCGGGACCGTGCTGGAACTCATCGGAGGTCGAGCAACCTCTTCAGAGGTCCCTCAGGTCGCCGGGTGCGATTGCCCACTAATCCTCCACCCGGTCCTACCCGCACAGCACGTGCGCCCGACCGACGCACGCAGGATGCGCATGTCGCGGCGACCGCTCATCGGCAGTTCAGGATGCCCGCTCGACTCAGGCCACCTACCGACCGTGGCCGCTCTTGATCAGTCAGCATGTACGGACGGCGGCAAATCCGGATGCGTTGGCGTCCGCCGAGTGGCGAAATGCGCCGTCGTGCTGAGGCGGACGCTTCTGCGACCTGCGCACTACCCTGACGGCTGAGCTGGCGCCTTCTTTCTCGGTGTTATGGTCGCGGCGCAAGCCCGTCCTGCGCACGATCGCCGAGCCACCCGAGGCCAAGGCACGGCCGGCCTCGGGGTACCACGCGGCGTTCAGCGGCCCCTACACGGTCGCCGCGCCGCCGCCGCCCGTGACCCCCGCCGCCTCGCCGTGGCCGCCCTGGTGCGCTGCGTCGAGGACGAGCGCTGCAGCGCGTCGTTCTCGCACGCCTTCCCCGCCGTCCTGCGCGTGACCACCCGCACGGCCGAGGAACTCGAGGCCCGCGTCGAGGTCAACCGCGGCGGCCTCGGCAAACCGTGTCCGACGAGGAGCTGGCGAGGAAGTTCCACAACAACGCCGTGAGGTCCCTCCCGGAGGAGCGCGCGGCCGAGATCGCGGCCCGAACGCTCGCCCTTCCTGACGCTCAGAGCGTCGGGGATCTCACCGCGCTGCTGACCTCGGCGGGGAGCGCTGAGGTCGAGACAGTTACCGCTCCCGGACTGCGTAGGTCAGGTGGGTCACCCGTTGCGTCGGCTCTGCGCGGACTGGCTCCAGGGCCACGCGGCCCGCGTCCACGCCCTCGAACAGGCGGATTCCGGAGCCGAACAGCACGGGTGAGAGCGCGATCGAGAACTCGTCGATCAGGCCGGCGTTCACGTACTCCAGGATCGTTGCGCCGCCGCCCGCGATGCGGACGTCCCGGTCGCCGGCGGCCTCGCGGGCCTGGTCGAGCGCGGGCTCGATGCCGTCGTTGACGAAGTGGAAGGTGGTCCCGCCCGGCCGCTCCCAGGGGTCACGCTTCTCGTGCGTCACGACGAAGACCGGCGTGTGGAACGGTGCCTCCTCCGGCCACGCCTGCTCGCCGGCGTCGAACATGCGCTTGCCCATCACGCTCGCGCCGGCGCGCTCGAACGTCTCCCGCACGATGTCGTTGTCGCGCCCCTCCGCGCCGCCCTCGCCGAGCTTCAGGTTCTCCCGGATGAACCGCTGCGGGAAGATCCACTGCTGCAGTTCCATCCACTGCTGCCCCATCAAGTCCTCGAGGGACTCGGGCGCGATGAACCCGTCCAGCGACATCGACACGCTGAAGAACACCTTCCCGGCCATCAGCCCTCAACTCCCTTCCGAACGATCTCGGTGACGTAGGCCGCCAGGTTGCTCAGGGTCTGCTGGCCGCCCTCGATCGCGTGGTACTTCTCGACCGCCTCGTCGCGCAGCTCCTTGGTGGGGAAAACCGTGCGCATCTCGATCCGGGTCGCCACACCGTCGGGCGCGAACGTCAAGACCGACTCGAAGGCGTTCGGGTCGCCGCGGGACTCACCGTGCAGTAGCGCGATCCGCTCCGGCGGGGCGATCTCGTTCCAGGAGATCCACTCCTGGTAGTCCGTCCCGTCCGGTCCGTGCATCACGAAGTCCCACTCCCCGCCGACGCGGAACTCGAACGCCCGCGTGGTGGTGGTGAACCCCTCCGGTCCCCACCACCGCGACAGGTGCCGCACCTCGGTGAACGCCTCGAACACCAGCTCCCGTGGGGCATTGATGACCCGCGAGATCACGATCTCGCGGTCGGCCGTCGCGGACTGCGCCGGCGCTACTCGTCCCGTCGCGCTCATCAGCTACTCCTCCTGCCTTGCCTGCTTGAGGTCCTGCACGTACGCGTCCAGCCGGTCGAAGCTCTCGTTCCAGAACCGCTCGAACCCGCGGATCCACTCGTGAACCGGTCGCAGCCCGCGGGCGTCAAGGCCGTACAGGCGCTGCTTGCCTGCCTTGCGGTCCCGCACCAGCCCGACCTCCCGGAGCACCCGCAGGTGTTTGGACGCCCCCGGCTGGGTCATCCCCAGCTCCTGCGCCAACTCGGTCACCGACCGCTCACCCGCCCGCAGCAGTACCAGGATCTCTCGGCGCTGCGGCTCAGCGATCGCGTTGAAGACGTCCGACGTCGTCGCTGCTCGTGCCATGGCAACCATCATATACCCATAACAGCATGCGTCATGCCGAGAGGAATCAAGCGGGTCTTGTGAGACGACGATCGTGACCCTTGTCAGCGGCGAGGACCATCCACAGGTTCTGATCATTGCTCCCCGTCGTCGAGCTACGGCAGCTGGTGGATGATCACGTCTCTGTCGTCACGCACGCCGTCATCGATCGGGGCGATGGCGCCAATGATCGTTGGACGCGACGGTAGCGGCGCGTCAGCCCGGTTCTCGGCAGATCCGGTCGTCTCCGACGCGCTGTCAGCGGCATGTGCGGATGCCGGGTGACGGGCTGCTCTTGCGGCGTGACGGGTGGATTGGCACTCGAATTTGGTGAGGCGCCACCCTATGATCGTGATCATGGAGATCCTGCGGTACGCCGCGTTCAGTGCCGATCCAGCCGGCGGCAACCCGGCTGGTGTTGTGCTGGATGCCACCGGGCTCGGCGACGCGGAGATGCAGCGGGTGGCGGCCGATGTCGGGTACTCCGAAACGGCGTTCCTCGTGCCTGGCGGGAATGGGCATTTCAAGGTGCGCTATTTCAGCCCGAAGGCAGAGGTCCCGTTCTGCGGCCACGCGACCATCGCGTCGGCAGTTGCCTACGCCGAGCGGCACGGTCCGGGAGTTCTGTATCTGGACACCCGCGCCGGCCTGGTCGAGGTCTCCACCAAGGTGCAGGCGGACGGCACTAGGCCGTGTTTCATAGCGGGGGCTGGCGGTCGACCTTGATCAGGGTTGTGGCGTGTCGGTGATCGATACGCAGTGAGGTCTCCGGTAGATGGTTCAGCGACCAAGCAGAACCTGAAACCGGAGACCTCGTGGCCACCATACCGGTGACGAGGCGGCACGACCTGACCGACGCTCAGTGGGCGGCGCTTGTGCCGCTGCTGCCCAGGGGTAAGAGGCCGGGTCGGCCGCCGAAGTGGAGTAAACGGCAGCTCATTGATGGGATCCGGTGGCGGGTGCGGGTGGGCTCGCCATGGCGGGACGTGCCGCAGTGCTACGGACCTTGGCAGACGGTCTACGGACTGTTCCGTCGCTGGCAACGCGCCGGGGTGTGGCAGCGGATCGTCGCCGGGCTGCAAACCCGCGCCGACGCGGCCGGTCTGATCGGCTGGGATGTCAGCGTCGACTCGACCATCGCGCGGGCGCATCAGCACGCCGCAGGCGCCCGCACCCAACCCGAGCGGCAGAAGGAACCACCCGGCGGAGTCGAGGACGAGCCCGCTGATCACGCATTGGGCCGGTCGCGGGGCGGCTGGACCACGAAGGTGCACCTGGCCTGCGAGCAGGGCCGCAAACCCCTGGCGATGCTGGTGACCGGCGGGCAGCGCGGCGACAGCCCGCAGTTCAGCCGGGTCCTGGCCTGCATCCGGGTCCCCCGGCTCGGCGGCGGCCGACCCCGCACCCGACCCGATCGGGTCTTGGCGGACAAGGCATACAGCTCACGCGGCAACCGGGCGGAACTACGCCGACGTGGCATCCCGGCCACCATCCCGATCAAGATCGACCAGGCCGCCAGCCGGCGCAGGAAAGGTGCGAAGGGCGGCCGGCCACCGACCTTCGACCCCATCGCCTACCGCCAGCGTCACGCCGTCGAGTGCGGCATCAACCAGCTCAAACGCCACCGAGCCATGGCCACCAGATTCGACAAACTCGCTGTGCGCTACCAGGCCACACTCCACGTCGCCGCGATCAACGAATGGCTCTGAACCGAGCTATGAAACACGGCCTAGCACCGCCACGCTGATCAGCGTCGAACCGCAAAGCAAACCTATCTCCGCCGGCGACCTTGCGGCGCTGCTCGAAGCGCTGCACTGGACGCCGGGCGACCTCGACGCGACGCTGCCGCCGCGGATCGCCTTCGCCGGGGCGTGGCATCCCATCGTGGCCGCCGCGAGCCGGCAACGCCTGGCCAGCCTGGACTACGACATAGCGGCGTTGGCCAGCCTGATGGCCCAGCGCGACTGGACAACCATCGACCTGGTCTACCGCGAGTCCGCGCTGGTATTCCACGCGCGTAACCCGTTCCCACCCGGTGGTGTTGTCGAGGACGCCGCGACCGGTGCGGCGGCCGCGGCGTTGGGTGGCTATCTGCGCGAGATGCGCCTGGTGGCGCCGCCCGCGACGGTCACCGTGCACCAGGGCCAGGACATGGGCCGTCCAAGCCTGCTCACGATCGAGATCCCCGCCCAACCCGGAACCGGGATCGCGGTGACCGGCACCGCCGTTGCCCTTCCTGACATCCAGGCGAGCGGGGTCTGACCAACCCAGTCGAGCCGTCAAGACTTGTCGTCGACGACTTGGCAATGCACTGTCATCGCCACGACCGCGCGCCGTACGCTGCCGCTCTCTCGTCACGTACTGTGACGCGCGATCGGCGGCAGATCCGGATATCTGATCAAGGTGCATCGGCTTCCAGCCGGCCGCTGGCCTCAGAGCGGTAGGTCACGTGGGGGGTCGGCTGGTGATGCCGTCCAAGACGGTGGTCAGGTTGTGGTTGAAGGTTTCCTCGGCATTGAGGTGGGCGCCGTCGATGACGAGCCGGGCGACGGTGGGGTATCGGCCGGTTTTCAACATGCGTGTGAGGTAGGGGCCGAGGCTGGCCTGCCAGGCGGCCTCATCGGTGCCGGTGGAACGGGCGGTGCGTCGCTCGGTGACCTCTCTGCGGACCGCTCCGATGATGAAGGCGTTGAGGGCGCCCAAAGCCTCGCGGCGCCCCCGCGACCTGACGGGGGCTGGGAACTGACGTTCGATGGCGGCCACCGAACCGGCTGCGACATCCTCATCGGCGCGGACGGCGCGCGCTCAGTCGTCCGGTCGCTGCTGACCGACGTCCAACTGTCCTATGTGGCCACACTCGTAGAGCTGAACATCGAAGACGTCGACCGGCGCCATCCCGATCTCGCCGAGCTGGTTGGCCCCGGGAACCTGTGGTGCGTCGGCGTGAACCAGATCCTGGCAGCGCAACGCCTCGGCGACGGCCGCCTACGTGTCGGGATCTCGCTGCGCGCAGACGATCGCCCCATCGACACATACCGTATTAAGCGCGCTCTGCTGGACATGTTCGCTGGCTGGGACCCACGCCTCACCGCACTCATCGAGGCCGGCGACAGCGCGCCGACGCCGCGCCCGATCGAAGCGATGCCCATCAGTACGCGCTGGTCCAGCCGGCCGGGCGTCACCCTCATCGGCGACGCCGCGCACCTCATGCCGCCGGTCGGCGAGGGCGCCAACCAGGCCATGCTCGACGCCGCCGAACTCGCCAGCCGACTCGCCGCCAACCCCGCCGACCCTGACTCGGCGATCCGGACGTACGAAGAGGCGATGTTCACCAGGATTCATCCGATCGCCGAAATGTCCGCACGAGTCCAGGCGATGATGCTGTCCCCAACCGCAGCGGAAGACATCATCCGCTTCTTCACGGCCCGGCCCGCCGAACCGGCACCCGCAGACTGAGAACGCGCTGCGGAAAGACCGCAGCGTGACCGACCCGGCACCTCACCCTGCCGTCCCCACCCGAGCCGAACGCGAGGCACTCAACGCCACCCTGCTCGCCACCGGCACCGAGACCGGCTTCTGGGACGACAACGGCCGCCACGCATTGTTCCGACTACCCAGATCCGCGCGAGGGTAGGCGGCGACTGACCAACGTGGGTCAGCCACCGGTTCATGACCCATGGCCCGGCGGGGTAGTCGCGGATGTCCTGAGCGGGTCCACCTCGACAGAGCGCGATCAGGATGCCGTCGCCATCGAAGTCAACCACTACAAGATCGGTAGACACGCCTAGCCGCCGTGGCCACTATGGCATCGACGGGTACTCCAAGACCGTCCGTGGAATGCTGACGATCACAGATACTGCTGCAGTTCGGTCAACCGCTCAGTGAGGAAGACCCGCTCGACGCTGTTGTCGGTGAGGGTCAGCGCCTCTTCGTAGGCCGTCGCGGCCTGCGGCCACTGCCCCAACTGGCGCAGGAAGTCGGCGCGGGCGGCACTGAGATATCCGTACGTGGCCAGGGCCGGATCGGCGAGCAACGGCGTCAGCGCGTCGAGTCCGGCCCTTGGTCCGTCGCGCAGGCCGATCGCGACTGCCCGATTGAGATCGACCACAGGCGAAGGCCACAGCCGGAACAGGGCATCGTAGAGGCCGACAACTTCTGTCCAATCGGTGTCCTGCCATGTCGGCGCCTCGGCGTGCACGGCCGCTATCGCAGCCTCCAGGGCGTACCGTGTGGGTGGCCGTCGGCGCAACGCATCGGTCAACAACGACTGGCCTTCGGCGATGAGCTGCCTGTCCCAGCGTGAGCGGTCCTGCTCAGACAAGAGCACCAGGCGCCCGTCGTCGGACACGCGGGTGTCCAGACGCGACGCTATGAGCACTAACAGCGCGAGCAGGCCGCTGATCTCGGCGTCGGTCGGCATGAGCAGATGCAACATGCGGGCCAACCTGATCGCGCTGTCCACCAGGTCCCGGCGGACCAGGTGAGCGCCGAGCGGTGCCGTGTGACCGGTGGTGAAGATGAGATGAACGACCTCGAGGACGGCGCTGACCCGCTCCTCGAGTTGGTCCGGGCCCGGTACCCGGTATGGGATGCGTGCCGTGGCGATCTTCTTCTTGGCCCGGGTGACACGCGCGGCCATGGTGGCCGGCTGCACCAGGAACGCGCGGGCCACCTCAGGCGTGGACAGCCCGCACACCAGGCGCAGGGTCAGGGCGGCCTGCGCCTCCCTGGACAACGCAGGGTGGCAGCACGTGAAGATGAGCCGCAGCCGGTCGTCGACCAGACCGTCCTCGGGGCCCGGCACCGCCTCGTCCCGAACGAGTAACGGCATCTTGCGACGGAACACCGACTCGCGGCGCAGGACATCGCGGGCCCGGTTGCGCGCGATGGTGGTGAGCCAGGCGCCCGGTCGCTCGGGAATGCCGGTCTCTGCCCAGGTCTCCAGGGCCTGGGCGAAAGCGTCCTGGGTGCATTCCTCGGCGAGGTCGAGGTCACGGGTCAGATGGGCAGTGGTGGCGAGCACCTGGGCCCAGTCGCGGCGGTGCGCCTGCGCCACCGCCGCGAGGACGTCATCGTTCATCCGTGCCTCACCACGTCATCCGCGGTCGACCACCGGGCGGATCTCCACACCGCTGTGCGTCTGGTGCACCTCGCGTAGCAGCGTCACCATCGACAGAACCTCGTCCAGGTCGGCCGCCTCGAGCAGGTAGTAACCGCCCAGCGCTTCCTTAGTTTCCAGGAACGGCCCATCCGTCGTGTGGATCTGGCCGGACGCGTCCGAGCGCAGCGAGGTCGCCGTGGGCACCGGCTCCAACTGCTGTCCGTCGATGATCCGTGAGCCTGCTTTGGCGGCGAACGCTTCGTGGGCGGCGTGGTTCGCCTTCCACTCCTCATCAGTCATCGCGTTCCACTGCTGGGCGTCGCCAAAGATGAGAATCAGGTACTTCGCCATTTCTCATAGCCCCATCGTGTGCCGGCCCCTCTGTGGTGGCCTCTACCCTACGACGAGCCCGGAGGGTGGCAGATCGACAGCCGGGACGAAATTCTGGCGCGACGACCTGGGAACGATCGCGGGCCGTCGATCCGACCGAGAGTGCTCTGCACGACGTTTCCGCCGGTAGGTCCCGCGGCGGACAGCCCGATTCGTCACCGTCCTCGACGAGGGGACGATCAGCTGGCCGGACTACGTCGGCAACTCCTTCTTCATGAGCCTCGGCGGCATGCAGCTCGATTCCCGAACCGGGCTCGTCCACCCCGACTGGGAAACCGGCCGCACCCTGTAGCTCAACGGAACCGGGCGGATCAACTGGGACCCGGAGCGAGCGAGCCGGTTCCCCGGTGCACGGCCGGATGGTCGAATTCGAGATCGACCACGTCGTGGAGATCGAACAGGCCAGCGCGCCTCGCTGGCAAGTGCGCGCCTGCTCCCGGTTCAACCCGCCGGCACCGACGGATGCGTCGCTGGAAGGCTCCTCCGCCGTCTCCGATTGAGCCCGTTCCAGGCCCAGCGACAGGTGCTACGCCGTCGGCGCCAAGACGCACGGAGGTGGCGTGGACCGGTGCCGGACCGCCCGGCCCACCCCACGCCACCTCCACCGTCAGGCCCGCATGAACCGGCTCACCGGCAGCGGACGGTTCACCACCCGCATGTCACCGATCCAGCCGTAGAAGCCCTGCTCCACGATCCGGTCGTAGTGGTACGCCCCGACCAGCCACGGCTCGTTCGACGTGGCCAGGCCGACCGCCGGGGTGGACGGGTTGCGCAGCAGTTCGGCGCCGTCGACGTACAAGGTGGTGGTCTTCCCGTCGTTGACCACCGCGACGTGGAACCACTCGTCGGCGGGCATCTCGTGGCCCCAGTTGCTGGAGATGTCGTTCTGGTTGAGCGGGAAGACGGCCCACTGCAACGCCATGCCGTCCGACAGGCTCAGCGTGGCGATCGGCTCCGACGGGTCGCCGCCGGTCTTGCCCGCGTCCCGGCCGGCGCCGAAGCGGCTCAGGATGCTCATCCACGCGTGGTTGCTCGCCCGAACGTCGGCGGGCAGCTTGACGAACGCTTCGATGGTGTAGCCGTCGCGGAAGGTCTCGGCGTTGAGCGGGGCGCCGTCGACGGTCCGTAGGTACGCGCCGCGCGCCGGCTTCTTGGCACCGTCGAAGCGGAGGCTGGCGTGAGCCGGCTGGTCGGGGTGGTGCTCTCCGGACCAGCGCAGCGCCTCCGGCCCGCTACCGGCGAGGGTGGCCCGGGTGAGATGGTTCCCGCGCCCGGAGAGATCCTCGATCCGGCCGCCGTCCGGCACTGCGACGCCGTCGCCGCGCCCCTTGTCGAACCGCCAGTAGGCGAGCGTGCCCGGGACCAGCATGGTGGCCGGGTTGCGGGGCGCACGAGGCGGCACCGGGTCGAAGCCTGCGAACCGCGCCGCGAAGTCGACCCCGATGCTGAACCGGTTGGTTGCGCCGGTCAGCTCCATCTCGCGCTGCTCCAGGACATTGCGCTGCTCGGGCCGCTGCCCGAGGATCCACGGCGAGAAGGTCTCCACGTCGATCGTGTTGCGTGCCAGGTCGAACTGGTAGAGCCGGATCATCGCGCTGCCGCCGTAGTAGCGGTCCTGGTAGTTGGTGATGTGCAGGTGCACGTCGTGCCCGGCGGCGTTGCGCAGCACGGTCCGGCCGGGCGGCCAGTAGTGCCCGTTGAGGGTGAGGAAGATCTGGTCGCTCTCCGCGACGAGTTCGTCCCAGAGCCGCTGACCGTGCCCGGAGAGCGTCGCCGCTGCGGTGTCGTCCGCGTACACCATGTCGTGGGTGGTGAGGATGACCGGGATGTGCGGATGCGCGGCCAGGACCGACTTCGCCCAGGCGAGACCGGCGTCCGACGGACGCCAGTCGAGCGCTAGCAGCAGCCACTGCCGCCCCGCGGCGGTGAAGACGTGGTACGTGTTGTAGCCGTCCTTGGTCGCTCCGCCGTACGTCGGCAGCTTCCGGAACCGCTCTGGCCCGAACACGTCGAGGTAGGGGCTCGGCCCTCGCTGGTCGGTCGTGGACGAGTTGATGTCGTGATTGCCGGCGAGCACGCTGTACGGCATCCGTTGACGGTCGAAGGTCTCGAACACCTTGCCGGCGGCGGCGAGTTCGTCGGCGCGCGCGTTCTCGACGATGTCGCCGAGGTGGGCGGTGAAGACGATGTTCCGCTGCGCCTGGTTGTCGATGATCCAGCGCAGACTCGCCGCCAACGGCGCCGGGTCACCGCGGTCGGTGTCGAAGAGGTACTGCGTGTCCGGGATGACGGCGAGCGTGAAATGGGGCAGGTCGGGGTCGGGCCGACCGCCGCCGCCGTGCGCGCTCGCCGACGCGGGGGCCTGGGCCCCGACGGTGCCGGCGCCGACCAGACCGGCACCGACCAGGCCGGCGTTCTGAAGGAATCGGCGCCGACTCGGGCCTTGTTGCATGGGGTTGCTCCTCAGATCGATGATGCTCCAGGCTCAGTACGCCCCCCGACCACGAACGTTGATCATGGTGCCCGGCAACGCCGCCCGAACTCCCCGTGAATCTCGACCACCTGCCGCCACCGACGCACCCACGGCTACGCCCGCAGCTCGCGCCGCCGGCGACTACACGCGTACTCCCGGGTTAACCCGCCGGGCACGCCCCGGTCGCCCCTCCGGGCTCGCACCACGGCCCCCGACCGCCGATGGATCGTGAGCTGCCGACCCCAGGGCCTCGGCTGGCACCAGCGCTGGCTCCCGACGCCGCATCGGTCGATTTGGGGGGCGCGCTCACGAACGCCGCGCATTGTCAGCGGCATGAGAGTGTGCGGGGCGGCCTGTTATCCGCGTCCAAGCCAGGTGGCGACGCACGCCTCGTTGCCCTCGGCGTCGGCCAGGACCCACCACATGGGCGCGTGTGCATCGGAGACCAGTCGGCCGCCCGCGGCCAGGGCGGCGGCTATGCGGGCGTGCGCCTGATCGTGCGGGACGGCGACATCGAGATGCATGCGGTTGCGTTGTAGACGCGTGGTATCCATTCGCTGCAACCCAAAGCCCGGGCCACGGCGCGACGGGTCAAACAGGTAATCCTCGCCGATCTGGCGGTAGCCCAGCACCGCGCGCCAGAACGGCAGCACTTCCGTTCCGACGAGTGCGTCGAGGGTGACGTTGATGAGCTGCACGGCAGCCGGGTCAGCCGAGATGTCCAGATCCCTGGCGGCGGCCGAGATACGTCGGGCCAGAGCTATGTCGCGCTGCCCGAGGGATACGGTGACGCCGGCGTCGCGCAGGTCGATGTTGAGGTAGCGCTGTTCAGTTTCGTCGGCGAGCCGGCCGATTTCATCGACGAGCGCGATGCCTTTGGCAAGCGAGCCGGTCTTGAAGTAGGCCGAGACCACATGGTATAGGGAGCGCCAGTCCTCGACGCCGTCGGCCTCGTGGAACTGCCCTGCCGTGATCTGGCCAGTCATGCCAGCGAACATAGACGGTGTGTCACCGTCGCGGCACCGGCAACGCCTCTAAGCGGCAGATTCGGACGTCGGGCGGAGGCAGATCGGTGAGGGTGCGCCAGTCGTACGGATCCCCCGTGCCTACTTGGTTGCGGAATTGACGAGCGCTGTCAACGCGGGTAGCTCGGTATCGGCGGCGGCGATCAGTGCCGCAACGGTCCGTGGCGCAGTGTCGGTGTATCGCTGAGCAAGGGCGACGAGCTCCGGGACGGGCTCGGGTACGCGGTGAAGGCCGTCGACGGTCTCCAAGGGTCCAACGCCGCTCGCCAGCAGCCAGAGGTAGTCACCCAGGTCTCGGGCGATGACGTGCAGTTCGCCCTCCGAACCGAGGAACACGATGGGTTGTGTTTCGATTGCGGCTCCCGGCGCACGGATCCAGAAGGCAGCCAACCCGCCGGACCCGTCGCGCCCGAAGACCCGAAACGGTGGGGCGTCGGCGGCTGAGTCGCCGGTCCAGTGACGCCACCACTCGGTGGTCCCGGCGGACCCCATGAACATGGCGTCCGGCTGGAAGTCGTGGCCATCGTGGTCCTCGAAGAACCCCGATGCGTGTGCTTCTTCGACGACGGCCGGCAGTGTTCGGTCCTCTTCTGTCAGCAGGCGATCCTACGCAGACGGACACGGCTGCCCTGCCGGGAAGACCTCGCCTGCGGTCGCATGACGGACAAACCGCCGGGCATCCACTCATCGTCAGTCGTGCGCGCAGGTGTACTTGTCGCCTCAACCCCTCGCAGCTGGCTGAAGGATGTGTGGGCTGCCGGTGTGCGGCGTCGGATGGTAGCCGGGGTGCGGCTGCGGCAGTGCCGCCACGCACGCTGCGGAACATGCGTTCACCAACAGCGGCAGTACGTCGGTGGCGACCAGGCCAGAGATCCAGACTTGGTGCAGCTCACCGTCAACAGCTGCCATCGGCGGTGCGATATCGCACCGCGATTCAAGGCGGACGGCGCAGGAGAGCGAATTCCTTGCACCCCTTTACGGACTGGCGGCGCTCGCCGCGGCCGGGGCTGTCGTTGGCCGGGGGGCTGACAGGCTAGTTTGCTCGGATGAGTCTCCTCGATGACGTCGCGAGGCGTGACAGTTGGCGATGCTGGGTGTGCGACGAGCCGGTCGACGCCGACATGTCGGTGAACGACCCGCGTGGTCCCAGCGTCGACAGCCGCACCGCCGACAAGAAGGCCAAGGTCGCCGAACGACTTGCGCACCGTGCGTGCAACACCCGCAAGGGCGCTGTCAAGGTGATCATCGCCTGGCCGGACCGTCTGCACGTGGTGGAGCCTGCGCCATTGATCACCGTCGCCGAGCGACTCGAACGCAAGGGCGGCCGCGAGCTGGTCGCCCGCTGTCCGAGCAAGAAGGACGCCCAGGAGGCGGCGGACTGGCTGGTCGACCGGTTCTCCCGGCTGGTGCCCGGACTGCCGGTGACCGCGAGCGTCGACGCAGGCGGCGGACAGTTCCTCGTTGCCCTGGCCACCGGCCGCCGCTGACCGGTGGCCTTGGTCGGCGGGCCCCCGCCGACCCAGGGCAGCCCGGGCTCGAGCCACTACCAGCGCTGCTGCACCACTGACGGTCCCGACGGTCATCGATCAGGGACTTCACGGGGCGTGACCTGGCCCGGCTGGCGTCACTCGGGATGGCCCAGCCGCAGGTCGCGGCCGTCGTCGTCCCGGCCGTTGATGGTCACGGTGTCGGACCCGGGCGGGTACTTGGTTACCGGTCCCGGGTCGGCTTGCCAGTGGCCGAGCGGGGCAACGTCGTGACGATGACGATGTCACGGGGCAGTTCGGCGCGGGTGAGCCGGTGCCGTAGCCACTCGCGGAGGCTGGCCTCGGTCAACGTGCGATCTGTATGCACCTCGACCGTGGCCAGCAGGCGCTGGCCGAACCCCTCGTCGGGTACCGGCCGCAGCACGGCGTCTGCTACGTCGGGGTGGCTGGTGATCACGGCGGCGACGGGGGCGGGGTACACGTTCTGTCCACCGGAGACGATCATGTCGTCGATCCGGCCGTCCAGCAGGAGCCGGCCCACCAGGTCGAGGTGGCCGAGGTCACCAGTGGCGAGCCAGACTCTGCCCGGCTGCCATCCGCTGACCTGTACCTCACCGACGTGGCCGGGTGGGAGGGGCGCGCCAGCGCCGTCGACGACCCGCAGTCGTACGCCTCGCGGTGACCGGCCGACGGTGCCGGGCGCGGCTCGCAGGTCGGTAGGCGTGGCCATCGCGGCCCAGCCTGCCTCGGTCGTCGCGTACATGTTGAAGACGCGGTCGCCGAAGAGTCCGCGCAGCCGCTCGCCGAGTTCGGCCGGTAGAGGGGCGGCGCCGCTGATCACCGCCCGCAGGTGGCGGAGCGGGGGGCGATCGGTCACGGGTAGGTCGCACATGCGCCGCAGTTGGATGGGCAGTGCGACGAGCAACCGGGCGCGGTGCTCCTCAACCGCGTCGAGGATGTCCTGCGGGTCGCGGCCGCTGACCAGCACCACCGGGCTGCCGAGGGTCAGGCCGGCCGAGAGGTACGTCAGCCCGTAGCCGTGGTGGATCGGTGCGGCGACGGCGATCGGTTCCCCAGGGCGGACCGGGGTGAGCCGCAGGTGGGTGATGGCCGGGCCGAGGAGCATGCGCACCGGCAGGGGTCGGGACACGCTGCGAGGGGTGCCGGTGGTGCCGGACGTGAGCACCGACATCCGGCCCTTGCCGCGCCCTCGGGGCGGATACGTCGCCGGGTCGCCAGCCAACAGCACGGATATCGGCACGGCGGGCACCGGGCACGCCGGCGCGCCCGACTCGTGTACCAATGCGACCAGGCGTTCCCGGGTCACCAGGTCGGTTAGCCGGTCGGCGGGCAGGTCCGGGGGCAGCAGCAGCACGTCAGCGCCGGCGCGGGCTAGGCCGGCCGCTGCCGCGACGAAGCCGCGGTGGTCGCGGCAGGCGAGGCCCACCCGGTCACCGGGCTGTACGCCGAGGGTCGCCTGGGCCGCCGCCGCGCACCTGCCGGCGGCCGCGTCGAGTTCCGCGTACGTGGCCGGTCCGTCCTCATCGATCACGGCGACCGCCGTCGGCGACCCGGCGGCGACCGCCGTGGCGAGGGTACGCCCGTGGCGGCGGCCAGCCCGCGCCAACCGCACCAGCCGGCCCGGCCGCAGAAGGCCCGCGCCGACCATGACCCGTACCGGTTCGGTCGCCGCCACCACCTGTAGCCCCGCGGCGAGCGCCCGCTCCACCGCGCGGGGCAGCGTGGCCGCCGCCGCCGCCGAGCCGAGCCCACCATGGCCACCAGATCCGCGGGCGCGCGACGGCGCGGCACACGATGCCCGCCGCCTCGTCGGCCGACATCGCCGGCGCACGCCGGTAGTGCGCGGTAGGTGCAAGCATCCGGGTACGCACCAGGTTGCAGTACACGGTGCTGACGGTGACGTCGTCATGCCGCAGCTCCGCGGCGGCAGTGCGCAGCCACGTGTCGAACGCCGCCTTCGAGGCGTGGTACGCCGACCAGTGCGGGGCGTTGATGGCGAGTCCGGCCGTCGAGACGTTCACGACGTGCCCACCGCCGGTGGTCCGCATGCCGGACAGCAGCACCAGCAGCAGTTGCGCCGGCCCCAGGTAATTCAGGTTGATCGTGCGTTCGAGGTCGTGGAACCGGTCGGCGGTGTCGGCCACCGCACGGCGGATCGACCGCCCGGCATTGTTGACCACCACATCGATCCGGCGGTACCGCGTCAGCAACTCCTCCGCCAGCGCGGCGGCCTCCGCGGGTACTGAGAGGTCAGCGGGGTGAACGTACGCCACGCCGCCGCCCGCGACGATCTCGTCCCGAACCTGCTCCAGCCGCGAGGCCGTGCGTGCCACAAGAAGTACAACGGCGCCCGCCGCGGCCAGCCGGCGGGCAGTCACCGCGCCGATCCCCTCAGACGCGCCGGTCACGAGGACAGTACGACCGGCGACCGCCGCGCGCAGCCGGTCAGGACTCACGCCACGTCCGGTGACACCCGCAGCAATCCGCACCCAATGCATGAGCCCGCCCATCGCATGATTGTGGCTTCAGCTCGGAACCTGTCAAGATCAATGAGATCTGAAACCGCTATCGGTCCACCGACCTCATCAACGACGCCGCTGACCCGATCTTGTCTTCGTGGCCGAGCCGGTGCGCGATGGCTTTGGCCTGGGCGTGAGGATCAGTACCGTTTTCCGGGAAGGTGAACACTGGACATCCCGGCGGATGCGGCCCTGCCACGCTCAGGCCCTCGCTGGGCCCCACGCCTTGATCCCGCGCCTTAGCGTGGCAGGGTGGCAGCACCCCGCATGGCACCGCCGTCGGAGATGAGCCGCCGGCTGACGTTCCTGTTCGCGTTGGCGGCGGGAGCGGCCATCGGCAACCTGTACTGGGCGCAGCCGCTGCTCAGCTTCATCGCAGGCGATCTACGCGCCGCGACCGCGACGGCCGGCTGGCTCGTCACCGCGACGCAGGTCGGGTACGCCGTCGGCGTGCTGCTGCTCGTGCCTCTCGGCGACGTCCTGGACCGCCGCCGGTTCGTCCCGGTGATGCTGCTGACCTCGGCCGCCGCACTGCTGCTGTGCGCGCTGGCGCCGTCGATCGGCGTACTCCTCCTCGCACTGGGCGTGCTCGGCGTGACGACGATCTCCGGGCAGGTCCTCACGCCGCTCGCCGGGGACCTGGCCGGCGACGCCCACCGCGGTCGGATCGTCGGCGTCGTCGGGTCCGGGACCCTCACCGGTATCTTGGCCTCCCGCACGATCAGCGGGTTCGTCGCCGGCGCCGCCGGGTGGCGTGCGATCTTCGCCCTCGCCGCGGTCGTCGCCGTCCTGCTCGCGGTCCTGCTCTATCGCGCGATTCCACCGCTGGCACCGCGGACGCGCATGCCGTACCCGCAGCTCATCGCCTCGGTCGGCGCGGTGGTCATGCGCGAGCGGGCGGCCCGGTGGACGCTGGTCCTGGCCGCCACCGGGTTCGCCGCGTTCTCGCTGTTCTGGACGGCGCTGACGTTCCTGCTCAGCGGCCCACCGTTCCGGTACCCGATAGCGGTGATCGGGTTGTTCGGGTTGGCTGGCCTCGCCGGTGTCCTTTCCGGCCTGCACGGCGGTCGTCTGCACGACCGCGGTTGGTCGCTTCCGGCCACCGGCGCGGCCTGGGTACTGGCCATCGGCGCCTTCGTCGTCGCGGCGTTCGCCGGCCGGTCCGTCGTACTTATCATCATCGCGATCATCATGATCGATGTTGCGCTCCAGGCGCAGGCCCTCCTCAACCGGGCGCGGCTGTTCGCCCTCTCCCCCGAGGCCCGCAGCCGGCTCAACACGGCGCTAGCCGCCGGCAACTTCATCGGCGCTGCTATCGGCTCCGCCGCCGCGACCACGCTCTGGTCCGCGGGCGGCTGGACAGCGGTCACGATCACGGGAACGGCGCTCTGCTGCTTCGCGCTCACCGTGTGGGCGCTGGGACGTCGTGGTCCACTCGTGCTCCGCTTCGCCGTGATGGACGGCGCTGTAACGGACCGCGGTGAAACCTCCCCTCAACCGCGCGACATTCGCACGTAGTGCTCGTAGTGCTCCGGAGTCGAACCCGCCATGACGCCCTCGTGCGCAGTCCACGCGTCCGCTTCTCGGCACGACCGGATGCCGGCACGATCCACTGGCCGTGACACTCGGTAGCGCGCGGTCGGCGGCAGGAGAGTGCGTGTTGGGGCGGTGATCCAGTGCGGCAGATTAGGGAACGATCACTACGCCGCCTCGCACGCCGCCTTGGGCCAGCCGGTTGTGGGCCGCTGCCGCGTCGGCGAAAGAGTAAACACCGGCGACCCGTAGCGGGATGTCACCGCCTTCTACCAATTTCACCAGTTCGCCTAGCCGGGCGCTGTCCGGCAGCACGTCCAGTGCGAACGTCCGGATTCCCCTCACCGGCTCCGGGCGCAGCGGGGGTGAGGCGGCCACGTAACCGCCGCCGTCCCTGACGAGTTCCATCAGTGACGAGCCGATCAGCGCCAGGTCGACAACCGCGTCGAACCTGTCCGCCGCTGCCGCGATCGGATCGTCCGAGCGCGGCACGAACGCCGCACCCTGCGACTCGACGAACTCGCGGTCCTCAGCCCCCGCTATTCCTGTGGCGTGCAGGCCGGCGACTCGGGCCAGCGCCAGGGTGAACCCGCCGACCTGTCCCGCGGCGCCGGTGACGAGCACGGACGAGCCCGTCGGGAGCGCGAGCAGGTCGAGGGCCTGGGCGGCGGCGAGGCCGTTGGTCGGCAGGGTCGCGGCCTCGCTGGCAGGAACCCCGACGGGCGCGGCGGTCAGCCATGCGGCATCGAGGACCACATACTCCGCGTGGGCACCGAGGGTGGTGCGCAGCCAGGGTGAGACGCCGATGACATCGTTATCCACAGTGAAATCTCCGACGGAACGACCCACCGCGTCGACCGTGCCTGCCACGTCCCAACCGGGTACGTACGGCAGCCCGGCCGGCAGTGGTGCCGGGAATCGACCGGCGCGAATCATGAGGTCAACCGGGTGCACGGCGGACGCGGCGACCCGTACTCGCACCTGCCCCGGCCCCGGCTCCGGCACCGGCATGTCCGCCACCACGTGCAGAACCTCCGGCCCTCCGAACTGTGCATAGCTGACTGCGCGCATCGCCGTACCCTCCGCTGAACGTCATGGTCGTCATTACGGTAGGTATCCTTGGGCACCGTGAGGAAGTAGGTACCTGGAAGTGCCTAGGGCACCGGAAGGGGTGGCACATGGCGACGACGACCGCCGGGCAACGACGAGAGCAGGCCAAACGCGACTATGACGCGTTCCTGGCGGGCTGCCCGACTCGGGAACTGTTGAGCACGCTCACCGACAAATGGGCGGCGCTGGTGGTCGCGGCGCTCGCCAGTGGCCCGCAGCGGCACAGCGAGCTCGCCCGCCGCATCGCCGGCGTCAGCCAGAAGATGCTCACCCAGACCCTGCGCACACTGGAACGCGATGGTCTGCTCACCCGCACCGTGACCGCGTCGGTGCCGGCCCGCGTCGACTACGCGCTCACACCGCTCGGCCACGACCTGTTCCCGGTGATGGTCGCGATCAAGACCTGGGCAGAGACACACATGGATCGCGTCTTTCAGGCGCGCGCCCAGTTCGACGCGCGATCATGAAGTCCAGCGGGCGCTGACCTCCGACCCGGTTCCCGTCCCTGCTGGCCCAGATGCGGCACGTCTTCGGGCACGACGCCCTGACGGTGGTCTGGGCCCTTCCGCGTCCCGGGTTGGCACCTGTACGGCTTCGCCGTGATCCACGCCCGTATAGCGCGTTGATCAACGGGAACCCCGCGGTGGCGCCGCCCTGCGAGCATCGGTGCCATGCGCAAGATTGCCCTGACGTTGGCCGCGGTCCTGCTGGCGTCGGGGTGCGCCGGCACGAGCACCTCGGCATCACCCTCGGGACCCTCCGCGACCGCCGCCAGCGGGTCGCCCGAAGCCGTCGTTACCAACGCGCCGGCACCGGCCTGGCGCCTGGCCACGCTGCCGGAGCTGGCCGGGCCGACCAGCGTGCTGTGGGACGTCGTGTCGGTGGACGCCACGCACGCGTGGGCCGTCGGCAGCGAGGCCTACTCGCCCGAACAGCCGAACGACACCGGCACCCCGTTGGTCCTCCAGTGGGACGGGACGCGTTGGGCACGCGCGGCGCTGCCGGCGATCGCGTGGCGCGGTCGGTTCGACCTCGTCGCGGCCGACTCGCCCTCGAACGTCTGGGCGGTCGGCAGCACGGCCGCCGCCGTCCCGGAGGACCAGGTGACGCACGTCCTGCACTACGACGGGACCGCCTGGCGCGAGGTGCCGTTCGCGCGGGGCAACAGCAAGAGCTACGCGCTGATCACCGGACTCACCGTCGTGGGTGGACACGCCTGGGTGGTGGGCAATCATCAGAGCGAGGTGATCATCGAGCAGTGGGACGGCCGGTCCTGGCAGTCGCACCAGTCGCCCGCCGAATGCCGCACCGGCGGCACGTCCTTCGGTGGCATGCCGAACTTCTGCACCTTCACCGCGATCAAGGCCTTTGGCTCGGATGACGTCTGGGCCGCCGGCAACGGCGCGTGGAAGGGGTTCAAGGGCCCGCTGCTCTTCCACTGGAGCGGCTCAGGCTGGCGTACGGTCCAGGTGGGCATCAACGAACAGGAGTCCTCGTTCGAAGCGCTCGCGGGTCGCTCGTCCGGCGAGCTGTGGGCGGTCGGCGACGGTGGGTTGGCCGTGCGCGGCAGCGGTGGATCCTTCGAGATGCTCCGGGACGCGCCGGGTGGCGCGTTGCCCGACGTGGCGACCGACCCGGCCGGACTGCCGTGGTTGATCGAGAACTCCCGAGCGCCGAGCGCGGCGCTCGCCGCGTACAGCACGGGCGCGTGGGTCGGCATGCCCGCGCCGCAGCCGCTGGACGCGGTCGGCATGAGCCTGCACGGGATCGCCGGGACCCCGGGCAGCCCGCTGATGTTCGCGGTGGGAGCGGTCGATCTCCCCACCACCCCGCGCTACCTGAGGGCGGTCGTGCTCGAGTACGTGCCAGGCCTGTCGACCGAATCGCGACCCTGACCGGTCCGATGCGACGGTTCTGGCCGGTTTTGCGGGCTAACGTCATACGGCGTGTCGCGGCTGACAGCCACCCACTCGGGAAGATCGCGCTTTCCGTGCTCGTGCGGCTGCGGGCGATGCTGGGGGTGGAGAGCTCGCCGAGGCGCTCTACACCCACGCGACGGGACTGAGAAATTCTCTGGCTCGACGCCGAGCGGCACGTGGATCTCCACGATGTGGAGCCATCTCATCGGGCCTCGTCCAAATGCACTCATCTCGGCTACTTGTTTCATTGACCTATGACCCCGGCCCGGCCAGGCTTCGGTCGAGGCGCCCGGGCTGTCGCTCTCATTTCGGCTGCCCACGCTGGTTGTGTGGCTCTCATTTGGCCTGCGCAGGCCCGGGCGTCGCCCCAAGGGCGGGGAGAGGCTCAAGAGGGGTTTGCTCTGCTCGAAGTAGCGTTGCCCTCCCGGCTCGATGAACCAGGTGGATCGAGCATGGGAGGACCTGTTGAGTGTCACGTCGGATCGCGTGGTCATCGGCATGGACCCGCACAAGCGTTCAGCCACGATCGAGGTCATGGCCGGCGACGAGACCGTCATCGGCGCGGGCCGCTTCGACACCGGCCGGGACGACTACGCGGCGATGAAGAATTACGCCAAGCAGTGGCCGCACCGGGTCTGGGCGATCGAGGGCTGCCAGGGCATCGGCCGGCACATCGCCAACCGGCTGCTGGCCGATGGCGAACAGGTCGTGGATGTCCCACCGAAGTTGTCGGCCCGGGCGCGGGTGTTCGCCACCGGCCAGGGCCGCAAGACCGATGCCACCGACGCCCACTCCATCGCGCTGGTCGGCACCCGGATGGCCGGGCTACACCCGCCGGTCAACGACGAACAGCTTGCCCTGCCGCGGATCCTGGTCGACCGGCGCCGCTCCCTCGGCGAGGACCACACCCGAATGGTCTCTCAACTGCACCAACTGCTGCTGGAGCTGATCCCTGGTGGAGCGAAGAAGAGTCTGTCCGCCGCCCAGGCCAAGGCACTGCTGGCCACGGTGAGACCCCGTGACGCGGTCGGCAAGGCCCGACGCCGGGTCGCCGCCGAGCTGATCAGTGACCTCGAACGGATCTACCAACGTTCCAAGGACGCCGACAAAGAACTAAAGGAGCTGGTCGCCTCCACCGGAACCACGCTGATGGACCTGCATGGCATCGGGCCCTCCGGCGCCGCCCGGCTGCTGGTCGAGGTCGGCGACATCGCTCGCTTCCCCAACCGGGCCCACTTCGCTTCCTGGAACGGCACCGCCCCCATCGACGCCTCCTCCGGCGACCAGGTCCGACACCGACTTTCCCGCGCCGGCAACCGACAGATCAACCGGGTGCTGCACATCATGGCCACCGTCCAGCTGCGCAATCCCACCGAAGGACGCGCCTACTTCGACCGGAAAAAGGCATCCGGCAAGACATCGATGGAAGCCATGCGCGCGCTGAAACGACGCCTGTCCGACATCGTCTACCGACGCATGCTCAACGACGCCGCAACCGCGGCAGCGGGCCCGGGAGGACACCGGGAAACGACTACAGACTCCAGCGTGACCAGCTCGCATCCCCATGCCGGTTCTTCGGAGAAGTCACTTCCCGGACCCGCCGAGACCCAGCTTAGAACCCCGCTCGCGGCGGTGTCTTGACACAGAGGGGAGCCAGATCCGGAAGTTGAGCGGTTAGCCGCGCACAGGGCATCTGACACGCAGGGTCACCGACCGCGCTGACCGTCAGATCCCGCGGACGTCGGATAGCTGCTCTCTGAAGGAAGGCCTACCTGCTGTCCAGTTTCACTCCGAGCACTCTCCTGGCTCTGTTGTTGGGCCGCACGCCGATCCCTTACTGGTCTCGGCACAAGGCCGTCTCGTGCGAACGCCCGGGACGGCCTCTTGGCGTTCCGGTCCGCGCCAACCTTCCTGGTTCGCGGTCCCGGGGGGGGTGTCCCTATGGTTTTGTCAAGCGGCGACGGTTGCGGTGGGCAGCGGGCGTTGTTGGTAGGGGACCTTGTCGCGGAGCATGGCGAACAGGACGTCGACGCGGCGTCGGGCGAGGCAGATCAGGGCAGCGTTGTGGCGTTTGCCCTCGGCGCGTTTCCGGTCGTAGTAGGCGCGGCTGACCGGGTCGGCCAGGGCCGCGAACGCGGCGAGGAAGAGGCGCGTTTCAGCTGCTTGTTGCCGCCCCGGGGTGGGTGTTCACCGCGGATGCTGCTGCCGGAGCGGCGGGTGACAGGTGCCAGGCCGGCGTAGGCGGCCAGATGGCCTGGGCTGGCGAACGCGGTGCCGTCGCCGACTTCGAGCAGGATCCGGGCTGCGGTCCTGACGCCGATGCCGGGCATCGAGGTCAGGACCTCGGTAAGAGGGTGCGCATCAAGCATCCTGTCCACCTCGGCGGCGACCTGGTCGCGCTGTTTGAGCACGTCGCGCAGGCTGTCAGCCAACCGGGGCAGGACCGTTTCCGCAGCGGTCGTGCCCGCGACGACTACGGTCTGCTCGTCCAACGCGGTCATGACCTGCTCGATGAGGCGTTCGCCCATGCGGGGCGCGTTCTTGCTGGCGATGGCGGTGAGTTTGCGGCGGCCGGCCTTGCGCAGCCCGGCCGGTCCGCCGCAGCGCGACAGCAGCTCCAGGACGGCTTTGTGCTGCACCTTCGGCCCCAGCACCCGTTCCAGAGCAGGGTGGATCTGCGTGAGCAGCCCGCGGATGCGGTTGGCGATCCGGGTGGACTCGCCGGCCAGGTCGTCGTCGAAGCCGACCAGGACCTCGAGTTCGGCCAGGGTCTCGTCGCCGACGTCGACTCGGCGCAGCGTGTGCGGCAAGGTGCGGGCGGCGTCGGCGATCACGTAGGCGTCGCGGGCGTCGGTCTTGGCGCTGCCGGGGTGCAGGTCGGCGATCCGTCGCATCGCGAGTCCGGGCAGGTAGGCCACTTGATGACCACACGCTCGGGCTACCGCGACGGGCAGCGCGCCGATCGTCGCGGGCTGGTCGACCACGACCAGGACGCGGCCATGGCGGCCGAGCTTGTCGAACACCTGCCGCAGTTTCGCCTCGGTGTTGACCAGCGCCCCGTCGTGCAGCCGTTTGCCGTCCCGAGTCAAGGCGACGGCGTGGTGGCCGTCCTTGCCGACATCGAGACCGAGAAACACCTGGTAGTCGCCGTGCACCGCATCGCCTCCCCGCGACGTCACCCGTCAACCCGGTCGATCAGGCGTCGACTGCCGGCAGCCACGTTACGAAGAGACCTACCCCAACAAAGCGGGTGGCCGTGTCCCTATCAGCGGTCCATCGGCGCCACCCGGCCCGGCGACAACACCCCCCGGATCATCCGAACGACAGGGGCAGTAAGTCATACCGAGCCGGGCGACCGAGCAGTCCCCGGCTGGGGACGATCAAAAAGGTAACGGGGGGGACTACGTGAGTCGCTGACCGGTCTTGTCAGGTCGTGACAGGCGCCAGGCGAGTTCGATCGGCCTGACAGCCGAGATCTGGGCAGTGCATGTCATCCACGGCATGCCCGCCCGGTGGGGACCTCCCATCCGGCGAGGCCACTGGTCCGGCACGGCTGGCGCGGCGTACTGACACCGCAACCCATCCCATAGCGCAAGGGAGGAGCGCCCCCACCGGCCCAGTCGAAGCTCCGCCCTGGTCCCCACCGCGGCGGCCCGCCGATCTCCTGTGGAGCGTCGCAATGCACACGACTCTGTCAGTCCTGTCCGACCTCGCTGCCGCCGCGCCGCAGCCACTCGCGGCTCCAAAATCCATCAACGAGGTCATCTCCTCGATCACCACGTGGATCATGGGCATCATCGCGCTGGTCGCGACAATGTTCCTGGTCATCGGCGGCCTCCGCTACATGGCCGCCGGCGGTGACCCGGCCCAGGTCGAGCAGGCGAAGGGCAACCTCAAGTCCGCCTTGATCGGCTACGCGCTGACGGTCCTCTCCCCCGTGATCCTGCAGGTCCTGCAGGGCATCATCGGCGGCTGAGGACATCTGTCATGGTCAACTGGATGATGAATGGCCTGGTGGAATGGCTCGCCGAGCGGCTGCAAGAGCTCCTCGGCGGGCTGCTGGCCTATCTGACGTCGTCGATGTTCCTGTCGCCGGACGTCACCGTGTTGCCGCAGGTGCAGACCATCGCCGCGAAGAGCGCGCTGGTCGTCAACGCCTGCTACATCCTCGCGCTGGTAACCGCCGGTATCGTGACGATGACCAGCAGTTCGGTCGAGATGCGATACGGCGTCAAGGAACTCGTGCCACGCCTAGTCGTCGGGTTCATCCTGTCGAACTTTGCGGTCCCACTCTGCGCCGTGCTCATCGATGTCGCCAACGCGTTGACTGTGGCCATGGTCGGCACTACGGCTCCGACCACGCAAGCTGTCACGCTGGCCCGCACCCACGTGGCCGCCGCCCTCATCGATCCGGCCAACGCCCTCATCGCACTGATCATCGGGCTGTTGATCGTCGGACTGATGTTCACCCTCGTCACCGGTTGGGTCGTACGCGTTGCGGTACTGGTCATCCTGGCCGGGCTCGCCCCGCTCGCGCTGGCCTGCTATTGCCTGCCCTGGACGCAACCCACCGCCGAACTGTGGTGGCGCAGCCTGCTGGGCTGCCTCGGCACGGCCGTGCTGCAGGCCATCGCGTTCTCCACCGGCATCCACCTGCTCACCGACCCGGATGCGAGCGTTCCGGTCCTGATCGGTCTGCCGGGCTCGGACGTGTTGAATCTGCTGCTGGTCGCCGTGGTTCTGTGGATGACGGTCAAGATCCCCGGACTGATGGGTCGCTACGCGACGGGCAAGGGGTCGCCGAACAGCGGCGGGGTTTTGCTGCGGGCAGTGGTCATCCAGGGCATCACCCGTCGTCTACCGCTCGGCAGGCTCGGACGTGCGGCCTTGCGAGGTGGGCGATGACGATCGAGGACACCGTGCCGCGCGCCGTTGTCCCGGCCAATGTCAACGAGCCCGACCGCATCGCGTTCGGGCTGACGTTCCGGCAGCTGGGCATCGTCGGCGGTGCCGGCCTGGTCGGGTTCGGTGTCTACCGCACGTTCGGGCATCTGCTGCCGCAGGTGGCGTGGATCGTCGCTGGGGCAGTCGTGTTCGCCGTGGCGGTCGTGGTGGCGCTCGGCCGCCGGGACGGCCTGCCGCTGGACGTGTGGCTGCGACACGGGTTCGCGCTCAGCCGCAGGCCGCGCACCCTCACACCGGGTAGGGCTCGGGTCAGCTCGGTCGCGGACGTGGCCGGCAAGCCGAGCCTTCCGACGCCGCTGCACTCTCCGGTCACGGCGGTCAGCCCGACCGGAGTCCTAACCAGTGAGGGCAGCGGCAAGGTCCTGATCGCCTGCGGCACGACAAACATCCACCTGCGCACCGGCGGTGAGCAGGGGGCCCTGTTGGAGGGGTTTGGCCGGTTCCTCAACAGCCTGACCGGGCCGGCGCAGATCGTCGTGGCCGCGCAGCGGCACGACCTGAGCGTCTACGCGCAGGCAACTGCCGACCACGCGCCACGCCTGGCGCACCCGGCGTTGCAAGCCGCCGCCGACGACTACGCCTCGTTCCTGCTCGACCTCGACAGCCAGCGCGATCCGCTGCGCCGCCAGGTCCTCGCCGTCGTCACCGGCGAGTACGCGGCCGACACGGCTGTGCGCGCCCTGTGCGGGCTCGGTGTCGAAGCCGCCGCTCTGGACGGGCCGGCTGTCGCCTCCGCGCTGGCCGGCGCGGTCGATCCGTTCTCCCCACCGGTGCCTGGCCCGCGTGCGGTACCCGGCGCCCCGATCACCCTGCGGAGCACATCGTGAACCTGTTGAAAAAGCGCAAGATGAGTGTCGCGGCCGGGGACGGGATGCCCTCCCCGGCCGCGTTGTCGGTCACGCCGTGGCACGTGCAGGTCGGCGACGGGTACGCCGCCACCTACGCGGTGTGCGGCTACCCGGCCGAGGTCGGCCCCGCCTGGCTCGACGCGCTGCTGTCCTACCCCGGGCGGGTCGACGTCGCGGTGCACCTGGACCCGGTGGCGCCGCAACTGGCCGCGCCGATGCTCAAGCGCCAGCGCGCCCGCCTCGAATCCTCCCGCCGCCTCGACGCCGGCCAAGGCCGGCTGGGCGACCCGATGGTCGAGGCGGCAGCGGCCGACGCCGCCGACCTCGCCGAACGCGTCGCCCGCGGGGCGGCGAAGCTCTTCGACGTCGGCATCTACGTCACCATCCACGCCCGTACCCTCGACGAACTCGCCACCGTCACCGCGGGCGTGAAGTCCGCCGCGGCCAGCGTGCTGCTTGACGTGCAGCCGGCGACGTTCCGCCACCAGCAGGGCTGGGTGGCCACGCTGCCGGTCGGCGTGGACCCGCTACGGATGCGCCGCATCCTCGACACCACCGCCCTCGCGGCGGCGTTCCCCCTCGCCTCGGCCGACCTCGCCGCACCGGCCCCGGGCACCGTCGCCCCACCACAGGGGGTGCTGTACGGGGTCAACACCACCTCCAACGGGGTGCTGATCTGGAACCGGTGGGCGCAGGACAACCACAACAGTGTGGTCCTGGCGCGCAGCGGCGCCGGGAAGTCCTACTTCGTCAAGCTCGAGGTGCTGCGCAACCTGTACCAGGGCACGACGGTGTCGGTCATCGACCCCGAGGACGAGTACGCGCCCCTCGCGGAGCACGTCGGCGGCGCCGTCGTGCAGCTCGGTCAGCCCGGCGTCAGGGTCAACCCGTTCGACCTGCCCGCCGACAACCGTCCCGACACCCTGACGCGGCGCGGGCTGTACCTGCACACGCTGATCTCGGTCATGCTCGGCGCGGCACCGCCGCCGGCCGAACGCGCCGCTCTGGACCGGGCGATCACCGCCACCTACAACCGGGCCGGGATCAACGGCGACCCGGGCACCTGGACCACACCCGCGCCGCTGCTGCGCGACCTGGCCGCAACCCTCGACGCGGACGGCGACCCCGCCGCCGGGCACCTGGCCGCCCGGCTCGCGCCGTGGACGGTCGGCAACTTCGCCAGCATGTTCGACGGGCCGACATCCACCCGTCCGGAGGGCCACCTGGTGGTGTGGAGCCTGCGGCACCTGCCCGACGAGTTGCGCACCGTGGGAACTCTGCTCGCCCTCGACTCGATCTGGGCCGGCATCGACACTGCGCCCGCGGGCGCCCGCCGGCGTCGACGGCTCGTCGTCGTGGACGAGGCGTGGCTGCTGATGCGCGACGGCGAAGGCGCGCGGTTCCTGTTCCGGATGGCCAAGGCCGCCCGCAAGCGCTCCGCAGGTTTGTGCGTCATCACCCAGGACGCGGCCGACGTCCTGTCGAGTGACCTCGGCCTGGCGGTGGTGTCCAACGCCGCCACGCAGGTGCTGATGCGCCAGTCCACGCAGTCCATCGACGCGGTGTCCGAGGCGTTCGGCCTGACCGCTGGGGAGTCGAGGCTGCTGCTGTCGGCGCCGCGCGGTGAGGGGCTGCTCGTTGCTGGTCGTAGCCGGATCCCGTTCCGCAGTGTCGGATCGGCGGCCGAGCACACGCTCGCCGTGACCGGAATCGGGGAAGCCGAATGATGACCACTGCGACCTGGCCCGGCGACGTCGGGCACTGGATCATCGCCCGGCCGTGGCTGGGCTTCATCGCCGCCGCCGCGATCCTCGCCGCAGTGTTCGGCCACGATCAGGTGCTCGCCTGGCGGCACAAGCGGTTCACGATCGGCGCACGGTGGCTGAGCATCGCCGCCCCGCCGGAGGTCACCGCCGAGGCAGCCGCGGCGTTCTGGATGACACTTGTCGGCGTGCTGACGCCGTCGGTGTGGCAGCAGCGCCTGTTCGGCATCGCGCACGTCGGCTGGGAGTACATCTGGACCGGCCGGTCCCTGACCATCCGGGTCTGGGTGCCCGGCACGGTGCCGGACGGCGCGGTCGAGGCCGCCGTCCGGGCGGCCTGGCCCGCGGCCACCCTCACCACCTCCGGCGCCGCACCGCCGATTCCGCCCACCGTCGCCGAGCAGGTGGGCGGGGCGCACTGGCCGCAGCACACCGACGGGCTGCCGCTGCGCAGCGAGCACGACACCGACCCACTGCGGGCGTTGCTCGCCGCCGGCGCCCAGGTACGCCACCGCGAACACGCCTGTGTGCAGATCCTCGCCCGCCCGGCACCCACCCGCCGCGTCCGCCTAGCCCGACGGGCCGCGGCGAGCACCAGCAACCATCGCCACGGGCGGCCCGACCTGGCCACCCGCGCCGTCACCGGGGCGGTGCGGGTGGCCATCGAGCCCCTGCTGTGGTTCCTCGACGTGTTCACACCCGGCTCGTCGCGGCCACACACCCATGCCCCCGTGGTGCGTCCGGGCGAGCGGGACCCGGTGGCCGCCGCCGACGCCCGCACCATCGTGGACAAGGCCGTGCGGGTACCGCACTACGAAATCGCAGTCCGGTTCGCCGTCGCGGCCGACGCCGGCACGTCCCCACCAGACCCGCAACGGGCCGCCCAAGTCCGCTCACGCCTCGTCGGGCTCAGGCACACCATCGCCTCAGCTGCCGCGGCGTACACCGGCCCGAATCGGCTGCGGCGGATGAAGATGCCCCAGCCGGTGGCCACGATCGCCGGACGGCGACTGCGGCGCGGGTTCCTGGCCACCGTCGCGGAACTCGCGGCCCTCGCCGCCCTGCCGCAGGACCTCGCCGTCCCGGGCCTCGATCGGGCCCGGGCCAAGGCCGTGCCGGCGCCCGTGCAGGTCCCCTCCGGCGGCCGGGGCGTGAAGGTGCTGGGCCGCTCGCAGATCGGCCACCACAGCGTCGGCCTCGCTGTCGCCGACGCCCGCCAGCACGTGCACGTCGTCGGCAAGACCGGCGTCGGCAAGTCCACGCTGCTGCTGAACATGATCCTCGGCGACATCAAGTCCGGGCGCGGGACCGTGGTCATCGACCCGCGCGGGGACCTGATCACCGACATCCTCGACCGACTGCCCGCCTCGCAGGCCAAGAAGATCGTGATCATCGACCCGGATCAGGAGAACCCCGGCTGCTTCAACCCGCTCGATGACGGCGGCGACCCGCACCTGGCCGTCGACAACCTCGTCGGCATCTTCGCCAAAATCTTCCAGGGCCAGTGGGGGCCCCGCATGGACGACACCATGCGGGTCGCCTGCCTCACGCTGATGCGCCACGCGAAACCAACCCTGAGCCTGGTCCCGTCGCTGCTGCAGGACCGGGACTTCCGGGCCCGGTTCACCCACGGCCTGGACGACCCGGACGGCCTCGGCGGGTTCTGGCTCTGGTACGACGGCATCAACGAGCAGTTCCGCGGCCAGGTCATCGCACCCGTCCTCGCCCGACTCCGAGCCTTCCTGCTGCGGGACTTCGTGAAATCGGTGATCGGTAACGCCCACTCGTCGTTCGACATGGGCCGGGTGCTCGACGGCGGGGTGCTGCTGTGCCGGCTACCCAAGGGCATCCTCGGTGAGGAGACCAGCCGCATCCTCGGCTCGATGATCGTCGCCCGGGTGTGGCAGGCCGCCATCGCCCGCGCCAACATCGCCGAAGACCAGCGCAGAGACGCCAGCCTCTACATCGATGAGTGCCACAACTTCCTCACGCTGCCCGGCAACGTCGGCGACATGCTGGCCGAGGCGCGCGGGTTCCGGCTCGGGCTGGTCCTGGCGCACCAGGACCTGGCGCAACTGCCCCACGACATCGCCGCGGCGGTGTCGGCCAACGCACGGTCGAAGCTGTTCTTCACCGTCGACCCGGCCGACGCGCGGGAGTTGTCCCGACACACCAAACCGGAGCTCGACGAGCATGACCTCGCGCATCTCGATGTGTACACCGCCGCCGCCCGGCTGCTGGTCGGCAACCGGGAGCTGCCCGGGTTCACCTTCGTGACCAACCCGCCGGCGCCGCCGGTGGGTGAGGCGACCGCGATCCGGCAGGAGTGCGCCGCCGCCCACAGCCGCAACGGTGGTGAGCCGCCGATGCAGCAGCTCGCCCGTACCGCGATGAAGCGGCGCATGACCGACCGCGACCGCTGAGCCCTGCGGCTCGTGTGGGGGCTCGGCTGGGTGCGGCACCGGGGGCTCGTGTGGGGGTGTCCGCGACACGAGACCCCACACGCGTCCCTTACACCTGGTCTGTCAGGTGCCTGACCTGCCGCAACTCACCCGACGCCAGCACCGACATCGAGATCAACTCATCCAGACTCCCTCCGGGACTCTCTCTCCAGGGGTGTATGCACCGATGCCGCAATCACGCTCGGCCAGCCTGCTGGCCATCTACCCCCACATCACCAGCCGTGACCGTCGGCTTCTGCAGCTGCTCGACGACCACCAAGTCCTCACCACCGATCAGATCCACCGCATGCTGTTCCTCGCCCGCCGAACCTGTCAGATCCGCCTCGGCGAGCTCGCCGCTTTGGGCCTGCTGGACCGTTTCCGGTTCGCCCGCGCCGGGGGTGGTAGCCAGCCGTGGCACTGGACGCTCGGCCACCAGGGGCACCGGTTCCAGGCCGCCGCTCACCACCGGCCCGAGCCCACCGTGCGCGCCAGCCGCCAGGGCGTCGACCGGCTCTCGGCCAACCCGAACCTGACCCACCTGCGCATCGCCAACGAGTTCTTCGTTCGGCTCACCGTGCACACCCGCCAGCACCCGCAGGCGCGGCTGGACCGGTGGTGGTCCGAGACGAAGACCACCAAGCAGTTCCGGACCATCACCGCCGACGGGCACGGCCTGTTCAGCGTCGCGCACACCACGGTGGGATTCTTCCTGGAGGCCGACACCGGCACCGAACCCCTCGGTCGGGTGGTGGCCAAGCTCGACCGGTACGCGCAGCTGATCCGCCGCGGCGGCCCCCGCTACCCGGTGCTGTTCTGGCTCGGCAGCGAGCACCGGGAGGAACACCTGCACCGACTCCTGCGCGGCCGGCGCGACAGCGTTCCCCTCGCGACCGCCACCCACCCACCGACCCCGCCGACGCGGTCTGGCTTGCTGGCGGCGCCACCGGCCGAGTCCGGCTCACCGAGCTGCCCAGCGACCACGGCCAGCCCGTCGCGGACAACCCGAACTACGACGAGAGCGGCTTCGTGTTCTGACAGACCCTGGCAGTCTCGCGACGAAATCCTGTCAGCGCAGCTCAGAGGCGTCCTCGGCAATCCTGACAGAGCTGGTGCTGTCAGGTCGCGACGCTACGGTGCAGCTTCTTCTTTTGCTCGCACCGCCGCCCGTCTGTCCCCTGGACCTGCCCGCGCCAGCGGGATCACCCACAGCCCACCTCCCGGTCGGCTCGTGATCCACGCCCCGCGCCCTTGCACGGCAGCTTCCCGGCGCAGACGCCGCGATCCGGTGGCACCACGACGCACACCCTCCACGCCCACCCCTGCCCGAAGGGAGCACCCTGCCATGCCCACGCCCATGCCGCCGTCCGACCAGGTCGTCGTCACCGTCTGCTTCGCCCCCGGCGAAGACGCCGACTGGTTCGCCGCCTCGGAGAAGGTCAACGACCTCCTGCACGCCGACGGCACCCCGGCCCGCCGCTACCACGTCCGCCACCGCCGCCTCATCGGCTGGCTGACCCGCTTCCTCGGCTACTACCTCCTCGACGCCGCCCGCCGCTTCGGCGCGCTCACCATGGCCGCCGGAGGCCGCAAGGGTCGCCTCGACCTCACCGGCACCGCGGCCAAGGCCGCCAACGACGCCGCCCTGCGCTGGCGTGCCTGGAACACCCACATCGCCGCGACAACCCGTGCGGCCCATCCGTGGGAGGACTACCTCGCCCAGCACCAGGCCGACCCGACCAAGCTCCGCCTGGCCGAGGCCCGCCGCCGCTTCGAGCAGCAACCCCGAGTCCTGGCGATGCTCGCCTTCTCCTTCAACCCGTACGAGCTGTCCGTCTACCAGGCCGGCGAAGCCACGTACGTCGGGCTGCACTGGCGCATCGCCCTGATCGGCGACGCGCTGATCACCACCGACGGCCGCCTACTCACCCCGGCCAGTGACTCCGTGGCCGACCGGTTCCGCTTCCTCAACGAGGCATGCGGCTACCTGCGCAGCCTGGGCTCCACCGCACGGCTGTGCGCCGTCGCCATCGCCTAACCACAACGCCTGACGGACCAAAGGACCGGTCGCAGCCCCGCTGCGACCGGTCGTCGCCATGCCCCCAACCCGACCGCTCGCCAAGGAGATCCCCGTGTTCCTGACCGACCCGGCGCTGCGGCGCATCGCCGCCGACACCAACGACGTCCTCCCCGAGCACCTGTGGCGCCACGACACCGCCACTCTCGACGCCCTCGGCGACCTCGCCCGCGTCCTGCACAAGACCGCCCGCGACTTCACCGACAGCACCACCACGCTCGATGAGGCCCTCGCCCGCACCGGTGCGCTCGCCGAGAGGGCACGACAGGGGTTGGCCGCCCGCGCCGACCTGCACATGGCCGGCTACCACCAAGCCCTCACCGAGGCGCTCGCCGCCCGCGAGCGACACATCGTGCTCGGCACCGTGCTCGTCGGCGCCTACCGCGCCTGGCGCAACCACCGAACGATCGGCGACGGCGACCAGCGGCACCTCCTGCTGTACCCCGGTGACCCGTCGCGCGGCGTCGCCACCCTGCACCGCACCGAGGCCCGCACCTGGCTGGTGGTGCCCGACAGCGAGGCCACCAGCGCCTTCGACATCCCCTACCCGGACCGGGTGATCGGCGAGGTCACCGAAACCGCCCCGGGGTGGACGCCAACCGCGTACATCACCCTGCTGCACCACCAGACCCCACCCACGATGGCGTACCCGCTGCCCGCGTGCGACGACCTCGCCTCGGCCTGCCGGTCGCTGCTGCGCTGGTGGCACCTGCGCCACTCCGACACCTGGCGCAACCGCACCCCGAACCAACTCGACCCCGCCGAACTCGCCCACCTGACCAGCTGAAGGAGGGGAACCTCATGCCGCACCTCGACACGATCAGTCGCTGGATCACCGCGACGACCGAGCGCACCCTCGACCAACACGCCGCCGACCCGGTCCCCGCCGCCGCGCACCTGCCCGAAGCCGCCGCCACCCTGCGGCACCTGCGCACCGAACTGCTGCACGCGGTGGACCAGCTGCGCACCCTACTGATCAACGAAGACGACCTGAACGGTTCCACCAGCACGGTCGCCGGCCCGGTGGAGACCATCAGGGAGCTGGCCGGCGAGTACCGGTACGCCCGCAACTGGATCGACACCCTCATCGGCGACGAGGCACGGGCCGCGTACGCGCAGGCGAACCCGGGCCGGTCGGTGCGGCGGCGCTACGTCAACCCCGGTGACACGGTCCTGGTCGTCCTGCCACACACCGACTCCTGCCGCCGACAGAACCTCGCCGGACACGCCACCCACATCAAGGTCGGCACGTCCGACGCCAGGCTCCGCCCGCCCGGCAGCGTCAACCCGCTGTGGCTGTCCCACGGCGACGCCGGGATCTACCGCGACCCGACCGAGGACCGCCTCTACATCCTGCAGGCCACCGCCGGCGAGACACTCCCCTGCCACTGACCGGCCGGCGCGGCACCATCCACCGCCACGACTACCGGGCCGCACCTAGGCGGCACCCCTCGCCAGCGCACTACGTCACGCGCCTACCGCGCTGACCGCTGCCCGCAACTCGGCGCACCACGTCCGGCACACCACCGTGCCGGGCGTCCCCACCAGTTCCCGAGGAGGGAAACCCTGATGGAACACCTGTCCCTGACGCCTGCCACGCAGGCCGTCCTCGATGCTCTGACCGATCTCGGTCAGGGCAACGTCCACGAGTTGGCCGACAAGTCCGGCAAGGCTCGCTCGACCGCCGACAAGGCGATCAAGACCCTGGCCGACGCCGGTGTCATCGTCGCGGTGGACACCGGCGCCGACCCGGCCGAGGGCACCCTTACCCGGTGGACCCTCACCCCGCCGAGCTCCGTCGATGCCCTCTTGTCCGCCGATGCGGCCGACATCGGCGGCCCGGACTCCGACATCGCGGCCGACCAGGCGCGCATGGAGATGGCCGACCAGCCCACCGATGCGGTCCACGGCGCCGACGCCGAGAACGACCGACCGGACGACGGCAGCGACGACGCGACCGACCCCGACGACACACCCGACGACGACGCCGACGGTCGCGAGGACGAGCAGGCACCGACGGTCGCCGCCGTGCAGCCCACTCGACCCGGTGACCGCAAGGTCATGGCCATCAAGGGCGTCCTGGCCGACTACGGCGACAGCGGCGCGACCCTCGACGTGATCGTCGCCGAGAGCGGTATCAGTCACCCGAGCGCCTCCCGGCTGCTCACCGCGATGGAGCAGGCCGACGCCGCCCGCCGGCTGCCCGGCCCGCCGCAACGGTGGATCGCCGGCCCGACCAAGGCCAGCGAGGTCGACCCGAACCCGGAGCCGCCTCGCTGCCCGCTGTGCTACCAGGTCATCCGCGCCCTGGCGACCGCGCCGAGCGCCACGGCGGCGGTGCTGCCCCTGATCCGGGCGGACGGCACGCTGCACGTCGTCGCGTCGGACGGCGAGACCCACGTCGTCACCCTGCCCCGTCGCACGCCGTCGCGTGCGACGGGCATCACCGCGAGCGTGGGCCGCCGCAGCGACGCGACCGCCAACGCCGACGGCAGCCAACCGTTCGGCCGGGGCGAGCTGGAGAGGCTCACCCTCACCGTCCTGGCCGCGAACCCGGGCCGGGCGATGAGCCCGCAGGACATCGCCACCGCCATCAGCGGACAGCTCGGTCGCGCGGTCAGCTCCGGGGCGGTGCGCAACAACTGCACCAAGGCCGCCGCCGGCGGCCGGATCCTCCTGGTCTCCGACGCGCCGCTGACCTTCGCGTACTCCGCGCCGGCCGACACCGGCACCACCGCCGGAGCCGACGCGGACGGCACCGGGCAGGCAAGCGACGACACCACGCAGTCCTGACCCGGCACGGCCGACGTCACCCGGGAGCCGGGCCACCGCCCGGCCCCGGGAACCTGCTCACCGGGAGAAACCCCATGCCCGATGTCCGGCCACTGTCTGACCTGGTTCTGGACTACCTCGCCGAGCGGCCGGGCCATCCGTTGAAGCCGCACGAGATCGCCCGCTTCATCAACGCCACCCTCGGTGGGCGCCGCATCGGCACCAGCGCCGTCACCACGTGCTGCCTGCACGCCGCCGCCACCGGTCACCTCATCCCGGTCACCGAAGAACCGATGGCGTTCGCCTACGCCGGTGCGATCACGACCGGCGAAGGTCGCGCCGAACAGTCCTGACCCGCACCATCCCGAACCCGTCGCGGGGGCCGAGCGCATGTGCTCGGCACCCGTGGCACATCGAAGAGGAGAAACCCGTGCCGCACGAACTTGAGACGTTCGCCGACGGAATGACCGCCTTCGCCAGCGCCCGACTGTCGGCCTGGCACCAGCTGGGCACCGTCACCCAGGACACGATGAAGGCAGAGGAGATCATGGCCGCGGCCCGGCTCGGCGACTGGGGCGTGCGGACCATCCGCACCGTCGGCATCGACATCGTCAACGGCGTCGAGGTGCAGATCCCCGCCGACGACAAGCGGATGACCGTGCGCCGCAACCCGGTCACCGGTGATACCGAGTACCTGGGCATCGTCGGCACTGACTACACCGTGGTCCAGAACGAGCAGTGCGCCGAGATGCTCGATCGCCTGGTCGATCAGGTGGGCGGCGCCCACTTCGAGACCGCCGGGAGCCTGCGCCGCGGCAAGAGCGTGTTCGTCACGATGAAGCTGCCTACAGCGATGGAGATCGCCGGGGTGGACCGCCTCGACCTCTACCTGATCGGCACGACCTCCCACGACGGCACCGCCGCGCTGCGGGTCGACGCCAGCCCGATCCGAGTGGTGTGTGCGAACACCCAACGCGCCGCCTTCGCCCACTCGGTCGGTCATTACACGTTCCGGCACACCTCCAACGTCAACTCTCAGATCAGCCAGGCCCGCGAGGCGCTGGGGCTGATGTGGAAGTACATGGAGACCTTTGAGAAGGCCGCCGAGCGGATGCTTCAGACCGAGCTGGCCATGCGCGAGTTCGAGGAGGTCGTCGGCCAGGTGTGGCCGGTCAAGGACAACGCCTCCGAGCAGACCCGCAACAACGCCAAGCAGCGCCTCGGCACCCTCAAGTACCTGATCCGCGAGGCCGACACCCAGAAGGCCATCACCGGCAGCCGGTGGGCCGGATACCAGGCCATCACCGAGTACCTCGACCACTACCAGCCCGCCAAGGACGAGTTCGCCCGCGCGAACCGGGTGCTCACCGGCAACGTCGGCGAGCTGAAGGTGGCCGCCTTCGACCTGCTGAAGGTCTGACCGCACCTCAATCCGCCGGGGCGGCGGTCCACCGACCGCCGCCCCGACCCGCAGAGAACGGACATACCCATGGCACCGCCGAGCACCAGGCGGCGCGGATCAGACGGAACGGCCTGCCGATGATCCGCCACATCCGCCACCCCCGAGACCTCCGACAGTCCGTGTGCGGTCTGCCCGCCGCCGACGTTCAGCGGTGGGAAACCGAAGACCCGCCGCGCGTCGAGTCCACCTGCGAGGACTGCTACACCCTGCTGCCCGAAGCGCAACGACCCGACGACGCCAACCATCCACCCGGAGACGCCACGCTCATCGACACGCTGCGGCGCATCGTCGCCCACCGGCAGCACGCCAAGATCGACGGCGTCCTCGTCGACCTGTGGTCGGCCAGCGTCACCGTCCTCATCTGGGACCAGCTCCGCGACGACAAGCGGCAACGGCTGCTGACCCTGGCCTCACACGAGCTGATCCTGCGCTGCATCGCGATCTACACCCGCGTCACCGCGAACAAGGACCACCAGTGACCGGTTCTCGACTACCCCAGTGGTTCCACTTCGGGCCGTGGGTGTTCTCGATCGACGCCGCGCAGGCGCTGATCGCGGTGTCGCCCCGCGACACCCGGCCCGTGGACGTGCCGGCGTGGGCCGCCGCGTACGGCCTTGCCCATCTCGACAACCCCAACCCGTGGGCAACCGGCCTCATCGGCCCGACCAGCACCGCCCTCAACCGGACCTACGCCATGACCACCGACCTGACCCGCCCGCTGATCGTGGGTCAGCTCAGCATCAGCGGACACCCGCCTGGCCCGCTGCTCATCGACGGGACCCACCGTCTCTACCGCGCCTGGCGCGAACACGTGCCCCGGCTGCCGGCCCACCTGCTCACCGTGCAGGAGACCCGCCAGATTCAGGACGACGTGCTCCTCGAACCAGACGCAATCTCCAGCACCCCGCCGTCGACCCGATGACGGCCTGACACCACCCGTCCCCACCGCGTACGCCTCGGAAGCCGCCCCTACGCCGGTGGCGACCGAGGCGTACGCGCATTCACCCCTTGCGGAGGAACCCGTGACGTACACGCCACCGTGGCGCAGGGTCTGCGACTGCCGCTGCATCATTCACCACCGCCTGCCGCGCACCACCTACAACGAGCCCGGCTGCGCCTGCACCATCAGCTTGCCCACCCAACCCATCACGCTGCTGCCCAACCAGCGGGACCGCGCACTCTTCCTCGACCAGGGCGGCGACCTCTGGCACGTCCCCGCCATGACCAACGGCACCTGGGACTGGGACAACGCCACAAAGGTCGCCACCCGCGCCGACGTCTACGACGCCGGCCTCGTCATCGAGCACCTGCTACGCCAGGCCGCCAATGTCCTCCACACGTCCACCGACTGAAACGACCGGTCAACGTGGGCCGCCCAAGCGGGCGGCCCACGACCCTTTTCGTGCTCCACGACCAAGGAAGACATCTATGCACCGCACCTACCGCGATGCCCGCGAGCGCGCCTGCGACTGCCGCTGCCCGATGCACCATGGCCAACCGCGCTCGATCTACAACGACCCCGACTGCCACTGCCTGGCCGCCTGGCCAGCCAGCCCCTGCCCCTGCTCGCCGGACAGATCAACGGCGCCGTGTTCCTCGAATTCGCCGACGCCCTCCGGTACGTGCCCAGCTTGCAGCCCGGGCACTGGGACTGGCGCTACCCCACCCGCGTCGACATGGGCTACCCGCTGTTCCCGGCCAGCACCCTGATCGCCGACCTCCTCCGCGAGACCCACGCCGATCTACTCCCCCTTGTCTACCGCCGCTAGAACGCGCGTCGCGGCTTCCAGCCGCACACCCGCACGCAGACCGACCCCTTCTGGCTATCCCGAGAGGTCATCACCATGACAAAGCTCATCATGGGCGTCGTCACCGTCGTCGTCATCGCCTGCTTCGGCCTGCCCCTCCTGCTGCTGTCCTCCGTCACCGGCGGCGGCCCCGGCGGATGCGCCATCGCCGCCCCGTCCGCCCTACGCCCCTCCGGGCAGCCGCCTGGCCCCGACCGATGGGACACCGAGCAACTCGACATCGCCGCCGCGATCGTCGACGTCGGGGTCACCAAAGGCGTACCCCGCTGGGGCTGGACGGTCGCCGTCGCCACCGCCATGCAGGAATCCGGCCTGCGCAACCTGCCCTTCCTCGGCGACCGCAACGACCACGACTCCATCGGCGTCTTCCAGCAACGCCCCAGCCAAGGCTGGGGCACCATCGCGCAACTGTCCGAGCCCGCTTACCAGGCCGGCAAGTTCTTCGACAGGCTCCAGACCGTGCCTGGCTGGCAGACGATGCCGCTCACTCAGGCCGCGCAAGCCGTCCAGGTGTCGGCATTCCCCGACGCCTACGCCAGGTGGACCGACGACGCCCTGCACCTCGTGGAGCAGCTGACCAGCACACTCGTCGACTGCGCCACCGACGCCCTCGACGCGCTCCCCGCCGGGTTCGCGCTACCCGCCAACACCCCACCCGCCGTAGCGACCGCCATCGTCTGGGCCGTGAGCCAACTCGGCACGCCGTACCACTTCGGCGGCTCCTGCACCGACCCGCACTCCGGTGACCCCGCCAACCAATGCGACTGCTCCTCGCTTATGCAATCCGCGTACCGGGCCGCCGGCATCTTTATCCCGCGCGTCACCACCGACCAGGTAAACGCCGGCAAGCCGGTGGCCGACCCGGCGCTCCTGCTACCCGGCGACCTCGTCTTCATCCCCGGCAGCCAAGGGACTATGGCCAACCCCCGCCACGTCGGCATGTATCTCGGTCAGGGATTGATCACCGAGGCGCCAAGAACCGGCGACGTGGTCAAGGTCTCGCGACTGAGCAACTGGTTAGGCCAGATCGCCGCCATCAGGCGGGTTGTGCTGTAACAGCCTCGGATACCACCTCGATCCCGCTTGATGCTCCATCACTGCCGACCTTGGTGAGCGGATCGCGGCAGATCCGTGCATCTGTCACGGCCGGGGATGAGGCCGCAGAGACCGCTCCGGCGGACCGGACACAACCGGCGCCGATGTACCTCCCGCGTGTGGACCGCGTTCACCTTGCCCGCATCCTGCACCGGCCCGACAGCACCGGGCCCCAGTAGTGCGAGTCGGCGAATAGCCAACCCTCGTCGGCGGCGCCTCGGCGGGCGCGGGCTCGCCCGCGAAGTACGCCGCCAGCTCCGCGTCGCATTCCCGGCGAGCCAGCGCTGGGTGGCGCGCAGCGCCTCGGGGGGCGGCACCCGGCCGCACGTTCCGGCACGCCTAAGAGCAGCTGACAGCGCTGCATGAACGGTCCCGGCAGGTCGGCGACCGGCCATAGGGTGCCGATCACGCATCCTGCGTCGGCTCGCAGGAAGCCTGCGGGCAGGCCGACCGTCTCGTCTGGCATTCTCGATATCCGCCGCTTGCCACCGGATCTGATGGCACCCTGAACGCGGGGGTGCGGTCGCGAGCCCGGGAGAGGCGGCATCGGGATCACGGTGAACGGCTTCTGATGCGTACCGCGTTGATCGTGTTGGCCGCGCTGGCGGCGGCCGTGGTCGTGGACCTGGTCTCCGGCGTGCTGGTTCGCCGGGTTGCCCGTGGCCGCTACAAGTGGCTGCTGGAGCCGCTGCGGCTCGCCTGCCGCCGCCCGGCAGCCACGGTCCTGCTGATCGGGGCGCTGTACTACGCGCTGCCGCCCGGACTGGCCGGGTGGCAGCGTTATCTGCGGCACGCCATCCTGCTGGTCCTGATCGCCGTCGGTGCGTGGCTGGTGGTCAGGGCATTGCACGTCGCCGAAGCGGTCGCGTTCAGCCGACTGCCGAGTGATTTGGCCACGAGCCGGCGGGTCCGGCGGGCCCGGACCCAGATCCGTCCGGTGCGGCGGCTCACGGTGGCCGTTGTCACGGTCCTCGCGATCGGCCTGATCCTGATCACCTTCCGGCCGGTACGCCTCTTCGGCATCTCCATTCTGACCTCAGCCGGGGTGGTTGGCGCGGTGATCGGCCTCTCGGCCCGAACCGCGCTCGGTAACGCGTTCGCCGGCATCCAGGTCGCCTTCGCCGACGGGCTGCACGTCGGCGACGTGCTGGTGGTGGACGGCGAATGGGGCCGGGTCGAGGAGGTGAAGCTGACCAACGTGGTGATCCGGCTCTGGGACGAGCGGATACTCATCCTGCCGACCACGTACTTCACCGAGCGGCCGTTCCAGAACTGGACCCGGGACGAGTCGCGGGTGATCGGCAAGATCCAGATCCATGTCGACCACACCGCGGACCTGGACGACATGCGCCGGGAGGCACGCCGACTGGTCGAGTCCTCACCGCTGTGGGATCGAGGCCAGTGGGTGCTCCAGATGGTCGACGCCACCCCACAGACCGTGGTCATCCAGGTGCAGGCCTCGGCCGCGGACGGCGCCAGCGCCTGGGACCTGCGCTGCGACCTGCGCGAGGGACTGATCCGCTACCTGCGCGACCAGCACCCCCAGTGGCTGCCCCGCACCCGCAGCCAGTACCAGCCCTGACCAGCGGGTCCGGCGTGGTCGCCCGGGCGCGGATGAATGAGTCGGCGCCTACCGGGGACTAGCTGGACCAGGCGACAGGGACGGGGGCGGCGATGAGCGTCGACCGGGACTGCACCGAGGTGGGGGACGACTTCGTCCGGGTCACCCGTACCGTCAACGCTCCCACCGGTCAGGTCTTCGAATACGTCATCGATGTCGACCTGAGCCACATCTTCCCCAGAACCGGACACTCGCCGGCAATCGTGCGCCAGCAGCATCACCACCGACTGGAACACCCCAGGCCTGCGCCGGACGAACGCCTCGGACGACGGCTCGACCAACGAGGAAGAACTGCTCACGGTGGAGCCGCCGAACTCGTTCTCGTACCGGATCGACACCTTCAGCTCGCCGCGGCTGCGCGGAATGGTCGACAGCATCAAGGGTCCTCGTACTTCAGCGACCACGAGGACGGCACCACGAGCATCGAGTGGACGTACGCCCTGAACCGGGTGGACGAACCGGCCCGGACGCTCATCAAGGAGGACCTGCTGCCGCTCTACACCGAGCGGCTGAAGCCGGCGATGAGCATCCTGAAGGACGACCTCAAGTGTTGACGACGGCGCCACGGACCGGCGCCACGCCCGGGGGAGGGGCCGAGCCGGCTCCGGGAGTGTGGTGACCGGGCGCGGGTCCGTCGTCGTGGGTGTCGTGGCCGCCCCCGGGGCCGCGGCCGACCTGGCGCGGGAGGCCGCCACAGAGCTCGCCGACCGGCTCCGCAACCGGGTCCCGGAGGTCGACTGGGCGGTACGCCTCCAAGTGGCGCGGCTCGTCGAAGGGCCGGCCGACCTCGGCCAGCTCATCGAGGCAGCCCGGCGCCGGATGCTGGCCGAGGGCTGGAGTCTGGTCCTCTGCGTGACGGACCTGCCGCTGCAGACCGCGCGGCGGCCCGTCGTCGCGCACGCCAGCACCACCCACGGCGTCGCGGTCCTTTCCATGCCCGCGCTCGGCCCCGTCGCCGTGGCCCGGCGGATGGCCGAGGCCGGGGACCGGCTCCTCGCGGCACTGCTCGGCGATACCGACGCGGTCGGCGACCCGGTACGGGCCGGCCCGCGCCGCCCGCGCCTGGCCACCGGACGGCGGGCCCGGGAACTCGGCGCGCGCGTGAACCACCAGGCGTCCGGCATCGGCCTGCTGGCCGGGGTGATCGGCGGCAACCTGCGGCTGCTGCTCGGCATGCTCCGGGCGAACCGGCCGTGGCGGCTGGCCGTCCGGCTCTCCCGGCTGCTGGTCGGCGCCTTCGCGACCGCCGTCCTCGCCCTGGTGAGCGCCGATATTTGGCAGCTGTCGGCGGCCTTGGGCAACCTGCGGCTCGCCCTGCTCGCGGCCGGCTCCGTCCTGGCGGTGGTGCTGACCATGGTGCTCGGCGCGCGCCTCTGGGAGCGGGTTCCACGCGACCCGGGCGCCCGGGAGCAGGTCGTCCTCTTCAACGTGGTCACCGTGCTCACCGTGGTGATCGGCGTCCTCGCGCTGTACGTGGCGCTCGCCGCGCTGACCATCATCGGGGCGATCGCCCTTGTCCCCTGGGACCTGCTCGCTGAATCCACCGGCCGACCGGCCGGCGTCGCCCACCAGGTCAAGCTAGGCTGGCTGGCCAGCTCGCTGGCGACGGTCGGCGGCGCGCTCGGCGCCGGACTAGAGTCCGACTCGGCGGTACGGGAGGCGGCGTACCGCTATCAGCCCGACGCGGAGCTGACCGGCGAGCAGGGTGGGCCGGACCCGACCGGCGGGGCCGGACCGGGACCGAGCGGCGAGTCCGGGTCACCGCGCAGAGACAGATCTGAGCCGGAGCGGAACCACGAGGCCGGCTGACGGCCCTGGTCAGCGTCGTGATCAGGACCCGGTCGCGGCGTTGCCCTCAGCAGCGCGGATCGCCAGCAGGGCGATGTCGTCGGTGGGCTGGTACGCGGTGAGGCTGGCCATCACGGTGGCGCAGACCACCGCAGGCCGGGACAGGGCGTGGGTGCGCGCCCAACGGAGTGACAAACCGCGACGCACGCCGACGGGCGGTGGCGAACGACGGCGGACTTCGACCGGGCCGTTCGCGGCCCAGCGAACCGCCGCTGACCTGCTGCGGACGGTCGCCGAGCGGGAGCCGTGGATCCCGGCGCCGTGGCGCCGCTGCCCGCGGTCGACCCGGAGCTGCTGAACCTCGCCGGCCCCCGGTGTTGGGGCCGGCCTCCTACGTGCTGCGGCCGCTGGCCGACGGCGTCTTGGAGCTGGCCCCGCTGTCCGGAGGCGGGCGCGGCACCCGGCTAAGCCCCACCACGACGGCCGTTGGGAGGGTCTCTGCGGCAATTTCGCCGGCGAGCGACTGCGGGTCGAGCGCGACGCAGCAGGCGCGGTGAGCCACCTCGACCTCGGCACCTTCGTCTTCACTCGGCAGCCGTACGACTCGGCGGCGCCGGTGCCCGGCGGTATCGACCGGGCGCCGCCCTCCGGATCAGGGTGCGCGGAGCGTCTGACGCCAGGCAACATGTACTCGTGTCTCCCGACCAACTTGCCGGCTGCTTCGTCGTGGAGATCGGCCTCCGCCAGGCGTGGCTTTTCCTCGGCTTCTGTGACAACCGATCGACGCCGCCGTACGAAAGCCGCCTTTACCTGGACACCGGCTGGTGTATCGAGGCAGGTTTTCGTGTTCGGGGCACCGCTGACGACGGGGTCACGTGGCTAACCGCTGGGTTCACCCTCAACGGCGCCACGATCGCAGAGGCCCATGTCGCGGACGACGGCACGCTGCTCTTGGCAACGACCGATCAACGGTCACTCATCGCGGCGGGGCAGCCGGATGCCACTCCGGTCGGCGAACCGTGGTGGCTCTCCGGCTCGCCCTCCAGGTAGCCATGCCGCCGCATTACTTTCGGCGTGCACAGGGCCTGGGCCGATGTCTACGCCGGGTGACGAGAGCCTGCCTCCCAGGGCGCCCGGTCGGCGGCATGAGTAGCCCTGTGTCAAGCGGCGGAGGCGAGAAGGGCCTGCAGAGCTCGGTGGCGGGTGGGGTCGTAGGCGACGCCGTCTTGCCAGCAGC
>NZ_JBIALB010000025.1:0-51780 GCF_042872965.1 Micromonospora sp. NPDC005087 | reverse complement strand
CAGCCCCGGCAGAATGGGCGCGACCGTCCGCGCCGCACTTCATCTCACGCACTTCGAGTACCGCTACCTACCCGAATCTTGTTGAGATCACTTCACTGGTCTAGCTCGCTTCGACGCGTCTCGGGATCATCTGGTTTCTCGAGTTGAAGGATCACGTCACCGAGGAGGTCCTCCAGGACAATGCTCTGCGTGATGACAAGACCTCTTCGTTGATCAAGCGCGCTGCGCTCGGCGATCTCTTCCCAGTCAAGGTCGACCTCGTCGTGGAATGATAGGAGGAGGTCATAGTCTGAGAAGACGTTCAAGGGTTCGTCCGAGCCGTCGTCGAACGACACCTCGACCACGTAAACCGACATTTCCTCAAGGATCCGAACGTTGTCATCGTCCAGCATTCCGGCGTAGGCCCAGTCGACGGTGTACGAACAGGCCAGGTCGGGATAGTCCGGCGTCCGGAAGGCGCAGCGCCAGCCGCTGATTGCTGGAACTAGATCCGAAGTCTTGCGCCACACATCGCCGTGACGGGGGCACCTCATGTGTGTGGCGACCGGAGCAGCCTGCCAGCGACGAAGTAGCGCGACCTGCCCAGCAGTGAACGGTGCATAGACCTTTGGCGTGTCGGTCGGAAGTCCCAGCGCGATTCGGAGCGCCACTCGGTGTCTCCACTACCTCGTATCGGAAGGGCCGCGCCGGGTGACGTTGCGACACGCCCCTTTCCTGCCGCAGCGCCACCACCGTGGACGGCCGTCATTACGGCGTTACCAAGCCGCTAGATCAGCGACATCTGCTCGTGGTCGGGCAGGTTGAAATGCACGATCGGGTGGGGTCGATCGTGCCGGTGGCGGCGAGCTGTTGGGCTTCCCGGGCGTTGCGCACGTAGACCGGGACCGCAGGGGGCAGCCGGTGCAGCGATGCGGGGCTGGGCCGGAGCACCCCGTGTAGCCGCTGGCGAATGCGAATGGCGACGCCGTAGCCGCGGTCCGGGGTGGGGCCTTGGGCATCGAACTCGGGGCGGGCGGCGTGCGTCCTCCACAGCGGTTCCGCGACGGCCTCGCGAAGCTCGCGGATCTGCTCGGCAGACAACTCCCCCCACCACCGGTCCGCGGCCAGTCGCTCGTCCTCCTCCTGGCGCAGCCGCTGCTGCTCGGCGGCGCGTTGCTGTGCCTGCCGCTGCTCCTCCTCGACTTCGCGTCGCTGGCGAGCCTGTTCGGCTTCGGCTGCCCATATGCGCAGTTGCTCATCTCGCCGGGCGGCCTCCTCCGCTGCCCTGATCTCACGTTGCCGTTGCTCGTCTTTGCGTCGGGCCTCGGCTTCGGCTTCGGCTTGCTGCTCGGCCTGACGTTGCTGCTCTTCCCGATGGCGCTTGCGTGCCTCCTGGCGCTGCCGCATCGCCTCGTGCCGGCTCTCGCTGTCAACGTGCGGGCTGGAGGTCCAAACCAGGCGCCGCCGGCGGTAAAGGTCGTCGGCGCCGAACAACACCCGCCGGTATCGGGGGCGGACGTCGTGCACGACGGGCTGCCCTCGCGACGCCCAGCGGACGAAGGCGGTCAGCTCCAGCGTGTCGACGGCGACCCAGGTGCCGTGGTCGAAGTCGAACGCGGACGGACCCTCCACGACGGTCCAGGGCCGGCCCTGCGTGGGTTCGCGGACCCGGATCGACGGCACGTGTCCCATCCACAGGGCCTGCGCGGCCGGACTGACCCAGCACACGCCGACACCGGCGGCGCGGTATCGCTCGGTGCGCTCCTGGATGTCCTCGATAGTGATGGGCGACAGTTGGGCCTCCCAGGCGATGCGTCGGGTGCCGTCGTGCGAGGAGGCGAGCACATCGGCGCGCCATAAGCCATCCGGGGAGCGAACCTCCAGCTCGGCGTGCCAATCAGCGGCCCGTACCGCGGTAGCCAGCTCCAGCTTGAGGAGGTGATGCTCCAGGGACTCGTTCAGCCAGGCGCAGTCGGCGGGGCGTCCGGGGTCATGGGCGAAGTACCGCAGCCCGCGGGCGGACACTTTGGCATGAACCCCATGCCCGCACTCCGGACACCGCAACGCCACCCGCGGCCGAGTCCTGTGCACCGCCGACCAGGTCAGACCGCAGCCGAGGTCGGGCAAGGTGGCGTCGATGCGGCCAGCCTCGGGATGGATCGCCGCGAAGGCCATCTCAACGCCGCCGTCTAAACTTGCCGCAGACAACCGGGCCGCCGTTGGTGACCATCCGGATCTCGCCCACGCGCACCTCTCACCGATGGTCGCGGAAACGCGTATACGTCGAGCATGGCAGAGCGGTGCGACAACATCACTGCTCGTACCTGTCCCCCAGTGGTCAGTCGAAGACCTGGTTGACCGTGACTCGGATGCGGTCGGGGTTGCTGTCGACGATGAGCCACCAGTGGTCGTCATAGGGCACTTCTAGGGCCACCGGCGTGAGGTCGTAGAAGCCGCCGAAGAACTCGTACTCATCGCCGTCGACGTACGCCTGGTACTCGTCGTCGTCCATGAGGCAGACCCTGGCGGTCGAGCCGCGCAGCCCGATCTCGAACACCGCCCCAGTGGCGCACTCACCAAGGTCCCAGTAGAGGTGATCCACACACTATGTGTAATGGATGATGACGCCCCGTAGGAAGTCCTTCCGGGCGTGGTCTTTTCCGCTCCGCAAGCCACGGCCGTACGCGGGGTGCCTGCCGCGTTGATGCCGAGGTCACCACTGCTCGGCAGGTCGCCACCGGCGGCAGTGTTCTCGACTAACGGGTCACCAGTCGTCCTTGGGCATGAAGTTGATGTCGCCGCTGTAGACCGTCCGGTGCACCGCGTCGTCGATTGCGGCTTGCTCGCGATCGGCCCGGCTCTGCGCCGCGCGACGCTGCCCCTCGGCTGGGTCGTTCGCGGCCCGCTGCCTGGCGGCCTTGCCCTGAGCGTGGCGACACTGCCGCTCCGCTGGCGTCACCGAAGCCTCGCCGGCGGAGGCAGCGCGGTCCCGATCGGCCGCGCTCTGCGCCATCCGTCGATCCCGCTCCGTCGGTGGCAGCTTCGCCCAGCGGGACCGTATATCACCCATGACCACATCGTCACCAACCCGGCACGCGCTGTCCAGCGTCCTGCGGTAGCGCCGCGTCGAGGTTGCAGGTGATGCCGTCGCCACGGTGGCGGGCAACTCAGCGCCGAGGTATAGCGAGGTGCCGTCGCCCGGGTCAGTGGTGCAGGCGGCGTAGCAGCGTACCGCCGTAGGTGTGGTCGCGTAGGTAGTCGGCGAGCCCTGCTTGGTCGGCGCCGGATCGCGGTGGTTGCTCGGGTCGCCGGGTGAGGGCGGTCCGGCGGTGCGCGGAAGCGGTATGTGGTCTGCGGTGATGGTGCGGTGGCTCGTCGTCTGGTACCGAACTGGCAGACCGCTCCGGTGTCGCGGTCACCGTGGTCGTATCGCAGAGAGCAACCAGGCGCTGCACATTGGACGGGTTGCCCGATCATGTGTCCGTGCAGGACTACGTCCGTAGCGTTGGTCGCCCTCGGAGGCAAGGTACTTCTGTGCGGTGCCTGCCAGAATGACACGATGGTTGACGACGCGGGTGTCGCGACGCTTCGTGAGATCGTGATCCGGGCCGCCCGCGCGATCGCTGTCGGAAGCACTCATGCCAAGCTCGACGAGGACCTGGTCGAGGTTGGGCTTCCGCCTTCGACGGGCGGTGAGAGCAAAGCCCAGCGCGGCGAGAGCAGTGCCGCGGCCGTTCCGGACGAGCGGCTCCGGGAGGTCGCCGTCGGCCTGGTGAAACGGAACACCGGCCTGCACATGATCGACCGTATGACGGTCCAGGATCTCGTGTGGGCCGACGAGCATCCGCCTCCAATCCCGAAGCGGACACGTCGCGACCTCGCCCGGGCCTTGCCGGGGTCGATCCTGGTCAATCATGCCCAGCGATTCCACAACCTCCTGGCGACCCTCTTTGATCTGGGACGCGGTGACCTCTTCTTCGGCTTCGAGGACACCAGCCTCAGCGGGGAGATCGATCGGCACTTCTACCGCAACGACGACTGGACTGTCGAGCAGTTGTTCGACGAGCTCGGCGCGGTTGATCAGGCATCCGACCGCAGATTCGCCCTCTTCCTCGAAGGCATGGTGTCCGGCGACACCGTGCCGGACGAAGACGCCCAACGCCAGCTGGTCGACGCGATCAATCCGCCGCTGGCCGCCATCGGGCTGGAGCTTCGGGAGACGGGCAACACCGGCGGCTACCCGACCTTCCACCTGGTGGCCACCGGATCCAGGACCGGCCGACCCAAGCAGCTCATCTTCGCGTCCCCGAAGAAGCCCGATCTGCGGCTCATCGACGTCATCGACAGCGACGTCGAGGTGGTGGATCCCACCGGGGAAGTCCTCGTCTACGACCGGCCCATCGGCCCTGCGGGCCTCCGCTGGCGCGACCTGCAAAGTTGGTGGTCGGACACCCGCCAAATCGACGACAACCACCACGCCAAGCGGGGGCTGTACCAGCGGCTCGGCAACAGCGTGCCGCAGGGCTCCCCGCATCAGCTGCTCCTGTTCAAGCTCTACCACGACATCTACCGTGCCGCCCTCCAGGAGCTTCCCGCCCTCCTGCCCGAGGTTTGGCGCCACTGGGACCCGAAAACAATCAAGGCCCGCGGTAAGGACGCGCTGGTGCAGTTCCGCATGGACTTCTTGTTGCTAGCACCGGCGGGCGCCCGAATCGTGCTGGAAGTCGACGGCCAGATGCACTACGCAAGCGAACAGAAAGCCGCAGACGGCCAGCGACGCTGGCTCCCGGATGGCAACGAGTACGCACGTACCGTGGCCGCCAGCCGCGACCTCACCCTTGCCGGCTACGACGTTTATCGGTTCGGCACGAACGAACTCCACGACGAGGGTCAGGCGCGCCCGCTAGTCACGGCCTTCTTCGACAGTCTCTTCCGCAGGCACCACATCGCCCTACCGAGGTAAACGAAACAGGCCCGTCCCCCGGCACGCGACATGAGCGTGCGGGCGATTAAGCAGTGCCGTCGAGCTGCCTGAGCCAGTCATGGCAACCGGCGCGGTTTCGATCTGCGGGAAGGCCTGCTTTTTGTCTGCGGCGCGGCCATGTTCGGTACGCGGGTCCGGGGCGTTCGATCTGGGGCGGCAGGCGGAACGACGAGGAACGTCGCCGACCGCCACCTGGCTCCGGCCACACGCAGGTCGGCGATAAGCCGGTGGGGCAGGCGTTCCTCCCTCACCGCTCGGCCGATGCGCCGCATCGACTCGCCCAGCGACTCGTTCCACGGTGTCCCGACGGACGTACCGAGCAGGGCCGTGCCGGTGCCCTCGGCAGTTAACGGCCCTGTGGCGAGGCACGTCCGCGAATCTCAAGCACGCGAGCACAGCAGCATGCTTTTGCGACCAGCATTTGAGCGACCTAGACAGAATAGCCGCAGGTCACCGGCACAGCGCCAAACAGGCAGAGCAGTGGCTTACCCAGCTTCCCGCCTGGACCGCGACGGACCATCAGGTCCTGGACGACTTCTCGTCAAGGATCGCAACGAAGTGGTCCGCCAAGTGCCGGCAAAGCACCGAGACCTGGGTACACGACCTCGCAAAGGGACCGGCGAGTGGGCGGACCACCGGACCGCCTGCCATCAGTCGGTCCGCGAGCCGTGACCCGGGGCCACCCACTCGTGATTTGAACACCGGTAGCGCCGAGACCCAGCCGCGCTGCTCCCAATCTGCTCCCAATGTAAGCGGCACATGCGGCAAAGCCCGTTACCGGCTATCTCGGCAACGGGCTTCTGACCTGCACGAACTGAGAGTGGGCGATGCTGGTATCGAACCAGCGACCTCTTCGGTGTGAACGAAGCGCTCTAAACCCCGGAAGCAGCCCAAGCCGTTCCAACGAGTCAACCCCGCGTTGGCACCTGGAGGGTTCTCCCTTAGCGTCCGAGCATGCGATACCTCACCCGAACGTTCGCCCTCGGCACGCTCGGTCGTGGCAAGGAAGTCGAGCAGTTCATTGGACCCGTCAGCGTGGCGGGTAGTCCGGGTGTCCGCTGGGTCTCTGTCTGGCCCTGGCAACAGGGCTACAGCGTTTCGGTCCACGACGTGCAGGGCCTAGACGACGAGCGCTACCGGGATCTCCCCACATTCCCGCCACTCGACCCGGAAGACGACGACGAAACGGGCTCCGGCCGCTTCGTCGGTCATGTTGCAAGTGCGGCCGAGGCGTTGGAGTTGGCCGAGCGTGCAACAGGAGCCTCCCCGCACCGCTGGGTAACCCATGGCGTCGCTGGGGATGAGTACGCAGATTTTGTGCTCACGAGACGTAGCCAACACCAGCCCTGACTCAGCTTCGAAGCTGCCTAACCCAACCCTGAAGTCGAAATACTCCGGGCCGTGCTCGTGCCCAACCAGCACCCGCTTCTGACAGCCGAGCCACCGCCCCGCCCCATCTCACCCGACGAAGCCAACGGACATGACAACCGCGTAGAGCAACTCGCCCCGCCCTGCCCTGATCGAAGTGAGCGGCCGATGCCTCAGGGCGCCGGCCGCTTCTTCATGCCTCCCTGCACAACCCCAGCACATGACCAACTCTCGGAGGACCATTCCCATGACAACCCACCCAGCCGCTCCGGTGCCAATCACCCACACACCGAACTACAGGGCCGCAGCTCCGCCTGCCGACGGCGCCCGCACAGGCGTCGCCCACGAGTCTGCAGCTAACCGGACCGGAATAGCGGAAGCCAAGAGGCCAGCGACGCACGGATCCTGGCGAGTGTCTCGACCGGGTCGACCGCCGGACGGAGGCGCATGACGCAGCCATCCGGTCACGAACGTCAGCAGCCTGGACGGCCCGGCCTCGCATCGGCGGCCGCACGGGACAAGCAACTTGACCAGCCCGGCGAAGGCAACGGTTCATGGACGGTCGACAAGGTCGACGGCAGCGCAACGACCGGGGTCAACAGCGTGGCGGCTCCCGTCCAGCCACCTGAGCTGCATCCCGGTGCAGCTGCTGCCCTACCGAAGCTGCTCAAACGGTTCAACGACCACCGCACGGACAACTCGAAGCAGGAGAATGGATGACCTCCCCTCAACCACAAGCCTTTGCCTTCTACGGTCGCGTATCGACCGAGGACAACCAGGACCCCGAATCGTCGCGGAGCTGGCAACTCACCCGGGCGACAGCCCTCATCCAGCCCCACGGTGGGCGCATCGTCACCGAGTACTTCGACGTCGGTCAGAGCCGTTCCCTGCCCTGGCAACGCCGAACCCGCGCCAACATCCTCCTGACGGCGCTGCGCAACCCGCGGCGCGGGTTCTCCGCCGTCGTCGTCGGTGAACCCCACCGGGCCTTTTACGGCAACCAGTTCGGTCTCACGGTGCCGCTCTTCGCGCACTACGGCGTCGAGCTCTGGGTGCCAGAGATCGGCGGCGCCATCGACCCCGACAATGAGGCACACGAACTCGTCATGTCCGTCTTCGGCGGCATGAGCAAGGGGCGAACGTAACCGCATCAAACTCCGCGTCCGCACAGCCATGGCCGCTCAGACCCTCCTCGAGGGGCGCTACCTCGGCGGGCGCCCACCCTACGGCTACACGCTCCGTGATCTCGGCCCCCACCCCAACCCTGCCAAGGCCGCCGACGGCAAACGCCTCAAGGGCCTCACACCCGACGAGCAGACCGCGCCGATCGTCCGGCAGATCTTCACTGAGTTCGTCTCCGGTATCGGCCTCTTCGCCATCGCCGAGGGTCTCACCTCCAATCATGTGCCCTGCCCCTCGGCGCACGACCGCGCTCGCAACAGGCACCGCAGCGGCATCGCCTGGTCCAAGAGCGCTGTCCGCGTCATCCTCACCAACCCCCGCTACACCGGGCGGCAAGTGTGGAACAAGCAACGCACCGACGAGGTGCTGCTCGACGTCGACGACGTGGCCATGGGTCACACCGGTGTCATGCGCTGGAACGCTCGTGACAAGTGGGTCGTCTCGAAGGAGATCACCCACGAACCACTCATCGCCGACGCGACATTTGAGCAGGCCCAAGCGATCTTGCAACGGCGTGGAAGGGGCGTCGGCGGCCAACACGTCCGGCAGCGCACTCGCAACCCGTACGTCTTCCGCGGCCTCATCTACTGCGCCGCCTGCGACCGACGCATGCAGGGCCAATACAGCCACGGCGACGCCTACTACCGCTGCCGATTCCCCCAGGAATACGCACTCGCCAACCAGGTCCATCACCCCAGCAACGTGTACCTCCGCGAGGACACCCTTACCGACCCGCTCGACACCTGGCTGGCCTCCGCCTTCACACCCCACCACATCGAACAGACCATCACCGCGATGACCGACGCCCAGCCACCGAACCAACCACCACCACTCGCCGCAGCGGCCCAGACGATCATCACCGAATGCGATGCCAAGCTAGAGCGCTACCGAGCCGCCCTCGACGCCGGCGCGGACCCCGCAGTAGTGACCGAATGGATCTCACAAACCCAAGCCGAACGCGCCCGCGCCGAAGCAGATCTCCACACCCACTCGAGCAACCGCCCACGCCGCATGAGCCGAACCGAGATCAAAGACCTAGTCCAAGCACTCGGCGACATCGTCACCGTACTTCGCGACGCCGACCCCACCGACAAGGCCGAGGTCTACCAGCAATTAGGACTCCGGCTCACCTACCAACCCGAAACGCAAACGGTGCGCGCTGCAGTCGATCTCAGCGCGCACCGTGGGGCAATGGTTTGTGTCCGAGGGGCGACGTCGACCAGAAATCCATGATCGCCATCAACGGCGACCTGCAACTGGCACCCAGATAGCGGCAGCCGGCCGGCTGCCCGTCGTTCGCCGGACGGTTCGACGGGGGACGTCCCCGACCACTGGATCAACGCCAGCGGGTCATCCGGCTCGGGTGGTTCCCGGGCCGGATGAGCCGCGGCGCGTTGCCTGGTCAGGGTCGGCTGGCTCCGCTCGAACGGGCGGTCGAGCAGTCGGAGGAGTCCGGCGTCCCGCGATTCCCGCAAGACGACTCGATGACGTGGCCGGGATGAGCGAGGTTGCCACTGGTCAGGCCGGACGCGCAGTGGTGAATCGTTCGGCCGCGTCCCAAAGTTCGCCTTCGCGCAGCGGGTCGTAGGACTCGTCGGAGGACCGGACCACCCGGCCGTGGTCGACGTAGGATCCGGTCGGTGCCTTGGTCGTGCCGAGGACGACGTCGGCGAGGTACCGCCCCGCGGCGCTGCGGCTGGTCGCGAAGGGGGTGAGGGTCATCGCCGGCATGATGCGCCGCATCGCGAACCTGGAGACGGGGTCGGCGTTGCGGGCGAGGTCGGTGCCGGGGACGAACCCCGGGTTGTAGGCGACGACGTCGATCCCGGCCGGCAGGCGGCGCGCGTACTCGTGCACGAGGTAGATGGCGGCGAGCTTGCTGGTCGAGTAGGCGGTTCGTCCGCCGGTCGTGGTGTCCGGCTTTGGGAACGCGCCCGTGCGGGCGAGGACGTCCGGCGACCGCCAGGCCGGGCCGGGCACCATGCCCATGTTGTGTTTGAAGTCACCGAAATGGGTGTCACTGACGGTGATCACGATCCGGGCAGGGAAGGCGAAGCAGTCCTCCAGCAGGCGGACGAACACGTGATTGGCCAGCACGTTGACGGCGAAAGTGGCCTCGAACCCGTCGGGCCCTTCGGTGAGCGCGTTCGTGTACTGCATGCCCGCGTTGCCCACGAAGCCGCGCAGCGGCGGCAGATCACCGCTGTTGAGCCGATCCCGGATCTCGGTGGCGGCCGACCGGACGCTCTCAAGCGAGCCGAGGTCCGCCGCGACATACGAGACCGTGCGCCCGCCCGCGCTCAATTCCGCCGACAGGCGTGCACCAGAGGACCCGCGGGCGACGACGAGCAAATGCACGTCCGGCCACTCACGAAGGATGCGCTCCGCGGCGACACGGCCGATCCCGCGACTCGCGCCGGTCATCACGATGGTGCCATTCATGGCAGGCTCCTTGCTGGCCATCAGGTGTACGCCCGGCCGGACGCAGCACCAGCGTCGGTTGACGCTTCACGATCCGCTTGGGGCGTACGTTCCTCGGGCGCCACGTCACCGTCCCACGGCGGCCGAAGTGGCGACCGGTGTGGATTCCCGGCGCTGTTGACGGCGGGCCAACGGTGTCAGCGTGCGTTGGACGATGAAGTACTCGGCCACGAGCACGTTGCCCAGGATGGACGCCCACACGCTGGCGGTGTAGATCTCGTCGAACTGCAGCGAGGTGAACGACTGCTTCAGCTGCAAACCGATGAGCAGGTAGATGCGCAAGGTCACCGCAGCGTACGTCAGGGCGTAGTTGCGGATCATCCAGACCCGGTGCAGTTGCACCTCACCGCGGCGGATGCACCGGTAGGCCATGGCCAGCGTGTACAGCCAGGCCGCCACGAGTAGGTAGAACGCGACCTGGATCGCGAAGCCGCCGAGCGTGACCGTGGCGGCGTACACGGCCGCGGCGGAGGCGATCACGACGGAGATCAGGTAGACCCGGCCCGCGATCCGGTGCAGCGTGGGCTTGCGGACGCGTAGCTGGGTGACGAACTGCAACGGCCCGATGATCAAGGCAAGGCCAGCGGGAAGGGCGTGCACGGCGAGGGACACGAAGTGCAGCGGCACGTCCTGGTCGATCGGTACGTTGCTGTTGGCCGGGTTCCCGGTCAGGTACGGCGGCACCGCATAGGCGGCGATGCCGATCGCGGACATGGCCATCAGCCCCCACAGGGCCCACCGTTGGCGGCGGCGGGCGATCTTAGAGACGGATGAAGCGGTCATGCGGTACTCCGATACTGGTGAGTGATAGGTGGCTCGTTACCGGTCAGCCGCGCCATGGCGAGCGGTTCGGTGGCGAACAGGTCGCGGGTGAGGCGTAGCCCGGCGCGGAGCCGTTGCCGGTCGGCAAGAGCCGACAGAAACGGCGGGTCCGTGACAGATGTATCGTTTGTGTCCGGCGACGCCAGGACCTCGATTCCCGGCTCGTCCAGGTAAGAAGGCGCAGGTCATCACCGGTTCTTCCAGCACGGTCGCCTCCGGTGTCCTGGAAACGGGGTGAGGGTGAGCTGGAGGCCGGTGGCGGAAATGGCTCTCGCTGCTGCGCAGCACCGCACCCGCCTGAGGCGGCGTGGCCGGGCGATCGGCGCCGGAACAGTCGGTAGGCGCAGTGACCGGCCGGGGCGGAACACCTTCATCGACCCGAACCGCTACCGCCAAGCCCTTGCGCCGACGGCACCCTGCGCCCGCCAAGGTCGTTGCGGGGTGATGACGTCTGGCCACGCCGCGGCTCCGAACATCTGGCTGAACGCCGTGCCCGATGTGGTCATCGCCGGCTCCAGACCGGTGCCGGCGTCCTGCGCCGTCATCTCGCTGCCGACCCGAGTCATTCGCCGCAGCGATCTCGGCAACCTCATGCTCAGTAAGCGTCACACCGGAAACGCTACGAAGATCAAAACCAGAAGGCTTGTACGTCCGCGCGACAAACTTTGCCCTCCGTGCAACGCCTGTCGAAGCCGCAGTGACGCCCACGATAGCCGTGACGGGCGGAGGTGTGTTTTCTCTCCCAGTGGTACGCCGCACCGCGCCGTCCCGCACCACATGTCCAGGGCCCGGTTCACTCTGGCCTGGCTGAGGCCAACCGTGCGGGTGTGGTCCTTCTGCCGTCGGCGGCGGGCGCCGGAGGCGAGCAGCCGCCACGCCGCCAGTGCCACGTGTTATCGGTTCGCCCGTTGCCAGTCGCGTGCGCTCATGCTGTACGCGGCGCGGAAGCGCCGGCTGAAGTGGGTGGCGTCGGTGAAGCCCCAGCGGCGTGCCGTCGCGGTGATCGACCGGGTGCTGGGTAGCGCTAGTTCCCGGCCGGCGGCTTCGAGCCGCTCGTGCGTGATCCACTGGGTTAGGGTGAGCGGCTGGTCTCGCCATAGGTGGTAGAGGGTGCGTACCGACATGCCGTGCGCGGCCGCGATGCGCTGCGGGCTGAGCTCCGCTTCGCCGAGGTGTTGCAGGATCCAGTGCCGAACGTGGGGCAGGCGGTCGTCGCCGGCCGGGGCGGGATCGTCGGCGGCGGCGAGGATCAGCGCGCGGACGAGGTTGGCGGTGGCATTACCGACCAGGGCCGCCGCGCCCGGTAGCCGGTCGATCGCGTCGACGTCGGCGCGCAGCTGCTGCAGATGACTGTGCAGCAGCCCGTAGGTGACCGAATCACGGTCGATACGGCGGGCGGCGCGGCGGATCGTTTCGACCGGCAGGCCCAGCCGGGCGTGGTCGACCTGTACCGCGAACGACCCGCCCTCACCGCTCCACCAGTAGTCGTACGGCGCGGTGAGGTCGACCAGCATCAGCTCGCCCACGTCGACCGTACGGATCGCGTCGTCCTGCCGGTAGTGGCCACGCCCGGCGGTCTGGATGGCGAGCGCGACCAGCTCGGGGGCGGCGGTGCGCAGCTGGGCGGGGCCGCGGGTCAGCCGCAGCCCGGAGCCTTCGTGCGCGTAAACCCGCGAGGTGGTGCCAAGCTGCCAGTAGCCGAGCCGAGCGTGGAAACCATCGGTTTCCTCGAGCTGAACACCGGACGGAACCGTGGCGTGCAGGACGGCCTCCCGCACGGCCGCGGCCCGGTCCTCCGGTGGCAGGTCACGGGTGTCCAGGTGGATGGCCATTGGTTACGACCCGGTCCGCCAGTCCCGCGGCGGCATGCCGAACGCCTGCCGGAACCGGCGGGTGAAGTGGCTGGAGTCGGCGAAGCCCCATTCGTGCGCGATGGCCGCGATCGGACGGCCGGAGGTCAGCGCGTCGCGGGCGCCCGCCAACCGCTCCGCCATGATCCACTGCTCCAGGCTGCTGTCCGTCGCGGCGGACCAGATTGCGTGCAGGTGCCGTACGGAGATGTTGTGGTGCGTGGCGATCCTGGCCGGGGTCAAATCGGGATCGGTCAGGTGTGCCCGGATGTACCGGGTGATCCTGGCCGGCAGCGTGTCGTGCATAGCCTGCCGGTGCGCGGCGCCACCCTGAGCGGCCAGGAGGAAGGCGCGGGCCAGATCGGCGGTCGCAGCGCCGACCGCCGCCGCGGCCGGGGACGTCGACAGCCGCTCGGCGTGGTTCACGACGTACGAGACATGCTCCCGAAGCAGCCCGAGCAACGGGTTGGCCAGGAAGGTCCGTCCCGCGAGCTGGATATGGTCGACGCCGAGCCCGAATGTGCCGAGGTCGAACCCGACCGACCGGGTACCGCCGTCACCGACGCGCTGGTAGTCGTGCTCGCCAGTGAGGTCGGTCATGAGCAGGTCGCCCCGGCCGAGTTCGCGCTCCTGTCCGAAGCCGCGGCTGCGGCCCCATCCCCGCTCGTGAACAGCGAAGCTGACCTGGTCCGGCGGCCCCAGCCGGACGTGCCGTGCGGTCTGTGTGAGCCGCATCCCCGTGCCGTGGTACGAGAAGGCGTGCGCGCCCGCGCCGAGCGGCCAGAACTCGACGTGGGCCCGGACGGTTGGCCCGGGATCCTGCAGGCTGACGTCCACCGAGCCGCAGCCGACCTCGGTCGAAGAGAGGATCGCGTCGAGCCGCTCACGCTCGGCGAGGTCGTCGGTTTCCAGGATCACGGGCACGTCTGGCAACCTATCCGAGCCGTATCTCATCTTTTGTTGCGGGTTGTCGGTCACTGGTGCAGGACGACGTGCAGGACCGCGGTCGCCTGCGCGACAGCGGCCTTCGCCGCGTGTGTATCGTGCAGGGCGTTGAGCATCACGAAGTCGTGGATGACGCCCTGGTACCGCACGGCGGTCACCGGCACGCCCGCGTTCCGCGGTTTGGCCGCGTACGCCTCGCCTTCGTCACGCAGCACGTTCGCGTCGGCCGTGATGACGAGCGCCGGCGGCAGTCCGCGCAGGTCGTCGAGGGCCGCCCGTAAGGGCGAGGCGGTGATCTGGTTGCGTTGCTTCTCGTCGGTGGTGTTCTGGTCCCAGAACCACTGCATGCCGTCGCGGCGCAGGAAGTAGCCCTCGACGAAGGTGTGGTACGACTCGGTGTCGAAGGTCGCGTCGGTGACCGGGTGGAACAGCACCTGCTGGGCGAAGGAGACGTCGCCGCGCTCCTTGGCGAGCAGGGTCAGCGCCGCGCTCATGTTGCCGCCGACCGAGTCGCCGGCGATCGCGATCCGGGAGGCGTCGAGGCCGTGCTCGCCGTTGTGGGCGACGACCCACGTCGCCACGGTCCAGCACTGCTCGATCGCCACCGGGTGGCGCACTTCGGGAGAGCGGTCGTGCTCGGGGAGGACCACCGTGGCGTTGGCGCCGATCGCCAGGTCGCGCACGAGCCGGTCGTGGGTGTGCGCGTTGCACAAGACCCAGCCGGCGCCGTGGATGTAGAGGATCACCGGCAGGTCGCCGGTGGCGCCCTTGGGCCGTACGATCTGGGCCACACATAGAGGCGCTCTAGCGTCTCCCGCCCGCGTCCAGGTCTCCGGACGGCACTGATGCTCCTATGACGCTGCTATGTCCTGTCAAGCGTTGATGGGGTTGGGGGGACTGCCCCGGGTTTGGTTGACCCGTGGGGTTGAGTGGTTCAGGCCGCGTGTGCGGGCCTGTTGATTGTCTCAAACTCGATGGGCGTGAGCCGTCCGAGGCGTCGTTGCCGCCGGCGGCGGTGGTAGGTCCGTTCGATCCAGGTCACGATGGCCAGGCGTAGCTCGTGGCGGGTGTGCCAGCGTTGCCGATCCAGGACGTTGCGTTGCAGCAGGGCGAAGAACGACTCCATCGCGGCGTTGTCCCCGCAGGCGCCGACGCGGCCCATCGAGCCGACCAATCCGTTGCGGTGCAAAGCTTTCACGAACTTCCGAGATCGGAACTGGCTGCCCCTGTCCGAGTGCACGATCGTGCCGGTCGGGTCCCGGAGTCGGGCCGCGTTGGACAACGCCGCGACGGCCAGGGATGCCTTCATCCGCGAGTCGATGGAGTAGCCGACGATCCGGCCGGAGTACACGTCCTTGATCGCGCACAGGTACAGCTTGCCCTCGGCGGTGGGGTGCTCGGTGATGTCGGTTAGCCACACCCGGTCCGGGGCATCGGCGGTGAAGCGGCGTTGCACCAGGTCGTCGTGCACCGGCGGCCCGGCCCGCCGGGTCAGCCCCTTCTTCTTGGCGAACACCGACCAGACGATCCGGCACTGGCCGCACTGATCCATCACGACCGCCGGCTCCGGCCGCTCTGCACTGCGATCGGTGAACGGCACCTCGCCGTCCCAATGGAACAGGAACCGGCCTTCCGCCGGGCGTTGCAGGCGCTGGGTTACGCCCTACCCGTTCGATGAGCCCGAAAATGATCGGCTCGCTACCGACATGGCGGTTCGATAACCGGATCGCCGTGCCCGGCTCGCTGGCATCGTCGTCGAGCCGTGGGGGTGTCCCTCGGTCCGGTTGGTAACGTGCGTGGTTTGGTGGCCGTCGGGCCGCGAGGAGGCCAATGGGCAAGAACAGTCGTGAGCGGCACAAGGCCAAGCGGAAGGCCGCCGAGGCGGCTCAGCGTCGGCGGGCCGCCGGGACCTCTGGTCATGATGACCTGCAGGGCCTGTTCGGCGGGCCGCACATGCCGTCCGAGCGTCAGCTCGCGGAGCAGATCATCGATCAGGCGGTGCATGCCCAGCACCGCGACGAGACCGCCGAGCTGGACCGCTGCCGCGCCCTGCTGACTGCCGGTCCCGGCGGGACTGCCGGCATCCAGGTCGTCAACCGGGCCTTGCTGGCCTATCTGCTCCGGCAGGTCGAGCACGCCTGGCGGCGCGGTTGGCAGCCGGCCGAGCTGGTACGGGTGGCCCGCCGCGAGTACGGCACCCGTCACGGTCGGCTCATGGTCGACGCCGTCGCGGCGCAGATGCGTAGCTATTCCACCGCGACCGTCGATCCGCGGTGGCAGTCGCAGCTGACTGCCGTCGACGCGCGGGTGTGGTGGGAGCACGACGATCACTATCTGACGGTCTGGGGCGAGCGGCAGGGCCTCGACCGCGGCGGTGTGATCGCCACCATGATCGAGGTGCTCTGCCTTCTCGCGACGCTGCCGCTGATCGAGCCGGTCGGTCCGATGCCGGGCACCGCCGGGGCCGCCGCGGTGACACCGCCGGTCGATCTTGATCAGCGGATGCTCCATCGGGTTCGGGCGTTGCTGGCGAAGGCGGAGTCCACCGACTTCTCGGAGGAGGCCGACGCGTTCACGGCGAAGGCGCAGGAGTTGATGGCCCGGCACCGCATCGATCACGCCCTGCTCGCCGCGACGACGGGCGAACGTGACCAGCCGGTCACCCGCAGGGTGGGCATCGACAATCCGTACGAGGCGCCGAAGACGCTGCTGCTACAGGTCGTCGCAGAGGCCAACAGCTGCCGGGCGGTGTGGATGAAGCGGTTCGGCTTCACCACCATCGTCGGCTTTCCGGCCGATCTGGAGTCGACCGAACTGCTGTTCACCTCGCTGCTCGTGCAGGCGACGAGGGCGATGACGCAGGCCAAGCCGAGCACCGACAAGTACGGACGCAACACGACCCGCTCGTTCCGGCAGTCATTCCTGACCGCGTACGCATCGCGGATCGGTGAACGGCTCGACGCCGCCACCGAGGGGGTGGACCGGGAGATGAACGCGTCGGCGGACGCCGCCCAACTGCTGCCGGTCCTCGCCGCACGCGACGACGCGGTGCGCGATGCCTTCGAAAAGCAGTTCCCCGAGCCGACCCAGCACGCGACGGCCATCAGCAACCGGGCGGGCTGGGCGTCGGGCCGGGCCGCGGCCGACCGGGCTTCGCTGCATGGGCGGCAGGCCGTCGCACCCGGATGATCGGCTGGTGCGCCGGAACGTGATACCTGGCACAGATCTGGCTCCGAAGCCGCGATCCCGCTGCGAGTCAAGGTTGACGTGATCGCGGCCCGTCCGATTGCCTCGTCGACGGAGGTCGACTACCGTCGCGACCTGGGTAGGCAGAGTGGGAGCGGGCCACCGGTGATGGTCGCCGACTGGTTCGCATGGTGGTACCTCCGGCCCACCGACAGCTCTTGAGCTGGGCAAACGCGAAAGCGGATGTGGCGGTGCACGAACCCTTTTCGATCAGGGTTGCTGCGGTTTTGGGGCTGAGCAGACACCGGACCTGGTAGCGGCTCAGGGCAGTGGCCGGTCCGGAGACGCGGCCGACGTGCGTCATCCAGGCAATGATGACGTCGCCACACCTCTGCCGCTGCCTGCGTCGAGATCAGGTGCGTGGATTTGCCGCCGATCGGGCTGTTCTCGACGCTGGCCGAGTCACGGAGCCCACCAAGCCCGCTTATTCTGCCCTGAATCATTAGAGTACGTGAGGGACCTCTTGAGTGTTGCAAGCCGCTCAGGCTTCCGCTTCTGTCGATGAGCGGATGTCTATGCCTGCGCGCTCTCCGGCGGTTCGACGCGCTGCTGTGCTGGATGGCGACGCTGGCCGTCGGGTAGATCGGCCTGCCGCTGGTCTGATCGAAATGACTCAACGGGACCGGTGCGTCGGTTATTCGGTATCGCCTGGATGGGAACGGATGTCAGGCGGATCAGGGTGATGCCGTAGGCGACGATCCACACGACCCAGATCAGCCAGCTGACAAGGCCGAGGAGACCGACCGGACCGGGGTCGTCGATGACCAGGGGGCTCAGCACGGCCGAGCCGAACTGGAGTGCGGCGGCCAGCAGGCCGATCCCGCTGTGCCAGCGGCGGATCAGGCCGGCGCGTCGGCCGCTGATGGACAGGCCGGTCATGGCCAGTGCCAGGAAGGTGCCGTTGAAGATGAACAGCGCGTTGTGCAGTGCCCAGAGTCCGGCGATCGTGCTGCTGTCCTGCGCGGTCGTTGACGCGAGCGCGAGCCGCGTGGCCATCACGCCGCTGAAGGTTATGTTCTGCAGGATCACCCCGGCGAATCCGACCAGAGACCAGGCTGTGCCTTGCTCGCGGTCGGATCGCCACAGCACGGAGACCGCGCCGGCGCCGAACAGGGTGGCCAGCACCCAGGCGATCGGTGCAAGTGCTGACGCGAGGCCGACGGTGTTCTGTTGGGTGGTGAAGAACTGGACAACGTCGTTGGTCTCCGCACCGGTGTGGGGCAGGCCGGCTGGTACCAGGAAGGCGTTGATGGAGACGATCAGGATGGCGAAGCCGAGTCCGGCGAGTCCGGCGATCCGTGAGAACGTCCAGGTGCTTCGTTCGACACCGAGTTTACGTGACATGTATTCAATATAAGTTCCGGAAACCGAAGGGGGCAAGCCATGACCGCCGAGGCAGGCAGGCGCAGGTACGAGTCGCTGCGCCGGGCGGCGCAAGCGGCAGAGACCAGGGGTGAGATCGCCAGCGCCGCTCGTCGGCTGTTCCTCTCCCGGGGCTGGGCGGCGACCACGGTACGTGACGTGGCGCGGGAGGCCGGGGTCTCGGTGCCGACCGTCTACGCGGTGTACGGGAACAAGACCGGGCTGACCCGAGCCCTGGCCGACGCGGCAGACATCGCCGCGGATCCATCGCAGTCGCTCGCCGAACTGGAAGGGGCCGAGAACGATCCGGTGCGGCAGCTCGCGGCGATGGCCGGCTACGACCGGCGCCTCTTCGAGCGCGCCGGTGACGTCATCACGCTCGTGCGCGAGGCGGGCCGCACCGAGCCCGACCTGGCGAGCGTCTACCGCGACGGCCGTCAGCGGGGGGACGAAACCAGGATCCAGGTGTTCTCGTCGTGGCCGGGCGGCGTTCTCCGGCAAGGATTGGACATACCGTCGGCCGTCGATATCTACGCGGCGATCTGCAACATCGACGTCTACACCACACTGACCGACGAACGCGGCTGGCAACCCGATCAAGTCGAACGCTGGTGGACCGAGGCCCTGGCCCGCGAACTCCTGACCTGAAGTGTCATGAGGCGCCTCATTTCAGGCCGTCCTGGTACGGAAGATTACGAGGTAGACGACGACCACTAAGGCCACGCCACCTCGTCCCACGGGCACCGCATCCAAAGCCGGGCGGGTACTGACCGCGCCTGGCCGTCGGCAAGCCGGTCGCACTTGATCCGGTATCCGCTTCTGTAATCCCCTACACCACAACGGATCCCGTCGACTCACTTCACGTAGTCAACGGGGTAACCCAACACTCTCTCAGCCGACCGTGGCGACCGAGAGAGCGACGAGCAGGAAGGCCGCGAGATAGGCCCACGAACGGTATCCCTGAAACCACTCCCAGCGGTTACGGCGCTCTTGCCAGCGCTCCGGAGGGAAATCCTTGTCCCAGCGCAGTGTGGACAGGTTGATCGGCACGTTCACGACCACGGTCGTGACGATGCCCGTGGCCCAGGTCGCGGCCGCAACCCAACGCAACACCTCGGGCAGCCCCGCCCCATCAGGGCGGGCCGCGTAGCTGATAGCCAGCACGAGCGAAGCCGTCATCAGCACCGGCATCACAATGCCGAAGGTACGCAGCAGACCCTGTTCGACCAGGATGTGGTCACGCGGCGCCAGACGCTTGACCACCGGATGCACAAAAGCATAGGAACCGAACTCGGCGCACGCCGTGAACCCCAGCACCGCGACGGTGGCGAACATCAGCACGTCCATCCCCGGTCCTCTCATCGTGCCGGTCTGCACAGTGTCACGCCCCAAGCGGCGAGCTGCGCCGCAGCATCCGCGGCGTGACACCGCACATGAGAAAGCACGGCTGGAGCCGATCGCCGCGATCGCTAGTGCTCCCGCCGAAGTGGCTGATCGGCAGCCCACGTCTCGCGAAGGTTATTGATTGATTGATAACATGTCAACCATGGGCCAGAAACGAGTCTCCTCGTCCCAGCGGCGCGCTTCCGTGCTCGCTGCGGCGATCCGGATCTTCGGCAGCAAGGGCTTCGCCGCAACCACCACGGCAGACATCGCCCGCGAGGCCGCCGTGAGCCAGCCATACGTGGTGTCCCTGTTCGGCAGCAAAGACGCGCTCGTCCGAGCCGCGATCGAGCACGCGCTCGACAGGGTGGTCGAGGTGTTCGAGCAGACGATCGACGACGACGCACCTGGCGACCTCGCACCGCGTATCGGTGTCGCCTACCTTCAACTGTTCAAGGAGCAGGGATTGCAACTCTGCCTCGCGCACGCCTTCACCGCCGGCACCGATCCGGAGATCGGGCCACTCGCCAGAGACGGCTTCCTCCGCGTCTACCAAGTGCTCGTCAACCACGGCCATCTCACACCCGAACAAGCCAGTCAGACCCTCGCCGCCGGCATGATGGCCAACGTCATCCTCGGCTTACGTCTGGCCGACGACTATGACCGTGAACCCGTAATACGCGAACTCCTCTCGGCGACCTACCCGAGCAATGTCGAGCTCCTCCGGACCGTCACCGGTGCCTACGATGGCGTCGCCCCTCTACAAGGTGGGGCCGGCGTTTGATCCGCTGGTACTCGTCCTTCTGGTGAGGTGACAAGGCGTAGTCAAAAGTAGCCATCCTGGTGGCAAGGGCGGTCCGCCCGACGGCGGGCGGTCCTGTCTGTCGTACGTTGATGATCGCCGGGTGAGTGCACCATCGACTGCTCGATCGTCACCGGTAGTCAATCTGGATCCACGCGCCCTCAGCTGCCTACGATGCCCCGCTGACGAACGGCCGAAACTGATACAGCAGGTCCCTGAGCTGCGGGAATGCGGTTCGTTTTCTGCCACATCCGGTCCACCATGCAAACGCCCTGCTCAACCATGCTGTCGGCGACCCGGGCGAACCGCGTCGAGGTCCGGGCCGGCGCCGTCAGTCCGCACTGAGTCCGCAGCGGCACGACCCGCCGCCCGGTCCAGGCGGTCCGCCACCTGGTCCAGATCGTCCTCGAACAGGTCCGCGTACACGTCCAGCGTCATCGCCGCCGAGGCGTGCTCGAGCATCCGCTGGACCGCCTTCACGTTGGCGCCCTCGGCCACCGCGAGACTGGCCGCCGTGTGCCGCAGCTCGTGCGGTGCCAGGCCGGCGCCGGCCCGGCCCCGGCCTGCTGGCGACCTCCGGCCGGCATCGGCCGGGCCGGCCGGCCACCCTGACGGACGACCAGGACGCAGAAGACCTCGGGGCTCCGCCCCGAACCCCGGCCCTCCTCAGAGATGCCGACGAGGAGATCAGCTTTTGAACTCGCCGTTTACAACACCACATCCACCCACCCTTTGTGGTCTACCGCCGAACTGGCTACCGCCGTATGGCGCTTTCACCGAGGATTCGTACTCTCATGGCCATGAAAACCCGCACTCCTGCACTGGTGGCCGTACTCGGCGCGTCTGCCGCGATGCTGCTGGTGGTCGTCGGGTTCGTCGCGGCCGCAATCCTGTCCGGCAGCGACGATCCGGCCGAGGTGAGCGCGTGCCAGGAGTCGGTGCACGCTGGGGAGGTGAAGGTCCGTACCGACCGCTGGGATCCGCCGGAGGAGATGCCGGATCTCGGCGATTACCCTGAGGTTCACTGGCAAGTACGCGCGTTGGGCAACCCATGTACCAGAGTGCCGGGTCCGACGGACTGGGCGTACCAGGGTGTGGTCAAGCTGCGTCCGGAGGACGCGCGGCGATTGGCGGAGCGATACGAGTTCGTGCCGTACGTATCTGTCAAGCTTGATGAGCTTCCGCACTCCAGCACCCCTTCGGACGCGTGGCTCGCTCTCGTGCCGTTCCTGCCGGCGGAGCCGCGGTGGTTACACAGCAGGTTGTACAACGAGGGGAATCCGTCGACGCGGTGGCGGGTCGCGTTCCTGGATGTCGAGCACCAGACGCTCTTGTTCATGCTGAACGACCATTAACCTGTCTGGTCCCTATGGTCAGCGTGCTGTGCCGGGGTCGGGGGTAGCCCGGCACCCGGAGCAGATCGGCAATCATCTCGTTGCCTGCATCGATGGCCTGCTGTTCGACCGGCTGGCCGGGCGGGCGCCAGCACCGCCCGGCCACCCGGAACAGCCCCGGGCCTGCTCCACCTCGAGGTGCCGGATCGCTGCGGCCGCCTCGGACAGCGGGTCCGTCCTACACGAGGGACGCCCCCGAGACTGCGCTCTCCGGATCTTCGCAAGAGGAGCGCGGGGAATCCGCCGAGGGTTCCCCGCACTCCGACTCCAGGAAGGGTCAGCCTCTGACCTCTTCCGCGACCCTGGCCTGTGTGAAGCCGAGGTCGCCTTCGGTGCCCGGCGTCCGGGCATCCACCAGTTGGCCTTGCCGCACAGTTCCATCACCGCGGGGACGAGGACCATCCGGACGATGGTGGCGTCGATGAGTACGGCGACGGCCATGCCCAGACCTCCCTGCTTGACCGCGACGTCGTGGCCGAGCAGGGAGGTCGTGAAGACGGCGATCATGATGGCGGCCGCGGCCGTGATGACCTTGGCGGTCCGTGCCAGCCCGCGAGTGACGGCCATCCGGGTGTCGCCGGTGCGCTCGTACTCCTCACGGATCCGCGAGATCAGGAAGACTTCGTAGTCCATCGACAGGCCGAACAGGACCGGGAACATCATCATCGGCACCCAGGTCGTGATCGGCATTTCGGTGGGGAAACCGAGGGCCGAGCCGAGCCATCCCCACTGCACGACCGCGACGAGCACGCCGTAGGCGGCGCCGATCGACAGCAGGTTCATCACGGCGGCCTGCAGCGCGATCGTGACCGACCGGACCAGCGCGATCAGCAGCACCACGGACATCGCGATGACGACCGCGATCATTAGGGGCAGGCGCGAGCCGACCTCGTCTGCGTTGTCGATCGTGGCGGCGTTCGGGCCGCCGACGTAGACCCCTTCGCCGCCGGGCGCCTTGGGCAGCACGTCGTCACGGAGTTGGTGCACCAGGTCCGCGGTCGCCTCGTCCTGGTATCCGGTCTTAGGGAAGGCTATGAAGGTGGCGGCCTGCCCGTCCTCGCTGATCCGAGGCTGCGTGGCGTAGGCGATGCCCTCGGTCTTGCTGACCGCTTCGACGACGGGACGCAGATCGGCGTTCTTGGAGTCGACCTCGGTGGCGAAGATCAGGGGTGCGCCGTAGCCGGGACCGAAGCCCTCGGAGACGATCTTGTGTGAGGTGTAGCTGCTCCTGTCGTGGGGCTGGACACTGGCGTCGGGCAGGCTCAGCCGCATCGACAGCATGGGGGCGGCCAGCACCAGCAGGACCGCGCCGGCCAGAACCGCGGCGACCAGCGGCTTGCGCTGCACCACGCCCGCCCAGCGCTCGGCGGGAGTGCGGCGCTCCCGAGACGGGACACCGTCGGCCCTCTGCTTGCGGGACGTGCGACGGGGCAGGCGCAGCGAGTTGATCTTGTGGCCGGTGAAGCCCAGGAACGCCGGCAGCAGGGTCACTGCGGCGATCATCGTCACCAGCACGATCACCGACGTGGCGACGGCCACTCCGGTCATCAGCCTCTGTCCCATGACGATCAGGCCCAGCAACGCGATCACAACGGTCGTGCCGGCGAACAGCACCGCGCGTCCTGCGGTGGTGATGGCCTTGACAGTGGCGCTCTCGGGCTCATCGCCGTCCTGCAGGCTGTCCTTGTACCGGGTCAGGATGAACAGTGCGTAGTCGATGCCGACACCGAGCCCGATCATCGCGGCGAGGATCACAGTGAAATCCGGCGAGGGGACCACGTGCCCCACCAGCTTCATCAGGGCGATGCCGGCGATGATCGCCAGCAGTGCGGTCACGATCGGCAGGCCCATCGCCACCAGTGACCCGAAGGCGATGAACAAGATCACCGCTGCCGCCAGGACGCCCACGCTCTCGGCCGGACCCTGCGGAGGTGTCTCGGCCTTCGCTGCCTGGTCCCCGCCCAGCCCCAGCGTCACGCCGTCACCGGAGGCTTCCTTGACCGTGGTCACCAGGGGCTCAACGGCGGTCTTCTTCACCTCCTTGTCGGTCAGCGGGATGGTCGTACGGGCGATACGACGATCCTTCGTCACCAGATCCTCGTCCTGATACGGCGAGGTCACCGGTCCTGTAATGGGTGAGGCGTCCAGATCGGCGATGACCTTCTCGATCTTCTGCCGGGCGGCGGGGTCGTCGATCCCCTTCTCTGCCTTGATCGCAAGAGTCAGCGTGTCCCCTTGCTGCTCGGGGAAGTGCTTCTCGATCAGAACCTGCGCCCTGGCGGAATCGGAGTCTCCACCGGAGAAGTCGTTGTCGGAGGCGGCGCCGAAGCCGAAGCCGACGATCGCCACGGCGATGACGCCGACGATCCAGGTCAGGAGGACGAGGCGACGGCGCCGGTAACAGAACCGGGCTAGTCCCGCCAGAGCCCCATCCGTACGGGAAGTCTCGGTTGTCATCAATCTCTCCTCAAGTCGTTGAGTGTTGCACTCGATCGGTGTTCATTCCGGCGCCGAAAATGCGTGTTAGCAGAACCGCTGTTTCCCGTGGTGCGTTTCGCAGCGGGGCGAGAGTCACCGACTCGGCGAGCTCTTCCAGCACCGTGTTGATGACGTCCAAGTCGGCAGGGGAGAGGGATGGGGCTCGACGGGCCAGCCGATGCAGTTCGGCGTCGATGATTGTCCGGGTGTGCCGGTGGACCAGGACAAGGAGATTCGACTTGAGATCGTCCGCGCACCCACCGGGCTGAGGAGCGGCGCGGGCTGGATCAGTGGCCATGGCCCGAGATTCCGCCGTGCGGGCCGCCAAATGGCGTCGTGACGCCGTCGTAGTGCAGTCGCAGCATCATGCCCTGATGCGCGTGGGGCAGGTTGTGGCAATGGTTCATCCAGATTCCGGGATTCGTAGCGCGGAACGAGACCTCCCATTTCTCGCCTGGCCGGACGTCGAAGGTGTCCACCCACAGCGGACTGCCCGTCGACGGCGTTCCGTTCCTGGACAGGATCAGCACGGGATGGCCGTGCAGGTGCCAGGGGTGCGTTTCCAGGCTTCGGTTGACGACGGTGAACCGGACGATGTCGCCTTTGGCGACGAGCTGATCGGGGACGGAGGGGTGGCCTCGGCCATTGACGGTCTGCGCGTACGCCGGTCGGCCGTCGACCATGGCCACTCCGCGGTCGAGGACCATGGTGAAGTGCCGGTCGGCATTGCGGGTGTCGAAGGGCACGGCGGTCGGAGCTCCGTACCGCAGCAGGTCCAGCTCCGGCAAGTCGGACGTGTCCTCGACGCGCGCTTCACCGGGGGCATCGCCATGCGGCCGCATGCGCAGTCCGCCGTCACGATCGTCGTCGACAACGAGTGCCACGGACGTGTCCGGCATGAGGAACACCAGGTCGTATCGCCCGCCTGCGGGCAGGTGCAGTCCGACGCCGCTGACCTCCCCCGGCTGGTTGAGGTCTCGGCCGTCGACGGCCGTGATCCGGAACGGGGTTCCGGCGAGGACGATCCGGTGCGGATCCGAGTCGGTGTTGATCAATCGCAGCCGCACGGGTGTACCGGGTGGTGCGGGGTGTTCGGTCTGGCCGTCTCTGCCTGCGATCACGACGGTGCCGTCGAAGGTGTGCACGGGCAGGGTCAGGTCCACCTGCTCCGCCGCAGAGTGCTCGTCGGCTCGCCGTCCGTCGCGCGGTTTCACGACGAGGGTTCCGTACAGCCCCTTGTGTACGCCGACGTGGGACGCGTAATGGGTGTGGTACCAGTAGGTGCCCACCTGGTCGGCGCGGAACCGGTAGACGAAGTCCTCACCGGGTCCCGCGGCCATCTGGGTCACACCCGGCGCGCCGTCCTCGCCGCACGGTACGTCGTAGCCGTGCCAGTGCAGGGTCACGCCGCCCTCGATGTCGGCGTTGCGCAGCCGCACTTCGATCAGGTCACCCTGGGTCGCGGTGATCGCCGGACCCGGGACCTCGCCGTTGTAGGTCCACGCGTCGATCTCTCGTCCGGACGGGAGCCGTACGGTGGCCTTCTTCGCGGTGAGCACGTGCCGCCGCACGGTGCCACCCGGTGCCGGTGAGCCGGAGCCCCGTAGGTCGGCCACCGACACGGCCGCTCGGGACGAGCGTCCCGGGCCGCCTCCCCTGCTCACCGATTCGGCGGGGAGGAACGACAGCCCAGTGCCGGCACCGGCCGCGGTCACCACGACCGCGCCACCGGTCCAGCCGAGGAACCGGCGGCGCGAGATCGCGCGTCGACCCTCCGGTGCCTGAGCGACGCCCGCACCAGCGGCGTTCCCGGTGGGCGGCGCGATCACCCGCGCGGTCAGCAACGCGCCGGCGCACACGAGTGAGATCGTGATCAAGGCCGTGCTCACGGTGAGCGGGTACCCGACCAGGAAGGTCACCACAAGACCGGCCAGTGCCGCGTAAGCCGCAGTGAACACCGAAACCACGCCGTCTACCGACGCTCCGTCGCCTCGCCCCCGTCTCGCCGCGAGCAGTTGTGGGCCTACGAGCAGCACGGCGACGGCCCCGGCGACCCCCAGCATCGGCAGCCCCAGTAGCACCTTCTCCTGTACGAACCACCAGCCCCGGCCGGCCAGTATCGCCACGCTGACCACCCGGGCCAGCGTCACGAGCACCGCCGCGACGAGAACGGCGAGCGCCAGCCGGGTTCGCCGGAGCGCCAGCATGACGCCGGTCGCGAACCACGCCGCGACGCCCAGCAGCGCGACGACGTGGTCCAGGACGATCAACAGCCTCGTGCTCATGGCGCCTGTCGCGTGGGTGCGGCCGGCCCGGACAGCTGCCTGGCCTGGCGGACGATCATCCCGGCCATCGCCAGGATGGCGAGACCGTTGACCGCGTGCAGACCGAAGACGAGCCCGCCGGCGGTCGAGCTGCCGCCGGTGCCGTTGAGCGCTGTGGCGATCCCCTTGATCACGAACTCGACAACCGCGAGCCCCGCGACCAGGCCGCTCATCCCGATGAGCCGCCCGGGCATCCGGGCTGTCGCGGCGACGATGGCCACCAGGACCGCGAGCAGGACAATTCCGCCGCCCAGCGCGCGGTGCGGTTGGAAGGACTCATCGTTGGGTGCCGTGTCGAACGCACCGCTGGCGGCCAGGAAGAACTGCGTGACGACGGCCAACATCTGTAGGGCCGCCAGGCCGGCGAAGAATCTACGCATGGTGCGCTCCTCGAAGTGGGTGGGGGTGATCGCTCATGGCGGCGATCATCGCGCCGGGGAGGCTGCCGTGGCCTCGGACAGCGGGTGGCAGCGTCTACGCAATTGGCCGTAGACGACCTCGTATCTCACTACGCCCGCCGGCGTAGCAGGTCGCGCGTCTGGGCCCAGATTCGCCTGTGGACGAGAACCGTAGGATCGCTGCATGGAACAGCGTGCCGTGTCGTTCTCCCTGCGGGTGGTGGCGCAGGACGTGGCGCTCGCGCTCTTCGTCACCGTGATGCAGGTGCAGGGCACGGTCGCCCGCGTTGCCGTCGACGGGGCATCGCGTCCGCTCGCCGACCTCGGCAACCTCGGATACGCGCTGCTGGCGTTGAGTGGCCTGGTCGTGGCCGTCCGCCGCCGGTGGCCGGTTCCGGTGTTTGTCACCACCGCACTCGTCAGCTTGGTGTATTTCAGCCTCGACTTCCCGGACGGGCCCGGCTGGCTCGGGCTCTTCGTCGCCCTGTACACCCTCACCGCGTACGGCGACGGGCGCCGGTCGCTGGTGTTGGCTGGCTTCGGTACCACGGTGCTCGCCGTCGGATGGCTGGTCGCCGCGGCCGACATCGAGCCACGCGCCGCCATCGGCTGGGTGTTCTTCCGGATCGGTGCGTCGGTGATGAGCGCGGCGCTCGGCGAGTCCGTTCGGTCTCGACGGGTCATCGCAGCCGAAGCTCAGGAGCGTGCCGAGCTGGCTGAACGGACTCGCGAGGAGGAGGCGCGGGCGCGGGTCGACGCCGAACGGCTCCGGATCGCGCGCGAGGTCCACGACACGGTTGCGCACGCCATCGCGATCATCAACGTCCAATCCGGTGTCAGCGCGCACGTGCTCGACAAGAGGCCGGAAGTGGCACGCGAGGCGCTGCAAGTCATCGAGCAGACCAGTTCTCGGGCGCTGCGGGAGATGCGCGCCATCCTCGGGGTACTCCGTGACGACAACAACGGGCGCGTGCCGTACCCCGGGCTTGGGCAGATCGAGGAACTCACCGCCAAGGCACGCGATGCCGGACTCGACATCAACCTCGAAGAGACCTCGCCCGCGACGCCGTTGCCGAGCGCGGTGGGGAGTGCTGCCTACCGAATCCTGCAGGAATCGATCACCAACGTGATCCGCCACGTCGGCCCGACTCGGGTGACGGTGGCGCTGAACCCGGGGGTCGACGTCTTGGAGATCCGCGTGACCGATGAGGGCCGCCGTGCCGCCACAGGTGATGACCCCGCCTACCCGCACCTACCGGCCCAGTATCCGACCAGCACCGGCAGTTCGGCCACGCCCGGCCACGGGATCCTCGGAATGCGCGAGCGCTGTCAACTGCTGGGCGGAGAACTCGACGCCAAGCCGACTCCGGGCGGAGGGTTCGAAGTCACGGCCCGGCTGCCCCTCGCGCCGACCGGGTCGCGCCTGTGAACGCAGCGGCCGCGTCACCGTTAACCAACGCTCCGATCAAGGTGCTGCTCGCCGACGATGAGGGTCTCGTGCGATCCGGGTTCAAGGTCCTACTCGAACTCGAAGACGACATCACGGTGGTGGGAGAAGCCACTAACGGCGCCGAAGCCGTCGAGCGGGCCCGCGCCACCCGCCCCGACGTCGTCCTCATGGACATCCGCATGCCAAAGCTGGACGGGATTCGAGCCACCACCCAGATCGCCGAGACGCACGGGTTGGAGCAGGTCCGAGTCCTCATCCTGACCACCTACGACACCGACGAGTACGTCTTCGAGGCACTGCAAGCCGGCGCCAGCGGCTTCCTGCTCAAAGACGCCGGACCGGCCGAGCTCCTGCATGCCATCCGGGTGGTCGCCGCCGGAGACGCGCTGCTCGCGCCGCGGATCACCCGACGCCTCATCAGCCAGTTCACCGCGCAACGAACAGCCACCCAGGCCGCGGAGGACCGGCTCGCGGTGCTAACCCAGCGCGAGCGTGAAGTGCTAGCCCTGGTGGGATTGGGCATGAGCAACAACGAGATCGGCATCGAGTTGTTTCTCAGCCCAGCCACCGCGCGCACCCATGTCAGCCACGCGATGGCGAAACTGGGTGCGCGCGACCGCGCACAACTGGTTGTCATCGCTTACCAAACAGGACTGGTCAGTCCTAGTAAGGCATGAATGCGTAGCGCGCTACGACGTGATCATGTCGGGCGGCCCACGTCACGGTGTCCGCCGACGTACCGGCGCAACCGCCACAACTGGCCCCTGAGCTGCTGGGAGGCGGTTCGGGTTCTGGCACATTCGGTCCACTCCATGACGTGATCTCGCTGTTGACCTGCACTTTTCCGGTTCGTGTGACCGGACGGCTCCACCGGTAGGTCGCGGTACACGAACAACCGGGGACAGCCGTCCGCTACGGCAACCCTCGGGAAATGCATCAGGTGGGCGAGAATTCAACGACCACAGTCTGATGACCGGAGCGATACAAGGGTTCTGCTCCTCATCGACGTCGGGCCTCGCACTCCTCTGGACTGGGCGGATACGGAGCCCGGCACGGCAGCGGTGGTCGACTGCTCAAGCAGCAGCGGACGAAGTCTTGGATGACGGGATTGGCGTGGTCGCCGGCTGCCCAGGCCACGCCGATCTGGCTAGGGCTGACGCCGCTGACGGGCCGGTAGACGATGCCAGGGCGGGCGTAGAAGCGGGCGGCGGATTCGGGGCCAAAGCGATGCCGTAGCCGTTGGCGATCGCACTGAGACAGTCGTCGGGCTGCACGGCGACGGCGCCGATGCGGACTCGGTGGCCATCGCGTTCGTCAGCCGCCAGCCAGACGTCCCGCCACCGCCCGGTCTCAGCGGGGGCCGCGACGAAAGGTTCGTCCCACAGGTCCGGGAAGGGAATCACCTCTCGGGCGGCCAACGGGTGAGCCGTAGGGAGCGCGAACACACACCCTGCGGCTCGCCTTCCCCCAGCCAGGAACAACGCTGCGCCGCCTCACCGACCGCCCAAGCGACTGAAGACCGACGAAAGCGTTCTTACCGCTTGCGCAGCCTCGTACAACCGTTCCGGCTCGGATCCCCCTTCTAGCTCGTTGCTTCAGAGCCGCGAAGGTACGCGCCAGGGTCAGCGAACTGTTCCGGTGCCGCGTGGAGGACTCCGCGCTCGACAATAGAGCGAAGTGCTGCTGCTTATTGCATGCGCTTCGAAAGGAAACGGCGCGCCACTCCGATACATGCGCCTTTTCCCTCGTGGGGCTGAGCAGGGAGAAAGCGGCCCCGAAGCAGGCACGGCCGCGTAGAGGGCAAATCCCAGGACACCTCAGGCCGCCCTCGTTCGCCCGGAAGAGTTGCCGCTTGCACCGAAGCGAGGCGGTCGGACTCACGCGCCACAGCAGGTCCAGCGCTTCGCGGTACTACACATCACTCGCCGCGTCTGCTGCCAACCGACCAAGGTCGTCAGCTCCAGAAAGGAGGCACCGATGAAGATTCCGCTCGGCATCCAATACTCGGATGCCTCTGCTTCACGGAGCGTCTATGGCACAACCATTGCCAGATTTTCCCAATTCCAATGACAATGCATATAATTGTGTCGTCGATCAGTCGACACAGGACCACCAACGTACATCACCCACGGTGATCGTTCCATTAGATCCGCCCGGCCTCAATTTGACCGCCGCTCGCCGGCTTCTACGGATACTTCTCGCCGCCCACGGACAGCTACCGCGCGCCGAAAGTGAGGAAGAATGAACACTGACCGAGGATTCAACCGGCACGGGTCGGATCAAGGGGCCTTCGCTGCTCAACCTCTGCGATTCGCCTTCTACGGGCGAGTGTCGACCGAGGACCAGCAGGACCCGGAAGCATCCCGGGCCTGGCAGCTATCTCGATCGCGAGCCCTGATCGAGCCGGTAGGCGGACAGGTGGTCGAAGAGTTCTTCGACATCGGGCTGTCCCGATCCCTGCCGTGGAGACGTCGCGGCGAGGCGACCCGCCTGCTCGCCGCGCTCCGCGACCCGCACCGAGGCTTCGCTGCCGTCGTGATCGGTGAACCCCAGCGCGCCTTCTACGGCAATCAGTTCGGGCTCACCTTCCCCCTGTTCGAGCACTACGGTGTCGAACTGTGGGTGCCTGAGGTCGGTGGGGCTGTCGACCCGGGCAGCGACGCTCACGACCTCGACATGGCCCTCTACGGAGGCATGAGCAAAGGCGAGCGCAACCGCATCAAGGTGCGAGTCCGCAGTGCCATGGCCGCCCAGGCCGCAACCGAGGGACGATTCCTCGGTGGACGGCCACCCTACGGCTACCGACTCGTTGACGCCGGCCCCCACCCCAATCCGGGCAAGGCCGCCGACGGTCGACGGCTGCACCACCTGGAAGCTGACCCGCTCACCGCACCCGTCGTACGACGCATCTACACCGAGTACCTCGCCGGACAGGGCATCTTCGCCATCGCCGAAGGACTCACCCGCGACAGCATCCTCTCCCCCTCGGCCTACGACCGGCGACGCAACCCACACCGCACCACCACGGCATGGAGCAAGAGCGCCATCCGCGTCATCCTGACCAACCCCCGGTACACCGGCCGCCAGGTGTGGAACAAACAACGCAAGGCCGAAATCCTGATCGACGTCGACGACGTTGCCCTCGGACACGAAACCAAGCTGCGCTGGAACCCCGCCAACGAGTGGATCTACTCCGGCGCCCTGGCACACGAACCACTCGTGGACGACGAGACGTACACCAATACCCAGACGCTGATCGCCAGTGCAGGACGGCGTCCCGATGGAGTCACGAAGCCCCGGGCCAGCAAACGCAACTACGTGCTGTCCGGCCTCCTGCACTGCGGCATCTGCCACCGGCGCATGATCGGCAGCTTCAACAACGACCGCAACAACTACCGCTGCACCTACGCCGCCGAGTACGCCGACGCCAACCGCATCGCCCACCCCCGCAGCGTCTACGTCCGCGAGGACCACATCCTCGAACAACTCGACCCATGGCTCGCCCGAGCCTTCTCACCCAGCCAACTCACCGCAACCGTCCACGCCATGGCCGAAGCGCAACACGACGACGCCGACCAACAGGCGATCAAGGCGGCACGGGAAACCCTCGCCACCTGCACCACCCGGCTGGACCGCTACCGCGCCGCCCTCGACAGCGGCGCCGACCCCGCCGTCGTCAGCCGATGGATCGCCGACGTCCAAGCAGAACAGGTCACTGCCGAGGCCAAGCTGCGCCGCCTCAACGGACGCCAGACAATGAGCCCCGACGAGATCCGCCGCATCGTGGAAACCCTGGGAAACATCACGGCCGTCCTCCGCGACGCCGACCCCGCCGACAAGGCCCTGATCTACCGCGAATTGGGGCTGAACCTGACCTATCGGCCAACCGCCCGCACGGTATCCGCTCAGGCAAACCCAAGTGGATCATGTACTAAATTGTGTCCGAGGGGGGACTTGAACCCCCACGCCCTATACGGGCACTAGCACCTCAAGCTAGCGCGTCTGCCATTCCGCCACCCGGACCTGCTCGTTCAGCCTACCTCGCCGACCTGGATGATCTTGACACCCGAAGGTCGGCCCGGCGGGCCGCACGGGGAGTTACTGTACACGCCACTCGTGGATCATGCACATCGCCATCCGAGCCCCCCGTCGAGGCGTTTCCACCGCTGCTCAGACCGCCTCACGAGGGCTCACCGACGCACGGCCGAAGACGTGTCCGGGTAGCGTCCGGCGGCCCTCTGACGGCAGCATTGCCACGTGCCCCATCCCTCTCCTCTGGCTGCCGCCCAGCACCGGGCCCTCGCCCTGCGCGCCGCGGGCGACCTCAGCGCCGCCCAGCAACTGCTCGCGGAGGCCGTCGGATCCGCCCGCCCGCCGTACGGGGAAGACCACCCCGAGGTGCTGCACACCGCGCACCTCCTGGCCCGGCTGCACCGGGAGGCGGACAACCCGCTCGCCGCCCGCCGGGTGCTGGAGGAGGCGTTCGCCGCGGGCGAGCGGCGCTGGGAGCACTCGGACCCGGTGATGCTCGCGCTCGCCTTCGAACTCGCGGAGGTCGCCGAGGAACTGGGCAACCGGCACGAGGCCCGCCGCAACTACACCCGCGTCGCCACCGCCGGGCCCGCCGTGCTCGGGGTGCACCACCCGGTGGTACGCGCCGCCCGCCACTACCTCGGCGATGCCGCTCCCGGCCCGGCCGCGCCGGCCGAGCGGCACGTGTCGACGCCGGCACCCCGGCAGGCCCCTGACAACCGGTCCGCCGATCCCGCCCCGGCAGACGATGCAGGGACGCGCTCGGCGCTGTCCGGTCCGACGCTGTCCCTGGCGACCCTGGCCGCGATGCGACCGTCGGCGGGCGAACCGCCGGCCGCCGCGTCGCCCTGGGCTCCGCCGCCACCGCCGGCCCCTCCTCAGCCGACCCCTTCGGCGGTACGCGCACCCGCCGCACCACCCCCGCCCACCGATACCGGTCCACCGCCGGGACCGGCTCCCGCCCCCCGGGTGACGCCGGCCCCGCCGGCAGCTCGATCGACACCGACCTCCGTCACGCCGGGGTCACCGCAGCCCGGACCGCCGCCACCAGCACCTCCCGCGCCGCCGTCAGCAACTCTCGCGCCGCCGCCAGCACCTCCCGCCTCACCACCCGTGCCGCCGCGCCAGCGCACCGAGCAGCAGCCGGGACCAGCCCGACCGCCGGTCGACCTGTCGCCTCGCCCACGGCCGGCGAGCCAGCCGGCGCAGCCGCAGCTGCTGGTCGGACCGCAGCAGCCACCCCGGCCCCTGTCCGAATCACCCGTACCGCCACGCCAGCGCGTGGGCGACCAACCGCAGCACCCAGCGGTCGACGCGCCGCCCCCGCCGACGCCATCCACCCCGGTGCCAGCCGCCGCGCCGACAGCCCCGGCGGTCCCGCCGTCTCCGGCGCCCCAATGGGACAACCCGACGATCCAGGTTCAGCAGATCGAGCCGCTCCTGGCCGAGGAGACGGCCCGGGCTGCGGCCACGCCGGCCGAGGCGAGCGGTTCACCCAACGTGGCCGGCGGCGCGGCGGGCGGGCCCTCCGCCGCCACCGCACCTCCCGAACAGGCGCACCCGGTGAGCGCACCCCCCGGCCGCAACCTCCCCGTGTCCGGACCGCCCGGCCACAACCGCCCCATGTCAGGAGAACCGGGGCTCCCCTACCCCGTGTCGGGGTCACCCGGCCACCCCTATCCCGTCTCCGGACCGCCCGGCTACCCCCAGCCGGTGTCCGGAGTGCCCGGCCACCCGTACCCGGTATCCGGCCCACCGAGCCAGCCCTACCCCGTGTCCGGACCACCGAGCCAGCCCTACCCGGTGTCGGGGCCACCCGGCTACGGCCAACCTGTCTCGGCACCACCGGGCCAGCCGTACCCGGTGTCCGGGCCGCCGGGTTACCACCAGCCCGTCTCCGCACCACCGGGCCACGACTACCCGGTGTCCGGCCCACCCACCTCCGCGCCGCCGGTGAGCGCGCCGCCCGTACCTCCGTGGGGGTTGACCGCGCCGCCGTGGAGCCGCACCTCGCCGCCGCCGTCACCGACGGCGGGCAACGACCCGGCGGGTGGGTCTCAGGTGGACGGGCGCGGGGGTGAAGCACACGCCGAGGTCGAGTTGGGTGAGCTCGGTGCCACGGCGATGCCGCCGGACGCGCCAGCGCATTCGACAGGTGTGACGCCGCCCGCTTCGACGGAGGTGTTCCCGCCCGTCGGGCCGGCAGGCGGAGCTCCGGCAAGGCCTGACTCGGGCCTCACCCAGCCGGACCTGACTGCCCGACCGTCGAGCCCCGTCGCGGCGCCGCTTGAGACAGCACCGTCCGCCTGGTCACCGGGTGTTGACCCGGCTCCGACCACGCAAATCTCCAGCGGGTACCCCGAGTCGACCCTGCCGGAAGCGGCTGCTCCGGGTCCCTTCGCGTCACCTGCGACCGCAGCCCCGACCTACCCGCCGGGCGCTCCCGAGCAGTATCCGGTCCAGGAGCGGTACCCGGCCCAGCAGTACCAACCGGGTCAGCAGGTGTACCCGGGCCAGCAGTACCACCCGGGCCAGGACGGGTATCGGCCGGCGTACACCGATGAGAGGTCGACGGGCCGCGGCCGGGCGACGCTGATCGGCGCGGTGGTGGCCGCCGGGGTGGCCGTGGTGGCGGTGGGCGGCCTGGGCGCGGTGCTGCTGAACCGCGACGACGCGCCACCGGCGACCGGGACCGCGCCGACCGCGGCGGCGCCGACGGCGGCCGGCCCGCCGCCGGGTGATCTGAAGCTGCGGGACGACTCGGTCACGATCACGCTGACCTGGACCGACCCGTCCGAGGGTGCGGTGCCGTTCATGGTCGCCGGTGGCCGGGCCGGGCAGGCGCTGGGAGTGATGGCCACCGTGGACCCTGGCCGGACCAGCTACACGGTCAACGGCCTGAACTCCCGAGTGGACTACTGCTTCACCGTGCTGGCGGTCTACTCGACGGACAGCTTCGCCACCTCGGGGCAGGTCTGCACCGAGCGGGAGCGCAGCACCCCACCGAGCTGAGCTGCTCGTCCACACCGCACACGCTCGGTATCCACAGGGGTGACCGTGCGGGTTCCCCCGCCACCTGCCGAGCCATATGATGGCACCCGGCTTAGGGGAGGGGTCGCCGCGAGGCGCGCCACCTGCCACGACTCAGGGGAGGCAGCCGGCTGTGGCCAGCATCGAGGACGCCGCACGCACCGAAGCCCCCCGTTCGCGGTCCCGGCTGCGCGGCGGGCTGGTGACCGTCGGCACGGTGACCGCGCTGCTGGCGGCCATGGGGCTGACCGTCCTCGGGTTGGGCGCGGCGGACAACGCGGTGGCCAACTACGACGCGAGTTCCTGGCTGTGGAGCGCGGCGCGCAGCGAGCTAGCCCGGGTCAACGGGGTCACCGCCCGCGTCGACACCCGCACCGAGGTTCCCAACGCTCGCCGCCACCTGATGCAGGTCACCCAGACCGACCGGCTGCTGATCCTGCGCGACCTGCAGACCGGGCAGGTCAGCTCACTGGACCTGGCCACCCTGCAGCTCACCGCGACCACGCGGACCACCCCCGGGCTCGGCGTGAGCGTCGCCCTGCACGAGGACGCGGCGTTCGTCGTCGACGCCGTGCAGGGCATCGTGCGCCAGCTCGACCCGCGGTCGCTGACCCCGGTCGGCGAGCCGGTCCGCTACCCGCCGGGCATCACCGGCGGCACCTTCGACGGCGAGGGCCGGCTCTGGGTCGCGGTGCCCAGCGAGGGCACAGTGTCGGCGGTCACCGCCGCGAAGCTGCCGTCCGCGCCGGCCTCGGCCGCGCCCGCCGGTGGCGGGCTCAGCCCCGAGCGGGTCGAGACGTACGACGTCGCCGAGGCCAGCCACGAGCTGGTGGTCTCCACGCTGGACGACGGGGTCGCGGTGCTCGACCGCACCGCCGGGAAGCTGGTGCGGGTGCAGCGCGGCGAGGTGCACCCGACGCCCCTGAAGTTGACCGGCCCGGCGGCGCTGCCGGCCCGCACCAGCGGTCCGCGCGTCCCGGTGACCGTGTCGGCCGAGCGGCGGGTGCTGGTGGTGGGTGACGCCGGCGAGGAGCGGGCGTTCACCGTGCCGGGCAACGGCGACCGGCTCAGCCCGGCGGTGGCCTGGGCGGACAGGTTCTACTGCGCCGACGAGGCCACCGGCGCCATCTACTCCTTCGACACCGGCGGCCAGTTGGTCGACACCATCCGCGGCCGGGCGAACGGGCCGCTGGAGCTGGAGGTGCGGGAAAACCACCTCTTCATCAACTCCCCCGACTCGGCGACCGCCCGGGTGGTGGACGACAAGCACCAGGTGCGCGAGGTCAACAAGTACGCCAACGACGTGCTCGGCGGCGACCCGCCGCCGACTCCCCCGCCGCCGCCCCCGCCGAAGAAGCCCCGGGTGGGCAAGCCGAGCGCGCCGCGCAGCGTCACCGCCGCCGCCGGCAACGCCCAGGCCCGGGTGAGCTGGCGGCCGGCCGCCGCGAACGGCGCCGAGATCATGAAGTACGTGGTGCAGGGCGCCGGCCAGCGCCTGGAGGTCGGTGCCAACCAGCGTGCGGTGGAGGTCAAGGGGCTGACCAACGGCGAGACGTACCGGTTCGCGGTGCACGCCGTGAACGCCAAGGGCGACGGCCCGTCGCGCAGCAGCAACCCGGTCACCCCGACCGCCGCCGTGCCCGATCCGCCCGCGAGCGTCACCGCTCAGGAGCGGCCGGACGGCACGGTGCTGGTGAAGTGGCCGGCGGCGAACGGGCAGGGCAACAAGATCGCGAAGTACGCGGTGACGGCCAGCTCGGCGGGGACGAACGCGCCGGCCGGCGAGTCGACGAAGACGGAGCTGGTGGTGCCCGCCGGGGAGCTGGAGTTCGGCACCCAGTACGCGTTCACCGTGGTCGCGGTCAACGACAAGGGCGCCGGCTCGGCGGCCTCGCCGGTCAGCAACACGGTGGTGCCGTTCGCGGCGCCCGGCCGACCGGTCGACCTGCGGGCCGGCACGGTCGCCGACCAGCCCGGCGCGATCACCGTGCAGTGGGCGCCGGCCGAGGCGAACGGCCGGCCGGTGACGAAGTACCTGGTGGACGTCGGCGGGCGCAGCAGCGAGGTGACCGACACCCGCACGACCGTCACCGGGTTGGGCAACGGCGAGAACGTCACCGTGAAGGTGAAGGCGGTCAACGAGGCCGGGCCCGGCCCGGAGGCCACCACCACCGCCCGCACCGTCGCCGAGCCACGGGTCACGGTCACCGGCTCGTCGGCGACCGCCACCTCGGCGACCGTCACGTTCACCGTGGACGCCGGCGGCGGCAAGGCCACCTGCTCGGTGAACACGCCGGGCGAGCCGGCGAAGGCCGGGCCGTGCTCCAGCATCACGGTGCCGGGTCTGACGCCGGGCACGAAGTACACGTTCACGGTGACCGCCACCAACGCCGCCGGCAAGGGCACCGCGACGCGGGCCCAGACCACCGAGGTGCTCTACGGCATCGCGACGTGCAACAACGGGCCGGACGGCGACCAGCGGACCTACTGCAACAAAGAGGTCGACGGCCGCAACGGCAACGAGATCTTTTCCGTCGCCCGGCAGGACAACGACCAGCAGGTGGGCTGGGCGAAGCCCGGCACCCGGCTGAAGGCGTACTGCAAGAAGTCCGGCGGGAACGTCGACTCGTGGATCTACAACAACAACAAGCAGAGCACCTGGTGGGTGCAGGTCGAGTACAGCGGGAAGAACTACATCCCCTGGGCCTGGCTCAACCTGGAGGGCGGCGACAACATCAACGTCCTGCCCACCTGCTGAAGCACCCAGGCAAGGAGCACCACCGACCGTGAACACCCACGAGCCGCTCACCCAGCCGGAGGTGCAGGGCTTCGCCGCACTGGCCGCCCGGCTGGCCGAGAACGTCAACGCGGTCGTGCTCGGCAAACCGCAGGTGGTCCGGCTGGCGCTGACCGCGCTCTTCGCGCAGGGTCACGTGCTCCTGGAGGACGTGCCCGGGGTCGGCAAGACGACCCTGGCCCGGGCCATCGCCGCCACCGTGAAGGGTGAGTGGCGGCGTATCCAGTTCACCCCCGACCTGCTCCCCTCCGACGTGTCCGGTGTGACGATCTTCAACCAGGCGACCCGGGACTTCGAGTTCCATCCCGGGCCGGTCTTCGCCAACATCGTCATCGCCGACGAGATCAACCGGGCGTCGCCGAAGACCCAGTCGGCGCTGCTGGAGGTGATGGAGGAACGCACCGTCACCGTGGACGGGGTCCGACATCCCGTGCCCGCGCCGTTCCTGGTGGTCGCCACGCAGAACCCGGTGGAGATGGACGGCACCTACCGGCTCCCCGAGGCGCAGCTGGACCGCTTCCTGGTCAAGCTCTCCGTCGGCTACCCGGACGAGGCGGTCGAGGTGGAGGTGCTGCGTGGCGCCACCGTCCGCTCCCCCGAGGCGCTCACCCCGGTCACCGACACCGCCACCGTGGGCGAGATGGTCCGGATGGCCCGTCGGGTGCACATCGCCGAGCCGCTCTACGCGTACGCGGTTCGGTTGGCCGCCGCCACCCGCACCCACCAGCACGTACGCGTCGGAGTCAGCCCTCGGGGTGTCATCGCGCTGACCCGCGCCGCGTGCGCGTACGCGCTGATCGACGGGCGGGGTTGGATCATGCCGGAGGACCTGAAGGCGCTCGCCGAACCGGTGTTCGCCCACCGGCTGCTGCTCACCCCGGACGCCCAGGTGCGCGGGATGACCGCGGCGGAGGTGCTGCGCCAGGCCATCGCCTCGGTGCCGGTGCCGCTGCCGTCGGGGCAGCCGGCGCCGGTGCAGGGCTGACCGGCAGCAGCGCATGGGGATCACCGCCCGCGGGGTCGGGCTGCTCGTCGCCGCCGTCGTTCTGCTCGGGGTGGGCTTCCGGTTCGCGTACCCCGAGTTGACGCTGCTGGGGGCGGCGGCCGGCGCGGCCGTCGGATACGCCGCGCTGACCGCGGCCTGGCGGCCCCGGCTGGTGGTGGCCCGCCGCGCCGACCCGGACCGGGTGGCCCGCGGCGAGCCGGCGAGCATGACGTTGACCGTCCGCAACACCGGCCGGCTGCGCTCGGCGAACCTGCTGGCCGAGGACCGGTGTGGGGACCGCACGGTGCCGGTGCCGCTGCTGCGCCTGCGGCCCGGCCGGGACACCGAGGTCCGCTACGACGTGCCGACCCATCGGCGTGGGGTGGTGCCGGTCGGGCCGCTGCGGGTGACCCGGCGGGACCCGCTGGGCCTGGTGGCGCTGACCCGCCCGTACGGTGCGAGCACACCGGTGTGGGTGCACCCCCGGGTCCACCCGCTGACGGCGGTGCCCACCGGCGCGGGGCGCAGCCTCGACGGCCGGGTGGACGGGGTGCCGCACGGGTCGATCACCTTCGACTCGCTGCGGGAGTACGTGGTGGGCGACGAGCTGCGCCGGGTGCACTGGCGCACCAGCGCCCGGGTCGGCGAGCTGATGGTGCGGGAGAACGTGGACACCAGCCTCCCCCGCCTGGTGGTGCTGCTGGACAACCGCGCCGCCGCGCACCCCGCACGGGTGCGAGGGGTGGCGGAGTCGTTCGAGTCGGGCTGCGAGGCGGCGGCGTCGATCGTCACCGCCGCGCACCGCGCGGACCTGCCGGTGCTGTTGGTACTGGTCGCCGCGGAGCCCGCCACGTCGGTCGAGCGGGGGCGCGGCGACCGGGCCGACGGTGCGGTGGACGGCGAAGGCCACCCGCTCGGGCCGCTGGACCGGCTCGCCGCCGCCGAACTCTCCGGCGACGACGACGCGCTGCGCGCCGCCACCACCCGACTGCGCCAGGACCGGCTCGGCGACACGCTGATCTTCCTGACCGGGCCGGGTGGCCGCGCCGACCTGGGGCACGTGGGTGCGCTGCGCGGCGCGTACCCGTCGGTGGTCGTCGGGGTGTTCGGCCCGGCCGAGCCCACGCCGGCCGGTACGGCGGGCCTGGTGGTGGTCGACGCGGCGGACGGCGCGCAGTTCGCCGCCGAGTGGGACGGGGTGCGCCGGTGGTGACGGGCGTCGACCAGCAGCGACCGGGCCCTGCGACCACCGCCGGCGCGGCGGGATCCGGGACGAGTCCGGGCACGCCGCCGATCGACGGCTCGGCACAGCGGGACTGGCCCGGGCGGGTGTGGCGGGCACTGCGGGCCGCCGTCGTCCCGCTCGCGTTGATCGGGTTGACCGCGCTCGCCGGGGTGGTGCTCGGCCGGGTGTACGCCGGCGACCTGCTGACCCGGTTGGTCATCGGCGCCGCAGCCGGTTCGGTGCTGGTCAGCGTGGCCGCCCGGCGGCTGCCCTCGTGGCTCGTGGCGCCGGTGTCGGTGGCCGCGATGGCCGGTTGGACACTCTGGTCGCTGCGGCTGGCCGCCGCCCGCGCCGAGCTGCCGGGCAGCCTGCTGGAGGTGACCGCGGACGCCGCGCGCAACGGCATCCCCCGGCTGCTCACCGCGATGATTCCGGTCGAGCCCACGCCGGACACGGTGCTGATGCCGGTGGTCGCCGCGTGGCTGGCCGGGCTGGCCGGCGCCGAGGTGGCGCTGCGCACCGGCCGGGTGCTGTTGGGTTACCTGCCGGCGGCGGGGCTCTTCGCCGCCGCCCTCTATGTGGTCGGGCCGAACGCCGAACCGGCGATCGGGGCGACGCTCGCGTTCGTCGCGATCGCCGCGGTGGGTCTGGCGGCGCCCGCCGGGTCACCGTCGACCGGCGGTGATCCGGCCGCCGGCCTCGCCCCCCGGGTCCGCGCGGCGGTGCGGGTCCGGCTCGCCGCCACCGCGGCGCTCGGGGTGGCCCTGGTGGTCGGGCTGGTGGCGCTGCTCGGCCCGGTCGTCGCCGGTCAGGTCGACGGTCGGCCGGTGGACCCTCGGCGGTACGTGGAGCCGCCGCAGGTGCAGACGCTGGACGAGAACCCGCTGATCCGGATCTCCGGGTGGGCCCTGCACCCCGAGCAGAAGCTGCTCGAGGTGAGCACGGTCCGTCCCGGCGGCGTGACGCCCCCGGACGGCGGCACCGCGAGCGGTGGGCCGGATGGCGGCACCGACGACGAGCCGGCGGACGACGCCGGTGACAGTGTGCGGATCCGCCTCGCGGTGCTCAGCGACTACGACGGGGTGACCTGGCGGGTCGGCGCCAACTACCGCAACGCCGGTCGGATCCTGCCGGCCGCGACGCCGGCCCGGGACAGCACGGTGGAGACGGTCCGGCAGCAGATCACCGTGGCCGACCTCAGCGGCCGGCTGCTGCCGGCCGTGGCGACCCCGAGCGAGGTCAGCGGCGCGCGGGTGGCGTACGACCCGGCGACGGGGACGCTGATCCGGCCGGAGGGGCTGACCCCGGGGCTGCGGTACACGGTGACCTCGGCCCGCGAACGCCCGGACAGCAACCTCCTGGCCACCGCGAACGTGCCCGCCGGTGCGGAGGTGGCTCGGGTGCTGCGGGTCGCCGACGGGGTGCCCGACCCGATGCGCCGGCTGGCCGCGCAGCTCGCCGAGGAGAACGGCGCCCCGTACGCGCGGGCCGCGGCGATCGAGCAGTTCCTGGTCGAGCACTACCGGGTGGTGGCGGACGCGCCGAGCGGGCACGCGTACCCGAACCTGGGCTTCTTCCTTTTCGGCCCGCGCAACGGCGGCGGGCAGCGGGGCACCTCGGAGCAGTTCGCCGCGGCGTTCGCGGTGCTCGGCCGGCTCTCCGGGCTGCCCACCCGGGTGGTGGTGGGCTTCGGGTCCACCGGGCAGGGGCCGGTGCGGGCCGGCGACGCGTACGCCTGGCCGGAGGTGCTCTTCGACGGGTTGGGCTGGGTGTCGTTCGACCCGCTGCCCCGCCCGGACAACGAGCCGAGGCCGGTGGAGGAGGACTTCCGCCCGACGCCGGAGGATCCGCCGCCGTCGGAGGCGCCGGAGCCCACCGTGGAGCCCACCGCCTCCCCGGAGCCGGTGTCCGTCGCCGACGGGCCGGCCGGCCAGGGTGGCGTGTCCACCCCGGTGCTGGTCGCGGGCGGCGGTGGTGGCCTGCTGCTGGTGGTGGGCGCCCTGCTGCTCACTCTGCTGGCGATGCGCCGCTCACTCACCCGCGCCCGGCTCGGCCGGGGCGACCCCGGCGAGCGCATCGCCGGCGCCTGGCGGGAGGTCACCGACGCGCTGCGGCTGGCCGGTCGACCGGTCGGCGCCGACCTGGCGGCCACCGAGGTGGCCGGGCGGGCCCGCCAGGCCCTCGCCGACGCCCGACCGGGCGCGACCGGCGACGGCACAACCGGCGACGTTCCGGCCGTCGACGAGCTGGCGGCCCTGCTCAATCAGGTGGGCTTCGCCCCCGGCGCCGCAACGGCCGACCAAGCGGCTCGCGCCGCCGAGCTGGCCACCGTCTACACAGCGACCCTGCGCTCCGCCCGACCCTGGTGGCGCCGCCTGCTCTGGTCCGTCCACCCATCCCCCCTGCACCGCGCCCGCCGGTCCCCGCGGTGATCAAGAGCTTTGCGTCGCCTGCGGACCCATTCCTGACGCAAACCTCTTGATCACCGGAGGCAGGTCCGGGGGCGGGGGTCATGTCCAAGCGCTGGAGGACGCATCACCGGTCCTCGGACGCAATCTGCTTGCGCGTCGAAAGACGCTATCGAGCCGGTGATCGAACCCGGCCGACGCGCCGACCATAGTCGGCGGCCACGGCGATGACGAGGGGCCCCCATGCGACCATCGGGGCGTAGAACCACAGCACCTCCCAGCCCGGAGCCTGATGTGCCGGTTCGTCGCGGCCTATCCCCACCCAACCGCGCTCCACAAAATGGAACCTGCTGTTCAAGAAGAGATACACGCAGATGGCGGCGAGCACCGAACCGCCGATCAGCGCGACGAGCACGACTGGGCGCGCCGGAATCGGACGGCCCCCGAGCAGCGGTACCCAGTGCGGAAGTCGTTGTCCCCAGCGTTGCACCAGCCCGAGTGTCAACAGCGCCAGCCCCATCGACAGGGCGGACAAGAAGATCATGTACCACGGGGTGACGGCATCGTCGGTGAACACGAGGGACAGTCGCCAGACCGCGGACGGCAGGACGCAGAGCGGGACGGCGTAGGCGGCCCAGACGGCCCAGGGTGGCGGGGCGGCGGCCCAGGCGCGGTGAGAGTCAGTGGGGCCCATCGGTGCTCCGATCTTCGAGGGCCAGAGCCGTTGGGACTCTGGCGGCGTCTGTCTGCTCCTGACGCGGCCAGGTGGCGAGGGCATAGCCGGTGGTCGTGACGCCCAGCGACACTCCCCAGCCGAGGAACACCAGCAGCGTGGTGGCTACCGCCCACCCCTCCCACACGTCCGACCAACGCAGGTCACCCGCGAGTAGTTGGCCGACGAACACCGCGACGCTCAACACGCCGTAGGTGACCAGCGCGAGCGCCACCACCCCGGCCGGGATCACCGCCAGCAGCCGGGGAACCCGTCGACCGTGCAGCCCCGGCACCCAGTGCGGGAACTGCTGCCCCCACGGCTGTACCAACCCGAGAACGAGCAGGCCGGCGAGCGGCGGGACGAGAGTGATCGCCACGCCCGTCGGCGTCGAGAGATTCAGGTGGATGTCATTCAGTTCCCGCTCGGATATGCCGAACGGAACGCCGAGCACCCAGAGCGCGTGCGGCACGGCCCAGCCGACCACCGGCAGCGCGACAGCCGCGTACGCCCAGAGGCGCGTCCACCGCGGCACCGGCTGGTAGCCGGAACTCACCGCTCCGCGCTGGGGACCGGATGCGTTCGCAAGCCCGGCGAACAGGACGCCACCCGCTACCAACGCGAGTCGGGCGCCGAGGTCACGCCAGTCCGAGGGACGCCCCGCCAACGCCGCCGGGACCTCGAAGAGCAGATGCAGCGGGAACGCGACGACCAGGAGCAGCGCGCTCGCCGCCCAACTCCCGGCGGCCGCGGCGCGGCCCGGGAACCGGATGGCGCACACAACAATCATTGCGAGAGCGACACCGACTCCCACCGCTCCCCGTCCCGCCCAGAACGGCAGCGTCTCCACGCGGTCCGCGCCGCATCCACCCGCCGGATCGACCAGATCAGTGCGGTCGCAGGCGGTGTACCCCCACCGGCCACCCGCGATCCAGTACAGACGCAGAGCCACCTCACCGACGACGAAGACGACGCATGCCATCGCCCACGGTCTGGCCGCGTCGTTCGCTGCGGATCGGTGAGTACGAGCGGAACGGTCTGACATGTCGCCCCCTACGCGCAGCGCCGTGTCGGCACACCGGAACCTGGCGACCACACAGCGACACTCATGAACCAATGATCTGCGGCGATGGACGCACTCCTCCTCCCCAGCAGAAGTGAATGCAGTCCCGCAGCTGGGGGATGGCCCTTGCGCTTGGTTCAGGGGTTGAGGGGTCAGGCGGTCAGGCGGCGGATGAGCTTGCGGAGGCCTGCCTGCCAGCCGTCCGGGTCCTCGGCGCGGCGGCGCGCGTAGTCGGCGACCTCGGGGTGCGGCAGGATCAGGAAGCGCTCCTCGGCCAGCCCGGCGATGGTCGCGTCGGCGACCTGGTCCGGGGTGAGCACCGCACCGGAGGCGGCGATCACCCGGGCGCCCAGGTGGCCCTCGACGATTCCGTCGGCGAGCATCGGGGTGTCGACGCCCTGCGGGCAGAGCGCGCTGACCCGGATGCCCCGGTCCCGGTAGGTGATGGCCAGCCACTCCGCGAAGCCCACCGACGCGTGCTTCGTCGCGGTGTACGCGGCGTCGCCCACCGCGGTCAGCACGCCCGCCGCCGAGCAGGTGTGCAGCAGGTGGCCGCCGCCCCGGGCGAGCATCCCGGGCAGCACCGCGCGGGCGGAGTAGACGTGGGCGAGGACGTTGACCCGCCACGCGCGGTCCCAGCCGGCGTCGTCGACCTCCACTCCCCCGCCGGTGGTCACGCCCGCGTTGGCGCAGAACAGGTCGATCCGGCCGTACCGCCGCTCGGTGTCGTCGACCAGCGCGCGGACCTGATCCTCGTCGGTGACGTCGAGTGCCTTGGCGTGCGCGAGCGGGCCGATGCCCTCGGCCACGGCGCGGGCCGCGTCGCCGTCCAGGTCGGCGATCACCACGGCGGCGGCACCCTCGGCGGCGAACCTGCGGGACAGTGCCGCCCCGATGCCGCCGGCGCCGCCGGTGACCACCACGATCCGGTCGGTGAGGTTCACGTCGACGCTCCTACGGGGTCGGTGCCCAGCTGGGCGATGAGGGTGGTCAGTGCGGCCGCACCGCCGGCGGTCACCTCGGGGGTGGGCAGCAGCGCGAGGACGGGCACGTCCACGCCGGCGTCGGCGTAGCGGCGCACCTCGGCGCGGCAGTGCTCCGGCGAGCCGTGCAGCACGAGCGCGTCGACCACCTCGTCCGGCACCGCCGCGCTGGCGCCGCGCCGGTCACCGGCGGCCCACGCCTCCCACATCGGCGCCAGCGCCTCTTCACGGCCGAGCCAGCGGTGGAACTCGGCGTACGCCGGGACGGTGAGGTAGCTGGTGATCAGCCGGCGACCGAGCTTGCGGGCGTACCCGGCGTCCTCGGTGGGGCAGACGAAGATCCGGGCGGCGACCTCGAAGCCGGCGCGGCGCTCGCCGAGCTCGGCGAGGGCGCGTGGCACGTCGTCGGCGCCGAGCCAGTTGAGAATGACCCCGTCGGCCTCCGCGCCGGCCAGCCGGAGCATGCCGGGGCGCAGCGCGGCGAGCAGGATCGGCGGCGGTACGGCTGGCGGCCGTTCCAGGGTGAACCGGCGCACGGTGAAGGTGTCGTAGACCTCGTCCACGGTCTCGCCGCGCAGCGCGGCGCGCAGGAAGCGCAGGACGTCCCGGGTGCGCCGGAACGGTTCGTCGAACCGCACGGCGTTCCAGTCGCGGACCAGCACCGGCGAGGACGCGCCGATGCCGAGCGCGAACCGGCCCGGCGCGGCCTCGGCCAGCGCCGCCGCGCTCATCGCCAGCAGCCCGGGTCCCCGGGTGAAGACCGGGGTGATCGCGGTGCCCAGCCGTAGCCGGGGCTGCCAGGCGGCGGCGAGCGCCAGCGGGGTGAACGCGTCGGTCCCGGCGACCTCGGACGACCAGACGTCGGTGAACCCGGCCCGGTCGAGCGTCGCGTAGACCGCGGCGTGGTCGGCCAGCGGGATCCCGCCCAGCGGGACCGTCATGCCCCATCGATTCGTCACCGATCGATCGTGCCCGTTGACCGGGTCCGCGAGCAAGATCCCCGAACCGGGCGGATTTGCCGGCATCGGTCCGCCCGACCGGTCCGGCGGTGTTACGACTGCCAGGTGGACCGGACCGACCGCGCGGGCGGCTGACCGTGGGTTCCAGGGCAGCGGGTCGCCTGGAGCCGGTATCGGCGGGGGCCGCTCCGAACCGGGCCACCTTCCTGGAGCTCTTCTACGACCTGGTCTACGTCTTCGCGCTCACCCGGATCTCCACCCGTGTCTTCGAGGACCTGGCCCAAGATCCGGGTCGGGAGCACGGCTGGGCGGCGGTCACCGGAGGCGGCAAGACGCTGCTGTTGCTGCTGGCGCTCTGGGCGCTCTGGCAGGGCACCGCGTGGACGACCAGCCGCTACGACCCGTACCGGGTGCCGCTGCAGGCCGTCGTGATGACCGCGCTGGTCTGCAGCATGGTCATGGGGGTGGCGATCCCGCGGGCGTTCACCGAGACGGCGCTGATGTTCGCGGTGGCGTACGTCGTCGCGCAGGTGTCCCGGCCGCTGATCCTGTCGATCGCGCTGGGGCCGCATCCGTACCCGCCGGCTGAAGGTGCGGATGGCGATCGTGTACGCCACCAGCGGGGTGTTCTGGATCGGTGGGGCGATGCTGACCACCAACCAGCAGGTGGTGGCGTGGTCGGCGGCGTTGGTCATCGAGTACGCGGCCAACCGGGCTGGCTGGCCGGTGCCGGGGCTGGGCCGGTCGACGATCTCGAAGTGGGACATCGCCGGTAAGCACCTGGCCGAGCGCTACCAGCAGTTCTTTCTGATCGCGCTGGGCGAGACGATCCTGGTGGCCGGTCTGGCGTACAGCAAGGGGCCGTACCGGTCGGGGCACGCGCTGGCGTTCGCGTTGGCGCTGGCCACCACGATCACGCTGTGGCGGATCTACTTCCAGCGCGCCGGGCAGATCCTGGGCGAGGCCGTGGCGCAGGCCCGGCACCCGGCCAACATCGGCCGCTCGGCGACGGACACCCACCGGTTGATGGTGATCGGGCTGGCCGGCACCGCGGTCGGCTATGAGCTGATCATCGAGCATCCGCTGGACCGGATGCCCGGGCCGTGGCTGGCCATGGTGCTCGGCGGGCCGGCGCTGTTCCTGGCCGGCCGGGCCCGCTTCGAGTACGAGGTGTTCGGACGGGTCTCGCCGTCGCGGTGGATCGCCCTCCTGGCGCTGGCGGTGGTGGCGGCGCCGCTGCTGCTCCTGCCCGGTGTGGCGACGACCGCCGTCGTGGTGCTGGTGCTGGCCGCCGTCGCGGTCGCCGACGCCCGGCGGGCGCGCGGCGCCCCACCGGAGGCGCCGAAGACGCCGTTCTGAGCCATCGGGGTACGCCGATATGATGGCGGCGCGGCAGGTTAATCTCGGCAGGTGACCTTCTCCCTCGTGGCCCGCTCTGCCGACAGCCGGTTGCACGGCGTCGTCGTGGCCAGCAAGTTCCTCGCCGCCGGGGCGCTCGTGCCGGCCGCGGAGGCCCAGGTCGGCGCGCTGGCCACCCAGGCGCACGTCAACCTCGCCTACCGCCCGCAGGGGCTGACCCTGCTGCGCACCGGGGTGCCGGCCGCCGATGTGGTGGCCGGCCTGATCGCCGCCGACGCCGAGCGGGAGCACCGCCAGCTCGGCGTGGTCGGGGTCAGTGGTCCGGGTGCCAGCTGGACCGGGCCGGCCTGCCACCCGTGGGCCGGTGGGCGCACCGGCGACGGCTGGGCCGCACAGGGCAACGTGCTCACCGGCCCGGAGGTTGTCGACGCGCTGGGCGAGGCCTGGCTGGCCGGTTCGGCGCTGCCGTTCGCCGAGCGGCTGGTGGCCGCTTTGCGCGCCGGTGACGACGCCGGCGGCGACCGGCGGGGCCGGCAGAGCGCCGGTCTGCTGGTGGTCGAGCGCGACGGCGGGTACGGCGGTAGGAGCGACGTGCTGATCGACCTGCGGGTCGACGACCACCCCGATCCCGTGGCCGAGCTGGGTCGGCTGCTCGCCGTGCACACCCTGCTGTTCAGCCGGCCCGACCCGGCCACGCTGCTGGATCTCAGCGGCGCGGTGGCCGACGAGGTGGCGGCGTTGCTCAGGGCTCTGGGTCACCCGGTGGCCGACGACGGGCCGGAGGGCGCGTTGATCTCCTGGGCCGGGCTGGAGAACCTCGAAGAGCGGCTGGTGCCGGGGCGGATCGACCCGGTGGTGCTGACGCACCTGCGCGGCGTCGCCCCGCACGTGCCCGCGCCCCGCTCCGCGAGCTGACCCGGGTCAGCTCCCGAAGGCGAGCCAGCGGAACCCGGCGGCGTCGACCGTGGCCCGCTCCGGGCCGGTCAGTGCCACCCGCCCGGTGGTCTTGCGGATCAGCGTCAGCCGGTCCCAGCGCAACTCGGCCGGCGCCGGCCGTCCGTCGGTGAGCAGGTCGACGATCACCGCTGCCGCCTGGGCGGTGAGCCATGGGGGGCGGTCCAGCGCGGCGGCCAGGTCCAGCCCGTGCACGCCCACCTCGAGGACCCGGGTCCGCAGGAACTCGGTGAGGCGCATCGCGTCGCCGTGCCGGGTCCGGACCAGCCGCTCGGGCGGGGCCGCGGCGACCGCGGCGTCGGTGGCCCGCCAAGCCCGGTCCAACTCGGTCGCCAGCGCCGCCCGGTCCACCTGTAGCGCGTCCCGCCGGCCGCCGGCGATCCGGTCGGCGTCCACCTCCGGGGTGAACTTCGCCGCGCCGAAGTACTCGGCGGCGTCCACCTCGGCGCGCGGCGGGGCCGGCGCGGCGAGCATGTCGGTCAGCCGGCCGGCGCCGGTACGCACGTGCGCGATCAGCTCGCGGACGGTCCACGGCGGGCAGCCGGTCGGCCGGTCGAGGTCGGCGTCGTCCAGCTCGGCCAGGATCTCGGTGAGTCGGGCGCACTCGGCGCGGAACGCCACGCGGACGGGATCCACCGGCAGCTCTAGCCCTTGACCCGTGGCACCAGCCGGTGCACGACGATGAGCACCAGCGCCATCACCACCGCCATCGTGCCGGCGATGCCGGCGGCGCTGCCCGCGTACCCGACGAAGAGCGGCCGCCGGGTCAGCTCGTCCGGCCCGGTGTCGCGCAGCTCGACCAGCCAGGACAGGGCCAGCACGCAGCCGATCAGGGCGAGCACGCCGACGGCGCCGAGCAGCAGGGCGGCGAGCCGGTGCGCGTCGCCGGGGGCGACCTTCGCCCGCTCCCGCTGGGTGACCAGCAGAACCAGCCCGGCCAGCGCCGCCCAGACGCCCACCACCAGGTACGCGGCGACGGCGTCGCTGGGCCGGTGCCAGCCGGCGGAGAGGGTGGCCACCCCGGCGACGGCCGCGTAGCCGGCGCCGAGGAAGGCGCCGACCGCCCGCACCTTGGGCGGCAGCACGAGCATCAGCGCGACCGCCACCGACGCGGCCACCGCGGTGTGCCCACTGGGGAGGCTGTTGCCCACCCCCGCGCGTTCCGGGTCGAGGCCGTAGTCCGGCCGGTTCAGCCCGTACTTCAGCAGCTGGGTGGAGACATTCGCGCCGGCGATCAGCAGGGTCGCGGTGATCGCGAGGGCGATCCGCCCCCGCATCAGCGCGATGAACCCGATCGTCGCGGTAGCGGCCAGCAGGGAGACCACCGACATCGCGTTGAGGAGCTTGTCGACCGGTCCGTCGATGCGATCCTGACCGATCCGGTTGCCGGTCAACGCGACCGTGTCGATCCACTGACCGATCTCGGAGTGCACAGCCACCCGCCAGACGACGAGGAAGGCAGCCGCCTGGACGACGGCCATGACGACCAACCAGACCGCGGTCCAACCCCTTGCCGTCGCGCGCATCCGCACACCGTAGCGGCCGGCGTCCGCCGGGCGGCCGGTGGCCCACCGGGGGCCGGCGGTTAGGTTGGAGCGGAGGCGAGGAGGTGACGGTGGGCGGCACACCGGAGCGCGACGCCGGCCAGGCCGCGCCCGACCCCGACCGGCACGGCGGGATCGACACGGGCCCCGATCGGCCGGCCCGGGCCGAATCGCTGACGGACCTGCTCGGCGGGCGGGGCGGCGCCATCGACGCCACCCTGCCACCGCTGGCGTTCGCCGCCGGCTGGCTGCTCGGCGGAGAGTCGATCTGGGCCGGGGTCGGCGCGGCGCTGGCCGTCGGCGCGGTGGTGGCCGGCGTCCGGCTGCGTCGCGGTGACCGGCCCCGCTCAGTGCTCATCGGACTGCTCGCCGTCTGCGTCGCCGCGCTGATCGCGGTACGCACCGGCCGGGCCGAGAACTTCTTCCTGATCCAGCTGCTCTCCAACGCCGCCAGCGCGCTGGCCTGGGCGGTCAGCATCGTGGTGCGCTGGCCGCTGCTCGGGGTGCTGGTCGGCGCGGCGCTGGGCCAGCGCTCCCGGTGGCGGCGCGACCCGGCGCTGCTGCGCGGGTACGCCCGGGCGAGCTGGGTGTGGACGGCGACCTATGTGCTCCGGGTTGCGGTGTTCGTGCCGCTGTACCTGAGCGGGCAGGTGCTCGCACTGGTCGTGGCCCGGGTCTCGCTGACCTGGCCGCTGGTCGCGGCGGCGCTGGCGGTGAGCTGGGTGTTGCTGCGCCGGTCGCTGCCGCCCGGGCACCCGGGCTTGCGTCACCCGGTAACCGGGGACCCTGCCGCGCCGCCCGGATGACCCGCGCGGGCAGTGCGTTGGCGGGCAAAAAAGTGGAGAGGCCGCCACGGGGGGAGCGGCCTCTCCGGTGACGTACGTTACTCCGTCACCGTCCTCGGTGTGATCCCGTGACGGCCCAAATTTCTGGGCTTTTTCGCGACAGCCTCCAGTCCGGGCGGTGGGGGCGGGCCGGCCGATCCGCTGCGTTGGCCGGATGGCCGGGCCTGACCGGGGGTGTCAGGCCGTGCGCCGGCCGGGTCCCGTCGTTCCCCCGGACCCGGCCGGACCCCGGGGTGGGCGGGGCACGCCGCCCACACCAGGGGTGCTGTTAGCCGTTCGGGAACGGGTTGCCGTAGTCGGCGTGCGCCATGGCGACATCGCTGCGCGCAGAACCGGTGGTAGGTCAGCTTCTCGACCTTGAAGGGCCGAGCTTGCGGATCGTGACGGCTCGTGGTGATGAGCACGAGGTCACGCCGCGTTCGGCAGGCTGACGGCT
>NZ_JBIALB010000024.1:0-63996 GCF_042872965.1 Micromonospora sp. NPDC005087 | reverse complement strand
CACACAACCGTCCATGATCGACGGTGGCTGCCCTCGTTCCCACACCGCACCGAGCCACAGCTCAGCCAAGGTCAACAACCCCGGCTGGAGTACTAAGCCCGATCCTCTCACCTCGTCCTCGTGGTTGACCTATAGCGCCTAGTGACATAGGTTGCCCTTGAGTCGATCGGGTTGGCACCAGAACGGCTCGTCCGGGCACCGATGCCCGATCAGTGCCGGGGTGGCGCGGTGATGCTGCCCCGGCACGCGAAAATGCGTGTCGTGTCCAGCAGCACACGTGCAGGAGGAAAAACGCCCGGGAGAGTGCGAGCACGCCGAAGGCCGCCGGATAGCGCGCTTCAGCCATCGCGGCGCATACAGCAGGCCCGGGGCGGGTGCTGGGCTCCGGTCGGTACGGACGCGCGGTCGTGCCGACCGACCCCGCCCGCCTCGGCGCCACCCCACTACCTGAGGAGGGACATGGACTCGGTCGACGAAATCCTCGGCGAACTACCCCTACCGCCCTACATCACCGCCGAAGACGTCACCTTCGCGGTCGGGGCGGTCACCGTGCACGCGGCCCAGCAGTGGCCCGTGGGCCTGCGCTGCCGCAACGACCGTGCACCCCACCCCTGCCGGCTCCACCGCTGGGGCCGCCAAGTCCTCGACCAGCGCGGCCTCACCGACTGTCAGATCCACGCGCTGATCGCCGAGCAGAATGCACCGCAGCGATGATCTACGTGACCGGGGGCCGCCTGCACCCGCACCACGCCCGCATCGCGTCCTTCGATACGCGCTGGCGCGGCCTCGAACCCGCCCAGGTGCACGACTACCTCAACCGTATAGCCGACGAACTCGAACGCCTGCACCGCGAGCTGGCCACGGCGAACACTGAGGCCGAACGCATCCGCCAGGCGCTGCGGCAGTGGCAGTCCCGGCACATCGGCTGCCGCCACACAGATCAAGGTTCACCGAACAGCCGGTGGCAGCGATGACGGCACCCCGCTGGATCATCCACCTCCCCACCACCCTGACCAGCCTCGACGCGGCCATCACCCTGGCCGCAGCCCTACGCGACTCGCTCGGCCACGTCACCGCCATCGACTTCGGCGAGACCACCCTCAGCGAGGAGGATCAGCAGTTCCTGCGTACCCGAATCTGGTGCGACGCCGAGCTCGAGGGTCCCGGTCGCTGCCGACGCTGCGACGACCACGACGGGCCCTGCGGGGCCACGGATGAGAGCCGACGCCGGTAGCGTCCCGGGATGCCCGACACCGCGCACGACGATCTGCTGGCCGGCTTCACGGCTTCCCAGCCGTACACCATGGACACCGTCGCCGGCGCCCCGCTCGCCCGGTGTGCACTGGTCCTCGACGGCGGCGCGGTCGTCTACATCGGATAAACGGGCGACTTGTCATCCTGTTGTTCTCAAGGTGTACCGCCGACATTGACCTGCATGATCGCACGTGTCAGGCTGTTTGCCGGTACACCGTAGGAACAACCGGAGGGCCTGTGAAGTTCTACACCGCCACCAAGAGCCGTAACCAGGGCCGGGAGAGCTGGTCGGTCATCTTCCGGCATCCGAGCAGGCTCGACATGGGTACGGGTAAGCCTGGACGACGGGTTCGTCGGGGACTCGGAACGACCGATGCCGTCGAGGCGGCTCGGATGGTCGAGCAGCTCAACGAGATCTTGCGGACGCCAAATCTCTGGGAACTGACCGCCCGGGTGAGCGCTGAAGTTCGGTTCGACGCCCGGATCGTGGAGATCTTCTACGAGGGCTTGGAGGCCGTGGAGCTCGACTTCGCAGGCGTACGGGAGGAACTGCTTCCGCTTCCGACCGCGGCCGACGGGTATCGGACCGTGATGATGCTCGGCACGACTGGAGCCGGCAAGACAACAGTGGTCCGGCAGATCCTCGGCACCGACCCGGATACCGAGCGCTTCCCGTCGACGTCGACGGCGAAGACGACGGTTGCCGATACCGAGCTGATCATCAGTTCGGACCAGATGTACCGCGCCGCCGTGACATTCACGCCTCGCGACGAGGTGATCGACTACCTCACGGAGAACGTGTCCGCAGCCGCGCTGGCGGCCTTCAACGGCAAGGGGGACGCCGAGGTCGTTCGGCGGCTTCTCGACCACGTCAACCAACGGTTCCGCTTCAGCTACGTGCTGGGCCGCGCCACAGCGCCGACCGTTGACGACCTCGTTGACGAAGACGTTGAGGAGGGCGACGACATCGACCCGGCCGAGTACGGCCAAGTTGACCTCGAGGTCACCCAGCAGGTGATCCAGAGGGCGGCGCGGGCGGTCCAGGTGATTGTCGAGCGGCATGCCGGCGCGATCCGCGACGAGTTCGATTCCAGCGAGGAAGACGAACGGGTGGTCGCCGAGTACATCGAGGAAAATCTCGATACCGAGTTGCGGCAGTCCGACGAGTTCCACGGCATCGTGAACTCTCTGATCGACGACATCGAGAAGCGCTTCTCGACGCTGGAAGTCGGCGCCCTGCGGCGAAACCGGCAGGGCTGGCCGGTCAGCTGGTCGTGGAGTACCGACGACAGAGCAGCGTTCATCAAGTACGTCACCAGGTTTTCCAGCAACTACGCACCGCTGTTCGGTCGTTTGCTCACGCCGCTCGTCAACGGGATCCGGGTCTGCGGTCCGTTCGTGCCGGTGTGGGGATCGCAGCCGGCGAAGCTTGTCCTGGTAGATGGTGAGGGTCTCGGCCACACCCCGAAGTCGGTTGCCACGCTCTCGACCCGGGTCGCCGTTCAGCTTGAGCAAGTCGACGCCGTGCTGCTGGTCGACAACGCGACTCAGCCGATGCAGGCGGCTCCTGTGGCAGCGCTGAAGGGCATTGCCGTCTCGGGAAACGCTGCGAAGTTGCACTTCGTGTTTACGCACTTCGACCACGTCAAGGGCGACAACCTGCCGACGTTTTCCGCACGGGAGGAGCACGTCCTGGCCTCAGTGGAGAACGTGCTGAAGGCAATAGGCGACGAGCTCGGACCGGCTGCAGAGCGTGTCCTGCGCCGCCGCGTCGACTGCGCCCGGTTTTTCGTCGGCGGCATCCACGAGCCGCTCAACGCGAAGAAGAAGATGGGCGGACGGTCAATCCAGGAGTTCCAGCGGATGCTTGATGTCTTTGCCCACCCGGAGCATGCCGTCGAGGCCGGCCCCAGCCGTCCCGTCTATGACCGGATGAATCTCTCCCTCGCGGTGAGCGAGGCGGCGAAGAGCTTCCACCTGCGCTGGCGGGGTCTACTCGGGCTCGATGTGAACCCGGACGCGCCCAAGGAGCACTGGACCCGCGTCAAGGCGTTGAGCCGCCGCCTCGCGGAGGGTTGGACGGACGAGTACGACAACCTTAAGCCGGTCGCCGATCTCCGCTTCGAGCTGCAGCGGCAGGTGTATCTCATGCTTCAGCGGCCCGTGCGGTGGGATCGAGGCGAGCCGAGCGACGACGAGAAGCAGACGGTCATCGACGACGTCTCAAATGCGGTGACCAAGAAGCTGATGGATCTGACCCGGCGAAGGTTGCAGGACGATGTCAGGCTTGGCTGGCAGACGGCCTACAGTCGGAGTGGGAAGGGGTCCACGTTCGTCCGCGCACGCATCATCGCCACCGATGTCTATGACAAGGGCGCCCCAGTGCCGACTGTCAGTGCCTCGCCGGACCAGAACCGCTTTCTGAAGGATGTCGCGGGAATCGTCTCCGAGGTGGCACAGGAACTCGACATCGTGCTGGAGTGAGAATCTGCAAGACCGGTTCTCATCGACCGTCGAGGTCCGCCAGCCGCTCATGGATCGGCTCGGCTTCGAGCGGCCGAGCTCGATGGAGTCCGCGACCAATCGGTCCAGGCAGCCGGTGAGTTCGGTGGTGCGCACCGACGGGTGGTTGTCGCGCAACCCGATGCAGGCATCCGCCCGGCGCGGCCGTCCCGTTTGGCCAGACGGCCGCACCGGTGCGTGGTGGGTCAGGAACCGCCCTGTCGGTGCACCCGCCCCTCCCGGGCGACGGTGGAACGGCCCTGGTCGCGTTCCGTGCCGGCGGCGCCGGTCGCGGTACGGCGGTTCCGCATGTCCGGCGAGTGCTCCATGGGCGAACCCTGGCGGCCCGGAGCGCCGCTGCCCGAATGTCGCCGGCCTCGCGCCGACTCGCCGCCACTGTCGTGTTTGTTCTGCTTGTGGCTACCCATGCACTGCGCGTACCCGGTCGCCGGGAGGCTAGTCACGAGGCCGCCCGGCGAACGTCAGCCGTTGGGTGTCCGCGAGGTGGGCAGGATCGGGACCGTTCTGGGCAGCCGCTCGCGTTGCTCCAACGGGAGCCATTCACCCTTGGGATCCAGCAGTTCGATGAGCTCGATGAGTTCGTTCTGTAGGCGTACCAGCCGCTCATTTCCGCGCTGGCCTTGGGCTTCCACGTCGTCCACCTCCTCCAGGAGGCGGGTGAACCAGGACGCGAACGTCGGGTCGGTTTTGAGGCGGTCGCAGAAGGCCGCGTATCCCAGCACCTCTGTCACTGCGCCCTCAGGCGACTCGACTCGGTTGAGCATGACTTCGCCGATGGCGCGCTGGTGTCCCCTGAACACGCGGAACGGGCCAGGCAGGGCGTCGGTCGCCAGGGGATGGTGAATCCGCTGGATCGCTGTGAAGAGCTCCTTGGTGCTCTTCACCGACTCAAGATCGAGGAAGCGCTGTTCCCGGCGGAGGACCTCCAGCCAGGCCAGGTGCTCGGCGAGGACGTACACGGTGTTGTGGCGGACGTAGTGCTGCTCCTCGCTGTCGCCGGAGTGCAGGTACGTGCGCAGTAGGTTTCGGCTGAGCGCGTTGTGCAGCCGATCCTGCAGCGCCTCGGCTGACCACAGCAGTGGCACTCGGTAACGCCGGAACAACTCCTCGGCGAGTTCGACCTTGTCGCGGCTGCGCGCCTGTTCCTGCAGGCGGTGGGTGACGACGGCAGTCCGATATGTCACCGCCACGCTGATCAGCGACACGGCGGCGGACACCACCGCGATGACGATCTCTGGCCCCATGCCGAACAGCTTGCCTGTCCCCGTCACCGGGGGAGGCGTTCGACTCGCCGATCCAACAGTGCTGTGAATGCGCGTAGGGCAGGCAGGCGCTCGATACCGCGATATGGCGTCACCGGACGGCGAGCACGAGTGCCCGACCGTAGCGTCCGACCCGCGCAGATCGCCGAGCGCGCGACCTGAAGGAGGTAGCCATGCAGAGGCCGTTACCGGGGGAGCAGGCCCCGATCACCGTGAATCTGGACCGGTGGCGGGCAGGGCTGCCGCCGGACGCCTGGCCCGACAACTTCCCGTCGAGCGGCGACGTCTGGCGGCGCGACGTCTTCGCGGTGGCCGACGCGTACCGGGCCGGCTCCGCGAGCCCCCGCCAGCTGCTGACCGCCGTGCTGATCTGGGGTTACGGACCCATCGGGTACGGGCCGTGGCGCGCCGCCAGGTCACTCGGCGCCGACCCGGACGGCAAACGTCTGGCGTACGCGCTTGAGGAGGTCTCAGCAGCAGCACCCGACGAGGACGCGCTGCGTACGGCGTACCGCCGCTTCCGCGACCCCAACCACGCTCGCCTGCCGTGGCTGGGGCCGGGACTGTTCACGAAGGTCCTCTACTTCGTCGGCTACCGGCGAGGGGTGGGCGGTGTGCAGCCGTTGATCCTCGACCGCGTCGTGGCCAGCCGTCTCCCCAGCGAGGCCGGCGTCGGTCGTCAAGCCGGCTGGTTGTCGGAGGAGTGGCTCGCGTACCTGCGCTGGGCGGCCGAGCAGGCGCAGGCCCAGGGCATCGAGCCGGACGAGGTCGAGATGGCTGTCGGCAGGGACGCCGAGGCGGCTACGAGATAGCGCGGAGGCGGGCGTCGAGGGCGTCGAGGTCGGGGACGAACCAGATGTGCCCGGCCCGGTTCGACTCGTGCACCAGGGCACGCAGCGCCGAACTCTCCGCCAGGTGAGCCGAGATGTCGCCGACCACGGCCAGTCGTAGCCGGTAGTTGACGAACTTCTGCATCACCTCGCCGGCGAAGCGGGTGCCCAGTGAAAAGAAGCGTTCGTCGAACCGGTTGGCCGGCACGGCCACCACCTGGGCGCCGAGGAAGGCCGCGCCGATCAGGTCCAGCGCGTCCTGCTCGGTGGCCACCGGCGGGCCGGCCGGGTCGCAGACCAGCACCTGGACCCCGGCGCGTTCCTGGACCTCGTCAGGCATCGTTGACCTCCCGGTCGAACAGGCCGTTGTCGGCGTTGAGTACGGCGTCGAGCAGGTGCAGCAGCTCGGCGGTGGCGGCGGGATCGCCGAGGATGATGATCTTCATGCGGCGCCGCTCCTCGTCGTGCACGGTCTGCACCCGCAGAGGGTTGGCGGGGTCGTGGCCGGTGTTGGCGCTGGCGAGCACGAGCGTGCCGAGCCGGTCGGCGGCGGCCCGGTCGACGCCGTCGATCTGCACGATGCTCGACACCTCCGCCGGCCCGGCGGCGCTGCCGGTGGTGGCTCGGGTCTGCCCGGTGAACGTGTCCAGGTCACTGGCGGCGATCCGGTACTGCTTGCCGATCCGCACCGCCTTCAGCCGGCCCGAGCGGATGTAGCCCCGCACGGTGCGCACGTGCAGCCCGAGCCGCTCGGCGACCTGCTCGACAGAGTGCATGTCTTCCTTCATCACTCCCCATCCTACCTGCGTAGGGAAGGTTAGGGAACGATGGGGAGCGCACGCAGTATGAGTCGTTGACGACATCAGCTCCAAAGGGCCTCCAGCACAGCCCGTCGGCCCGCCCCGGCGCAGGACAGGCGGCTGCCGGCGATGTGGACGCTCCTATTTCGCGCAAGTGTTGAGGCGCAGGTTACGAGCCGCCCCCGTCCTCCGGGTCACTGACTCAATCCCTGCGGTGACGCGGACTTCCGTCGGGGAGTAGATGATTAGTGGGCGTCCGGGAGGTTTTCTGACGTGAGGCGAACCGGCTTTCCCAGCTGACGGCCGACGCTGCGAAGGAAGGAGCACAAGGTGTCCAGCCTGTCCTGCCCCTGTAGCTGCCTGGGGTCGAAGTCGAACTCGACCTCGTCTTCAGTGAAGAAGTGGGTGTTGACCAGGATGTTGGGCTTCGGCCAGATGTGCAGGGTGACAGCTGCGTCGCCCCGGTGGGCGAAGATGTCTGCGACGTGCTCGGGTAGCTGCCGGGATTGACCCTCGACCTGGAAGTCGAAGCGCCATCCCTGGGATCGGACGAGCTCAATGATTTGCTGCCAGTCGGCGGTGTCAGCGTCGAGGACGTAGGCATCGAGCAAGGAGCCGTCCGGCTCGAACCGTTCGGCCACGTCGTCCCAGGTCAGATCGTGCACCTAGACATGATCGTCCTTCTCCTCACTCCGGGCACTCTCAATTCGGTGGTCAGCCTGTGAGCATCCGGTAGGCGTCTCGGGCGATCTAGTGCTTGAGGCATCGCATGATCTCGGTCTTGGTCTTGCCCTCGGCGGTGCGGCGGGTGACGTAGTCCTTGGTGGGTTGGTGGCAGCGCATGCGGACCAGGGTGATGCGCCAGAGGGCGCTGTTGGCGTCACGATCCCCGCCACGGGCGGCATACCAGCTCACGGTCCCGGCCGAACCGTCGCAGACGGACGATCGCAAACCTCTGCGGCGCAGCACCCATCCCCGCCAGCTCAGGAAGGGTGCGCCGCCACCGCCTGCATCGAGGAGGCGACCGCGGCGCCAACCACGCCCTGCACACCATCGCGCTCTGCCGCATGCGCTACGACCAGCGCACCCGCGCCTACGTCCACCGCCGCATCACCGAAGGCCTCAGCAAGCAAGAAATCCTCCGCTGCCTCAAGCGCTACATCGTCCGCGACGTCTACACCGCCCTGATCGCCGACTTCGCTGCCCTCGCCCCTTGACCTCCATAGGAGCATCGGGATGGATAGCGATCGGACGTCGTCCAGGTCAGAAGAGCGCAGACTCCGAGCCGAGCAGACTCTCTCGCTCGCGGATGAGCGGAAGTCCGGATGCCTTGGCCCAGCTCCGAAAGTGCTTTCCGTTCAATTGCGTGGTGCTGTCTTCCGAGTCTGCACTGCACGCTTCTCGCAGCACCATTCCAATGGTCAAAATATCGGTGGCAGGATCGCACGTCAGGATCCGGATCGCCTTCGCACCAGTCAGCCCCAACGGCGCCACCATCGCCCGATACGGCGCCCCGGGACGAGCGGACCTTCCTCGCCCGTTGCCTGCCGCGAAGGACCCCTCTATAGCGGCGACGACATCAAGGGATCCGCCACGGCGGCCGGTCACGAGCGGCGGCCGTCGACGCGGCGTGGGACGTGCCAGGGGTTGACCTCCTGCACCGGCGGCGGGAGCAGCGCGTCCGGGAAGCCCTGCCAGGCCACCGGGCGCAGGAACCGTTCGATGGCCGCAGTGCCGACCGACGTCGTGGTGGGCGCGGTGGTGGCCGGGAACGGGCCGCCGTGCTGCTGGGCCCAGCTCACCGTCACGCCGGTGGGCCAGTCGTTCCACAGCAGCCGCCCGGCCAGCCGGGTCAGCGCAGGCAGCAACACCCGCACGTCCTCGACCTCGGACGCCTCCGCGTGCACGGTCGCGGTTAGGCCCGGCTCCAGCCGATCCAGCACCTTGAGCAGCTCAGCTTGGCCGGCGTAGGTGACGACGATCGACACGGGGCCGAAGCATTCCGACCCCAGCACCTCATCGGCCAGCAGGAAGTCCTCCGCCCGCCCGGTCAGCAGCGTCGGCTCGAATAGGTCACCGCTCGCCTCTGGACCGGTCAGCACCGTCACGCCGGGCTGCCCGCGTAGACGCGCAACACCGTCCTGGTACCCCGCCGCGATTCGGTCGTTGAGCATCGGCTGCCCGGACACAGCCTGCGCCGCCTCGCGCAGAACGTCCTCTAGGCCGTGCTCCTTCGGCAGGAACAGCAGGCCCGGCTTGGTGCAGAACTGGCCCGTGCCTAGCGTGAACGAGTCGACGTAGCCCTTCGCGACCTCGGCCCCGCGCGCCTTCACCGCGCCCGGCATGACCACCACCGGGTTCACACTGCCCAGCTCCCCGTAGAACGGGATCGGCGTTGGCCTGGAGGTGGCGATGTCGAACAGAGCGCGTCCGCCCGGTACTGAACCGGTGAACGACGCCGCGGCGATCCGAGGGTCCTTCAGTGCGGTCACGCCCGCGTTGACGCCGAAGATGACGTCGAAGATCCCGGCTGGCGCGCCTGTGGTGACTAGCGCTTCGCGCACGACCGCGCCCGTCCTCGCGGACAGCTTCGGATGCCCGGGGTGCGCCTTGAGGACGACCGGGCAGCCGGCGGCAAGCGCCGACGCCACGTCACCGCCAGCGACGCTGAACGCGAACGGGAAATTGCTCGCCGCGAACACCAGTGCGGGGCCGAGGGGCACCGCGGTGCGGCGGATGTCCGGGCGCGGACCCATCGGCCAGCCCGGGTCTGCGTGGTCGATCGCCGCACGGAGGAACTCGCCGTCGGCGAGGACCTCGGCGAACAAGCGCAGCTGAAAGGTCGTGCGCTTCAGCTCACCCTGCAGCCGGGGCGACTCCCGCAGCTGGGTCTCCTCGGCCGCGAGCGGGACAAGTTCCGAGCCGGCCGCATCGAGCGCGTCCGCGGCCCCGTGCAGCCACTGGGCACGCTGCGCGGGAGTGGTCTCCGCGAGCACTGGCGCCGCCTCGGCCGCCGCGGCGAGCACGCGGTTCAGTTCGGTGATATCGGTTTCCATACTTCCCTTCCACTTTCTCGGTCGTCTGCGCGCTCTGGGGATCGAGAGCGGTGGCAGCATCGCCAGGACTCACCGGCGTGGTCGCACGTGCCAACTGCCGGTAATGATGCGGTTTGAGCCACACACGAGGCTTCCAACAACATCTTCCGTGACCAGGTGCCGGGATGGGACGTTCGAGGCCCTGTCAGAAGATGCGCAGCGCACCGTTCAGAGCAGCATCGCAGGGGGAGATGTGGTCCATCGTAGGGCGCCGTAAGCCACACTGCTCAGCAAGCGCCGCCAACTGGGTGATTGACGCAATGGAAAGTACACCAGCTGATAAATCCATCGGCCCAGTTGCCGAGCCTACTGGACCGAGCAAGATCACAACGTCGCCGGCTACCGTCCGCCGGGGGGACTGATCGGCTCGGCAGGGCGCGTCGGGGGCAACGTGAGCCACAGCTGACGGGGTCAATGGAGGTGGTTCCCATCGACCAACCGGGCTGGTAGGAAGACCGACCCATTGATTGGAACGGTTCGTACAGGCCCCGTGACGGGGCTTCTGAACGCCCTTGTCTGCCAGGATCTTGTGCTGCGCCGATCGGCGGACCATCCTGTGACCATGCGATCGACTGCACGGGACGAGGGACCCAACTCCGTTCTGGGCCGCGCTCTGAGCCTGGTCTGTTCTTTCGGCCCCCACGATCGCGAGCTCTCGCTCTCCGAGCTGTCGAGGCGGACCGACATAGCGAAGGCTACGGTGCATCGACTCATCAACGAACTTGCCGAATGGGGGATCGTCGAGCGAACAGACAAGGGTGTCCAGCTCGGGATGCGGCTGTTCGAACTCGGCCAACTCGCGCCTCGGCAACGAGGCCTCCATGAGGCAGCACTGCCGTACCTGCGCGACCTATGGGAAGCAACGCACGAGACTGTGCACCTCACCGTGCTTGAAGGCCGAGAGGTCGTCTTCGTGGAGAAACTTCTCGGTCGGGGCGGTCCACCTATGGCATCCCGGGTCGGCGGTCGTTTCCCGGCCCACTGCACGGCCGGCGGCAAGGCGCTGCTCGCGTTCTCCCGGCCGGAGGTGTTGATTGAGGTGTTGAGTGCTGTCCGCGAAGGCGAACTGGAGCGAATCACCTCACGCACCATCGTCATGCCTGGGATGCTGCGCCGCGAATTGGCCGCAATCAAGCGCCGCGGGGTAGCTTTCGAACACGAGGAGTCAGCCAAAGGCGTCACATGCGTCGCATGTCCTGTTCTCGGCTCGGACGGCTTCGCGGTCGGGGCCGTCTCAATAGGTGGACTGATCACGCGGATGGACCCGCAGCGCCTCGCGCCCGCCGTTAGGACCGCGGCACTGTCGCTCTCGCGCCTGATGGGAACGCCCTCTCTATCGAGGTTCTAGCCCGTCTCATTCAGCGGAACGAAGTGTTATGCGGTGTCGCGGGGGCGTGTGCGAGAGTGCACGCCTGAGATCGCCAGTCGGCCCGCAGCTGCGGATCGTGCGGACGCGATCCGGTGCCGATCCAGGAGTACCGATGAATCGATTTCCTAGAACCAAGATGCGAGTGGCGGTCTCCGTCGCCGTCGTTGCGTCGCTTGCCGCCGCGTCAAGCGCCTGCTCGTCATCGCAGGCTGGCGCGCCGGGGAAAATTCGTTACGCGATCGCCTCTGACCAAGCCCCGTACTGGCCGCTCTACATCGGTGAGGACCAGGGGTTCTTCGCCAAAAACGGCGTCAATATCGAGATTTCGCGGACCCAGAGCGGGTCGGGGGCGGACCTCGTCCAGCTCCTCGCTGCGGGCGCCGCCGACATGGCCGGCGGCCTTCCCGACCCCGTCATCGCCGCGGTCGCGCACGGGGCGAAGCTTCGCGTCCTCAACGATACAGGACCCGCTCCCTACGCCTTGGTCTTGCGAACGGGCCTCACGAGCGTCAGCCAACTCGGCTCGCTGGGAGGCAACGCGAAGATCGCGGTGTCCTCGATCACGACCGCCACCGCGCCAGTCGCGGAGAAGATGCTGTCGGATGCTGGAGTGGATCGGAGCAAGTACGACTTCGTTGTGGCTGGCGGAAGCAGCGACCGGCTCGCTGCGGTCATGACCAACACCGTTGACGCAGCGGTGATGCTTCAGCCTTACGACTTCACGGCCGAGGGCAAGGGGCTGAAGGTCCCCGCGTACAGCCCCGACAGCGTTCCTGACTACGGGTCGACCGAGCAGACGACAGTCGACTTCGAGTCCAAGAACTGCGACACGCTCCGCAAGTATTACAACGCGCTCCGAGAGATCCACACCTGGTTCATGGACTCGAAGAACAAGGATGCGGCGATTGCGATCCTCGCCAAGCACACAGGAGTCACCGACGCCATAGCGGCCCAGACCTATGAGCTCTACGTCACGAAGGTGAGGCCGGGCGTCAACGATCCAACCAAGGCGGTCGAAACCACCACCCAGTTGCTCATCGACTCCGGCAACCTCAAGCCCGCCGATAAACCAGGAAGCGACCTCGTGTCGACGAAGTGTGTCGCTTCTTCCGGGAACGGAGGGAACTAGTGGGTACGAACCTTGCGGGAACCGAAGGAATGGAGCGGACGAGCCGAGCGGCCGCAACGCGGATGGAGCCGCCGGCCGGCCCGGTTCGCGCGCGCAGCCGTCGCGGGCCGCTCGCAATGGTGCGCAGGCAAGGACCGGTTACCGCGACGATCTCAGTCATCGTCGGGCTGGGATTGTGGGAGATCCTCGGACGCAAGGTAATCACGAACGATCTGTTCTTCGTTCCGTTGTCGAGCGCCGTCGAGCGGCTCTGGCAGATGGGGCGTGACGGTGAGCTCTGGTCCAATCTCTACCCGAGCCTGTTGGAGATCCTGCTCGGCTATGGAGGAGCGACGATCGCAGGAATCGCGATCGGCGTCTTGATGGGTGTCTGGCGACCGCTGCGGCTGGCGCTGAGCCCGTGGGTCGAACTCCTCAACGCGATCCCGATCATCGCGCTGGCGCCCCTGTTCATTCTGTCGCTCGGGCTGGGCCTTAACAGCAAGATCGCCCTGATCGGGTTCTTCGTCATCTGGAGCATCGTCCTGAACACGTACGTCGGGTTCGAGAACGCGGACCAGCAGTTGAAGGATATGGTCCGCTCGTTCGGCTCGACCCGGTGGCAGATTCTGCGCTATGTCGAGTTCCCGCACGTGATTCCGTTCATTGCGGTCGGAATGCGGGTGGCGCTAGGCCGGGCGATGGTCGGTGTGGTCGTGGGCGAGCTCTTCGGCTCGACATCGGGAATCGGCTACTTCCTCTTCCAATCAAAGGATCGCTTCGACACCGCGGGCATCTTCACCTCGCTGATCCTGCTCTCGGCGATCGCGCTGATCGGTAGCGGACTGATCCGATTGCTCGAACGCGTCCTCGCCCCTTGGCCACACGAAAGCAGCGGACGGAACGGGGAATTCTGATGCCATACATCACGCTGAACGCGGTCGGCCACACCTTCCGCCGTCGAACCGGTCGGCAAGTCAACGACCAACTGGTGCTCGACGACATCAATCTATCCATCGAGCGCAACGAGTTCGTCACTGTGATCGGCGCAAGCGGATGCGGTAAGACAACGCTGCTGCGGATCATCGCCGGGTTGCTTGAGCCAACGTCAGGAACGGTGACAGTCGGGGACTCGGTGCGGCGCGGGCCGGGTCGTGACACATCGTTCGTGTTTCAGAACGACTCCCTGCTGCCATGGAAGACCGTACGGGCCAACGTCGAGATAGGCCTTGCGGTACAAGGTCGCAAGCGCAGCAGGGACGAGACCGATCGATTGCTCAAGCTTGTCGGCCTTGAAGGCTTCGCCGATCACTACCCACACGAGTTGTCCGGTGGCATGCGGCAACGGGTCAATCTGATCCGGGCATTGGCTACGCATCCCGAGCTCCTTCTCATGGACGAGCCGTTCGCGGCGCTCGACGCGCAGACTCGTGAAGTGATGCAGCAGGGCCTGATGACCTTGTGGAACACCGATCGCAAGACGGTCGTGTTCATCACCCACCAGATCGACGAGGCGATCTATCTCGCCGACCGGGTTCTCGTCCTGGCACCGCATCCGGGCCGGCTCATCGCCGACGTACGTGTGGATTTTCCTCGACCGCGGGAGCTACCGGTGAAACGGACGCCCGAGTTTATGGCGCTCGCCGACGAGCTGTGGGACCTCATCCGCGGCGATGTGTTCAAGTCGGAGAACTGGGCACTGGCGGCGCCGGGCGCCGGTATGACGCCCGTGCCACAGTAGGGGTCGAGGCGGATGACTGCGTATCTACTGCGTGGGGGAACAACGCTCGGTGAAGGCTTCTCCGACGAGCATTCCGACGTGCTCGTCAAGGACGGGCGCATCGACTCGATCGGTACGGGGGTGTCGGCACCGGACGCCGAGGAGATCGACTGCACGGCAAGCTACGTCGTGCCCGGATTGATCGACGCCCACTCGCACGTGTTCCCCTACGCCACCGAAGTCGGGGCGCCGCCCGACGAGGCGCACCTTGGCCGGGGAGTGGTCGCTGTCAACGACGCCGGCACCTCGGGTGCCTCTTCTTTCCAAGGCTTCAAGCATTTTGTGGTCGAACCTGCACGGATCACAGTGACCTGTTTCCTCAACGTCGCAACGACAGGGGTGGTCGATACACGAATCGGTGAGTTGCGCCACCCGCTGGCGTTAAGCTTCGACGACGCGCTACGGGTCGCGACGGACAATCGCGATATCGTGCGAGGGTTCAAGATTCGCCTGTCCGAGGACGTAGTCGGCGATCGGGGCGGCGAGCTGCTCGAACGCGCCGTGGAGCTGGGCGCCGCAGCCGAGCTGCCGCTGATGTGCCACATCGGCGACACCACGGTCCCGCTCCCCGAGATCCTCGACCGCTTGCGCCCCGGTGACGTCGTTGCACATTGCTACACAGGAAAGCCCAACGGCATCCTCACCGAAGCCGGCCGGGTGATGGACGACGTGCGAGCTGCCCGCGAGCGTGGTGTGCTTTTCGACTCGGCTCACGGGAAGAGCAACCTGTCATTCGCCGTCGCACGATCAGCCATCGCCGGTGGCTTCCTACCGGACCTCGTCACGTCCGACACCAGCGCACGGAACTGGCGAGGTCCAGTCTTCGACCTCGTTACGACGATATCGAAACTGCACGCGCTCGGAATCGGCGTCCCCGACCTCATCGCGCGCACCACGTCAGCGCCTGCCGCGCTGCTCGGTCTCGACCGCTTCGGGTTCGGGTCGGTACGACAGGGCGCCCTGGCATGCCTGACGGTCCTAAAGCTACTCGACAAGGAAAGCGAGCTCACTGATGCAGAGGGTCAAACAATGAGAGCAAAGCGTTTTGAACCGATCGTTTCGTTCGCAAACGGCGAGCGGATTCCCGTCACCCCGTGGCGAGGTGTGGCATGAGTACCGACGAATCCCGGATCGAACAGGTCGTCCGTCGGTATTTCGACGGATGCAATCGGGCCGACGTTGCTCTGATGTGCGAGTGCCTCACCGAGGACGCGGTTCACTACTTTCCACCCGGCATGTACGGTGGTGCGTTCCGCGGAGCGTCGGAGATCGCGCGCCGCTGGGCTGAGGCGGTCGAGAAGCTGGGTTCGCAGTGGACGATCGACCGGATCGCAGTGGACTCGGAACGCTACGTCGCGGTGGTCGAGTGGACCCACTTCAAGGTGCGCGACGACGTCGTGCTGCGGGGGCTCGAATGGCACGACATCGACCCCGAGTCTGGCCTCATCGCCGAGATCCGAGCCTTCTACGCGTCCCCCCAAGCCCCGTCTTTGACCCGGCTCGAGCTCGCCAACTTCGACTACGCGGGCCGTGGTTACCCGCAAGGTGCCACGGAGGTGACCGCATGATCCGCGAGCAGCGCCGGCTGGTCGTCGACGGCCGTGTCGTCGTAGTCGACGTGGTCGAAGGACGGGCTGATCTTGGCGACGGCCGGATCGTCGACGTTTCCGACTACCCGCATCTCCCCCCGTGCGAGCCGCAAACCGTAGTGTGTGTGCATCTCAACTTTCCGGACCGTTTGGCGGAACTCGGGCGTACCCAGCCGCTAGCGGCGACGTATTTCATGAAGCCCGCCAGGTGCTTGAACGGTCACGGCGGATCAGTAGTGCGTCCTCAGGGCTGTAAGTACCTCAACTACGAGGGCGAGCTCGCGGTCGTGATCGGTTCCACGACCCGCAACGTCACGCCGGATACCGCTGCTGATCACATCCTCGGCTACACGATCGCGAATGACTTCGGGCTGCACGATTTCCGTGACACAGATGAGAACGCGATGGTGCGCGTTAAAGGCAGCGATACTCTCGGTGCCGTGGGACCGGGCCTCGTGATCGGCTGGGAGCCGGCCGGGAAGTCGCTGGAGACCCGGGTCAACGGCACCGTGGTGCAGAACGGCAAGTTCGACGACTTGTTTTGGAGTCCGGAGGTCCTGATCGCCGACCTCTCTCGCACGATGACCTTCGAGCGCGGCGACCTCATTCTTACGGGAACGCCGGCGAACTCGCGACCAGTCAAGCTGGGCGATGTCGTCGAGGTCGAGGTTGAAGGCCTCGGCGTGCTTCGCAACCACATTGTGGAAGGTGCTCCGCTGTCGACCGGTTGGGGCGCCCAGCCCACAGATTCAGAGGGGGTGCGCATGGTCGCGCTGGGGTCGGACTACTCGTGACTTTCCCAGTGGGGGGCCCAGGCGAGCGTACCGGTGAGAATTCCCTGGGCGGCGGGCCACAGGCCACAGCTGACCTCATGGACGACTTCGATCCAAATCGCCGGGCATGCCGGCTGGTGCTGCGCCATTTCGGAGGGAAGCGTAGCACCAGCGGGATCATCAGGACGGTGCTGTGCTGCGAGGACAACGCATTGGTTGGATCGGTGCTCCGGGAAAAGGGTGATGGACGCATTCTCGTGATCGACGGCGACGGCTCGACGGCGTCGGCGCTGGTCGGCGACGCCATCACGGCGGTGGCCATCGAAAACGGGTGGAACGGGATCGTGGTGAACGGCGCCGTCCGCGACGCAGCGGCGATCGCAGAACTTCCGATCGTCGTACTCGCGCTCGGCACCAATCCCACCCGTAGCACGAAGGATGGGTGGGGGTTCGTCGACGTTCCGGTGCAGTTCGGCCGCGTCACGTTCGCGCCGGGCGCGCGAGCCTGGATCGACGACGACGGCCTCGTCGTCGAACTTGCCACTACCGGCTAGTAGTGCCGGTACTGTGTTAACTCGCCCCAATGGCCAAGGGCATAAATCAGGGTGGTCTCAACTGTGGTCTCATTCGCTGCCGTACGCGGTCGTCCATGATGGTCCGATGGACAGCGGAACCGCTGGTCATGTGCACTGCCGGACCGGTCCGGACGCATGATCACAGACCTCGAAAGCGTGTGAGGGTTAACGCCCTCCGCGGGTTCAAATCCCGCCGCCACCGCTCGTGAGTGCGAAAACGCCCGGTCGATCCCCACGGATAGGCCGGGCGTTCCGCCGTGGTCGTAGACCGCCTGAACCTCCGCCAGGTAGACCGCTTCGACCAATTCATCCCGGTTGAATCAGTTATGGTCGAGAGTACCTATACGGACCCCCGTCCGGCGGGTCACCTCCTCCGGGGTGGCCTCCGCGCCCAGTTCGCCGAAGACGTCGCGGGCCGTGCGCAGGATGGCGTCGAAGTTGCGGGGCGGCGTCGGCGACAGGGCCGCCGGCGACCCAGAATCGAGATGACCATGACGTCTGGCTCCCCGTCCACCCCGCCCACGATCATCATTGGCGGCGACCTTCCGGTCGGACGGGTCGGCTTCGGGGCGATGCAGCTCACCGGCGACCAGGTCTGGGGCCCGTACCCCGCCCACGAGCGTGGGCTGGCGCTGCTGCGCGCGGTGGTGGCGGAGGGCGTCACCTTCATCGACACCGCCGATGTCTACGGGCCGCACACCAACGAGCTGCTGATCCGCGAGGCGCTGCACCCCTACCCGGCGGGGCTGGTGGTGGCGAGCAAGGGCGGCTTCGTCCGGGGCGGCCACGACTACTCGACCCTGGGCTGGGTGGGCAACCCGAAGTACCTGCGGCAGTCAGCCATGCTGAGCCTGCGCCGCCTCGGCGTGGATCGGTTCGACCTCTACTACCTGCACAGCGGGTACGCGACCGACGCCCCGTTCGAGGACCAGGTCGGCGAGCTGAGGAAGCTGCAGGACGAGGGCTGGATCCGGCACATCGGGCTGTCCAACGGCACCGTGGCGCAGTTCGAACTCGCCCGGCCGATTGCGGAGATCGCCGCGGTGACCTCCCTGTACAACATCGGCAACCGCACCGGTGCGGACCTGCTTGCGGCGGCGGAGCGGACCAGAGCGGTGTTCTCGCCCTGGCACCCGGTCAGCCTGCGCGACGGCGGGGACAACGCCGGCCAGGTCGCCGCCGCCCTCGCGCCGATCGCCGCCCGGCACGCGGCCACGCCCCAGCAGATCGCGCTGGCCTGGCTGCTGCACCGCTCTCCGGCGATGCTGCCCATCCCCGGCACCACGAGCCTGGCCCACCTGCGGGAGAACCTCGCGGCGGCGCGGATCGCGCTGAGCGACGCTGAGGTCGCGGAGCTGACCGCCCTCGTTCCCGAGACCGCCGCCTAACCGGGCACCGCCTCCCGCAGCTGGACCAGCTGGATGCCGGGAAGCAACCGCCTCCCGCTCGGTGGTGAACTCGGCCGACCACTCGACGCCGTCTCGGTCTGGCCACACGGCGCGGACCCATGCGGGCCGGTGTTGAGAACCCGGCCTAGCAGTCCGGCCCGGACCAGCGAGGGCAGCCAGACCCGTCGGCTCACCCGCTACGTCATCGGCCTGCTCCAATCCGCCTGAGCTGCGGGCGGACACCCGTGCCGAGGATCCCCCGGGTGTCAGACGGGTCCAGTACCGTCTGGAAACCATGGACGCGCGGCTCGGCGACGCCATCATCGGGCGGGATCATCCCGCCGGTCTGCTGCGCGCTGAGCTGGACCGGGCCGCCACCAGCCATGGCGGCCTCGTCCTGGTCACCGGCGAGCCGGGCATCGGCAAGACGACGCTGGTCACCGCCGCGGCTCGCGAGGCTCGGCAGCGCGGGGCACTGGTGCTCGGTTCCGCATGCTGGGATTCCGACAGCGCCCCCGGCTACTGGCCGTGGGTTCAGGTGCTGCGCGGCCTGCAGCGCTCCGCCGACGACTGGTCGGTGGCGCGACCGACCGCGGAGCCGGCTCTCGCGGCCCTGCTGGGCGAAACCGATACCAGCAGCGAGCAGGCCGGTCGCACCGCCAGTTGGGCCGGCGTCGACCCGGGCGGGGACATTGCCGACCGGGAGGCGTTCGCCCTGTACGACGCGGTGACCGCCGCCCTGGTCGCGGTCTCCCAGCATCGGCCGGTCGTGGTGGTCCTCGACGACCTGCACTGGGCCGACCCGGCGTCGCTGCGGCTGCTGGCGTTCGCCGCCCAGCACACCTGGTTCGAACGGCTGCTGCTGATCGGCACCTACCGCGACGCGGAGGTCGAGTCGGGCGAGCACCCGTTGCGCCCACTGTTGATGCCGCTGGTCACGAAGGCGACCACGGTCACCCTCACCGGTCTGTCCCGGGACGATGTGGCCGCGCTGATGGCGCGTACCGCCGGGCGGGAGCCCGACGCCGGCCTGGTCGACGAGGTGCACCGGCGTACCGGGGGCAACCCGTTCTTCATCGAGCAGACGGCGCGGCTGTGGCGCGCGGACGGTACGGGCGGCACGGTCGCTCCCGGCGTACGGGAGGCGGTGCGGCGCCGGTTGGCCCAGTTGCCGGCACCGGTGGTCGAGGCGCTCACCGTCGCCGCCGTGTTGGGCCGGGAGTTCCACCGTCAGGTCCTGGCGGCCAGCGCGGCTGCCCCGGTGGCGCAGGTCGATCGGCTGCTCGACCGGGCGGTGACCGCCCGGCTGGTCGTCGGCCGGGGTGGCGGCCGGTTCGCCTTCGCCCATGACCTGGTCCGGGAGACGCTCTACGACGGCCTCAGCGATGAGGACCGGCGGGCCCGGCACGCCGCAGTCGTCCGGGCGGTCGACCCACCGGCGGAGCTCCGCGACCTGCTGATTCCGGCCGACCTGGCCCGCCACGCCTACCTGGCCGGCGCCGTGCTCGACCGGGCGCGGGTCACCGACCTGCTGGTCGCCGCAGGGCGGGACGCGCACGCCCGGCTCGCCGTCGACGAGGCGGAGGTGCACTTCCGCCGGGCGCTGGAGATCGTCGAGGACCGGACGAAGCGGGTGCGGATCCTCGTCGAGTTCGGTGAGGTGCGCTACCACCACGCCGGCCGGGAGGAGGCTGGGCAGCTCCTCGCCGAGGCCGCGACGCTGGCCCGTACGCTCGACGATCCGGTGCTGCTGGCCCGCGTCGCGCTCACCGTCCACCGCTCCCGCCAGGTGGCGACCGATCGTTCGGTCGAGGCGGCGGAGTTGGTGCGGGAGGCGTACCGGCGGCTCATCGGCGAGCCGGACGGGGCCGCGTCGGTCGGCACGTTGATCGCCGACCTGATCACCGCCACCGAGACGATCGCCCGTCGGGGTCGGGATGACGAGACGCTCACCTTCAGCCTGTGGGCCCGCCACGACACCACCTGGGGGTTGGGCACCGCGGCGGCCCGGGCGGCGCTCACCTCGGAGATCCGGGACGTGGCCCGCCGCACCGGCGACCGGGAGACCGAGCTGTGGGCCACCTCGCTGCGCTGGGTGGCGCTGCTGGAGTTGGGCGACCCCCGCTTCGTCGAGGAGTTCAGCTCCTTCGTCACCGGCGGCGACCAGGACGACCTGGCCCGATACCGGATCGCGGCTGCCGTCGACAGTGGAATCATCGCGGCGTTCCGGGGTGACTTCGCCGAGGCCGACGAGCGGTTCGCCTTCCTCACCGACCTCGCCGACCCTGGGCACGCCGAGTTCGCGTTCATGGGCCATCACGTGCTTTGGTCCCGTCTGCTGCTCCAGGGCCGGTTCGACGAGGTCGACGTACTGCTGGACGGGTTGGCCCCGAGGGACTACCCCTACCGGGAGCTGCTGCGGGCTATCACCGCGGCGGAGCGCGGCGACGACGAGACGGCGGTCCGGCTGACCGACGGTATCGAGGCCGCCGATATCCGGTACCCGCGTCCGGTGTCCCCGCTCTGGCTGCGGCTGCGCGCGCAGGCCGCCGCCGCATCCCGTGACCCGGGCCGCTGCGACGGCGCGCGGGCCGCGCTGGCCCCCCATCATGGAGAGTGGACGGTGGGGCTCTTCGGCTGCGACATCAGCGGTCCCGTCGACCACTGGCTGGCCGTGGTCGACGCCGCACAGGAGCGCTGGGATGACGCCATCGCCGGCTTCGCGGCCGCCCGCGACGCCGCCGACCGGATGGGCTCCCGGCCCTGGTCAATCATCGCCCGCGCCGGACTGGCGAACGCCCTGGCCGGCCGTGGCCAGCCGGGCGACGCCGAGACGGCGACCGCGCTGCGCGCCGCCACCGCCCGGGACGCCACCACCCTCGACATGGCGCAGGTGCTCAACCGACTCGCCGGCCCGGCACCCACCGCCGCTGCCACCCCAGCCGTCGCGCCGAGCCGGGCCGTCGCGCCAAGCCAGGTCGTCGTGCCAAGCCGGGCCACCGAGCAGGGCCAGGCCACCGCCCCAAGCCGGACCACCGCGCAGGGCCGAGGCGCTGCGCCAGGCGAGATCGTCGAACCGGGCCAGGCCGTCGGGTCAGGCCAGGCCGTCGGGCTGCGCCAGGTCCCGCCGGCTGGAGCGCCGGTCGAGGAGTACGAGTTCCGCCGCGACGGACTGGTCTGGCAGCTCGCCTACGCCGGCGCTGTCGTGCACCTGCCCGATGCCAAGGGGCTGCACGACCTGCACCTGCTACTGAGCCGGCCGGGCAGTGACGTCCCGGCGGTGGAGCTGCTCGACCCGGCCGCCGGGCCGGAGCTGGTCGCCGCCCGCCGGATGGGTGGCGACCCGGTCCTCGACGACGAGGCGAAGGCCCGCTACCGGCGGCACCTGGAGCGCCTCGACGAGGAGATCGACCGGACCGCCGCGCGCGGCGACGACCGGAAGGTGGCCGCGCTGGACGTTGAACGCGGTGCGCTGCTCGACGAGTTGCGCGCCGCGGCCGGACTGGCCGGCCGGAGCCGCCGGCTGGGCGACGAGGCCGAGCGGGCCCGCAAGACGGTCACCGCGCGGATCCGGGACACGCTGCGCAAGCTCGACGAGCGTCATCCGGCCCTCGCAGGCCACCTGCGCGAATCGGTCTCGACCGGCAGCACCTGCCGCTACCTGCCGCCCGAGCCGCTTCCCTGGCGGCTCTGAAAAGGCAGGTTACGAGCAACTCGGGGTCGATGCCCGTGTCGGTTCTCGCTGGAGATTTCAGTCGGCAGCGCCTCTGACCTGCAGTTTGAAACGTCTCGCCCAGCCCCCCCGCTCTGGTTTCTCCCGCCTAACATTTCAGTACGCACAACTGCCAGTCCGGACGGCCCCGGAGGTGGGCTACGGGTGTCGATGCGCTGCTCCTAGAGCGGGTACGCCCAGGGTCGTGATTAGGCGGAGGCGGTCTGAATTTGGCGGGGCCCTCAAGCTCGAGAGCGGACCCGAGCAGGGTCGCCTGCCCTCGCCGCGGCGGCGTGGCCGTACTCTGCTGGCAAGGCGCGGATCTGTTCCTTCGAACGCACTCTCTTGCCGATGTGTGGAAGATTGGATATCGACAACTACCGCTGTTGTCGTTTCCCCTCGTGGTGTAGGCGCGTTTCCTATACCTGGTACCGACGCAGATCGTGTGGATCTTCCGTTCGTTGCCGGTGACAGCATGCTTTTGCGTTCATGGGCCGCGAGATCGCTGCGCCGGATCTCGTGTGGCCGTGATAGCTGCGCGGCGACGTGGCGGGCTTGATCGGCTCCGACCGCGCGGCGGGCCCAAAGTTTCGGCCGTTCCGGGCGCCCATGTTGATTTCGAAATCGGAGGGTGTCGGCGGTCGCCACGGTCGTCATCGAGGTCTGGGTGGGCGGCGGTGGCGGGCGCCGCCGGCGAGGTTGGTCTGTTGAGGGCGCTGCGGCCGCTCAGCTACCGGCGTGCCTTGTCAGTTGGGCGCGCATATTGGGGTCGAGTGGTGCCCGGTCGAGCAGCCAGCCCAGCCATTGTTCGAGGCCGGAGACGAGTCGCATCGAGCGGGGTACGCACACGAGGCGGCGCGGTCGGTGGAGGACCTGCCAGACCGCCTCGGCTACGCGCTCGGCTGGGATCTTTCGTGGCTCGCGCGGTATCCGGCTGGAGCGCGCCGCCATGCTGTCGAAGAACTCGGTGCGGACGTCGCCGCAGCGCAGGAGGCTGACGTGGACACCGGTGCGGCGTAGCTCGCGGTGGACTGCGGTGCTGTATGCCGCGAGGAACGCTTTCGTGCCGGTGTACATCGCGAGTCCGGGGAAGTGCACGTGCGCGCCGCCCGAGCCGATGTTGACGATGTGACCACCGCCGGCCGCGAGCATGTGGGGCAGCACGAGGCCGCTGAGGTGGACCGGCGCGGTGGCGTTGAGCTCGATCATGGTGTGGGCGTCCTTCCACGGCATGGCGGCGAACGCGCCGTAGTAGCCGTGGCCGGCGTTGTTGACCAGTACGCCGATCGGGCCGAGTTCAGCGGCGATCTGCGTGATGACCCGTTCCCGGGCGGCCGCGTCGGTCAGGTCGGCCGGGAACGCGACGGCCCTGCCGGCGTTGTCGGCGATTTTCGCGGCGACTTCGGTGAGGCGGTCGGCGCGACGGGCCACCAGCGCGACGGTGAGTCCGCCGCGGGCCAGGCGCAGTGCGGTTGCCGCGCCAATTCCACTCGATGCGCCGGTGACGACTGCGATGCGGCTCGTGCTGCGCTCCTTGCGGGGCTGGGGGTCGGCGGGCCCGCTGTCATGGCGTTTCATCGGTTTCTCCAAGGGGTGTCACGCGGTCAGGTGGAGTGCGTGTCAAGGGACGGGTCACGGTGCTCCGTGAGGGCTCCGGCCACCCTCTTGCGAGGAAAATCTGACACGTCGAAAACGGGATGTCCAGCCTGCCGGCATCCGGATCTGCCGCTGGTCGAGCGGTGCAGGGCGGGGCCGACCTGCGAAACCGCTAGCTGACCTCGACGCCTCGGGCGGCGACCTGCGCCGCGCATTCGCCGACCACGCAGACCCCCGCACCACCCGCCGCTACGACCGCGCCCGCAACAACCTCGACGCCCACGGCTCCTACATGCTCGCCGCCCGCCTGACCGCGCGCAGCCACAACGCGAACTCGGTCGCCCCGTCCGCTACCACCTGACGCCTGGCAGAAGCCCGCGCCCGCAGCCGACGCCTGACGGCGGAAACCACGAGTCGATCGGTGAGCGCTCGGCCCCCTGACTGCGGACAAGGTACAGACCCGAATTCGGCAACGAGTCGTACAGGCCCGATTGCCTCCTCTTCGACCTTGCGCGGCGAGCCGCCTCCAGAGCCAGCTCGGCCGACGTCCACGTCGTCGAGCACGGCGGTCGCGTTGTTTCCGCCCAGCTCCAGCAGCACCGGCTTGGGCACTGCAGCACGGGCGATCGCGTCACCCGTAGCCGGGCTGCCGGTGAAGCCGATGGCGTCCACGCAGGGATGCGCGACGAGGGCCGCACCGGTGTCCCGACCGAGACCAGGGAGCAGGTTGACGGCGCCGGCCGGGAAGCCCGCCGCCTCGACGCACTCGACGATGTGGACGGCGGTCAGCGGTGTTAGCTCCGAGGGTTTGTAAATGTCAGACGATGTATTCATCGAGAACGTTGGGCACGAACAACTGCTCCGGACGCCACCGGACCTTCGCCAGACCTTGTTCGTACGAGTACCGGAGGAAGGTCTCCAGGACTGTCCGGTTCGGCTCAACGCCGTACGCCCAGTAATTCTCGCCCATGACGCGGACTGTTTCCTCGAGGTGGTCGCTGAGCCAGGGAAGCATCGTCTTCAACGAGCTCCGGTACATCAGGTCTTCCTTCGCCAACCTGAGCGACTCGTCGAAGGCCTTCAGCAAGGACCGGGCGATCCACGGAGCGCGTTCGTACACGTCCCGCCGAAGCACGACGAGGTGCATGATCGGGAAGATGCCGGTCCTGCTGAAATAGTCCTGCTCCACCCTCTTGTAGTCGCCGAACAGGCGACGTACGTGTTCGTGCTCGTAGAAGCACGATGGAACGTGGGCGGTGAATAGGGCGTCGATCTCGCCTTCCGCCAGCATGGCGGACAGGGTCCGGTCTGCGCCAATCGGCTGTACGGAGATTCCATCCGGCAGATCTAGCGGAATCTTCTCGGTACGTCCCCCGGTCTCCACACCACCGGAGAAGAAGTTCATGTCCTGAGGACGCACCCCGTACTCGTCCTGCAGCATTCCGCGCTGCCAGACGCCGGCGGTGATTTGGTACTCCGGTACGCCAACGCGACGGCCCTTGAGGTCACCCGGGGTCTCGATACCGCTTCTCGCGTTGACGAACATCGTCTGATGCCGGAAGTAGCGCGACGGAAAGACCGGCAGGGCGACGAAGGGCGGTGCGGCCCGCTCGAGAGTCAGCACGTACGAGGAGAGACTCATCTCGCACACGTCAAACTCTGCGAACTTGAGCTGGCGGAAAAAGGTCTCCTCCACCGGCAGGGAGATGACGTTCAGGTCAATCCCCTCGGGCCGCACCCTCCCGTCTTCCAGGGCCCGGAACCTGTCGTAGTTGCACGACGCGAAGGACAGGCTGATTCGGTTCACTGCGCCCTCCCGGCGGCTACGGCAGCAGCTTGTCGAGGTCGGGCTCCTTGGACAGAGTCCCGTACTTATGACCCAACTGACCGAGCTTCGCCGCAGCCTCACGGTTGAAATCGACCCGGAACTTCGGCAGGACGATCCGCTCCAGCACCGCGGGCTCGATGTTCGTGTACGTACCGACGATCTTCCGTACCTCGTCCTCGTGCTGCTGTGAATATTCCAGGGACTTGTTCATCGCCGCCTGGAAGCGCTTCACGAGGTCCGGCTCTCGCTCGATCATCTGCCTAGTGGTGAAGACACAGGAGATGTCGAGCTCGGGATGGAACTCGGTGAAGTTGTATGAGAGGACCCGCGCCCCGTGGTCCTTCGCCTCGGTCAGGAAGGGCTCGAGGATCCAGGCCGCGTCGACCTGGCCCTTCTCGAGTGCGGCAGGCGCGTCCGAGAAAGGGATCTCCACGAACTGGACACCCTTGGGGTCGCCGTCCGCCTCCTCGACCACGGACCGGATCGTGGTGTCCCCGATGTTGTTGAAGGTGTTCACCGACACCTTGTGTCCGGGAAGGTCGGCGATCGTCTTGATGGGGGAGTCCTTCGGCACCACCACTGCACCGAAGTCGGGGTCGCCCGTCGCCGAGTTCGCGTTCGTGACGCACTGCAGGTCGAGACCCTTGTCGTTGGCCACCATCGTGGACAGGAGGTTGCCGCGCCCGAAGTGCAGGTTGCCGGACACCACCCCCGGTACCACAGCGGCGCCGCCGACAGCGCTGTCAATCTTCAGATCGATGCCTTCCGCCGCGAAGAAGCCCTTCTCCTTCCCAAGGTAGAGCGGCGCGGAGTCCACAATGGGCTGCGTTGCTATCTTGATCGTCGTCAGCTCGCCGTCGCCCGCCTTGTCGATCGACGAGCCGCCACAGCCGGTCAGCAGTAGAACGGAGGTCGCGGCCGCGACACCGGCCACAATAGAGCGTTTCATGTCTTACTCCGGGATGTCGTTGGCAGGTGAAATGGATGTGACCCGCGTGGTGTCGTGATGCCCGGTGTCCTGGTTGCCAAGGCTCGCCCGAGCCTTCGTAAGCCAGATTCCCCAGGCCCGGTCGACCTGTGAGGCGATCGTCGCAGCGGCTGCCGCGCCCTCCTCCTCCGTGAGGTACGTGCACGCACCCAGGCGCAGCGCGTTCGCCTGGACCTCGGCGTTCGCCTCTGTGTAGACCGCTCGGAAGACGGCGTCCTTAAGGGAACCGGCGACCGTCACGGACCCGTGGCCGCGCATCAGCGCCACCGGAGCGTCCCCGAGCGACCGGGCCAGGGCCCGGCCCAGCCCGGAGTCGCGGATCAGCAGGTCCGACGCCGAGCCGACCACGTCCCGGATCTCGAACACCGGCGTCGGCGCGGCCAGGAAACCGGCCATGTGCATCACGGCCTGCAACGGCTGGTCGGAGATGCTGAAGGCGACGACTGCGGGCGAGTGGCTGTGGATGACGGCGGTGACGTCCGGGCGGGCCCGGTAGATCTCGCCGTGGATGAACCGCTCCAGGTACACCGGGCGGCTGTCGCTGGTCTCGCCGTCGAGGTCGAACTCCAGGACGTCGCTCTCGCGTACCAACGAGGGAGCCAGGTTGCGCGCAAGCAGGAACCGCTCGGGATCCCGGTCTGACCGGACACTCACGTGGCCGAACGCGTCCAGCACGCCCTGCGCGACGAGTATCTGGTTCGCAGCCACGAGGTCGGCCACCTGTGCGGAGACCGGCGGTACGTCCGCCGCGCCGTGTGCCAGCATCCGGATCACTCCCCGGATCGCTGGTCGGACAGCCACGGACCGCGCGTCCAGCCGGTGGTGTCGTAGTCGGCCAGGTACTCCTCTACCAGGTCGACGACGTCCATGCCGCCGGTGCGCAGCGCCCGGTTCCGGCCGTCGAGGCGGATGTGTTCCCGCTCCATGGTGCCGAGCCTTCTCTCATCGGTGATCACGCAACCTCCCGGGCCTAAGATGTACCGACATCGTTCTGGTATGAAGAGTGGAATAGTTCGTATACGAACGAGTTTTGGTAGACTGTAGGCATGGCAACAGGGGGCGTCAAGAGGTCCGGGTACGGCAAACAGCCGGTCGCACTGCAGCTGCAGGCTGCCCTCGGGCACCTGGTGCGGCGCGCGCAGCAGGTGCACACGGCGCTGTGGCTTGACGAGGTGTCGTCCACGGTGACATCTGTACAATTCGCGGTCCTGACCACGCTCGCCGGGCACGAGCCGCTGGACCAGGTGCGACTGCGCGAGTTCGTGGGGCTGGACCGGGCGACCATGCACGGCGTCGTCCACCGGATGAAGACCGCTGGGCTCATCGACGTGCGACGCAGCGCCGAGGATGGGCGGCGCCACGAGCTGCGACTGACCCCGGCGGGCCGGCAGGCCCACGCCGACCTGCTGCCACGCGTCGAGCGGCTGCAGGAACTGCTCGCCGCGCGCCTGCCGGACGGTCAGGCCGAGCGGTTGGCCGCGCTGCTACGCGACTTCATCTGCGACTGACGTCGGGACGGCGCCCGGGCGCCGGTCCACGTGGTCGACGATCTCCGGGATGAGACGGGTGACCTCCTCCGAGGCCCCCATGTCTCACGGCGGGGACGCGGCTTCGGTCGGCGGGACGATCTGGGCCACAAGCCATGATGTGCGGGTCCCTACAACAGTTCAAGAGCGTGCGTCATCGCGTACGCCAGCACTTCGTCGGCGTTCCGGTCTGCCGCGGCGGCCCGCTGGAAGGCGAGATGGGGGTGTCCTTGACTGGAAACAGACTGGAAATCCGCCATTGACGCCGCCTGCGCGGCCGCCCTAATGTTCTAAGCAACTCGTTCGTATACGAACGAATTTCTGTCAGGGACGATCGTTCGCTAGCCGAACACACCTGTCCCGCGCGATCGGAGGACTGCTCATGTCAGTGGCTGGCGGGGCCCGCGCCATTGGCCCGCTCAGGACCGGGTCATGACGGCGACGACTGCCCCAGCGAGCGCGGTGCGGCGGCGCAGGCCTGCCGTGCCCCGTCCGGTGCTCGGCCTGGCCGGGCTGCTCGGCCTCGTCCTCGTCGTCGAACTGCTACCCCGGGTCGGCGTGGTGGAGGCCCGCTTCCTGCCACCGTTCAGCGAGATGGCGGCCTCGCTCGTCGCCCAGGCCGGCACGCCTGCGTTCTGGCAGGCCCTGCTCGGGACGCTGCGCGGCTGGGCGCTGGGTCTGACGATCTCAGCGCTGGCTGGCGTCGCACTCGGGATCCTGATCGGCAGTGTTCCCGTGCTGCGTGCCGCCACCTCCTCAACCATCGAGTTTCTGAGGCCTATCCCGTCGGTCGCCCTGATCCCGCTTGCCGTTCTGCTGTACGGCACCGAAATGCGTTCGACCCTGCTGCTGGTCGTCTACGCCAGCCTCTGGCCGGTGCTGATGCAGGTGCTGTACGGAGTGCGCGACGTCGATCCGGTCGCCCGGGAGACCGCCCGCTCGTACCGGTTCAGTTCTTGGACGCAGGTGCGCACAGTGATCTGGCCGACTGCGCTGCCGTATGTGATGACCGGCTTCCGGCTGGCTGCGGGGATCGCTTTGATCCTCGAGATCACCGGTGAACTCATCATCGGTACACCGGGCCTGGGCCATCAGATCGCCGTCGCGCAGAGCTCGGGTGCCGTCGCGACGATGTACTCGCTGGTCATCGTCGCCGGCTTGGTCGGTGTCTGTGTCAACGTGGTGGTCCGCGCCGCCGAGCGCCGGGTCCTGCGGTGGCATCCGTCAGTGCGTGGGGAGGTTGCACAGTGACTCTGTCCTCTCTGGGAAAGAAGGCCCTCGTCCTTTTCGGGCTCCCGATCGTCCTGGCGGCGACGTGGTGGGTCGCCACCGAGAACAGCGACAGCTTCTTCTGGCCGCCGCTCAGCGAGATCCTCGGAACCTTCCGCGAAACGTGGTTCGAGGGAAGGTTCGTCGCTGACGTGCTGCCCAGCCTCGCCCGGTTCGCGGTCGGTTACGTCATCGCGCTGGTCGCCGGTATCGGACTGGGTGTGGCGGTCGGCTCCTTCACCACGCTGCGCGCTGTGCTCGAGCCTGTGCTTGAGTTCTTCCGCGCGATCCCGCCGCCGGTGCTCGTACCGATCATCGTTCTGTTCGTCGGCATCGACAACGGCATGAAGGTGGTCGTCATCGTGTCCGGGTGTCTCTGGCCGGTGCTGCTCAACACCATCGAAGGCGTCCGCGGCATCGACCAGGTACTGCGGGACACCGCCCGCTGCTACCGGCTGCGGCCCGGCTCCCGGCTCGTCCATCTGGTGTTGCGTGGCGCGAGTCCGCAGATCGCCGCCGGGGCCCGGCAGGCATTGTCCATCGGAATCATCCTGATGGTGATCTCCGAGATGTTCGCGGCCAGTAATGGCCTCGGATTCACCATCATCCAGTTCCAGCGTAGCTTCGCGATCCCCCAGATGTGGAGCGGGATCATCCTGCTCGGGCTCGTCGGGGTCGCGTTGTCGTTGGTGTTCCACGCCGTCGAGGTGCGGGCACTGGCCTGGTACACCGGCCTGCGCAGGTCGCAGCGAGGAAAGGGCTGACATGACCACCTCTCCCATCACCGCCACGGAACGTGGGGCCACGACAACCCCGATGCTCGACGTCCGCGGCGTCCGGAAGGTCTACGGGGCAGGGAAGCGCGGCGTGGAGGCGGTACGCGACCTGACCTTCAGCGTCGCGCCCAGGGAGTTCACCTGCATCGTCGGGCCCTCGGGCGCCGGCAAGACGACCCTGCTCAAGTGCATCGCCGGGCTGCTCGACGCGACGTCCGGCGAGGTCATTCTGGAGGGGGAGCCCGTCACCGCACCTCCGCGCGGCATGGCGGTGGTCTTCCAGGAGTACGGACGCAGCCTGTTCCCGTGGCTGACCGTCCGGCAGAACGTCGAACTGCCGTTGAAGGACAAGAAGGTACCCAGGGCGGAGCGCCAGCGCCTGGTCGGTGAGGCGCTTGCCGCGGTCGGCCTGGCGGACGTGCACGCGGCACATCCGTGGCAGCTCTCCGGCGGCATGCAGCAGCGTGTCGCGATCGCCCGCGCCGTGGCCTACGAGCCGCATGTGCTCCTCATGGACGAGCCGTTCGCGGCCGTCGACGCGCAGACCCGGGCCGACCTGGAAGACCTGGTTCGGTCGCTGTGGCAGCGCCTTGGCGTCACGGTCCTGTTCGTCACCCACGACATCGACGAAGCCGTCTACCTCGGCCAGCGGGTGCTGGTGCTCTCCAGCTCTCCCACGGTCGTACTCGAGGACGTCGCCATCAACCTGCCCGACGAGCGGGACCAGCTCCACACCCGCTCGCTGCCCCGCTTCGCGGAGCTGCGGTCGCAGGTGTACGAGCTAATCCAGCAGGCCAAACGTGGCCGCCGTCCCGAAGAGGTGCCGCAGCCCTGAGCATCTCCCCCCGGTCGTGCCCCCGATGCCGCCGCACCGCCTGTGGCGTGCTGAGGTGCCGGTACGACAGTGGCTGCTGCTGGCGGCCGTCCTGCTGGTAGGCCTCAACCTGCGCGGCCCGATCGCGGCCGCCTCCCCGGTCCTGAGGGACGTCAAGGCGGACCTGGGCCTCTCCTCCGGTACGGCCGGCTTGCTGACGACATTGCCCGTACAAGCTCGAAACTCGGCGGCGCCTCGATCACCGCCCCGCTATGCCATGTGAGAAGGAGCCAGAGATGACCGACACCGAGAACTCGCCGGTGCGCCTCGCTGTGGTCGATTCGCCGGATCAACCTACGCCGTCGGCGGCGCTCGAAGAGCTGTACTGCGGCTTCGAGAAGGAGCTGCTGGTCCCGCTGTGGACCGAGATCGGCGACCTGATGCCGCCGCACCCGCGGTCCAAGGCGGTCCCGCACCTGTGGCGGTGGGAGAGCCTGGTGGCCCTGGCGGACCTGGCCGGGCATCTGGTGCCTGTCGGCCGGGGCGGGGAGCGGCGGGCGATCGCGCTGGCGAACCCGGCACTGGGCGGTCGCCCGTTCGCGACGCCGACGCTGTGGGCGGCTATCCAGTACCTGATGCCGGGCGAGGACGCCCCGGAGCACCGGCATTCCCAGCACGCGTTCCGGTTCGTCGTCGAAGGCGAGGGGGTGTGGACCGTGGTCGGCCGTGATCCTGTGGCGATGAGCCGCGGGGACTTCTTGCCCCAGGCGGGCTGGAACTGGCACGCGCATCACAACGCGGCCGACAAGCCCATGGCGTGGATCGACGGCCTGGACATCCCTTTCCAGTACGTCACCGAGTCGCAGTTCTTCGAGTTCGGCCGTGACCAGATCACCGCGGCCGAGCGCACCACCCCCGAGCGCTCCCGCTCGGAGCGGCTGTGGGGCCACCCCGGCCTGCGCCCGGTCTCGGCCCCCGGCTCCCAGCCCGGCACCCCGTTGCTGGCCTACCGTTGGCTCGACACCCACCGAGCGCTGGCGGACCAGCTCGACCTGGAGGCCGATGGTCACGCCGGGACGGTCGAGCCCGGTCACGCGGCGGTCCGCTACATCAACCCCACGACCGGGGGCGATGTGCTGCCGACCATCCGGGCGGAGATGCACCGGATCCGCAGCGGCGCCGAGACGGCGCCCCGCCGGGAGGCCGGCTCCTCCGTGTACCAGGTCTTTGACGGCAGTGGACGCGTCACGGTCGGCGACGCGTCCTGGTCGGTCACCCGCGGTGATCTGTTCGTCGTCCCGTCCTGGGTGCCGTTCTCGGCCAGATCCGAGGCGTCGGCGTCCGACTCCGACTCGGCGGCTCTTGATCTCTTCAGATTCAGCGACAGCCCGATATTCGAGGCGCTGCACCTAGACCGCGTCCATCTGGAAGGACAGAACGCATGAAGCTCGCCACCATCCGTACCGCCGACGGCGCCACCCGGGCCGTGCGCGTGGAGGGGGAGACCCTGCTCGACCTCGGCCTCACCGATGTCGGGGAGCTGCTGGCCCAGCCGGACTGGGCCGGGCACGCCGCCCGCGCGGGGGGAGTGCATGCGGTCCGGGCCATCGGCTATGCGCCGGTCGTTCCCCGCCCAGGAAAGATCATCTGCGTGGGTCTGAACTACCGCAACCACATCCTCGAAATGGGGCGGGAGCTGCCGCAGCACCCGACGTTGTTCGCCAAGTACCCCGAGGCGCTCATCGGGGCCAACGACGAGATCCAGCTCCCCCCGGAGTCCGAGCAGGTCGACTGGGAGGCCGAACTCGCGATCGTCATCGGCAAGACCGTGCGCCGCGCCACCGAGGCAGACGCTGGCGAGGCCATCGCCGGGTTCGCCGTCCTCAACGACGTCACGATGCGCGACTGGCAGTACCGCACCAAGATGTGGCTGCAGGGCAAGACGTGGGAGGCCACCACGCCCTTCGGCCCATACCTGGTCACTCCCGACGAGCTGCCCGGCGGCACCCGGCCCTCGCTCACTGTGACCGGGTCCGTCAACGGTGAGGTGGTGCAGCAGGCCAACACCTTGGACCTCGTGTTCGACCCCGTCGCCCTGGTGCGGTACATCTCCACGATCGTCACGCTCAACCCGGGCGATGTCATCGCCTCCGGCACCCCCGGCGGCGTGGGCCACGCCCGCAAGCCCGCCCGGTACCTCGCCGACGGCAGCGTCCTGACCACCGAGATCACCGGACTGGGCCGGTCCGAGGCCAAGGCCGTCGCCGAGTCGGTTGTGTGATGCCCGCCCACCGCACCCGGGCGGACAGCCTGCGCTGGATGGCCCAGGGCACCAAGACTTTCGTCGCCGCCCTGGCCGCCCTGCCGGACGACCGGCTGGACGGGCCGACCGCGCTTTCCGGCTGGACCGGCAAGCACCTGCTGGCCCACGTCGCCGCCAACGCCGACGCGCTGGTCAACCTCGCGCACTGGGCGCGCACCGGCGAGCAGACGCCGATGTATAGCTCTCCGCAGCAGCGAGACGCCGACATCGAGGCGAGTGCCACGCGGCCTGCGGCCGAGCTGCGCGCCTGGGCGGCGCAGGCCGCGGCGACCCTCGACGCGCGGCTCGCCGAGCTGGACGAGCAGCAGTGGACCAACCAGGTCCGCACCGCCCAGGGCCGCAACGTCCCCGCCGAGGAGATCCCCTGGATGCGCGCACGCGAGGTCATGGTCCACGCCGTCGACCTCGGGGTGGGCTTCGACGATCTCGCGGCCGATTTCCTCGCCGCCCTGATCGACGACATCACCGCCAAACGGTCCGCCGGCGGCGAGGGCCCCCCGCTCACCCTCACGGCCACCGACAACGACGGCACCTGGGCCGTCGCCGGCACCGGCGACCCCACGCCGGTGACCGGCACCCTCGCCAGCCTCACGGCATACCTCTCCGGCCGCCCAACGGACGGCGTCACCGGCCCCGCCGGCCAACCCGCACCCGAACTCCCGCGCTGGCTCTAGGCGGCGCGACCTCGCGAAAGGAACACCAGACATGACCAAAGGCAGCAGCGATGTCGACGTCGTCGTGGTGGGCGGTGGCATCGGCGGGCTGTCCAACGCCCTCGCACTGACCCAGAAGGGGCTGAAGGTACGGGTGCTCGAGCAGGCACCCCAGTTCGGCGAAGTCGGCGCCGGCCTGCAGATCGCCCCCAACTGCACCCGGATCCTCGACCACTGGGGCCTCCTCGACGAGATCAAGTCGCTGGGCGTGCTCCCCGAAAACATCGTCATGAAGGACGCCATCGACGCCAGCGTCCTGACCAGGCTCGACTTGCACGATGTGGAGCGGCGCTACGGCTTCCCGTACATGGTGATCCACCGCAGCGACCTGCACGGAACGCTGCTCCGCGCCTGCCAGCGGGCCGAGGTGGATCTCGTCAACAACGTCAAGGTGACCGGGTACGAGCAGGTCGATGGCGGCGCGGTGGCCGTGTACGAGGGAGGGCGGCAGTTCGGCGAGATCGTGCTCGCCGCCGACGGGCTGCACTCCGTGGCCCGCACAATCCTCAGTGACGACGAGCCGGTCAACTCCGCGTACGTCGCCTACCGGGGGGCGGTGCCGATCGACAAGGTCGCCGATCTCGACGTGCACCTCAAGGACGTGGTCGTCTACGTCGGCCCCAGGTGCCACTTCGTCCAGTACCCGCTGCGCCACGGCGAGATGTTCAACCAGGTCGCGGTGTTCGAGTCCCCGAAGGCGCTGGCCGGCAAGGAGGACTGGGGCACGCCCGACGAGCTCGACGCCGCCTTCGAGGCCACCTGTGCGCAGGTGCGGGCCGGCCTGCCGCTGATGTGGCGCGACCGCTGGTGGCGGATGTTCGATCGCGAGCCGATCATGAACTGGGTCCACGGCCGGGTCGCGCTCACCGGGGACGCCGCTCACCCGCCGCTGCAGTACCTCGCGCAGGGCGCGGTCATGGCCATCGAGGACGCATGGGTGCTGGCCCAACACGTGGGCGCGCAGGGCGTCACGGGCTCCGCGGCCGCAGGGACCCCGACGGGCATCGACTGGGACGCCGCCCTGGCGGCCTACAACGCCGTCCGCCCGGAGCACTGCCGTCGCGTGCTGACCACGGCGCGGGCCTGGGGCAACCTGTGGCACCACGACGGGGACAAACGGCTGTGGCGCAACGCGGTACTCCGGGGCCACGACCTCTACGACTACAGCTACGTGGACTGGCTCTTCGGGCCGACCGCGCTCACGCCCGAGCAGGTGCCACCGATGTTTCCCGCGGCATGAGCACCCGTTCCACAGCAACCCAGGTTGAACGCGCTCATCCGCACGAAGAGGTAGTTCTCCCCCGCTCGAGCCGGCCGGCAACCCGTTTGCGTCCGTGCGCGGCATGCGCCGCGCACGGACGCAAACGTCCTCGCCCGGCGCCTCGGCCGGGCCGCCGACACGCCGCTGCCAGACGACTGGTTCACCCTGCGGACGCTCATCACCGACACCATCGAGCAGGTCGTTGGCGAACCTCTCACCAGCCGCGAATCCACACCGTGGCACGACAACATCGCAGCGATATACCTCCCCGAGTTCGACCCAGGCCACGGCATGTCCGCCGGCGCCGTTCACCTTCCGTGGTGGGTGCACACGGGAGTGCCGATCTTGCTCGACCGCTACGCGGCGCTACGCGAATCCGACGCACTCCGGGATGACTGACTCACCCTCACCTACACCCGGCACAACGGGCACACCGGCCAACCCATCACGCACTCACTCGCCGCCTGCGACCACTAACCCCAGTAGTCCAGCGGGTCAGCGGCATGCTCACGCACGTTTGCCCAGGTCACTGCAAGCACAAATCGGCCGAGCAAATGAGTCGGCGCCACCAGGCAGACTGCGGTGCCGGCCGACGCCTTCCACCGGTTGCCAGACCCTAACGACCTGGATCAATAGGCCGAGGCCGCCGCGCTCCGCAACTTGTCGGCCACGCGGTCCATCATGTCGGCCAGGCGGCCCGCAGGTCGATCGCCGGACCGTCAGATTTCGGCGATCGGCCGTTGGCCCACGCTGCCGGGTCGGATGGGGCCCTGTCGCCCGGGTTGCAGCCTGCCGTCGTGACGGACGGGGAAGGTGCGTCGCAGGTCCAGGCAGTGGCACAGCCCGACCGACTGAAATGTTGGGCGGAACGCTGAAACTTCTGCTGAAAAGAATCTTGAAGTACTGCAATGCTCGGTGAGAACCGACAGCCCGGTCGGGGGGAGTTCATCGGGTTCCTTTCGCTGATACGGATTGGGGTGATTGGTGCGGTCGCCGGTTCAGAAGGTCGCCTTGCCGCCAACCGGCACCGCGTCGGTGTACGTCGACTCGCCGGCCAGTAGCGGCTGAAGCTTCGCGACCAGGGCCTGTGCCTGCTCGCCACCGAAGAACGCGCTGTGCGCCTCGGCGCTGGTCCAGCCTTCGATGACGTGGACGACGTCGCGGTCGGACGCCGAGCGGGCCACCAGGAAGACGGGGCAGTCGTCGTGGGACAGCGACGGCGCGTCGAGCAACAGCTTGATCAGCTCGTCAGCCTTTCCCGGCTGGGCGGTCATGGTGGCGTGGAACCCGTGGCGGACAGTCATCGAAGTGCCTCCTCAATCGTCGAGCTGTGATGGGCTAGCGGAGAAATTTGACACCTCGATACAAGCACCGCCACCTGCGGAACTGATAGACGGATGATTGCGGGTCCTTGCCTGATCCTGCTTTTGTGGCGAGCATCAGTCTTGTGCTTCAATCGGGTCGTGGACCTTGACGAGTTGCGGGCACTGCTGGCCCGTCACGCGCGGCCCGACATGAGCACCGCGATTGACGGGGTGCTGATTTCGAAGGTCGAGCACCAGACTCCGCCGACCACGTCGATGTCGGGCACCGTGCTGGCGCTCATCGCTCAGGGCGCCAAGCAGATGGCGCTGGGCGACCGCGTGTATGAGTACTGCGCCGGCCAGTACCTTGTCGCGTCGGTCGATCTGCCGGTCACCGGCCGCTTCACCCAGGCCAGTGCCGACTCGCCGGCTCTGGGGTTCGGGCTGGTGCTGCACCCGGCCACGGTCGCGGAGTTGCTGTTGCAGGCGGCGCCGGGTGATCTCCCGCCCCTGACCGGCGGGCCGCCGTCCGGGATGGTGGTCAGCGACGCTCCCGATGACCTCGGCGACGCGGTGATCCGATTGCTTCGGCTGCTGGAGCGGCCCCGGGACGTCACGGTGCTCGCGCCCCTGATCAAACGGGAGATCCTGTGGCTGCTGCTCACCGGGGAGCAGGGTGCCGCCGTCCGCCAGCTCGGTCTGGCCGACAGCAGCCTCAGTCACATCGCTCGGGCGGTGCGGTGGATCCGCGACCATTACGCGCAGTCGTTCCGGGTGGAGGATCTGGCGCGCCTGTCCGGGATGAGTGTGTCGGCGTTCTATCGCAACTTCCAGGCTGTGACCGCGATGAGCCCGATCCAGTTCCAGAAGCAGATCCGGTTGCAGGAGGCGCGGCTCCTTCTCGCCACACACTCCAGCGACGTCACCGGGGTGGGCATCCGCGTCGGCTACGAGAGCCCGTCGCAGTTCAGCCGTGAATATCGTCGCCAGTTCGGCGCGCCTCCCAGCCAGGACGCGGCCCGCCTGCACGGCATCACCCGGTCCGATGTGCCGGCGGTCGTCTGACCGCCGGCACTCACCGGGCTTCAAATGTGCAGAGGGCTGGAGTTCTGTCGGAGCGGCAGGGTCAGCGGCGGTTGTAGCGGTACATGGTCAGCGTGCCGAAGACGACCACGAACCCGGCGCTCCAGGCCAGCAACCACATCGTGCTGGACGGGTCGGGCGAGCCGGCCATCGCCGCGCGGACCGCGGCCACCAGCTGCGTCACTGGGTTGACGTTCACGAACGCCTGGAGCCAGCCGGGCATGGTGCTCGGCTCGACGAAGACGTTGCTCAGGAACGTCAGCGGGAACAGCACCATCATGCTGACGCCCATCACCGACTTCTCGCTGCGCAGGACCAACCCGAAGAACGTCCACACCCAGGAGAAGGCGAACGAGAAGACCACCAGCAGCCCGATCCCGATGGCGACGCCGGCCACCCCGCCGTCGGGCCGGAACCCGAGCGCCAGCCCGACGCCGAGGATCACCAGGGCGGCGAGGATGTAGCGCAGCACGTCGCCGAAGATCATGCCGACCAGGGCGGCCGGCCGCCAGACGGGCAGCGTCCGGAAGCGGTCGAAGATGCCCTTCTCGATGTCGGTGTTGAGACCGACGCCGGTGTACATGGTGATCATCACGACGCTGGTCACCATGATGCCGGGCAGGAAGAACTGCAGGTAGTCACGCGGGCTGTCGGCGAGGGCGCCACCGAACAGGTACGTGAACATCAGCACCATGATGATCGGGAACGCGGTCACGTCGAAGAGCTGCTCCGGCACGTGCTTGATCTTCAGCATGGCCCGCCAGCCGAACGTCAGCGACGCACCCAGCGCGCTCGGTCGGGGCGGTCGGGCGCCGGGCGCGAGCACGGTCGCCAGCGCCTCGGCGGACGGGACGTAGACGGACGGCGCCCGTTCGGTCGTGGTGGTGGTGGCGTTGCTCATCGGGCTGCCTCCAGCTGGTCGTCCCGCTCGTCGGCGGGCACGGCGGGGTGGTCGGTCAAGGCCAGGAAGACCTCGTCCAGGCTCGGCTGGCCGAGGGAGAAGTCGTCGACGACGATGCCGGCGCGGGCCAGGTCGCCGAGGGCGCGGGCGGCCTGCGCGCTGGCGTCGAGGTCGCTGCCGGCCTCGCCGACCCGGGCGAGCAACGCGACCGGGTCGGGTTCGAGCTGCACCGGTACGCCAAGTGCCGCCTGGAGCACCTTCTCCGCCTCGGGCCGCTGCCCGGGGTCACGCAGCCGCAGGTGGACGGTGCCGGAGCCGACCGACGACTTCAGCTCGCCCGGGGTGCCCTCCGCGATCACCCGGCCGTGGTCGACGACCGCGATCCGCCCGGCGAGCTGGTCGGCCTCGTCCAGGTACTGGGTGGTCAGCAGCACCGTCGTGCCGTGTGCCACCACGGCCCGGATGATCTCCCACACCTGGTTGCGGCTGCGGGGGTCGAGACCTGTCGTCGGCTCGTCGAGAAAGAGCAGGTCCGGGGTGTTGAGGATGCTGGCGGCGATGTCGATGCGCCGCCGCATCCCCCCGGAGTACTTCTTCACCTGGCGGTCGCTCGCCTCGGTCAGACCGAACGCGGCGAGCAGGGCCGCCGCGCGGTCGCGGGCTGCCGGCTTGCGCAGGCCGAGCAGGCGGGCCAGGAGCACCAGGTTCTCCGTGCCGGTCAGGTCCTCGTCGACCGAGGCGTACTGGCCGGTGAGGCTGACCCGGGCGCGGACCGTGTCCGCCTCCCTGACCACGTCGTGCCCGAAGACCCGGGCCGTGCCGCCGTCAGGCCGCAGCAGCGTCGCGAGCACCCGGACCGCGGTGGTCTTGCCCGCCCCGTTCGGACCGAGCAGGCCGTAGACGGTGCCGGCCGGCACCTGGAGGTCGATGCCGGCCAGCGCCTTGGTGTCCCCGAACGAGCGGGTGAGCCCCTCGGCCTCGATGGCCAGGCCGGTGGTGCGTCTACTCATGATCCTTACCTTTCGTCAGTCGTCGTGTTCAGGAGGCGTAGGGCCGGGCGGCGCGGCCGTCGCGCAACGCCAGACCCCACCAGCGGAGCTGGTCGAGCAGGACACGGGTGTCCCGGCGCAGCTCGTCGGTGCACTGCGGCGTCGGCTCGCCGGCGAGCAGGTCGATTCCGACGACGTCGCGCACCGTCATCGCGTGCAGCGCCGTGAAGACGGTGCGCAGCTGGTCGACCGCGTGCAGGCCGGTGGACCGGCAGCCGTACGACACGAAGCCGACCGGCTTGGCCTGCCACTCGTCGTACGCGTAGTCGATCGCCTGTTTCAAGGGCGCCGGGAAGCTGTGGTTGTACTCGGGGGTGACCACGACGAACGCGTCCGCTTGGCTCACCTCGCGGACGAACGCCCGGATGGATGCGGTCGGCTCGGCCGGGTAGCTGGCCGGAAAGTCGTACTCGGTCAGGTCAACGACCGTCACCGCGAGGTCGTCGTGCCGCTCGGCCTGTTCGACGAACCAGCGGGCGACCCGGTCCCCGGCCCGCCCCTCCCGGGTGCTGCCGATGATCACGGCGATCCTGAGCGGCGTCATCGTTTCCCCCTCCCGGCCTCTCGGTCTCACCTTTGAGGCGCGAGAGAGCGGCCGGCGGCCCGCTAGAACGGATCTAGCGGGCCGTGCGGGCGGCGTTTCAGTGACGCGATGTCGGTGGCATCGGTTTGACTGGGCCCCGACGATCAGGGGGCGGGATGGCGCAGGTACGTATCGAACCGTGGCACGAGGACGACCTCGACCTGCTGCGGCAGCTCAACTCACCGGACACGCGCAAGCACACCGGCGGGCCGGAGACCGACGAGCAGGTGCTCGCGCGGCACGACCGCTACGTGCACTTCGCCGAGGGCGGCCAGGGCTGCATGTTCACCGTGGTGCTGCCGGACGGCGCGCGGGCGGGCAGCGTCGGCTACTGGGCGCGGGAGTGGCGCGAGCAGCCGGTGTACGAGATGGGCTGGGCGGTGCTGCCCCCGTACCGGGGGCAGGGGCTGGCCACCGCCGCGGTGCTCGCGGTCGTCAACGTGGCCCGCGCCCGGCAGACCCGCCGCTACGCGCACGCCTACCCCTCGGTCGACAATCCCGCCTCGAACGCGGTCTGCCGCAAGGCCGGCTTCACCCTGCTCGGCGAGACGGGCTTCGAATACCCGCCGGGGCAGATGATGCGGGCCAACGACTGGCGGGTCGACCTGACCGCCCCACCGGCGGCGGGCTGACGCCGGCGGGGCGGTTCATCGCGGGTCACCAGGTGGTGTCGAGGCGGTGCCGCTGCTCGGCGGTCAGCTCCAGGTCCACCGCGGCCAGGCTCTCGTCCAGCTGAGCCACCGAGGAGGCGCCCACCAGCGGGATCGACGGCAGGTCGCCGCCCAGCAACCAGGCCAGCACCACCTGGTTGAGTGTCGCGCCGGTCTGCTCGGCCACCTCGCGCAGCGCGGCCAGCCGGCGCGGCGCGCTCGGCAGGTCGTACGCGGCGCTGAGCGGCTTGTCCGCCCGGGTGAAGGCCCCCTTGAGCAGCGGCGAGTACGCCACCAGGGTCAGCTCGGGCTCGGCGCGCAGGTAGCTGAGCAGGTCGCCGCTGACGCCGCCCGGCTCGCCGTCCGGGTCCAGCGCGCTGGCCAGGTCGGTGCGGTTTGGCAGGTAGCTGCGGTGGTACTGGAGCACCTCGTACCCCGGCAGGCCGGCCGCGGTGGCCAGCGCGCGGGCCCGCTCGACCCGCCACGCCCGGTGGTTGCTCGCCCCCAGCAGACCCACCGTCCCCTCGGCGACCAGCTCGGCGAAGCCCTCCACCGTCTCCGCCAGTGGCACCGTCCAGTCCTCGATGTGCGCGTAGAGCAGGTCCAGCCGCTCCACGCCGAGCCGGTCCCGGCTGCGCTCCGCAGACTCGCGGATCACCTTCGCGGACAGACCCTCGGCGTTGTCCAGGTAGCTGGTCCCCGGGGCCAGCGGGCGGGCGCCCAGCTTGGTGGCGATGACGATCTCGGAGCCGACGCCCCGGCTGCGCCGCCAACGGCCGAGCAGCTCCTCGCTCTGCCCGCCCTGCCCGTCGTCCACCCAGAACGCGTAGTTGTCCGACGTGTCGATGAAGGTGCCCCCGGCCTCGACGTACCGGTCGAGGATCGCGTACGAGGTGGCCTCGTCGGTGGCGCTGCCGAACAGCATCGCGCCGAGGCTGAGCACACTGACCTCGCGCCGGGTCGCCGGGTCGGTGCCGATCGTGCGGTACCGCATGGGGATCTCCTCTCGTGCGCCCTACCGGTGGGCGCCCGCGTGCCACCCTGCCGGCTGGAGCGCACTCCAGGTCAAGCGTTCACCAGGGCAGCACCCCGTACCCGCCGCCGGCGTCCATCTGGAAGCCCCAGAGCAACCCGCTCGGCCCGTCCGCCGGCAGCGTCGCCAGGTGCACGCTCACCTCGGCGCCCTGCTCCGGGGTGCGGAAGCCGCTGTTGCCGTTGAGGTCGGTGGCGCAGTAGCCCGGGTTCGCCGCGTTCACCTTGATCGGGGTGTCCCGCAGCTCCTTGGCGTACATCGCGGTGAGCATGTTCAGCGCCGCCTTCGACGACGGGTACGGCACCGAGGTCAGCGCGAACAGCGCGCCGTCCGGGTCGGTCATCACCGCGATCGAGCCGACCTCGCTGGAGACGTTGACGATCCGGGCCGCCGGTGCCCGGCGCAGCAGCGGCAGCAGCGCGTTGGTCACCACCGCCACCCCGAACACGTTCGTCTCGTACACCCGGCGCAGCGTCGCCACGGTCGTGTCGCTGGGCAGCGCCCGCGCGCCGTCGCCGAGCACGATGCCGGCGTTGTTGACCAGCACGTCCAGCCGTCCGTACTCCTGCTCGACCAGCTTCGCGGCCGTCGCCACCGACTCGGCGTCGGTGACGTCCAGCGGCACGAACCGGGCGTCCGCGCCGCCGTCGCGCAGCTCCCGCTCCGCTGCCCGGCCCCGCTCGGCGTCCCGCGCGCCCACCAGCACGGTCATTCCGAGGCTGCCGAGCTGCCGGGCGGTGGCGAGGCCGATTCCCTTGTTGGCCCCGGTGATCAGGGCGATCATGTTCGTCGTCATGTCCTCGACGCTGCCCGTCCGGCCTGCCCGGCGGGAGAGACCGGCCGAGGCTGGGACCGGCGGTACCACCCTCGCCGCCGCCGGCTGAGGCACGCTTGACGCATGACCGACCTGCGTCGTGACGAACTGGCGGCGTTCCTGCGCACCCGCCGCGCCCGGCTGCGCCCCGCCGAGGTCGGGCTCCCCGAGGGCGAACGCCGACGCACCCCCGGGCTGCGCCGGCAGGAGGTGGCCCAGCTCGCCGGGATGTCGATCGACTACTACATCCGGTTGGAGCAGGGCCGCGGCCCGCACCCGTCCCGGCAGGTGCTCGCCGCGATGGCCCGGGCACTGCTGCTCAGTCGGGACGAGCGCGAGTACCTCTTCCGGGTCGCCGGGGAGACCGCGCCGCCGGCCGGCGGGCCGAGCCGGGTGGTGCCACCCGGGCTGCGGCACCTGATCGACGCGATGACCGAGACACCGGCGTACCTCGTCGACGCCGCGTACCAGGTGCTGGCCTGGAACCGGCTGGCCACGTACTTCGTGGGGGATCTCGCCGCCGTGCCGGACGCGGACCGCAACATGATCCGCTGGACCTTCCGGCGCCCGGCGACCGACAGCCACTGGACCGACGCCGAGACCATCTGTTTCGTCCGCAGTACCGTGGCGGACCTGCGGGCCGCCTACGGCCGCTACCCGGCCGACCCGGCGATCCGCGAGCTGGTCACCGAGCTGCTCGGCACCTCGCCCCGGTTCGCGCGGCTCTGGGCGGAGCACGACGTCGAGCAACGCCGCCCCATCGTCAAGCGAGTGCCGCATCCCGAGCTGGGGTCGTTGGAGTTCGAGTGCCGGGTGCTGCACGTGCCGGAGACCGACCAGCGGATGATCGTCTACGTCCCCGAGCCCGGCTCGGCCACCCAGGCGGTGTTCCGCCGGCTCGCCGAGCGCGTCGCACCCTGACCCGGCCGGCAGCCGATCAGCTCGTCCCCGTGGGCGGATCGCCGGTAGAGCACGCTGTGCCGTTCCCGCGCGCGGACCACCAGGCCGGAGCGCAGCAGCACCCCCAGGTGGTAGGAGACGGTGGCCGGGGCCAGCCGGTGCCGCTCGCTGAGCTGCCCGGTGGACCGGGGCACGTCCAGGTCCGCCAGGATCGCCGCCCGGCTCGCACCGACCAGGTCGTCGAGCCGGCCCGCCCGGCGCTGCTGCGCCCGCCCGGCGCCGATGGGGTAGACCAGCACCGCGTTGCCCTCGTCGCAGAGCTGGGTGGACAGCTGCGGCCAGGCCAGCGCCGACGGCGCGAGCACCAGCTCCGCGCCGGTCAGCGCCGTGGTGATCCGGTACGAGCTGTCGATGGTCAGCGACCTGCCGGTCCAGCCGACTTTCGGGTGCAGGCTGTTCAGCATGCTGCCCACCCCGGCGGTGGCCATGGCCGTGGCCCGGACCGCCAGTTCGGCCTCCAGCGTGGCCCGCACCGACGGCCACTGCTCGGCGAGCGCGGCCAGCCAGAAGTGCCGCAGCCCGTCGGTGACCCGCCGGGCGAGGGTGCCGTCCTCGACCGCCGCGCGGACCCGCGCCGGCATCCCGCCCGCTGGGAACCGCTCGTGCACCTGCGTCGCCACCTCGCCGGCCGGGGTCGCCGCCATGGCCGCCAACTGCTGGTCGAAGACCGCGTCGAGCGGGCCCAGCGGCGGCTTCGGCGTGAGCAGGTCCGGCGTGTAGCCGAGCCGGCCGGGTGGCGTCACCAGCGCCGCGACCAGGGCCACGTCGGGATGCCGCAGCGCGGCGCGGGCGGCCGGACCCGGATCGCCGTGCACCGGATGCCCGAACCGGGACAGCGCGGCCCGCAGCCAGGACGTCACCTCCGCGGCCGGCGAGATCGCCAACCGGAGCCGGGCGAGGCTCGAGCCGTCCAGATGCGCGACCATCACAGCGCGGATCGTACAAGCGGCGGCATCGATGTGCGGCCCGCATTCGAGCTGGGTCGAATCACTACCCGGCGGTGCGGCGGGCCGGGTTGGCTGCGACGGCACAGCCAACCCGTCCTGAGGAGAACCCGATGCGCCCACCTGCCTCTGCCCGCCCCGCCGGCCGGCTCGGCCGCACGATCGCCCTGCTCGGGCTCACCGCCGGCCTGCTGGCGGCCGCTCCCGCCGCGGTGTCGGCCGCCACCCCCGGCCCGGGTGACACGCCAGCCGGCGACGCGACGGCCCGTGGCTGCGAGCGCGCCTTCGACCGCGCCGTCCGGGCGTACGTGGAGACCACCGCCCGGCGTGACCTGGACGGCTTCGCCGCGTTGCTGCACCCCGACGTGACCTCCGTCTTCGCCTCCGACGGTGAGGTGCTCGACGGCAAGCGGGCCACCGTGGACTGGCTGCGCGGGTTCTTCGCCGACGACTCCTGGACGCAGTCGTTCAGCGTGGCGAAGCAGACCGTGGTGGGCTGCCACACCGGCTTCGTGCTGTTCGACTCCGTCTACGCGGTGCCGGCAACCGGCACCCGCGTGCCGCTGCTGATCGGGGTCAGCTACACGTACCAGCACGGCCGGTGGCTGGTGCTGCAGAACCAGGACTCGGTGGGCCGCATCTGACCAGGGGGGTCACCATCCGGGGGGAGGGGCGGGCGCGGCAGCAGCGGCGCCCGCCCTGCGGCAGCGTTCAGCAGTTGATAAAGCGGGAACCCCGGCCGTTCAGCGTTCAGGGCCGGGAGGAACGCTGTCACGGGCCGGGACATTTCTGGCTCTCGATGTACTCCTTCACGACCGCCAGCGGTGCGCCGCCGCACGATCCGGCGAAGTACGACGGCGACCACAGGTGGTTACCCAACAGATATCGGCGCAGGTGCGGGCCGTGCTCTTGCCGCAGATACCGGGCCGATACGCCTTTGAGTGAGTTAACCAACTTCGATAGAGCGACTGTGGGTGGGTAGTGCACGAGTAGGTGTACGTGGTCGTCTTCGCCGTTGAACTCGCGCAGCTGCGCGCCGAAGTCGTTGCAGACAGCAGCCATGATCTGTTGGCAGCGGGTAAGAATTGGGTCGGTGAGCGCCCCACGGCGATACTTCGTGGTGAAGACCAAGTGTGCGTGCAGGTTGTAGACGACGCTACGACCACGCCGCACGTCCGGGTCCGGGGCCCATCGAGGTGACATAGACCAAATGATACGGTGGGCGCGTGAAGCTGGTCGTGCAGGTCAAGCTCCTGCCGACCCCCGAGCAGGCGTCAGCGCTGGATGCGACCCTGCGCGCCTGCAACGCCGCAGCATCCGACGTCGCGGCAACGGCGCGAGAGAACGACTGCTACCGCAACTACGACCTGCGGCGACACACCTACCACGGCATCAAAACCGGCTACCGGCTCGGCGCCCAGGCCGCCCAGCACGTCATCAAAAAGGTCGCTGACGCCTACAGCACACTTGCGGCGAACCTGCACGCAGGTAACTACGGCAAGCCCGGATCGAGGCGTCGTAGCAAGGTCGAGACCAACTCGATCACGTTTCGCTGGGACGCCGCACAGCCGTATGACGCAAGGATGCTGTCGTGGCGGCACGACGCCCACACCGTCTCCATCTGGACCGTGGGCGGGCGACTCAAGACGGTGGCGTTCACCGGGTCCGCCGACCAGTTGAAGACGATCGCGGCCCATCCGATCGGCGAGTCCGATCTGGTGCATCGCGACGGCATGTGGTTCCTGTACACCACCGTCGAGATCCCCGAGCCGCGCGTGTTCGAGCCGTCCGGGTTCCTCGGGGTCGACATGGGCGTAGCAAACATTGCCTACGACTCCGACGGCACCCGGTACGCCGGGAGTCAGCTCAACCGCTACCGCCGCCGCCAGCAACGGCTGCGCGCCCGACTCCAAGCCAAAGGCACCCAATCCGCCCGCCGGCTGCTGGCCCGCCGGCGAAAGAAGGAAGCCCGGCACGCCGCGAACACCAACCACATCATCGCCAAGACCATCGTGACCGAGGCTGCACGCACCGGCCGCGGAATCGCCGTCGAGAAGTTGACGGGCATCCGCGACCGGGTCCGGCTGAGAAAGCCCCAACGGGTCACGCTGTCGTCGTGGTCGTTCCACCAGCTCCGCGCGTTCCTCACCTACAAGGCGAGGCGCGCGGGTGTACCGCTGGTAGAGGTCGACCCTCGGTACACCTCCCAGACCTGCGCGGGCTGCGGATACCGCGACAAGCGGAACCGCCCCGACCAGGCAACCTTTCTCTGTCGGTCATGTCGGGTCGTTGCCCATGCCGACCACAACGCGGCCCTCAACATCGCTGCGCGCGGTGTCGTGGGCTGGGGCGCAGTCAATCGCCCACACGCGGCCTGACCTCGCAGCCAGCGAGGGCAGTGATCCGCAAGCCCGCCCATTCATGGGTGGGTAGTTGACGCGATCTTTTCCAGAGCGGCGACCGCGAGCGGCGCGATCTTCGCGATCAGCGCGGTGCCGGCCGCCAGGTCGCCGTTGCCCGCCGAGGCGTCCACCTCCATGACGAAGTTGCCGCGCACCAGGAGGAGCGTGCACTGGTGCCGGGTCGCCTTGCCCTTCAACCGCTCGCAGAAGGTAATCACGTCCGGGCCGTTCGGCACCGGCGGGGGTGAGGGCCGCAGGATCGTCGACGTGCGCCCGTCGTCGGGCACCTCGTACTGCTTGCACGTCGACAGGACGGACCGCAGCTCGTCGGCGAGCTTGCGGCCGGGCACCTTCAGGTAGCCGACCACGTACTGCCGGACCCACACGCTCTCGCCGTCCCAGGTGCGCTCGCGGTAGGCGGTGCGTTTGATGTCCGACGGCAGGCTGGCCCTGCACAGGGAGATCAACTTCCACGCGTCGGTGTTCTCGTCGGTGTACTGGGCGGTCTCCGGGTTGAACTGGGCGTCCAGGTCCAGCATCGCCTCCGTCACCCGGCTGCGGACCTCGGCGGTGGAGGTCGGCGCCGGGCGGGGCTTCGGCGGGGTCGGCGAGGCCGACACCGCCGGCGCGGACCAGCGGGGGGCCTCGGCGGCCTGGCTCGGGGCGCAGGCCGCCGGCCCGAGTAGGAGCAACGACAGCAGAGCCAGGGTGGTACGGCGGAGCGACATCGCCGGGGGCGGTCCTTTCACGTGCGAAAGGGGGCCCGACCGGGCCCCCTTTCTCTGTGCGCCGTCACCGGCCGTGGCGTTACGCCGGCAGGTACGCGAAGGTGTCCGGGTTGCCGCCCTGCCGGCCCGCCTCACCCTTGTCCAGACCGGTGATCCGCTCCATCGCCGTGTCGTCCAGCTCGAAGTCGAAGATCCGGGTGTTCTCCTCGATCCGCTTCGGGGTGGTCGACTTCGGGAAGATGATGTCGCCGCGCTGCACGTGCCAGCGGAGCACCACCTGCGCCGGGGTCCGGTCGAGCTGCTCGGCGATGTCGGCCACCGTCGGGTCGCCCAGCACCTTGCCCTGCGCGATCGGCGACCACGCCTCGGTGAGGATGTTGTGCTCGCGGCCGTAGGCGCGGACCTCCTCGTTGCCGAAGTACGGGTGTGCCTCGATCTGGTTGACCGCCGGCACCACGTCCGCCTCGGCGGCCAGCCGCCGCAGGTGCGACACCTGGAAGTTCGACACGCCGATCGAGCGGGCCCGGCCGTCGCGCTGGAACTCCTCCAGCGCCTTCCAGGTGGAGACGAAGTCGCCGTCGTACAGGGTCGGCAGCGGCCAGTGGATCAGGAACAGGTCGATGTGGTCCATCTTCAGCGCCGACAGCGTCGAGTCGAACGCCTTGCGGGCGTCGTCGGGGCGGTGGAAGGCGTTGTTCAGCTTGCTGGTCACGTAGACCGCGTTCCGGTCGAGGCCGGACTCGCGGACCGCCTGGCCCACCTCGGCCTCGTTGCCGTACATCTCCGCGGTGTCGATGTGCCGGTAGCCCACCTCCAGCGCCTTGGTCACCGCCGCGACGGTGTCCTTCGGCTCGATCTGGAACACCCCGAAGCCGAGCTGCGGGATGGTCGTGCCGTCGTTCAGGCTGATGTCGGGAATCGTGTTGGCCACTGCGGCTCCTTCGCGTCTTCGTTCAGGGCACCCGGGCGCGGAGTCACGTCCACCCGTGCCACCTGTCATCCCTACCCGCGCGGGAGGCCGAATCACCGTTCGTCGCGGCGTGACGAGCGCAACGGTGGCTTTTTCACCCCGTGGTGTCGAACAGCACCGGCCAGGGGCGCGCCGCGGGTACCGACGGCGGGGTGCCCGGCGCGGGCGGCGTCGGCTCGGCGCCGGCCAGCACCTCGGCGGCGAGCTGCCCGAACATGGGTGCCGCCGGATGCGCCGACCGGTCCGGCCAGGCCGCCGAGGTGCGCTTCGCCAGCGGCGCGCCGGCGATCGGCCGCCAGGCGATCCGGGGCTCCCGGCGGGCCACCGTCGCCGGCTCGACGGCCACTGCGCCACCGGCCAGCACCAGGCCGAAGAGGAACTCCGGGTTGCGGGCCGGTCGGACCCGGGCCGGCCGGTAGCCGTGCCGGCGGCACACGTCGAGCAGGTGGTCGTGCCAGCCCGGCGCGGTGGCCCGGGGCGCGGCCACCAGGTCCAGGTCGGCCAGCGTGGGGAGCGTCACCTCCCGGCCGCGGGCCAGCGGCGAGGTGCGGGGCAGCAGCACCCCCAGGGGTACGTCGACGGGGGCGCCGAAGCGCAGCCCGTCCGCCGCCACCGGGTGGTGCACCAGACCCACGTCCAGGGTCCGTTCGGTGAGCATCCGCACCTGTTCGCTGCTGGTCAGCTCGTGCAGCTCCACGTCCAGGCCGGGTGCCCGGGCGGTGAGCGCGTCCAGCAGCAGGCGCAGTGTCACCGCCGGCGTCTCGGGTGGCACCCCGGCCCGTAGGACGCCCAGCTCGCCCGCGCGGACCTGCCCCATCAGGTTGCGCAGCCGGCCCTCACCGGCGAGCAGTTCCTCCGCCTCGCCGAGCAGCAACTCACCGGCGGTGGTGAGGCGCACCTGGCGGCGGGAGCGGTCGAACAGCTCGACCGTCAGCTCCCGCTCCAGCCGCTGGATCGACTGGCTGAGCGGCGGCTGGGCCATCCCGAGCAGCTCCGCGGCCCGGCCGAAGTGCAGCTCGTGGGCGACCACCACGAAGTGCCGCAGGTGCCGGAGCAGATCCACCGCCCGGACCCTACGCCAGCGCCGGCCCGCTGCCGCTGGATACCGTGCCGGGGTGGACGTGGGGGAGCACATCGAGGCCATCTTCGCCGAGGTCGGGGTGACGGCCAGCCTGCACGCCGTCGACCTGGACGCCGTCGACCTGACCGTCGAGCACCACGGCGGTCCGGCCGGCGGTGGTCGGGAGGTCGGGGTACGGGCCGACGAGCAGGTGGTGATCGCCTCGATCTTCAAGATCCTGCTGGTGTTGGAGTTCGCCCGGCAGGTAGTCGCCGGTCAGCTGGACCCGACCGAGCGGGTCCTGGTCACCGCCGCCGACCGGCTCGGCGGGTGGGGGCTGGCCGGCTGCACCGACGACGCCGAGGTGTCGCTGCGCGACCTCGCGTACTTCGCCATGTCGGTCAGCGACAACACCGCTGCCGACCTGCTGCTGCGCCGGGTCGGCCCGGACCTGCTGCCGATGCTCGCCGCCGAGCTGGGGTTGACCCGTACCCGCGTGCTCGGCGGCCCGCGCGACCTGGTCGAGGGGATGCTCGCCGACGTGGGCGCGCGGAACGAAACGGAGTTCGCCCGGATCTTTCCCACCCTGCCGGCGGACCGGGTCTGGGCCATGCGGGTCTTCGACCCGACGCGCACCACCTCCAGCACGGCCCGGGAGATCACTCGACTGCTCACGCTGATCTGGCGGGACGAGGGCGGGCCGCCGGAGGCCTGCGCGATGGTCCGCACCTGGATGGCCCGGCAGATCTTCTGGACCCGGCTGGCCGCCGCTTTCCCGCCCGGCGTCCGGGTGTCCGGCAAGACCGGCACCCTGCCCGGCCTGCACCTGGAGGCCGGGGTCGCCGAGTACCCCGACGGCGGCCGGTACGCCATTGCCGTCTTCGCCCGTGCCGACCGGCTGACCCCGCGCCGGATCGACGTGGACCTGGCGATGGGGCATGCGGCCCGCACGGCCGTCGAGGCGCTGCGCGGCGACTGATTTTCAGCCGTCCGAGCATCGGCGCATCGTCGCTGAGCAGGCCCGATATGCGGCGGCGTATCGGAGCTGGCGGCCTTCGATCTTGGACCTGGGCGCGGTGGCGCTGATTGGCTCCTGTCGAACCAATCGCCCGACCACGGGGAGTAGATCCGTCATGCCCAGTCTCGACCGCCGCCGCTTCCTCCGCGACGCCGCCGCCACCACCGCCCTGGTCTCCGCCGGCGGCCTCGCCGCCACCTCCTCCGCCCCGGCCCAGGCCGCGCCGCCGACCGCCGCCCCCGCGCCGACCAGCCGCCGCCGCGGCGCGGTCAGCTTCCGCTGGTGGGGTACGGCCGGCTGGCGCATCGACATCGGCGACCGGACCGTGCTGGTCGACCCGTTCCTCAGCCGGATCGACACCGGGCTGTTCACCGGGCCGTTCAACCCGGCCAAGGCGTTGACCGTGCGCACCGACGTGATCGACCCGCGTGTCGACCGGGCCATGACGGTGCTGGTCACGCACACCCACTGGGACCACTGCATGGACGTGCCGTACATCGCCAAGCGCACCGGCGCGCGGGTGTTCGGCACGGTGACCGCGTACCACCTGGGCTTGGCCTACGGCCTGCCGTCGACGCAGCTCAGCGTGGTGAAGGGCGGCGAGGTGCTGGACTTCGGCGACCACAGCGTCGAGGTGGTCGGCTCCCTGCACAGCCGCAACGCGACGTACTCGGTGGCCTTTCCCGGGGTGCGGGTGAGTCAGCCGGCGCAGCCCGCGACCATCGCCGACCTGCCGGAGGGGGACACCCTGGGCTACCTGCTGCGGGTCGACGGCGGCCCGTCGGTCTACTTCACCGGGGCCAGCGACGTCGCCGAGCGCAACCTCACCGGCCTGGCGCCGGACGTGGCCATGGTGGCCATGCAGAGCGCCACCACCACCGGCGACTACCTGCCCCGGCTGCTGGCCGGGCTCGACTACCCGAAGGTCGTGGTGCCGGTGCACTGGGACAACTTCGAGACCGAGCTGCAGAACCCGCCGGTCGTCGCACCCGCCGACCGCCTCCGGCTGGACGACATGATCGCGGCGGTGCGCCGGATCTCGCCGCGCAGCCGGGTGCTGGTGCCCGAGTACGAGACCGCGTACCACTTCTGACCGGCCCGGGCGGGGGGTCGCGGTCTTGCGTGACCCCCGCCGGGTCAGCCGGCCGCCAGCTCGGCGAGGGCGCGCACCGACTTCCAGTTCCGGGTGGTGGCCACCACGCCCAGCTTCTTCTCCAGGTACGCGTTGGTGAACTTCGACCGCCCGTAGCCACCGTCGGGGAAGTGCAGGTAGACCTCCCGGCCGGTCACCGTGAACGCCACGTTCTCGCCGCCGGGCACGGTCAGCGCGTCCACCGTGGACCGCTTCGGGGCGGTGGCGAGGAAGGCCACCAGCAGCCTCGTCGGGTCGTCCTCCCGCTCGGCGTACGGGTTGCCACCGGCCACCGCCGCCAGCTCCCGGGCGCTGCGTACCAGCACCGGCACGCTCAGACCCAGCTCGTCGGCGAGCGCCCGCTCGATCCCGCCGGCCAGCTTCTCGGCGTCGCGTACTTTGCTGCCGAACACCACGTTGCCGCTCTGCAGGTACGTCCCGGCGTCGTCGTGCCCGAGGTCGGTCACGAGCCGGCGCAGGTCGGCCATCGCGAGCCGGGTGGAGCCGACGTTGACCCCGCGCAGCAGGGCGACGTACCGGGTCATGGCTTCTCCTCGGGTGCGCGGTCGACCCGCTCAGCGTAGGTCGGTCGGCCTCGACCCGCCGGGACCTACCAGGCCCGTTTCGTAGGCGACGATGACCAGTTGCGCCCGGTCGCGCGCCGCCAGCTTCGTCAGCAACCGCCCGACGTGCGTCTTGACCGTTGCCGGGCTGAGACTGAGGTGCGCGGCCAACTCCGCGTTGGACAGGCCCCGGGCGATCAGCGCGAGCACCTCCCGTTCCCGATCGGTCACCCCGTCAAGGTGTCGGGGCAGCGGCCGGGCCGGCTCCGGCCGGCGGGCGAACTCGTCGATCAGCCGGCGGGTCACCGTCGGCGCGAGCAGCCCCTCGCCGGCGGCGACCACCCGGATCCCGGCCAGCAGGTCCGCTGGCGGGGTGTCCTTGAGCAGGAACCCGCTGGCTCCGGCGCGCAGCGCCCCGTAGACGTACTCGTCCAGGTCGAACGTCGTCAGGATGATGACCCGGGTGCCGGCTGTCGCCGGGTCGACGCAGATTCGCCGGGTCGCCTCGATGCCGTCCATCTCCAGCATCCGTACGTCCATCAGCACCACATCCGGCCGGTGTTGTGCGGTCAACGCGACGGCCTCCACGCCGCTGCCCGCCTCGCCGACAGTGGTGAAGTCCGGAGTCAGATCGACCAGCAGCCGGAAGCTGCCGCGCAGCAGCGCCTGGTCGTCGGCGATCAGCACCCGGATCACGCGGCCATCCGGTAGGGCAGGTTGGCCGTCACCGCGAAGCCGCCGTCGGAGCGTGGTCCGGCGTGGAACTCCCCACCGTGCAACGCCACCCGTTCCCGCATGCCGATCAGCCCGTGCCCCTCCCCGGCGTTCGACACGGGGCGCCGGCCGTCGTCGGTCACCTCCACCCGCACCTCCCTGGGCGTGACGGTCACTGTTGCCCGGCAGGTGGCCGGCGCCGCGTGCTTCACCACGTTGGTCACCGCCTCCTGCACGATGCGAGACACCGCGAGGCCCACCGACTCGGGCACCACGCCTTCCGGTTCCTCCCGCCGTACGTCGAGCTGAACGTCGACGCCGCCGATCGCCGCCTGCCGGGCGAGGACGGGCAACTCGTCCACCCCGGGCGTCGGGGCGTACGGGGTGCCCTCGCGCAGCACGCCGAGCACCCGGCGGACGTCGGTGAGCGCGTTCCGGCCGGTCTCCTCGATCACCCGCAGCGCGGCCCCGGCCTCACGCGGGTCCGCCTCGGCGACGTGGTTGGCGACGGCCGCCTTCACCACGATGAGACTCAACGTGTGCGCCACCACGTCGTGCAGCTCCCGGGCCACCCGCAGCCGCTCCTCGGTGGCGGCCTGGCGGATCAGGTGCTCGCCCTGGCGGGCGGCCAGGGCGCGGCGCTCCCGGATCAGCCAGCCGATCAGCCAGGCTGGCGCGATCATGACGGCGGCGTAGACGACCGCACCGGTCCGCGACCAGAGGTCACCTGCGGTCAGCACCAGGGCGACGCTCACCAGAGCGAGACAACCGGCGGCGCAGAGGATCGATCGGCGCGTGGCCGTCGACATGGCCACCGTGTAGAAGGACAGGCCGATGGCGAACGCCGGTGCGGCGGCGGCGAAGTTGGGGATCACCCCGGTGATCAGAGCCACGGTGGTGCTGCCGCTGATCACGACGGCGACTGTGATCGGCCACCGTCGCCGGACGGCCAACGGCAGCCCGAGAGCCATCCCGACGAGCACGGATACCCAGAGCGGCTCGCGTACGCCACCGTGCAGCGGCGACTCCAGCGCCGCGTACGGGCAGAGCAGCCCGCCGACCGCCACGGCCAACAGGGCATCCACGGTGTACAGATCAACCGGCCGCAGCCGCCGGGACAGCAGGAGAGCGGTCACCCGGTAGACGGTATCGGCCCACCACGGCGACCGCGTCCACCTGCGGGCCGTCATCCTCGGGAACGACGTCGGGTCGTCCACCGAGCCGTGGGTCCACCCGGAGGAGGGTCGGAAAGTGTCCGCGCTGGCACGACGCGCGGCACCTGCCGCAGCGGGCACCGTGGCGGTCATGACCACACACACGGTGACCCTGACGGGGCTGCGCGCGGTGTACGGCACCGGGACCCGGCGGGTGACGGCGCTCGACGGCGTGACCACCAGCTTCGCGAGCAGCACGTTCACGGCGGTGATGGGCCCCTCAGGCTCAGGAAAGTCCACCCTGCTGCACTGCGCGGCGGGGCTGGACCGCCCGACCGAGGGGCTCGTCACGATCGACGGCACGCCCCTGAACGACCTCGGCGAGGACGCGCTGACCCGGCTGCGGCGCGACCGGATCGGTGTCGTGTTCCAGGCGTTCAACCTGGTGTCCACGCTGACCGCCGCGCAGAACGTCGAGCTGCCGATGCGCCTCGCCGGCCGCCGTCCACCGGCCCGGGACATCGCCGCCGCGCTCGACGCCGTGGGACTGGCCGACCGGGCCGGGCACCGGCCGAGTGACCTGTCCGGCGGTGAGCAGCAGCGCGTCGCCGTGGCCCGCGCGTTGATCACCCGACCGGCGGTGGTCTTCGCCGACGAACCGACCGGGGCCCTGGACAGCGCGGCGTCCCGGCAGGTGCTCCAGCTGCTGCGCGCGCTCGTCGACGACCACGGGCAGACCGTCGTGATGGTGACCCACGACCCCGCCGCCGCCGCGTACGCCGATCGGGTTCTTCTGCTCGCCGACGGCCGCGTCGTCGACGAGCTGACCGGTGAGATCACCGCCGCCGCCGTCGCCGCGCGAATCGCCGAACGGGAGACAGATCCGGTCGGTCCCTCCCGGCACGCGATGGAGACGGTCGCGGAGCCGTCATGCTGAACATCCGGCGGTCGGCCAGCGCGTTCGTGGCCGTCGCCATCGGGGTCGCGCTGGTCGCGGCGGCCACCCTGCTGCTCGCCTCCGGGCGCCCGCAGGTGCCGGACCGGCTGACGCAGGCGGCGGTGGTGGTGCAGAGCCCTGAGGCGGGTGCGCCGGCTGACTCGTTCGTGCCGAGCCGGCCCTGGTCGGCCAGCGTGGCGGCGGAACTCACCAGCAGGCTGGCCGGTCTGCCGGGCGTCGCGGCGGCGATGCCGGACCGGACCTTCTACGCCCAGCCGCTCGTCAACGGCCGCCCCGCGGCCACCGATGCCCAGCGGGAGGACGCCCACCAGGGGCACGGCTGGTCCAGCACCCGACTGGGCGGACTGCGCCGCACGGCCGGTGAGCCGCCCCGGAAGCCCGGCGAGGTGGTCGTCGACCGTGCGCTCGGGCTGCGTACCGGCGCGCCGGTCACCCTTCTCACGGCGGCGGGCCCGGAGCCGTACACCGTCAGTGGTCTGGTCGACGCGCCCGGCGTCTACGTCGCGGACGAGGTCGCCGCCGCGCTCGCGCCCGGCGTCCGGGCCATCGGGCTGGTGCTCGCGCCGGGCGCCGACCCGGAGCGGGTCGCCGTGGCGGCTCGCGGTGTCGTCGGCGGCGACGGACGGGTGCTGACCGGCGACGCGCGCGGCGCGCTGGAGCCTCGCAGTGACGCCCGTACCCGCTGGATCGGCATGCAGGTGCTCACCGCCACGGCAGCCCTCGCCGGCTTCGTCACGGTGTTCGTGGTCGCCTCGACCTTCGCGTTCACCATCGCGCAGCGCCGCCGCGAGCTGGGCCTGCTGCGCGCCGTCGGCGCCACCCCACGCCAGGTCCGCCGCATGGTGTACGCCGAGGCGCTCGCCGTCGGCGCCGGCGCCGGGCTCGTCGGCCTACTGGTCGGCGCGGCGCTCGCCGCGGCGTTGGGTGGACTGCTGGTCGACGTCGGCTTCGAGCCGGCGACCTTCCAGGTCCGCTACGAACACTGGCCGGTCGCGGTCTCGCTCGCCGCCGGGCCGGTGATCGCGCTGCTGGCCGTCTGGTCGGCGTCGCGCCGAGCGGCGAGGGCGCGCCCCTTGGAGGCGTTGCGCGAGGCGGCGGTGGAACAGCGGCCGATCGGGCGGCTGCGCACCGCCACCGGCGCGCTGCTGGTCGCGGCGGGCGCCGCGCTCAGCCTCGGGACGGCGACCGCCGACGAAGCCCGGGACGCGGCGACGTACGCCCTCTACGCGGTGATGGCCCTGGTGGCCGGTGCCACCGTGCTCGCCCCGGCGGTGGTCGGGCCGGTGGTGCGGCTGCTGCGGTCTCCGGTGCGACGGCCGGGCGGCGCGATCGGGATGCTGGTCCGGGGCGGCGCGTTGACCGCGACCCGGCGGACCGCGTCCACAGCCGCGCCAGTGCTGCTCACGGTCGCGTTCGCGGTGCTGGTGTCCGGGATGGTGCGGACCACCACCGCCGCGTATGCGGCAGGTCGGACGGACAACGTGAACGCCGGCTGGGTCGTCGTGCCCGACCGGACTCCCGGGCTGTCGGACCGGGCCGTCGCCGCGACCGGCGGCACCGCCCTCCTGCCGACCACCGTCTTCCGCACCGACCCCGGAACATCGCCGGAGAACCGGCCACTGACCGCGCTCGGCGTGGACTCGGTGGGCTTCGCCGCCGCGAACCGGGCACTCACCGTCGTCGCCGGCTCGCTCGACGACCTGCGCGGTGACGACACGGTGGTGGTCACCGCCTCGGCGAATCTGCTGCCGTCCGAGCCGTACGCCCTGGTCTTCGCCGACGGGGCGTTGCTGTCGCTGCGCATCGTCGCCGTGGTCAGCGACGACTCACTCCCCGGCGACCTGCTTGTGCCCCGGGCCGTGGTGCGAGCGCACGACCCGTCGGCGCTGACCTCCACGGTGTACGTCCGGGACCGGATAGATCCTCCCGCCGGCGCTCGGGTCGTCGACGTCGCCACCTGGGCGGCCGAGGCAGACGCCGCTGAGGACCGCCTCGTCTGGCTGTTCACGCTGCTGCTGATCGGTGTGTCCGCCGGCTACGGGGCCATCGCGGTGGCAAACACGCTGCTGCTGGCCGCCGCCGGCCGGGCCGCCGACCTGCGGCTGATCCGGCTGGCCGGCGCGACCCGACGGCAGGTCCTCTGGCTGGTCACGGCCGAGTCCGCCCTGGTGGTGCTGATCGGCGCGGCGCTCGGCGGGAGCGTGGCGTTCGCCGGTCTGCTGAGCATCCGCGCCGGCCTCGCCGAGCAGGTCGGCGCGCCGGTGGACCTCGTCGTGCCGTGGTCGGTGGTCGGCGGCGTCGTCGGCCTCTGCCTACTGCTCGCGGTGATGGCGAGTGTGTTGCCGACGTGGCGGCTGCTGCGCCACCGTCCCGCCCGGTCGCCGGTGGGCACCTTCGCCGGATGACCCGTCCCGTCCCGAGGGCCGCCGCGGTGGGCGCCGGGCCGCTACCGTTCACCGATGCGATCTGCGCGCCCGGTCGGGCTGCTCCTGTCCGCCGCCGCCGTGCTGCTCTGGGCGATCGGCATGACGGTGCTGCAACCGCTCACCGAGCCGATCGGCCCCTGGTCCGAGCGGCTGCCGGGCAACAACGCCTACTGGGCGCGGGACGTGCGGTTCACGGCGATCGTCGCGGTCGTCCTCGGGCTGGTGCTGACCGGCCGCGGGCGCCTGCGGTGGGCCGGGCCTGCGGTGCTGCTCGGCGGCCTCTGGCTCGCCGCCGACGTCACGATCGACCGGGCCGACCCGACCGGTACGGGGCCGACCGTGCTGCTCGCCGCCGGCGGCTGCGCGGTGCTCGGCGTGCTGGCGGCGGTCCTGCGTTGGCGGGAGCGCGGCGTACCCCGGGCCGGCGCGGACCGGCGGGTGCTGACCGGCGCGGCCTGCGTGGCGGGGGTGCTGACGCTGGTGGGTGCCGGCATCGAGTCACCGACCGACCGGGAGCCGGAGCTGAACCCGGCGGCCTTCGCCACCGGCGTACTGCTGGTCACCCTGACCATCGGTGCCGCCCTGGCGGCGGCTCCGGCCCGGACCCGGGCCCGTTGCGTGCTGGCGGTCGGGCTCGGCGTGGCGGCCGTGTCCGGCGTCGGACTGATCCGGGCGGTCCCGCCCGGCCCGCGAGCCCTGCCGGAGCTGGCCCTCGGGGCGGTGCTGCTCACCGGGGTCACGCTGCTGGCGTGGGACTGGCCGGGCGGCCGGCCGGTCTGGTGGCACCACGCGGTGGCCGCCCTCGCCGCGCTGGTGGGCCCGTTGGCGATGCTGGTGGTGGTGGGCATCGCCATGATCGTGCTGCTGCCGATCGGCGCGACGTTCACGGCGCTGGCCGGCAACAGCCCGATCAACGCGGCCGACTCCGACGTGCTGCTCTCGCTGGTCGGGCTGCTCGCCGGGCTCGGGATGGGGCTGCTGCTGGCCTGGCCGCCCGCGCTCGGCTACCGCCGCTGAACTCACTCCACGACCGGCAGCACGACCTCGTTGCGGCGCAGGAACCACGGCTTCCACGGCGGGTCGAAGCGGGCGTACCGGATGGCGCCGGTCGGTTGCAGCCCGGCCGCGGTGACCGACCGGCCGAGCATGGTGGCCCGCTGGCCGAACGCCTTCTCCGTCCACCGCCCGGAGAAGCGCATCGCCGCCGCGAGCTGCGCCGGGACCTCCCGGATCCGCACCCGGGGGTCCACCGGCTCGGGCAGGGTGGCGGCGGTGAAGCTGGCCGGCATGACGAACTGGACCAGGTACGTGTCCGGCTGCTCGCCCTCCTCCTGGACCACCGGCGTGGTCATCGCGATCTTCTCCGTGCCGGTGGCCTCCTGCATGACCGGCGCGGTCATCCCGATCGGGTGCCGGGCCCGGTTGGCACCCCCGATGTAGGCGGCCAGCGGCCGGAACGCCTCCATCGGGGCCCGGGTGAACGACGCCTGGATCTGCATCTCGGCCACCAGGTGGGCCGGGTACCGGCGCAGCTCGAAGCCGGGGTGTCGGGACACCACCCGGTACGGCTGCTGCTCGGTCATCGCGCGCTCCCAGGATCTCCTGGGACAGACGCTACCGCCCGTCCGACCCCTGCTCGGCCGAAGTCGGCTCCTCCGCCCCGGGGGTGACCGCCCGCCCGGTCAGCCGCCAGTACTGCCGCTTGCGCTCGTCGCGCAGCACCACTCCGATCCGGCCCAGCTCCCGGCGCAGTGCCCGGGCGTCGTCGCGCCGATCCCGCTGGATCGCCCGTTCGCGGGCCCGCAGCAGGGCGTCCGCGCCGGCGGGCAGCCCGGGCAGGTCGGGCACCCGGAGCCGGTACGCCGACCGGTGCGGATCGCCGTCCGCCCACCCCCAGCCGTGCGTGCGGAACGCCGCGGCCAGGCGGGGGCCCGGCAGGTCGGTCGACTCCCGGACCAGCTCCGCGCTGTCCGCGTCGAGCAGCACCAGATCTCCGCTGTCGACGAAGACCACCCGGGTCTCGGCCCGCGTGACGTGCCGGTCCTCGCCGGCGCGGCGTAGCCGGACCCGCGCCGCGTCGACGGTGACGACCAGCCGTTCGGCGGTGCCCACCCCGGCGATGACCAGACCGGCCAGCGCGCCCACCGCTGCGGTGCCGGCGATCGCCTGCTGCTCGGGCAGCCGGTCCAGCAGGTTGAACAGCCACTGCACGGGTGCCCAGGGCAGCCCGGCGACCCAGCCCGCCGCCAGCGCGAGCAGGGCGCCGGCGCCCGCGCCGAGCAGCGGGAAGCCGCCCCACAGCACGACCAGCTCGACCGGCCCGCCGGTGACGACGGTGCGCGGGCCGTAATCCTCGCCGGCCATGCTCAGGACACCTCGCGGCGCAGCGTCCGGAACAGGCCGGCGGCCAGCGGGAGGACCATCCAGACCAGCAGGGACACCGCTATCCGGCCCCACTGTTCGCCGGTGATGGCGTCGCTGCTGAACAGCGGTTCCATGGTCCGGCTGGTGTCCAGCCAGCCGGCCGGGCCGCGCAGGGGCCGGACCAGCTCGCCGAGCACACCCCAGAGGGTGGGCAGCAGCAGGTAACCGACGATGGCCAGCGGTGGGTTGAGCAGCAGCAGACCGAAGGCGGCACCCATCAGCACGCCGGTGACCTGGAAGATCGCCGCGTTCAGGATCAGCGCCACGTCGATCTGCCAGGTGCCCGCGCCGCCGGTGGCGGACGCCAGCGCCGTCCCGGCGGCGGCGACGGCCAGGCTGGCCAGCACCGAGGCGAGCGCGGTCACCACCACCGCGATCAGCTTCGCGGCCACCACCCGCTCGCGGCGGGGCACCAGGGTGTACGTGGTGAGGGCGGTGCGCTGGGACCACTCGCTGGTGATCGACAGGATGCCGAGCACCGGCAGCAGCACCCCGATCGGCAGCAGCGACGGGGTGAAGAAGTTGACGAACGTCTGCTCGGCGTCCCTGGCGTAGATCAGCTGGATGGTGACGATCGCGGCGGCGACCAGGCCGATGGTGATCAGCAGCCAGCGGCCGGCCCGGGTGTCGACGAGCTTGCGCAGCTCCACGGCGGTGAGTCGGAGCAGCGACGGGCGGCGTACCGGAGCGTGCTGCCGGGGCGTGACGGCGCCGGCGGCGGGCACGGTGGTGGTGCTCATCGGACGGCCTCCTTGGTGGATTCGCCGGCGGTCAGGGTGAGGAAGAGCTGTTCCAGGCCACCGCCGTCGGCGGGGCGCAGCTCGGCCAGCGCGACGCCGGCGTCGGCGGCGGCCTGGCCGACCGCCTCGGCGTCGGCCTGCACCAGCAGCCCGTCGCCGCCGTCGGCGGCGGTCAGGCCGGCCGCGTCCAGCGCCCGGCGCAGCGCCGCGCCGTCGCGGGCCCGGACCAGCGTGCCGCCGCCGGCGAGCAGTTCGTCCTTGTTGCCCTGGGCCACGATCCGGCCGCCCCCGATAACCACCAGCCGGTCCGCGACCGCCTCCACCTCGCGCAGCAGGTGGGAGGAGAGCAGCACGGTGCCGCCCCGGTCGGCGAAGTCGCGCAGCAGGCCGCGCATCCAGAAGATCCCCTCCGGGTCCAGGCCGTTCGCCGGCTCGTCGAGGATCAGCACCCGAGGGTCGCCGAGCAGCGCCTGCGCGAGGCCGAGCCGCTGGCGCATGCCCAACGAGTACGCCCGTACCCGCCGCTTCGCGGCCACCGCGTTGAGCCCGACCAGGTCGAGCTTCGCGGCGACCTCCCGCCGGTCCAACCCCATGGTGTACGCGGACAGCGTCAGCGCCTCGCGGCCGGTCCGCCCGGCGTGCTGGGCGGAGGCGTCCAGCAGCACCCCGACCTCCCGCCCCGGGTTGGGCAGCTCCCGGTAGGGGCGCCCGGAGACGGTGGCGTGGCCGGCGGTCGGTGCGGTCAGCCCGCAGATCATTCGCATGGTGGTGGACTTGCCGGCGCCGTTCGGGCCGAGGAAGCCGGTGACCGTGCCCGGCTCGCACTGGAACGACACGTCGTCCACCGCCGGGTGCGGCCCGTATCGCTTGGTGAGGTTCTCCACGGTGATCATGTCGTCGAGACTGCCCGCGCCGCCCGGCCATCCGCTGCGGCCACCGGTCGGCGCCGCACCGACCTTGGTCGACGCGTGGGTCTCGACTTTGGTAGCTGGTCGCGGTGCCGGTCGGCTGCCTAGCATTGCCTCGTGACCAGCCTCGCCGTGCCGGAACACCCCTGGCTGCTGCCCGGGGCGCTGGCCGACGCGGCCAACCCGGACGCGGCGACCCGCCGGCCGCGCCGCACCACCCGGGACTGGGCGGTCGACACCCTGGCCTTCCTGGTCTCCCTGCTCTGGGTGCTGTTCGCCACCGCGGACGCCCTGTCGCCCGACCCGGCCGTCACGACCCCGCTGCCGCACGACTGGATGATCGGCGCGGACGCGCTGCTCGGGCTGGCCTGCTGCGGGCTGCTCTGGCTGCGCCGGCGGTGGCCGCTCGGGCTGTTGGTGGCCACGACACCGCTGACGCTGTTCTCGATGGCCGCGGCCATCCCGCTGGTGATCCTCTACTTCACCGTGGTGGTGCACCGGCGCACCGCCGTCGCGGTGGCGATGACCGGCGTGGGTCTGGTCACCAACATGGTCTTCAGCTGGCTGCGCCCGGACCCGGACATGCCGTACTGGGCCACCGCGACGTGGGGCGTGGTGATCAGTTTCGCCGTGCTGGCCTGGGGGATGTTCGTACGGGCCCGGCGGCAGTTGATCGTGTCCCTGCGGGATCGGGCCGAGCGGGCCGAGGCGGAGCAGCAGCTGCGGGTCGCCCAGGCCCGCCACCTCGAGCGCACCCGGATCGCCCGGGAGATGCACGACGTGCTGGCCCACCGGATCTCGCTGCTCAGCCTGCACGCCGGCGCGCTGGAGTTCCGCCCGGACGCGCCCCCGGACGAGGTGGCCCGGGCGGCCGGGGTGATCCGGGGCAGCGCGCACGCCGCCCTGCAGGACCTGCGCGAGGTGATCGGAGTGCTTCGGGCCGAGGGCGACGGCGATTCCCCGGAGCCCCCGCAGCCCACCCTCGCCGACCTGCCCGCCCTGATCGCCGAGTCGCGGGCGGCCGGGGTGCGGGTGAACGTCACCGACAGCGTCGGCGCGGCAAAGGACGTGCCGGTGGCGCTGGGGCGGGCCGCGTACCGGATCGCGCAGGAGGGTCTGACCAACGCCCGCAAGCACGCGGCCGGCGCGGCCGTCAGCGTGGATCTTGCCGGCGGGCCGGGCCCTGGGCTGACCGTGGCGATCAGCAACCGGTGGCCGGTGGGCACCCCGACCGGGGCGCAGCTACCGGGCGCCGGCACCGGCCTGGTCGGCATCACCGAGCGGGTCACCCTGGCCGGCGGCCGGTTGGCGTACGGCCGGGACGACGCGGGCGACTTCCGGTTGGCCGCCTGGCTGCCGTGGCCGGCGTGACCGGGTTGCCCGGCGAGACCGGGGCCGGTGCGGGTGTCACCCCGGTGCGGGTGCTGATCGTGGACGACGACGCCCTGGTCCGGGCCGGGCTCTCGATGATCCTCGGCGGCCTGCCGGACCTGACCGTGGTCGGCGAGGCGGCCGACGGCGGCGAGGTGCCGGCCGCGGTCGCCGCGTACGCCCCGGACGTGGTGCTGATGGACATCCGGATGCCACGGGTGGACGGGCTCACCGCCACCGAGGCGCTGCGCGCCCAGCCGCACCCGCCGGAGGTGCTGGTGCTGACCACCTTCGACGCCGACGAGCAGGTGCTGCGGGCGCTGCGCGCCGGGGCGGCCGGTTTCCTGCTCAAGGACACCCCGCCGGCGGACATCGTGCACGCGGTGCGCCGCGTGGCGGCCGGCGAGGCGACGCTCTCCCCGACGGTGACCCGGACGTTGATCGCCCACGTGACCGCCGCCGCCCCGGGCCTGGCCGGCCCCGACCCGCGCCGGGAGCGGGCGCTGCGGCTGCTCACCGGGCTCAGCGAGCGGGAGCGACAGGTGGCGGTCGCGCTGGGCCGGGGCTGCACCAACGCGGAGATCGCGGGGGAGTTGTTCATGAGCGTGGCGACGGTGAAGGCGTACGTCTCCCGGCTGCTGACCCGGCTCGACCTCAACAACCGGGTCCAGGTGGCCCTGCTGGTGCACGACGCCGGCCTGGTCTGACGTTGCACTCATTGGTCAGCTTCTCGACCTTGAAGGGCCGAGCTTGCGGATCGTGACGGCTCGTGGTGATGAGCACGAGGTCACGCCGCGTTCGGCAGGCTGACGGCTGCCCAGCCCGTAACGCCGCGTGCGGCGATGTTGCGGGCTGCGTTCCGGTCGGCGTGCTCAGCGAAGCCGCACGACCGGCAGTGGAAGGTGGATTGGTTGGGCCGGTTGGCCTTGGCGACGTGTCCGCAGGCGGAGCATCC
>NZ_JBIALB010000023.1:0-68541 GCF_042872965.1 Micromonospora sp. NPDC005087 | reverse complement strand
CCAAACCGCCTTACGGCATCCGGCCCATGGCTTGGTAGTGGCTGTTCCCGAGCCGTATTGAGGTGCGCCGGTCTTGGAATATCCGCACATGCCGCAATCCGTGCTGGCAGCTTTGGGCGTACAGCCAGGCTTGCCGGAGACGGCTATCGCCGGCCCGACCGTCTCGATCCGCCGTAGAGATTGACTCGGTGGTCGACATCGTGGTCCGGCTTGCGCGAGATGAACCCGTCAGCCTTCATCTCGCCGTTGCAGATGAGCAGCAGCCAGTCCTCGTAGTACCAGCGCGGATCGCAGGCGCATGCGGTGAATCGGAACCGGAAGTTCGCCCGGTACCGGCCGATCTGCCCCGACATGAGGACGAAAAGACGGGCAGGCCCGCTCTGATGCGGGTATGCGGCCGAGCCCGGCAAGCGGTCGACTACCAGCGCCGAGCCCTTCGAGGACAGCCACAGGTCGCGGTCGCGGGCTCGATCCACGCCACCACTGACTACAGCCTCATGAGGCACGTACTGGGCCGCCTCATCAGCGAACACCTCGTGAATCACCACATCATCGGTCGGCATCGACAGGGGAAGCATCCCGGCGCGGCACAGACCGCGGCGGGCATCTGCCTGCGGTGCGCCTCGTGCTGCCGCACTCCACCTCACCCGTACCCGTTGGATTGTGATCACGACTCACCCTGACGCACCAGGTCGCCGGCACGCCAGCGGATATCCGGATCTGCCGCGATCCGGGCGTCACGGGGCGTGACCGTCGGTGTGCCGGTGAGCGCCCGATCATGCCGATGAGCGCACTGATGGCGATGCGACGCGGCTGAGTTCGGCGGCCAGCATGGCCTGATCACCGGGCAGGATCCCGCACTGCTGCCGTGCCCGCTGTGTGGGCACGGCGAGCGCGCTGCGGACATCGACCAGCGGCCGTCCGTCCAGGTCGCCTTCGATCAGAATCGTGCCGTCGAGGTGCGGGACGGCGCCCAACTATGCGAGGTCACCGGCGCTGTCCCCACCGCTGGCTACCCGGCCGGGACCTGGTTCATCGTCCGCCGGGAACGCCAGCACCCCGATTGCACGGGGGGCGAGCGGCCTGGGGAAACGGGCCGGGCGCATCCCGACACCACGCCCCAGGCCGACTCAACCGCTGTTGCGGGGGGCTGTTCGGGACGAGTTTTGTGTAGCGCCCCGAACAGCCCCGGATGGATTAGACGCCGAATGGTGCCGGGTAGATGATGGTGCCGCTCGGGACCGGGAGGGCGTTGTCGAATACGAGGGCCATCATGGCCTCATCGGGCACCTCGAAAGACGGGTGGATCCCGTAGGCGGAGGCCCGGCTGAACCCGAACCGTGGGTAGTACTCGGCGTGGCCGAGTACGAGGACGAGGTTTTCGCCCATGGTGCGGGCGACCTTCAGACCGGCCCGGATCGCGGCTGAGCCCGCGCCCTGCTTCTGGTAACGGGACAGGACGGCGCAGGGGCCGAGTGCCAGGGCCGGGGCGTCGCCGACGTGGCAGCGGGTGAATAGTGCGTATCCGCCGACGGTACCGTCGGCGCTTTCGGCCACGATGGACAGCTCGGGTAGCCACGCTGGGTCGGTGCGCAGCGCCTCAACGAGGTCGGCTTCCAGCGGTGTGGGGAAGGCGTCGAGGGTGACCTCGCGGATCGCGGTGATGTCCTGATCGGTTTCGGGTCGAGTGGTCCAGCTATGGAACATGTTGGATATTCCTTCGGCGTTCTTTGAGATGGAAACGTAGGCGGTGCGGTGAGGTTCGGGCCGAGAAACATCGTGTTCTGCGGCCGGCTGGCTCACGACCGTCCCTGCTGGTCGCGGAAGGTGTAGGTCTCGCGCAGAGATCGGGTAATGGCCTTCTTGTGATCCTCGCGTTGGGCGCGTAGCCGTGCGTCGCTGCGAGAAGTTGCCCAGGCGTTCTCCCGCTGGAGCTTGCGGTAGCTGTCCAGACGACGCTCGCTCACCTCGCCGGCGGCGATCGCGGCTTGGACGGCGCAGCCGGGTTCGGAGTCGTGGCCGCAGTCGCTGAACCGACACTGCGAAGCGAGCCGCTCGATGTCGGCGAAGACCTGCTGCAGGCCATCGTCAGCGTCGAACAGGCCGATCCCGCGCAGGCCCGGGGTGTCGATGAGCACGCCGCCGTTTGGCAGCGGGACCATCTGACGGCGGACCGTCGTGTGGCGACCTTTGCCGTCTTGGGCTCGCACGGCGCCGGTCGCCAGTACCTCGGTTCCCAGCAGTGCGTTGCCCAACGTCGACTTGCCGGCTCCGGACGGGCCGAGCAGTACCACCGTGCCGGTGAGCGCGGCCGTAAGTAGTTCCAGCCCGTGACCAGTGGCGGCGCTGGTGGTGATGATCTCTACGCCGGGGGCCAGTTGGGTCAGCTCGGCCGTGGCCGTGCTGGGGTCGGCTGACTGGTCGGCCTTGGTCAGCACGATTACCGGGAGCGCGCCACTCTCCCAGGCAAGGGCCAGCAGCCGTTCGATGCGGCCCAGGTTCAACGGGACCTCGACAGAGACGACCAAGGCGGCCGTGTCGATGTTGGCGGCTAGGGCCTGACCATGCGAGGAGCGTGAGGCCGAGGAGCGGACGATGACACTGCGACGTGGCAGCAGAGCGGTCAGCTCGGGCTCATGGCCCGAGCGCAGGGCGGCCCAGTCGCCGGTACACGGAGCCGAGACAGGGTCCGATGCGCCCACCAATGAGGTGCCGGCCCGTAGCGGGCCGGTCTCGGTGATGACGTCACACCTGCCGCGATCGACGCCGATAATGCGTGCAGGGATGAGACCTGCGGCGCGATGCGATGTGAAGGACCGTTCGAGCTTTGTATCCCAGCCGTAGGCGGAAAGGCCGCCGTCGGAAGATGATCTAGGAGAAAAAGAATCGGAAGACAACAACGTAAAACCCTTGCGAAAAGGGACCCTGGGAAGCCCTGCGTTGCGTCCGCGGATTCGGCGCGGATGTGGCGGAAGGATTCAGCTGAGGGGCCGGGACGTGAGGATGGACCGGACGCTGCGGGCAGCAGCCATCACCACGGCGGTCATCAACCTCACCTCCCTCAAGAGTTTCCAGTTGCCCCCTAGATGGGTGGCGGCGGCTACTCTAGCACACTTGATCGACCTTGCCGGCATCGTCGGGGCCGCGCTTCCTTCGACTTACCGTTCCAGTCCTACTTTCTCGGCTCTGACAGTCATGGCCGCAGCCCAGGCGCAGCGGGCGTCGCCCGACTCTCTATCGCGACCCTGCGCGCTTGCTCGCTCAAATCCGAACTTGCGGCGCCTTCGCCGCTGTCTGAGCAGGCCGGGCTGCTATCCCCCAGGCCGAACCAGGCTGAATTGCGAGCGGCATCCGCACATGCGCGATCCGCGCGCTAAACGATGTCGTGTCGAGCTAGCCCGGTTGTCGTCCGGAGGTGCCAAGGCGTGTGGATTACGCCGCGACGCTTCTCGCGCAAAGGGCCAAACTTGCTATGCCACCGTTGCTGTCTGGGCAGGCGGGCTGCTGGCGCTGGCGCCGAGCCAGTGCCGGGTTGCGGTCAACATCCGCTCACTCATGCCGCGATCCGCGCGTTACGCAGCGTGGCTGGCGGCCACGGGCGCAGCGTCCGGACATGCCGAATTGCGCGCGTTCCTTCTCCGCTCCGCTTGGCCATACGCCGATACGCGCTGCACATGAACCGCGGCTGTCACCACGCGGCCCGGAGGTATCAACTGATCAGAGGCGCGGGCCGACTATGCCAGGGAGAAGATCCGCTGCAGCCGCACCAGGGCGGCGGCATCACCCTCGATTCGCAGGCGGTCTCCTGCGCGCCCGCGAGCAAGCTCCATAAAGCCCTCCCGATCGGTGACGACCCTGACTGTGGCGTGTTCCCCCGCCGGACCAGGGGTGACATCCACCGTGCCGTCGTGAACCCGAACGGCCACTCGCTCACCGTCGACCTCAATGTCGTAGGTCTCATCCAGACCAACTGCGGCATCCGGATGAAACGTCGCCTCGAAGCCGAGCAGGAGGGCGCTGTCGGGTAGGCGATCGTCGGCGGGATCGCGCAGCAGTGGGCGCCCCCAGCGCGCGAGCTCGAGGATCGCCGGCTTGAGCGCGTAACCGCGCTCGGTCAGCTCGTACAAGGTCGCTGGTGTCGGTGGCGGCACTTCGCGCCGGTCGATCACCCCGGCCTCCTGGAGATCGCGCAACCGGGCCGCAAGGAGGTCCGTAGCCAGCCCTGCCAGCCCGTGTCGCAGGTCGGTGTAGCGCTTCGGCCCGCTCAACAGCTCACGGACGATCAGTAGGGTCCAGCGCTCGCCGAGGACATCGAGCGCCTTGGCCAGCGGGCAGAACTGTCTGTATCGACGCTGAGACACGCGCCCGATCCTACCGGCCGGCTAGACAACAGGCACCACTACATGCTTCGATAACTTGTCCCTCAGCTTGGAAAAGTTGTCTATCCTCGGTCGTTCAAATCCACTGAAGGGTCCCCATGGCACTGCGTGATGTCCCATTCCGACGCCAGGTCCGCCACATCCACCCCGCCGTGCATGACCCGCGTACCTCCGCCGTACGCCGGCAGATCGCACGGGACTTCGGCGTGCTGGCCCCGCCGTTCGCGCTCCACCTCCCCGCACCCCAGGCACTGCACGCGTACTGGGCCATGGTCCGTGAACCAACCTGGGGCCCACTTGTCGATCGCACCAAGAAGGAAGCCGTCGCCGCTGCGGTATCGGCGATCAACACGTGCCCCTACTGCGTAGACGTCCACACGACGATGCTCGACGCCCTTGGAGACCGAGCCCCGGCCGCAGCCATCCTCTCCGCAGCCACCGACGACATCGCGGACCCGGAGCTGCGCGCCGTGGTCGCCTGGGCGCGCGCGAACCGCCAGCCGGACACGCCCCTCCTGCGACAACCGCCGTTTCCCAACGAGCACGCGCCCGAACTGATCGGCGTTGCCCTCTCTTACCACTACATTAACCGCATGATCAACATCTTCGCCGTCGCCTCACCGTTCCCGTTGGCAGACTCAAAACTCAAACCGATCTTCAAGCGCGCGGCCCTCCCCGTCTTCCGGAGACTGCTTGCACGCAAGGCGCGCCCCGGTGCATCGCTCGACCTGCTTCCCCCGACCCCGCTACCCGACGACCTCGACTGGGCCCGACCCAACTCGATCATCGCCGATGCCTTCGGCCGAGCCGCCGCCGCATTCGATGCGATTGGCCGACAGGCGCTCCCAGAGCCGGTACGCCAGCTAGTCACCGCCAGGCTCAGCACCTGGCGTGGCGAGGAGCAAGGCATATCCCGCAGCTGGACCGAAAACGCCATCGAGACGCTGCCGGCACCGCAACGGCCACTAGGCCGATTCGCGCTGCTGGCCGCACTCGCATCCCACCAGGTCGACGGTCGGGTACTCAACGACGCACGTACGCACCCCGGACCAGCCGGAGATGAAGCGCTCGTAGCCGCGGCCGGCTGGGCAAGCTTCGCCGCCGCGCGCCGGATCGGGTCGTGGCTGCACCCCGCGCCCGCAACACCAACCCCGTAACGACCCCCATCCCCCGACCATGACCAGCCGTCCGGACCGCATGACACTCGCAACCAAGGGTGACCACGTCACACGCCAACGCCCACCGAGCGACGCTTCCAGCATCCGGTCATGGCCGCAATCCGTGCGTTGCGCATGTACCGTACGGGTTACTGGGCGTAACCGAGTGGTCGGCTGCTGCGCGCGGGGACGCTCCCGACGTGCTGCATCGGCGGTCGCGCTGCTCGGGCTGGTCGCGCCGGGGACGGTCACCCGGCGAACTCGAGGCGCCTAACGATGAAGTCGTCCACGATTCGTTGATCCTCGGGCGCGAACGCCGCCCGCGGCACCGGAATTTGGCTCATGCCGTACTTCAGCAGCCAGGTGTGGCGTCGCCGCCGAATCCGGGTGATGCCGGACCAGTCGATCTGTGTCCGGCTGCTCGCGGTCTGGATGTCGACGCCCGACGTGCTCACCTCGTACCGGAACGGCTCGACGAAGAGGCTGCGCTGCAGCAACCAACTCAGTACCGGAAGGAGTTCGGTCACGGCGAACGCGGCACACAACATCAGCACGACGTAGAGCAGCCGACCGTTGAACCCCGTCAGTGTCGCGAGCAGCGTGGCCAACAGCACAGCCAGTGCCGCGAGGGCGAGCAGGAGCGTCCGCATAACCCGTTGCCAGCGGCCCAGTGCGTCTTGGCTCATCCGCCGCAGCAGGCCGTACGTCATCTGCACTTCCCCGGTCACGTGCACGTGCCGCAGTATGGCACGGCATCGCCGCAAGCCGCCGTCGCCCAAGCGTGACAGCGATGGCCGCCCAAAGCGTCGGGAACCTGCCGAGTGAACACCATGGTCCACCACGTCAGACAGCTATCCGCCATCTGGGTTGCACCCGCGGAGTAGACAGGCTTCCTGCCCCTACTACGGCGACTCAATATCCGGATCTGCCGCGATCAGAGCGTCGACCTCCGTCCGCGCGACGACCGGATCTGCCGATGTGCGTACGTCGGATTCTGGTTTCATGGCTCACATTGGGTGGCGTGTCACCTTAGACTGGAGCACCGGTCTGTCGGTCAGCTCAGGCAGGGTGATCAACGCTGCCGTCGCAGAGTGGGTCATCATCCGCCGCCCCGGAGTGCGACCGGCACGGCGAGCAGAAGCCGCGGGGGTGAGGTCCTGACCATGCCGAACGACGCCCATGCACCCTTGCGCTACGAGCTCCGTATCCACGGACACCTCGACCAGCACTGGTCGACCTGGTTCGGCGGCCTCGCCCTCACCCACGAGGACGACGCCACTACACTTCGCGGCGCCGTGACGGACCAAGCCGAGCTGCACGGCCTGCTCACCAAGGTCCGCGACCTCGGCGTCACCCTCATCTCCCTCACCTCCATCGACGCCGCGCACGACCCTGATTCCCAGGAACAGCAACACCAGTAGACCCCCTGGGTTCACGCGACGAGGCTGACCCACACGCCCCGAACACGTACTGCCGCACGACCGCCACCATCCCATCTCGACCAGGAGTAAATCCCATGTCCACTACCACTGTCGCCGCACCCACTATCCATTCCGATCTGTCCCTGACCCGCCTGCACCTGATGCGCGCCGGCTACCTCCTGATGGGTGTCGGACTGGCCCTGGTGAAGTGGCCGCTCCTGCCCGACGTCGCCACCCTGCCGCTCTACGAGGGCGTGACGCTCTGCATGCTCACCGCCATGTCCCTCTTGGCGTTCCTCGGCCTGCGATACCCGGTCAAGCTGCTTCCCGTGCTGCTGTTCGAGTCGCTCTGGAAGCTCCTCTGGCTCGCACTGGTCGCCCTCCCCGGAGCCACCACCGGTGACCTCGACGCGGCCATGACCGAGACCGTGGTCAGTTGCTCCCTGGTTGTCGTCATCCTCGCCGTCACCCCATGGCGGTACGTGTGGCGGAACTACGTACGCGCCACCGGAAACCGGTGGCGGTGAGCAGCCCGATGTCCCTGAGCTCTCCGCTCGAACTCATCGCTTAGTACCTGACCGTGTACATCGATGTGCGGCCGCGATCGGGGGAGCAGGTTGGGAGCAGTTGGGTGCACTGAACGGCGTTGAACCGCATCCAACGGCACCGAGCGGCGCTGAACGGCACCCGCCTCGACGTGTAGTCTTCCGTTTCCGCAGGTCAGAGTCGGTTCAGCGTCCTGCTTCACACGGAGTGCTCAGCCATATTGAGCAGCAGTTGACAGCACTCTATGTCGCCTGGTAGCGGAGTATCCGCAGGTCAGGGCGGTAAGGAGCTGCTGGATGGCCTGGCCTTGGAGGTGGGCGCAGGTTGGCGAAGTGGTCACCGCGCCCGACGTGCTCACCGCAGCCGGACGCGGAACAGTGCGCTGACCGCGGTGATGCGGGGCGAGCGGGCCGACGTGACCTCCCAGAGAACACCGAAGTGGTCACGCTTCGCTGCTCCCCGCCTGGCTGGTGCCGGCTGTCGTCCCAGGCCCGCTGCCTCCAATCACGAAAGGCACGCTGCATCGGCGTATGGCTCTGGGTCTCACCGTGGTGGCGTCCTTATGGATCCCGGGTCCTGAGACTCGAATCCCACCGGTAACCCTCTGACCAGGGCCTTCTACTCGGTGACCTCTTCGGCGGATCCGAAGGTGTCGACCACGCGCGTGGAAAGATGATCATGTGCCGAGTACCAACCCCCCGGCCGGTTGCACCCGCGACGCTCGTGTTCGAAGGGGCTTGGGACATCACCGGCCGGCTCGGACCCCTCCATGAAGTCATGGAAATCGCCGATGTTCACCGGCTTGATCCGCCGGACAGCAACCCCGAGCCGTTGTGGCAAATCGAAGGCCAAAACTTCGAGTTCCGCCTTCGGGCCTCCGGCTACACCCAGTATCTCCGGTTGCCGCCGCAACTCGTCGCCCGGCAGATGCTCACATCGGCCCAGCGCGCCGGGATCAGCTTCGCTGAGCGATCCTTCGGATGACGAGGGTGCACGGATCTGCCGCGAACAGGGCGTCGACCTTGGCGGGTGGCAACGACCGGATCTGCCGAAAGTAATGCGTCTGCGTTGCGGAGCACCGACGAGCTGGGTGGTGCGCGAGGCGAGTTCGTGATTCGCCAGTATGGTCGGGAGGTGACGACCGACCAGCCGGAGCAGCAGCGGTGGACGTGGAATCGGCGGGTCTCGCCGCGTTGGCTGCTTCGCGGACCCGCAGTTCCCGACGACGGGGATGTCCTAGCGTTGTGCGTCAACGTCGACGGGTTGTTCGTCGATCTGCCACCCCGGCCGCGGGAACGCTTCACCCTCCTGGGCTGCGTACCGGACGGGGCCGTCGCCTCGAGCCTCGACAGTGGCCCCGCTGCGATTGCCGTCGACGGCGGCCGCGACTGGTTGGGCAACCTGTGGGTGTCGGCGATGCCCGACGACCGAGCGACACGGGACGGCTGGTTCGGCGTGTATCTGCTCGACGTGACCGTCCTGGGCCAACGGCCGTCGACGACCTCGCCAGGGCGTGTCGACGTCGACCTGGAAGGCCTCGTCCACGTGGACGATCGCACGGACGCCGTCGACCACCCCGGCGACGTAACCGGGTTCGTGCTGCGCGGTACGGACGACACACCGTACGGTGCCTGCGCCGACATCACGGGCGTCTTCCGGGACCAGGCCGCGCCACCGGTACCGAACGTCGTCCTGGTCGGGTGCCAACCCGAGCCGCTACTGCAGGCCGCGATCGCCGCCATGCCGAAGTCGACAAAGACCGGCCTACGCCGTCGCCAGGTAACAGCCGACGAGGAAGCCATCGCCGCCGATGGCTCGGCGTCACCCCTGATAGGCGGCCTCGTGTACGGCACGATCGTGTCGAGCGTGCCGTCCTTGCTCGGTGACGGCCTCCTTGACGTCACCGTCGCCAGCGAGGGACACCAGCCGCACTCGACGGGAAAACGTCCATTCTGGAGCAGTGGCTTGCTGGCCGACCCGCTGAGCGCAACCTGTGGGCCGGCTACGACCGGACGCTACGGCACGAATGGTCCGGCATGGCACTGGCCTATCGCCGCTCCGATCTCCTGGACCAGTCGGCAGGGATCGTGTTTGACCTCGACGGCCGCTTCGTCACCGACATCGAGGGCTTCTACTGCGCCATCGGCGAGGCCATCAACGGCCCGGGCGGCTACTTCGGTTGGAACCTCGACGCCCTTAGCGACTGCCTGCATTCGAGGTGGGGTGCCCGCACACCGTTCCGGCTGGTCTGGCACAACTCGGCGGTAGCCCGCGAACACCTCGTCGCCGGCTACAACCGGCGTCGGTACGAGCCAGCGGTCACCCTCGACTACCTCCTGCAGATGCTCACCGAACACGGCGTCGAGGTCGAACTGCGCTGAGCACCTCGCCTCGCCCCCTCCTCCAGTCCGCACGTGCGCCGAAGATGCATCCTGTAATGCCGCCGAGCGCAGGCGGTGGTCAGCTGGCCGCGCGTTTCCATGGACGCTCGATCCACGGATTGTTGTCGAGGTAGGCCGTGAGCTTGGGGAAACGCTGCCTCGTACGGGTCTCGTCGCGCAGATCGGCCGGCGTTCCGGAGGGCGTGTCGGGCCCGGTGGGGCCTCACCACCGCCGACGAGGACGCCGTGATCGACGCGATCGTCGCCGAGGTCGAGGAGAACGTCCGGCACGACATGATCGAGAGCGGCCTCAACGAGCGCTTCGACCTGCGGATCCGCAACAGCCGCGACCACGCCGACCCGTTCGGCGAGCCGAACGTGAGCCGGGTGATCGTCGGCGGCACGATCGCCGAGTCCGGGATCCCCACGATCGGCATCGCCCAATACATCAACCCCGGCAACTTCGGCACCGAGGACAGCGCCCTGGTGCTGCTCGACGTGCTGAGCGACCCGTCCGGCGAGGCCTCGCTAAACACGTACATGACGGCGGCCAGTGACCGGATCGCCTTCGTCGGGCAGGCGGTCGGCAACGTCACCGCGCACGAGGCGGGTCACTTCTTCGGCAACTGGCACGTCGACCAGTTCAACGAACAGGCCAACATCATGGACCAGGGCGGCAACCCTGCGCTCATGTTCGGCGTCGGCGCCGACAACATCGGCGGCACCGCCGACGATCCCGACGTCGACTTCGGCGAGGACCTGCTCAACCCCGGTGAGGGCTTCACCGGCATCGAGGACACCGCGACCCGGATCGAGTTCGCGGTAACCCGGTAACGGTCGCGGACCGGGGGCCTGCCACGGCGGGCTCCCGGGTCCCGCTACGGCCGTCTGTCCCGTGGTGCGGCTGGCGGGTGCTTTCGCGCGTCCCGCGCATCGGAGAGGACGACGGCGGCGAGGACCGCGGCGATGGCGACAGCGGCCAGCAGCGGTGGGGCGAGCAGCAGCGGTGCCGCCAGCGCGAGCAGGGTGAGCAGGGCGATCAGTCGGTCTGGCGAAACCCGACCGAAGACCGTGTGTTCCAGGAGGGCCCGTCCCACGATGAACAGCGCGGGTCCGCCGACGAGGACGGCGACCCACGCCGGGTGACTGTGGCCGAACGGTTGGGCGATGACGAGTTCGTCGCCGACCGCGGTGACGACCACGCCGGCCACCATTGTCAGGTGGGCGAGTGCCATGGGGCGGGCCAGCCGTATCGGATCGGCGGCGGCGTCGATGGCTTCGGCAAGTAGTTCTCCGGCGCGGAAGACGTAGATCCTCCAGAGGAGCACGGTGGTGAGGATCGAGGCCGCGAAGGCGCCGGTCCGGTCGGCGGTGAAGTCCGTCCGGGTGAAGGTGAGCCCCGTGACGAGGATCAGTTCGCCGAGGGCGATGATGAAGAGTTGGCGGTGCCGCTCCGCCATATGCTCGGCGGCGACGGGCCACTCGGGTGCGGTTATCCGCCCGAGCCGTGGGGTGGGAAACCGGAGGGTGAACGCGGCGTAGTTGATCGCCGCGCCGAGGGTCCAGAGCACGGCGCGTGCGGCATCGCCGGTGACACTGCCCGCGATCCAGAGCACGCCGGTGCCGGTGGACCAGACGAGTAGCCGCCAGCCGGTGCGCCTTTCCGGTTGGGGCAGGGCGACGGCGAAGAAGAGCGCCATCGCGATCTGGAGTACGGCGTAAACGCTCGCGAATACAACGCTGCGCTCGTCGAAGGCGTCGGCCAGAACGGCTGCCATCGCGATACTGGCGATCATGGTGCCCAGGACAACCACCTGGACCGTGGTGCGGCGAGGGTCCAACCGGTTCGTCAGCCACGCCGTAAGGCTCCAGATCCACCACACCGAGAGGAGCAGCACGAGGGTCTGGTACGCCCCCGTCCAGGTCAGCTCCGAGATCAGCTTTCGGGAGAGTTGAGTGAAGGCGAAGACGAACGCCAGGTCGAAGAAAAGCTCCAGGAGCGCCACCGGCTGCCGTTCCCGGGGCGCCCTGAGTAGCCCGCCTGGCTGTTCGTCCCCCATTACCTGCGTCCTACCGATCCGGACTCCGCACCAAGGTCGAAACTCGGCAAACCACCCAAACGGGTGGAGCCGCACGTGCACCGGTCGACGAGTCGTCGCCGCACCCGCACCGTGGCCAGCCGGTTGAGATCGTTGGCGGGTGGTGGAGTCACTCGACCTGTATCTGGAGTTCGATCCGGGTGCGGGTTTTCCGGGCCGAATGCTGGAGAACGCGTTACGGGAGAGCATTCGGACCGGCCGGTTGCCGGCCGGGTCGCGCTTGCCCGGGAGCCGGAGCCACCGACCTGGGCCGGTCCCGGGGCACGGTGGTGCAGGCGTACGCGCAACTGGTGGCGGAAGGGTGGCTGGTGTCGGCGCCCGGCTCGGGCACCCGGGTCGCGGACGTACCTCACGAACCGCCCGACTCGCGCGAGAAGCCGCGGCCCGCGACGGCGACCGGGCCGGTGATCGAGCTGCGGCCGGGGATTCCCGATCTCGGTTCGTTCCCGCGTACGGTCTGGGCCGGCAGTGTTCGCCGCGTGCTGGCGACGGCGTCGCACGGCACGTTCGACCATCCCGACCCGACGGGACTGCCCGCGTTGCGGGCGGCGGTGGCCGTCTATCTCGCGCGTGCCCGTGGGGTGCGCTGCGACCCGGACGCGGTGGTGATCACCGCGGGCTTCACCCAAGGAAGGCCCATCGATAGCGAGGGGAGCCCCGGTTGCGGCGATGTGCGCCTCGAGTGGGAGGCCGCAGAACCAGTCAATCCGAGCGTTGCGCCGGTCACGCGCCAGCTCGACCGTCCTGGACACGCTGCATGGTTGGCCGCCCGTGCGACACGATCCAGTCCTGCACGCGGGAAAGTCATCCTCGCTCAAGGGACCAAGCAGCAGCGTCGCGGCGTCCCGGATTGACCAGTTGTAGAGCTTGTCCTGTGCCTGGAACCAAAGCTCCTCAAACTGTTCAATCTCGCTTGGGGCCAACGCGCGAAGGCGACGGAGGAGCGCCTGGGCGACGCGTTCGGTGTCACTACCCACCTCAGCCCGGGCACCTTCGACGATGCGCCAGAAGACCGCCCACTCCACTGCCAGACCGTACCAAGTCGGTCCTGTGCCGTCGGTCGGCGCGACGATCCTCGCCACCCCTTGTCGGTAGGTCTGAGCCGGCGTGATTCAAGATCGGGCACCCGGATCTGCCGCCGATCGTGCGCGTCGGCGTCGGAGCGCCCCGTCACCCTAGGTAGCCGCCAGAGGTGGTACGTCCGGGTGCGAGGACGTCCGGTCGTGCCGATGGGCGGGCGTCGGGTGATTGACCGACTACACCTCTGGTACCGGACGTCTCAGTAGTTGGTGTCTGGCGGGCCGATTTTTGGAGCTCCAAGGCCGCTGTGACGTGCCTAAACTTCCAAGATTTCGGGATGGGCCCCGGGCTTGCCCTTGGGTGCCGCTGACCAAACAAACGTACGTGATCATGGAAGTGGGCGGTCGGTGGGCCGTGATCACGTGAGTTCTGTGCGGCTGGGGCGCACTCTTTTATGGGATTTCATGGAGTGTGCCTGGGCAGGCGGCGTGATCACATGGAGTTGTTGCTCGCGGAGTCTGTCGCGTACGTCATCGGCCTCGTCGCCGAGTTGGAGATCTTTGTGCCGCCGTGGAGAAAGCTCGGATGCGCGCTGCCCCGGCGGCGCTGGTCGCCGCGGTTGAGCGAGTCACCGGCGTACTCAGTCGCCGCCGATCTGGCCCGCGCCGTTGAGGTAGGTGAGAACGGCGAGGACGCGGCGGTGGCCGCTGTCGGTGACGGCGAGGCCGAGCTTGTTGAAGATGTTGCCGATGTGCTTGTGCACGGCGTTGTCGGTGATGAAAAGCCGGTCAGCGATGGTGTTGTTGTCGTGTCCCTGTGCCATCAGCGCGAGTACCTCGCGTTCGCGAGGGGTGAGGACGGCGATCGGGTCGCCGCGGTTGGTGAGGAGTTGGGCGATGACTTCGGTGTCCATGGCGGTGCCACCGGCGGCCACTCGGCGCAGCGCGTCGACGAACTCATCCACCCGGCTGACGCGATCCTTGAGGAGGTAGCCGACGCCGCCGCCGGTGGTGGAGAGGAGTTCGGCGGCGTACTGCTGCTCGACGTACTGCGACAGCACCAGGACCGGCAGGCCAGGGTGCTCTCGACGGGCCTGCAGGGCGGCTCGGATGCCCTCGTCGCGAAATGACGGCGGCAGCCGGACGTCGACGATGGTGACGTCGGGCCGATGGTCCCGCACGGCGGTGAGGAAGCCCGTCGCGTCGCCCGCGATGGCGGCGATGTCGAACCCCACGCTGTTGAGCAGCAGTTCCAGTCCGGTGGCCAGCAGCACGTTGTCTTCGGCGATTACAACCCGCACGGCAGCTCCATGGTGATCGTCGTCGGCCCGCCGGCCGGACTATCGACGTCGACGGTGCCGTCGAGAGCGAGCACCCGGCGACGGATCCCGGCCAGGCCGGTGCCCAGCCGATCGTCGGCGCCGCCAGCGCCGTTGTCGGTGATCACCACCGATAACCGGTCTGCCGTGCGGCTCACCCGTACGCCGGCCGTAGTCGCTTGGCTGTGCTTGGCGACGTTGGTGAGTGCCTCGGCGACGGCGAAGTAGACGATAGACTCCACGGCCGCCGGTACCGTTTCGAGGTTGTCGATGTCCAGCCGGGTTGGCACGCCGCAGCGAGCCGTCACTGCGGTCAGTGCACCGGTGAGGCCGCGGTCGGCGAGGATCGGCGGGTAGACGGTTCGGATCACGTCGCGGAGTTCGGTCATCGCCTCCTCGGTTCCTTCGTGTGCGTCCCGAAGGAGTCCTTCCAGGAACTGCTCGTTTCGTGGATTGTTGGACAGTGCCCGCCGGGCCACGGCCAGCCGCATCGCGATGGCCACCAGCCGCGCCTGGGTGCCGTCGTGCAGGTCGCGCTCGATCCGGCGCAGCTCTGCGCCGTGTGCGTCGAGCACGTCTGCCCGGGTGCGGGTCAACACGGCGACCCGGTCGGCGAGCTGTTCGGCTGCCGAGTGCGACAGCACTACCAGGCAGATCCGGGCGTGTGCGCGAGCGATCGGCGCGAAGGCCAGGTACGCCAGCGCGGTGAGCAGGAGGATCTGCAGTGGACCGAGTGTGAGGGCTGTCGCCCAGCCGGTCACCGGAATATCGATGAACAGCCGTGGTCGATCCTGCGGTGCGAACGCCCACCACAGTGGTGTGGCGACCGCGGCGGTCAGGATGTTGCCGACGCACAGCAGCGCGAGCAGGCCGAGCGGCACTGCGGTGATGGCGTTCACCGGCAGCCAGAGCAGGTCGCGCGGCGTCGCCGGATCGGCCCATGCCCGGCGTGCCGTCGCGCGCAGGGCAGGACGCGATGCCAACGGCGTCTCGAGCAGTCGGCCGGCGCGGTCACGGTGCCAATTCGCCCATCGCCGGGCGAGCCTCGGATGGCACAGCAGCGGCAGCGCGAGCAGCGTGGCGATCCCAGTGGCCAGTGATTTCAGGAGGTAGGCCCCGCCACGCCACGCCTGCACCCACCGTCGACCCGACGTCACAGGATGCCCTTTCTGCGTACCCTCCTTGGGGCAGCGTCCCTTCGCGTTCCCGACACGGCGCCAAGTCTGCCCCGTGGCCGCCGCCCGCAGCACTACAGCCAGCTGTACCTCACATCGGGTGGTACGGGATATCGGTATCCGACGGCGCGGAATCTAGCGTCGGAACGCATGAGGTTCAACAGCAGAAACCTATCGAGACGACGCGGGGCGCTGGTCGAGGCCACCGCGATCCACTCGCTATACCCGGATGCAATGCCGACATTTGCGACACATCCGTACGCAGTGCAATTGGATTCGGTGTCAAAGGTATACGGGTCGGGGAGGAATGAGGTACGCGCTCTCGACGGGGTGACAGTCGGATTCCCGCGCGGTACGTTCACCGCCGTCATGGGCCCGTCCGGGTCCGGCAAGAGCACGTTTTTGAACTGTGCGGCCGGCCTGGACCGCCCGACATCGGGCCGGGTCGTGCTGGGTGACACGGAGCTGTCCGGCCGGTCGGAGACCGAGTTGACGGAGCTGCGCCGGGACCGGATCGGGTTCGTCTTTCAGGCGTACAACCTGCTCGGTGCGCTGAGCGTGGCGGACAACGTCACGTTGCCCGTCCGGTTGGCCGAGAAACCGGTCGATCCCGAGCAACTAGCGAGTGTCCTCGCCGCGGTCGGGCTCGCCGAGCATAACGACCGGCGCCCGAGCCAGCTCTCCGGTGGCCAGCAACAGCGGGTGGCGATCGCCAGAGCGCTCGTCAACCGGCCCGACCTGGTGTGCGCCGACGAGCCGACGGGCGCGCTGGACAGCGGCACCGGCCGCCAGGTCCTGGCACTGCTCAGGAAGATCGTCGACGACCTGGGGCAGACCGTGCTGATGGTCACGCACGATCCGGTGGCGGCCGCGCAGGCTGACACCGTGGTGTTCCTCGCAGACGGCCGGTTGGCCGGCGAGATGCCCCGGCCGTCCGCCGAGCAGATCGCCGAGCGGATGACTCACCTAGGCGAGCCGTGGGCCGCCGCGTGATGTCCAAGCGCATGCTGGCGTTGGCCTGGAGCACGGTCAAGGGACGAAAGGGCGGGTTCGTCGCGGCATTCGTGGCGGTGCTGTTCGGCTCGGCGGTGATCACGGCCTGCGGGATCCTGCTGGAGAGCAGCGAACGCTCGGGCGTGCCGACCGAGCGCTATCAGGCTGCCGACCTGGTGGTGGGCGCCCCGCAGGCACTGCTGGTGGCCGACGACGTGGATCCCAGGTTCGGCGAGCGGGCCACCCTGCCGGCCGACCGGGTCGGCGATATCGCGCGAGTGTCTGGCGTCCGGGCGGCGATCGCCGAGGTCAACGTCCCGGTCAGCCTCGTGATGGCCGACGCCGAGGTGCTCGCCGGGCCGGACGGCACCCCCGCGTTCGGGCATGGCTGGCAGTCGGCCACGCTCGGCCGGTTCACCACGAGCGCCGGCCGGGCCCCGACCGGGCCGGACGACGTGGTGGTGGACTCCGCGCTGGCCGAGCGGGCCGGCGTCACTGTCGGCGCGTCGGTTCGGCTCGTGGTCGGCTCGAACACGTCGACTTTCCGGGTGACGGGCATCGCGGGTCTGCCTGGAGGCAGTCTCGTCCGGCAGTCCGCACTGTTCTTCACCGATGACCGGGCCCGGGAACTGACCGGCCAACCAGACCGGGTGGACGCGATCGGCGTGCTGGCCGCGCCCGGTGTCGATGCCGACGAGTTGGCAAGCGCCATCAAGGCGGCGGCCTCCGATGTGGTCGTCTACACCGGCAGTGACCGCAGCGAGGTCGAGTTCCTCGACATCGGCAGCACGCGTTCGTTCATCAGCGAGCTGTCGCTGGCGTTCGGCGGCAGCATGGTCTTGGTGATCATGATCGTCGTGGCGAGCACACTCGCCCTGTCCGTTCGGCAGCGGCTGCGGGAACTGGCGCTGCTGAGGGCGATCGGCGCGACCCCGAAGCAGGTGCTCGGCATGATTGCCGCCGAGACCATGGTGGTGGGCACGCTCGGGGCAGTGCTCGGCGTGATTCCGGGCATCGGGCTGAGTTTCCTCTTACACGAAGCCTTCACCCTGGTCGGCGCGGTACCGGACGACTTCGAACTGTCGATCAGCCCGCTTCCGGTACTCGTGGCGATGGTGCTGTGCCTGGTCGGCGCCCGTCTGGGCGGCTGGATAGCCGCCCGGCGAGCGGCCAAGCTCAGGCCGGTGGACGCGCTCGGCGAGGCCTCGGTGGAGCCGCCCAAACTCGGATGGCTTCGGTTGACCATCGGCTTGCTGCTGGTCCCCGTCGGTCTCGCCACCGCGGCCGTGCTGCCGCTGGTGCTACCCGGTGAAGGGGCCGTTGAAAGCGCGGCCTTCTCGGCGTTCCTGCTCGTCTTCGCTGTCGCGCTGCTGGGGCCGCGGTTGCTCGGCGGTGCCGTCACCGTGCTGGGCCCCTGGCTGAACCGCAGGTCGGGCGTCAGCGGGTTCCTCGCGACCGCGAACGCGCACGCCAACTCCCGGCGGCTCGCCGCGGCGACCACTCCTGTGATCATGGGCATCACCCTGGCCGCCGCGCAGCTCTTCAGCGCGACGACCTCGAGCTCGGCCGCGCAGGATCAGGCCGCGGACGGACTGCGCGCGGACTACGTCGTCACGTCCACGTCCGCTGGCGTCTCGCCCGAGGTCGCGGACGTGCTCCGGGACGTGCCCGGCGTCTCGGCGGTGACCCCGGTCGTCCGCACGCGGACGCTGGCGTTCACCTCGGGAGATGACCCTCAGATCAGGACCTACCCGGCGCAGGGGATCATCGGCGACCGGCTCGCCGAGACCATGGATCTCGCCGTTCTCCAGGGCGATGTCGCGGATGTGCGGGACAACGCGGTGGCGTTGAGCCGGATCGCGGCGGGCACCCTCGGCGCTGCTCTCGGCGACACCGTGGACCTACGTCTCGGTGACGGCACGCCGATCAGACCCACGGTGGTGGCGCTCTACGAGAGAGGACTCGGCTTCGGTGACGTCACGCTGCCGCACGACCTCGTCCTGGAGCACACCACCGACCGCCTGGACTTCGCGGTGCTGATCGCGGCGGCCACGGGAACCGACGTCGGGGCACTCGGCGATGCGTTGCGATCGGCCGTCCGACACCTCCCGAGCGTCCAGGTCAACAACCGCGAGTCGTTCGTCGCCGCGCAGCGCGATGCCGCCGCCGGCGAGTCTGCGGTCGGCCTCATCCTCAACGCGGTCATGCTCGGCTACCTCGCGATCGCCGTGGTGAACACCCTGGTGATGGCGACCGCCGCACGCTTTCGCGAATTCGCCCTGCTCCAACTGGTCGGCGCCACCCGTCGCCAGGTGTTCGCGATGATGCGCAGCGAGACGAGGATCGTCGTCGTCGCAGCCGTTCTTATCGGTACCCTGGCCGCGATCCCGTCGTTGATCGGCACGAGCATCGGGCTGACCAGGACGCTGATCCCGTCCATCCCACCGCTCATCTACCTGGGAATCGTCGCGGTCGCCGCGCTGCTCGGCTGGGCCGCCATCATGACCTCGACCCGGATCGCCATGCGGTCGCAGCCGGTCGACGCGATTGGCGTTCGCGAGTGACGCCGGCGACGCTACAGCGAGCTGTACCGCATCGGGTGGGACGAGGTATCGGTCCGCGTCAACGCCGCTCCTAACGTCAGTGCCATGAGACTGAACAGCAGAAACCGAGGCAGCGGGTCGCGCTGGGTGCGGCGGCGCAGCTTGTCGCCCTCACGTTCACGGCCACCGGGGCTCGACCCGGGCCGAAGGATCGGTGACCGGTTCCGGCCACGCCGCCGGCCGGTTGCAACGGGACACCGACGCGATCCACGCCCTCGGGGTGACCGGCGTTCAAGCCCGAGTGACCACCTCCGACGGCCGGCACCTCGTCGCCACCAGCGGGGTCGCCGATCGTGACACCAGGCGCCCGGTGTCACCCAACGGACGCTTGCGGATCGCTAGTACCCGCGAGGCGTTCGAAGCCACCGTCGTCCTGCAACGTGCCTCGGTGATCTGGATCAATGACCTCACCCGAACCAGAGCCCAGAGCCGCGCAGGTCATCGGGGGGCGTAGCTTGTCGGGATCCCAGTTGTGGGCTCTCAGCGGCAGCTGCATTCCCGGATGTCGGGCCCGCTGCCGCCCGGGGGAGTGGGGATTGTGCGCCGCGTGCGCGGTGTCGGCCCGCGGGCTCAGGTGAGGGCGGTGACCAGCAGGGCGAAGGCGGCGATGATGACGGCGACGCGGACGTAGTGCAAGCGGTCCCAGCGGTTCATCTGCTGCTTCCAGTCGGCGGGCCGGTTGTCAGGGGTCCACGTCTTGCCCCGGTTGTTGATCGGGACGAGCAGCAGGATCGACATGATCACGCTGAGGATCAGCAGCGCGCCGGCCGTGACGACGAGGCCGGTGCCGTGGTGGTGCCATCCGGCGATGGCCCAGACCGCGACGAGGACGAGCGAGCCGATGTACCAGACCGGCATCACGGCGCCGAGCATCCGGCCCCCGTGGGCGCGGCCGAGTTGGCCACTGTCCTCCGGGAGGGCGTTGAGGATCGGGTTGATGACGAAGGCGACGGAGAACTCCACCCCCACCATCACGCCGACGACCACGGTGGTGAACACCTCGAGTGCGTTGAGCATGAAGACCCCTCCTGGGATCTAGCGTTGATAGCTGGCGTGGCAACGCTAGCACTGCTGCCGCTCGATCGTCTAGCGGTGCTAGGATCGAATCATGTCGGTACAGGAACGCAAGGACCGCGAACGGGCGGACCGCGAACGCCTCATCGTGGCCACGGCCCGCGACCTCGCCGAGCAGCAGGGCTGGGACGCGGTCACCACCCGCCGGCTCGCCGAGCGCATCGAATACAGCCAGCCCGTCCTCTACAGCCACTTCCGCGGCAAACGGGAGATCATCGGCGCCGTCGCCCTCGAAGGCGCCGCCGAGATGGCCGCGGCGGTGCGGGCCGCGACCGCCGCCGCCGACGGCCCTCGCAGCCGGGTCACCGCCCTCGCCCGCGCCTACCTCGACTTCGCCGCACGCAACCCGGCGGTCTACGACGCCATCTTCCAGCTCGACGGCGGCCTGGCGTTCGCGCACGAGGACACCCCGGCACCTCTCAAGGACGCCTTCGCCGCGCTACTGGAGAGCCTCGGCGAGGTCGCCGGGGACGGCGTCGACCCGGGGCTGTTCACCGAGACATTCTGGGCGGCCCTGCACGGGCTGGCCACCCTGACCCGGGCCGGACGGCTGCCGCCGGAGCACACCGAGCAGAGGGTGGAACTGCTGGTGGACCGGCTCGCCATGCTCTGACGCACCGTCCCGGCGGGCACACAGCCGGGGTCCCCGCTGCCTGCCTGGCGGCATCGCTTCCGGTCACGCGCGCCCACACGGCGCAGCCGCAGATCGCCGGGCCCCGGACCCCCGACGGGGCACCCGCCCCGGAACCTGCGGTGCTCGCGCCCTAGTGGACCCGGACTCCATGGTCTCCAGCACCCGGAACCTCGACCGGTTCTTCCACGCGCTGCTGGGCGGCCCGCTGCTGCGCCCCGCACAACTGGCCGACATGAAACGAACGGTCGAGATCAACGAGGACATCAATGCGATCTGGCCGCGCGGCCTCCACGGGCTCGGCCTGGTCAGCCGCCCGCTGCCCTGCGGCGGCGTCTACCAGGGCCACGACGGCGGCTACATCACGGTCACCGGCGTCACCGACGACGGCCGGCGCAGCGCCGTGGTGTCCATGTCCACCTCGCTCGGCGATTCGCTGAACAGCCTCCTTGAGCAGCAACGCGACGCCGACACGCTGATCAAAACGCTCTATGCAACCGCGATGCGCGCGCTTGCACCGGTGGCGCAGGGATCGGGTGTAGCCGGTCGCAAGGGTCAGCTCGGTAACGAGAACAGCCCCGGAGCAGCCGCATTGATCGCGTCGGAAAGTAAGTCCTTGTAGGTCACGGCGTACCTACCTATGCCCACAGGGCGGTGTTGTCAGGCCGCCATGGCGGCTTCGTGGCAGCCGGACGAGCGGCTCGGGCCGGACAGGTCGCCCCGCGTGACTGCGGCGGCCACGACGCGTTCGGCGCGGCGGCGGCGCATCCGCAGGACCGACGCGGTGACGCCCTTCTCGGCGGCCAACTGCTCAATCAGCGCGTCACCGAAGCGGGTGGCGCTGATCAGCTCAGCGGCCTCGGCGGTGATCAGGCCCGCGGCGGCCGCCCGGCCGAGCAGCAGATCCGGATGCCCGTAGGGCATCGTCGGCGAACGCGAGCCGGTGGGCAGGTCCAGCGGCAGTTCCTCGCCGTCGTCGGCCTTGACGACCGCGGCCCCGGCGCGCCAGGCCGCCCAGCACAGCCGCAGCCATAACCGGGGCGGGGTGAGGTCCGCCGCACGCAGTGCCTGAAGGAACCCGGCGAGGACTGCGGAGTCGACGTCGTCGGCGTGCCGGGCGTAGCCGCGGCTGATCTTCGCCGCGAGGTGTGTCAGGGCGGGCAGGGCCACGCCGATCGCGCCGACGACCCAGGCCGGTCCCCATTCGCGGGCGTGGTGGGCCAACTGCCGCCACAGCTCATCGGTGGTGTCGCTGTCGTAGCGTCCGTCCATCAGCAGCTCGCGTAGCTCGTCCAGCGGCATCGTCGTGTCCGGCAGACCTGGTACCGGGCGAGCGTCGAACACCAGCGGAGCCGGTTCGCAGGTCAGTAGCTCGAAGGCTGTCTCGGCAGTGGTCAGCGCCGTGTCGCCTGTCCTCGTGCGGGGGGTTGTGGCCATGCTGATGCCTCCTCCACGGGAGCGCTTCGCCCTGCGCGAACGCTTCGAGACCCCCGATTGGGACAGCCCGACCTGACACCACGAGCGAGTGTCAGACCAGGACAGGTCGTGTCCGCTCGTGTCAGGTTCGCCGGTGCGCCGCCCGCCCGCGGGGCTGTCTGGCGGCCGAGCTGACCGTTTCTGTCAGGGGAGGGGCGGGTTCGATCGGCCTGTCAGCGGCGCACTGGGGATCGTCAGTACGCCCGCCGGTCCGGGGGCCACCGTGCCCATGACCGACAGAAACGTCCACCGCGCACCGGTCCCCGTGGGGGACGTGGTGCCCGGCGACCCGCCCGTGCCGATCACCGTCTGGCCGGTCCCCGCCCCGCAGGAGGGCGAGACCATGTCCAACGCGATGGGCGTGCGGCTGGTCCACAACCTCACCCACCCGTGCGACCTCATCATCGACCTGGCCGAGGGGCCGCAGTTGGCCCGCGCGGTCATCGCGGCACACCGCCGCAGCCACCTGCAGGCGGCCCGCCCGGTTGCCTGGGGGCGTGAGGCGGCGACGCTGATCGTCACCGGCTGGCCCGTCGCCGACGCCTGCCCGGTCGAGTTCTTTCTCCGCTGCCGCGCCCGCCTCGCGCCGGGCGGCTGCGTGGCGGTGCTGCTGCCGCACGGCAACGTCACCCTGCCGGTCGACGTCGTCGTCGCCGCGAAGCGGGCCGGGCTGGCATACCTGCAGCACATCGTGGCGGCCGACCGGCCGCCCCGGCGTGGCCAGCAGGCGCAGCTGGCGATCCACACCGACGTGCTGATCCTGACCCGCAGCGCGATGGCGACCGGGCACGCCGATGGCTGAGACGCTGCCGGTCACCTCGGTGTGGCTGACCTGCCAGATACCCGCCCGTGACCAGCGGCGAGGCCGCTACGTCCGAGAAACCTCCCGCCATCCGGCGAAGATGCTGCCCCACCTGGCCGCCCATGCGATCAGCTCGTACAGTGCGCCGGGCGATGTGGTGTTCGACCCGATGTGCGGGTGCGGCACCACGTTGGTGGAGGCCATGCACCTCGGGCGGCAGGGCATCGGGATCGACATCGAGCCCCGCTACACCGCACTGGCCGAGGCCAACGTCGCCCTCGCCGCGTCGCAGGGCGCCGCCGGAACGGCGACGGTATTGACCGGGGACGCCACCGGTCTGCTCGACCTGCTGCCCGCGTCCGCGGTCGGCCGGGTGAGCCTTGTACTCACCTCGCCGCCGTACGGGCGCGGAACGCATGGCCTCGTGCAGACCACGAGTACCGGGGTACGCAAGCGAAACCACCTGTATGGGGACCGCGAGCGTGGCAATCTCGCCTATGCGGGGTGGTCCCGCCTGCTTGGCGGGTTCGCCGCGATCCTGGCCGCCAGCTACCAGCTGCTGCGTCCCGGCGGCACCGTGGTGATCACCTCCCGACCGGTACGCCGCCAACGCGATGACCTGATCGACCTGCCCGGCGAGCTGCTCGCCGTCGCGCAGTCAGCCGGGCTGAACCCGGTGGAGCGGACGGCGGCGATGCTCGCCGCCGTCCGCGACGGGCAGATCGTGCACCGAGCCAACATGTTCGGGCTCCTAGCCGCCCGCCGCGCCCGCGACGAAGGCATCCCCGTGCACCTGGTGGCGCACGAGGACGTGCTGGTCCTGCGCCGCCGCTGAAAGCCTTGCCATGCTCAGGAGCTGTCGGGCCTGGCAAGAGAGACGCCGGAGCTCTTCACCAAGCCGCGGTAGTCGCCCACGGCGTCCCGGGTCTTAAGTGAGCGTTCGGGAACTTCGGTTACCAGTTGCCGGTGCGGGCGAGTCGGCGTGACATGGTCATGATCGGCGAGATGTAGACCATGGCTTCGTGGTGGTCGGGTCGGGTTTCGTAGTCGCGGACGCAGCGGCGATGCTTGCTGATCCAGGCCAGGGTCCGCTCGACGACCCATCTGCGGGGCAGGACTTTGAAGCCGTTGACGTCGTCGGTGCGTTTCACGATCTCGACGGTCATCGCCAGGACCTCGCGTGCCCAGATGACCAGGCGCCCGGCGTAGCCGCCATCGGCCCAGCAGTGCGTGATGGTGGAGAACTTCTCCCGGACCAGTGCGAGGAGGCGGTGTCCGGCATCGCGGTCCTGGACTGCGGCGATGGTGACGATCACGGCGAGGAGCAGGCCGCCGGTATCCACGGCGATGTGACGCATACGACCGTTGATCTTCTTCCCGGCGTCGTAGCCGCGGCTGGCACGTGTCACGGTGTCGCCCGCGCGTACCGACTAGGAGTCGATGACCGCGGCGGTGGGCAGCGGGTCTCGGCCCTCGTAGACGCGCACCAGATCGCGTAGCGCGTCGTGGATCGCAGCCCAGGCTCCGGCGCGTGCCCATCGGTGGAACAGGTCGTAGCGGGGGACTCGGGGTCGATCGGCACGAAGGCGGCCCCGGCCTTTCCCACGCCGAGCAACGCCACGTACGTGTCGACCGAACGCTGCAGCAGGATGGCCACCCGCGCGCCGCCCACGACGCCGAAGGAACGCAGGTGGTGGGCCAGCCGGTTCGCGTGCTCGTCCAGCTCCCGGTAGGTCAGCTGCTCGTCGCCGCACTCGAGTGCTATGGCAGATGGATCTTTGTCGCAGGCGGACTCGAACACGTGGTGCAGACGCCGAATTCTCGTGACGCAGCCCTCGTCGCCTGGCCCGCCGGTCGAATCGACGACCGGCGCACCGATGACGACGCCCGCTTCCGCATCCGACCCCTCTGGACCACGCTGCGCGCTGCCCAGATGCAGCCACGGACATGGACCAGCAGGGGGAACTTCCATCCACACATCTAAAAGTGTTGTTCAATCAATGCAAAGTGTTAACGTCAGCGATCGATCTTTTGTCTTCCGAGACCGTACTGGCTGGTCCAGGGGAGAAAGTTCCACGGCTCCTACCTCGGCCAGGACCCGCACCCACCGGGAGGAAGCATGACCGCACCGAACCGATGGCGCCGACGCCGTCGCGTCAGGCTCGTGGCCGCAGGTGCCGCTCTATCGACCCTGCTCGCCGCGGTCACCATCACCCCAGCCGGGGCCGCACCCGTCACCGTCGATGTCCCGCCGCAGGAACCCGGCGTCACCCTGCGTTCGTACGACATGGGAACTCCGCTGTCGACGTTGTGCACCCTCAAGCCGGCACAGACACCGAACGTCGACAAGCTCATGCCGAAGATCAACTGGATCACCACAGACGAGTTCGGACTCTCGGACCGGTTCATCAGCCACGTCATCGCCAATCTCGCCGCGCCCGTCGATGGCGACTACACATTCCGGCTGACTAGCGACGACGGGTCACGGCTGACGATCGGCGATCAGCGTGTCGTCGACCACGACGGTCTGCACGGCGAAACCTCCAAGGAAGGGTCGACCACCCTCAGCGCCGGCCTGCACCCAATTCGCCTCGAGTTCTTCGACAATGGCGGCGGCCAGGTGTTGCGGCTCGAATGGCGCCGCCCGGGTGCAGCCGACTTCGAGCTCATACCGAACTCCGCGTTGAGCACCGACGCCGGTGTCGTACGCGTCACCGCCCCGGGATGGAAGTACTGCGAGGGGGCGACCGACTCGGCCGGCGACGGCCTGCCGCTCGACCGGGTGCACCCGGGCTACACCCTCACCGACCTGCGCCCCGAAGGGCTCCAGCCGCAGGTCACCGGCATGGCGTTCCTGCCCGAGGGCGACCTGATGATCTCCACCTGGGGCGGCACCGACACCGCGACCGGCGAGGTCTACGTGGTCGAGGGCGTCACCGGCCAGACCAGCCCCGGGCAGGTGACATACCGCAAGTTCGCAGACGGGCTGCGCGAACCCCAGGGCGTTGCGGTGGTCGACGGCACCGTCTACGTCAGCCAGAAGCACGAGCTGACGGCCCTGCGCGACACCGACGGCGACGGCCTCGCCGACGACCGCCGCACCGTTGCCACCTGGCCATGGGGCGGCAACTTCCATGAGTTCGCGTTCGGCCTGCTCCACCGGGACGGGTACTTCTACCTCAACCTGTCAGTCGCCATCGACCAGGGCGGCGCTACCACCGTGCCCCAGCCCGCTCCGAATCGCGGAACCTCGATCAAGGTGAACGCCATGACCGGCGAAATCACGTATGTCGCCGGAGGGCTGCGCACCCCCAACGGGATCGGGTGGGGCCCCCGCGGCGAGGTCTTCGTCACCGACAACCAGGGCGGCTGGCTGCCAGCATCCAAGCTGGTCCAGATCCAGCAGGGGGCGTTCTACAACCACTACACGACGCCCGCGGGTCCGTTCGACGACAAGCCGGTGACGCGTCCCATCGTCTGGATCCCGCAGAACGAAATCGGCAACTCACCGTCCACTCCCGTGCTGTTGAAGCAGGGGCCGTACGCGGGACAATTGGTCGTCGGCGACGTGACCTACGGCGGCCTGCAGCGCGTCTTCCTTGAAAAGATCGAGGGGCAGTACCAGGGTGCGGTGTTCCGGCACACGCAGGGCCTGGAGGCCGGCGTCAACGAGGTCACCCTCGGCCCCGACGGCGCGCTCTACACCGGTGGCCTGGGCGCTGGCGGCAACTGGGGCCAGGAGGGCAAGCTCACCTACGGCCTGCAGAAGCTCACACCCAACGGCACCTCGGTCTTCGAGGTCAAGCAGATGCGCGCGTCGCACGTCGGGTTCGAGCTGGATTACACCAAGCCGCTGTCGGCCGAGACCGCGCAGGAACTCCCCGACGCGTACCAGGTGACGCAGTGGCGCTACGGCGCGACGAGCCAGTACGGCGGTCCCAAGCTCGAGCTGGAGACGCTCAAGGTGGCCAAGGCCGAGCTGTCGGCCGACGGCCGCACCGTCAAGCTCCAGATCCCGGGCCTGAAGGAGAACCGCGTGGTGCACGTGCGCTCCCCGCGTCCGTTCTCATCCGCCGCCGGCGAGGAACTGTGGAACACTGAGGCCTGGTACACGCTCAACGAGATCCCGGGCCGGGTGGTGCAGCCGCAAACCTTCTTCGAGGCCGAGGAGGGCCGTACGGCCGGCGTCGGCATGGCGACCGACCACGCCGCCTACTCCGGCGCCGGCTTCGCCGCCGGGTTCGCTGGCGACGGCGCGTCGACCCGCATGTCCGTCGATGTCCGCGAGGCCGGGACGTACGACCTGGCGATGCGCTACAGCAACGGCCCGAATCCCTACTCCGGCGAGAAGCAGCTGAGCCTGTTCGTCAACGGCGAACGGGTCGAGCAGACGGTCTTCCCCTCCACCGTGACCTGGGAGGAGTGGGGCACCGTCAGCACCAAGGTGCGCCTGAACAAGGGTCGCAACCTGGTCGAGTACCGCAAGGAGGCTGCGGACTCCGGGCACGTGAACCTGGACGTGCTCGCCGTTCGGCCGCACGGCAAGCGCATCACGCTGTTCGACGGTGGCGAGCTCACCGAGTGGCAGCACAGCGACGGGCGCGAACCGGAGTGGGCGATCGCCGACGGCGCCATGACTGTGCGCAACGGGGACCTGCGCACGGTGCAGGCCTTCGGCGACTTCCGGCTGCACGTGGAGTTCAACCTGCCGCCGTACCCGCCGGACGTGACCGGCCAGGCGCGCGCCAACAGTGGGGTGTACCTGCAGGACCGCTACGAGATCCAGGTGCTGGACTCCTTCGGCATCGACCCGCCGCAGACCAACGACGCCGCGGCCATCTACACCCAGAAGGCCCCCGACGTGAATGCGGCGCTGCCGCCGCAGGCCTGGCAGACGTACGACATCGTGTACCGGCAGGCCCGCTACGACGCATCCGGAAACAAGGTCGACAACCCCCGCGTCACCGTGGTGTGGAACGGCGTCAGGGTGCACGACGACGTCGAGATCCTCGGCCCGACTGGCGGCAGCCGGCCCGAGGGCCCTGCGACGGGTGCCATCCGACTGCAGGACCACGGCAATCCGGTCCAGTACCGCAACATCTGGATCGAGCCGCTGGACCGGTAGCTTCGCCAGCTGCCAGAACGTGGACGGCCGGGTACCGGCGCGCCGGCCCGGCCGTCCGCAGCAGAGCCTCGGCCCAGGCATGCTGGGCCGAGGCTTGGACATGGTCGAGGAGGCTCTGCTCGCCATCGCCGGGCTCGACGTCCATTCCTTCGGATCGCAAGGCAGGCCCGTCGGCCACCGATCCTCGTCGCTATGACACGTCCGCTTGCGGCGGCCAGGGCTGACGGTCCAGAGCGGGATCCTGTTCGTGCTGCACACCGGCATCCAGTGGGAGTTCCTGCCGCAGGAACTGGGGTTCGGGTCGGGAATGACCTGCTGGCGGCGCTTGGAGGAATGCAACCCCGCCGGAGTGTGGCAGCGACTGCACGAGCTGCTGCCGGCCGAACCCCAGGCCGCCGGGAAGTGGGACTGGTCGCGGGCGGTCATCGACTCCTCGCACGTCCGAGCGGCCAGACGTGGCCCAGAAGCGGGCCGAGCCCGGTCGACCGCGCCCGCCCAGGCTCGAAGCACCACCTCCTGACCGAGCGCGCCGGCATCCCCTCGCCGTGGCGTTGACCGGCGGCAACCGCCACGACGTCACCCAACGCCTCCCGCTGATCGACAAGGTCCCACCGGTCCGCGGACGCCGCGGTCGGCCACGCCAACGCCCCGACGAGTTGTACGCCGACCGCGCCTACGTCCACGACAAGTACCGCAAAGCCGTACGAGCAAAGGGCGTCCGCCCACGTATCGCCCGCCGCGGCCAACCTCACGGCTCCGGCCTGGGCGTGCACCGGTGGGTGATCGAGCGCACCATCGCCTGGTACCACGGCAAAAAACGGCTACGCATCCGATGGGGACGCCGCGACGACATCCACGAACCCTTCCTCGCCCTCGCCACCTGCATCATCACGTACCGACACGTCGTGCGACTTGGTTAGGACCTCTCAGAGTTCCTAACAGAATGATCTCTGGGCCTGTCGTCCCTTATGGACCGCCGATTTCACGGCGAACTGCTCGTACTCGGCATCAAGGTAGCCGCCCCCACCGTATGGGAAATCCTGCAGGAGGCCGGGATAGACCCGGCGCCCGAACGCGCCCGCGTCACGTGGGCCGACTTCCTACGCTCCCAGGCTGACGCCCTGCTCACAGCGGCGAAGAATCTGATCATGGACCTCGAGGACGCTGGCTGCAGGGCCCGGCTCCTGATCCGGGACCGTGACGGGAAGACCCCTGCCCTGTTCGACGCCGTCCTGAAGGACGCGGGCATCGACGTCGTCCTCAGCGCGTCCGGATGCCCCGCATGAACTCGATCATGGAACGCTGGCTACAGACCTGCCGGCGTGAACTCCTGGACCGCACCCTGATCTGGAACCAGCGGCATCCCCTCCACGCCCTGAAAGAGTTCAACGACTTCTACAACTCCCACCGGCCCTCACCAAGGCATCGCCAACACGCCCGTTACACCCGTTGCCCGCGCAGGTCGCCGACCCGAACAAACTCGCCCGCCTCGCCATACGAAGGCACGACCCTCTCGGCGGTGTTCTCCACGAATACAAGCATGCTGCGTGACCTGCACGGACGAGATTCCGGCAAGTGCAGGGAGGTGGTCGGAGGGCATCGAAGGAGGTCTTGCACACATCTTCGTATACAACATACGCTCCCAGAGTCGCCGACTCGAGGAGCTGCCATCGAACCCCTTCCCGAGCGAAACGAGCCCACGCAGACTCCGTCCACTCCGGACAGCGGTGGTGACGGTCGCCCTTGCCTGCACCGTCGCAGCCTGCTCACCGGTGTCGAACAGCGGGGACGGCACCACATCTGGCGAGAACCAGGCGGCCCTACAGCATGGCCGCCGACGACTCGACCGACGCACTGCTCGACGAGGCCCGCGCGGTCGTGGACTTCGACGCGCGAAAGGCGCTACCAGCAGGCCATCGAGGAAATTCTCGAACGCCGCAGCACGATCCACCACTACCACCCGAACGTCTTCGTGGCGGGCACCTCGGCCATGACCGGCTTCGAGTTCCTCGGCAACTGGCTGCCCCGCCTGAAAACCGCCCGCCTCACCGACTCGTCGGTGGTCCCAACACGTCCTGCCCATGCCCTGCGCACCGAAGGAGCCCGTGATCATGCATTTCCACGTCCATCGACAGCGACGATCACGACCACGAAACTGGCTGCCCGGCGCCGTAGCGCTGGCGCTCGTCGCCTCGATTGGGTTCGCCGCCCCGGCGGCCGGCGCCCAGGAGCAGCCGACCGGGCAGCGTCCTGTGTTCGAGAACGGCCGAGCCCAGCCGGTGTACGCCGGTGAAGAGATCATCACCCAGAATGTCTGGGTCGAGGTCGAGGGCATGGACACCGACCGGGACGGTGCCAACGACCGCATCCGGGTGCAGATCCGGCGGCCGGCGTCGACCGACAAGGGCATCCAGCTTCCGATCATCATGCAGGCGAGCCCTTACTGGGGTGACGGAGGGGAGTTCCTGAACAACGAGGTCCACGTTCCGCTCTACGCTCCCCAGCGGCCGGGCTACGCGCCGCCGCCGGATCCCGGCCCGTTCCCGTACTTCCCGCTGCCGGACAAGCCGTACGACGGCACCGAGCCGCCGCACCAGACAATCAACGGCGGGACGTACCAGAACGAGTTCCTCTCACGTGGCTTTATCTTCGCCCACGCACAGATGCTCGGTACGGGCAGCTCGACCGGGTGCACGACTGGCGGCGGTCCCGAGGAGCACGATTCGCTCAAGGCGGTCATCGATTGGTTCAACGGCCGGGCCGACGCCTATGACATCGACGGCAACCCGGTCAAGGCCAACTGGACCACCGGTCTGGTCGGGATGATCGGCACCTCCTATGACGGCACGCTACCGATCGGGGTGGCCACGACCGGTGTGAAGGAACTGCGGGCAATCGTGCCCATCGCGGCGATCTCCAGCTACTACGACTACCGCCGGATGAACGGCACGCCGATCTCGACCAACACCAACCTTGGGGGCGACCAGAACTCCAACCACAACTCCAACATCTCGCGGAAGTACCCGGAGGTGTGTGACTACACCAAGGAAGAGGTCCGGCGGGGTCAGGACCGGCTCACCGGTGAGTACAACCAATGGTGGCACGAGCGCAACTACCTGCCAAACATCGGCAACATCGCCGGCGGCGTCCTGGTGCAGCACGGCCTGAACGACCAAAACGTGAAGTTCCGCAACGCCGCCCAGCTCGTTGACGCCCTCGAAGAGAACGGCATCCCTCACCAGGTGTGGCTGCACCAGGGCGGGCACGGCGACCGGGCGCTCTCGAACAACCGGGCAGCCTGGCTGGACCTGCTCAACCGCTGGTGGACCTACTGGCTGCACGGGGTGAACAACGATGTGCTGGACGAGCCCTCAGCAGTCATCGAGCGCGAAGACGGCACCTGGACGCCGTACGACAGCTGGCCGGCGCCCGGCTCCGCCTCCACACCTCTCTTCCTAGGAGCCAGTGGCGACAACACCACCGGCAGGCTCACGCTGACACGCAACGCCGCAGACAGGCCGGTCACCGAGACCTTCACCGACGACATGACGATCGACGCGACGTCCTTCGCCCGCGCCGAGCAGTCGCCGAACCGCCTCGCCTACCGCACCGCGCCGCTCACCGAGCCCGTCCATCTCAGCGGGACGGTGCATGTCTCGACTCGGATGTCGATCAACGCCCGGGCCGGGATCGTCAGCGCGATGCTGGTCGAGTACCCGGAGTCGGGCAACCCGAAGATCATCGCGCGGGGCTGGTCGGACCCGCTGAAGAGGTTCGGCTTGGATCGCAGCTACGGCATCATGCCGGGAGCCCCGTTCACTCACAACTTCGACCTGCAGCCGCACGACTACGTGTTCAACGACGGTAGCCAGATCGGGCTCGTCGTGTACTCCAGCGACCGGGTCTTCACCCTCCGGCCGCCGCCAGGCACGCAGCTGAGCCTGTACACGCACCACAGCCAAACCAGAGTCGACCTCCCGCTCGTCGGGGGCGCGTCCGCACTCGCGTCCGCCCTCGGCGGCGAGTAAGACCAATTGCTTCGGCCCGGTCCGGGTGGCGGGTTTCCGCCCACTCGGACCGGGCCGGGCATTTTTGAAGGAGCCCGGATGCTCACGGCGCCCTCCGCCGGACGGCGCATCTCTGTTGGCGCTGGTGCTGGCGAGGATGCTGGTGTTCGTCAGCATCCGGGCCTTGCCCGGCGACCCGGCCCTGACGCTGGCCGGTGAGGAGCGCGACCCGGAGTCACTGGCGCAGATCCGGCTCACTTACGGGTTGGACGACACGTCCCGGGTACCCCTGGTAGCGACCCCGTTTGGGCAGCAACCGCTCGATGTGCTGCCACAGCCCGTCCGGCACGATCCACGGCGGCTGCTCACCACGCCTCACGGCCGAACATCGTAGATCACCCTCTACAAGGGACGGCAAGCTCAGAGATCATTCTGTTGGGAACTCTAATACTCCAGCCGCACTTTCAGGTTCGGAGTCTGTGCTGGTAGTGGCTGGTTCGAGCGCGGTACTAGTGCCGGCGCCGTCACGACGTCGATCGTACTATGTGGACTTTCGGTCTCGTGACAGTGGATCTTGTGGCGGGCTGGGTGGCGGGCCTGGACGACGTGATGGCGCGTATCGCGCGCCGGTTCGGACGGGTGGAACCGCGCCGCCGGGCCAGGGGTTACCTGCTCGGGCTGCTGTCGCCGCTGGCGGGTAAGAACAGCTGGACCATCGCCGAGGCTGCCGGCGACAGCACCCCGGACGGAATGCAACGGCTGCTCAACAATTTCCGGTGGGACGCCGACGCGGTCCGCGATGACCTGCGCGACTATGTGGGTGAGCACCTCGGCGAGCCCGACGGGGTCCTGATCGTCGACGAGACCGGCTTTCTGAAGAAAGGCGTCAAGTCCGCCGGCGTGCAACGGCAGTACTCCGGCACCGCTGGACGGATCGAGAACTGCCAGCTCGGCGTGTTCCTCGCCTACGCCAGCAGCAAAGGACGTGCCCTGATCGACCGCGAGCTCTACCTGCCACAACGCTGGTGCGACAACCCGGCGCGGCGCGTCGAGGCCGGCATCGGCGAGCAGGTGACGTTCGCGACCAAACCCGCCCAGGGCCTGGCCATGCTGACCCGCGCCCTGGACGCCGGGCTGCCGGCGAAATGGGTCACCGCCGACGAGGCATACGGCAAGGACGGCAAGTTCCGCGCCACGCTGCAACGCCGGCACGTCGGCTATGTCCTTGCCGTCGCCTGCAACCAGAAGATCCCCACCGAGACCGGCAGTTCCCGCGCCGACGCCCTCGCCGCCCGCGCACCGGACCCGGCATGGAAACGCCGCAGCTGCGGCGACGGAGTCAAAGGCCCTCGACTTTACGACTGGGCCGTGGCATCTCTGCCCGACACCGGCACCGCCGAACACGGTTACCGCCGCTGGCTGCTGATCCGCCGCAACATCACCGACCCCACCGAACTGGCCTACTACCTGTGCTACGGCCCGGACGACACCACCGACGAGGAACTCATCCGCGTCGCGGGCACCCGCTGGGCGGTCGAAGAATGCTTCCAGACCGCGAAGAACGAGGTCGGCCTCGACGACTACCAGGTCCGCCGCTACGACGCCTGGTACCGGCACATCACCCTGGCCATGTGGGCCCACGCGTTCCTCGCCGTCACCGCCGCGGCCTCAAAGGGGGCAGCGATCCCGAACGAGACAGACTCATTCCCCTCACCCTCGGCGAGGTCCGACGTCTCCTGGCACACCTGATCACCATCATCCGCCACCAAGATCATATCTGGCGATGGTCCCGGTGGCGACGCCGCCACCAGTACCGCGCTCGAACCAGCCACTACCAGCGCAGACTCCGAACCTGAAAGTGCGGCTGGAGTACTAATCGCGACGCTGCTGGTGCTGCTCGCGGCGGTCCGCACCACGGTTCCCACCCCTTTCCGGGCGGCGGGACGATTGCCGGCAGGAGCCCCCGGAGTCCGTTCCGGTGCCCGGAGATCGGTGTCCGGTTACGGGAGGCGCGCAAGGTGCGTCCAGTCGTTGTGCGGATGGCGCAAATCCCGCATGTCGGAGGGTGACCGATTGACCGCGTTGGGCAACAATTGGTGATCGTTGCTTGGGTGGCGTGGACGAGTCGGGAGGGTGCCCGTGGTGCGGCGTCGCGGCCGACGACTCGCTCAGGCGACGTTGCGCGGGATGCTCCTGTGCGGTGGTGTCATCGCCACCTGGGGCGCTTACGACGCGGTCATGGACGATCCGGCCTACGCCGTTGACGAGCCGCGCCGGGGCATGGTCGGCGATCTGCTCGACGGCGCCGGGGCGGTGGTTGACACTGTCGTGTCGCGCCCGCCCGCCTCGCCTGGGGGGTCGGCGACGGTCGACCGCGGCCCGGCCGGGACCGCCGTGGTGCGCGAGCCGGCGCCCGCGACCGCGGGGACAGCCGGCATCCGGGCGTCTGCCCGCGCCGAGCGCGACCCAGGGTTGCGGGTCCCGCCTGGTGATCTGTCGGCGGCGGTGGCGCCGGTGCGTCGCGTGGTGGACCGAGCGGCCGGTACGGGGCTGGCGGAAGCCGTCGCGCCGGTGACGCGTCCGGTCGTGGGTGCTGCGGCAACGGTGGTGCAGGAGACCGTTGGGACGGGACTGCTCGAACCCGTCGACGCCGTTGTCCGGCCGGTGGCCGAACCGGTCGTCGAGACACTCGCCCCCGTCATCGCCCCGGTGCTCGGAGCGACCCCGCCGATCCTCGGCCAACCGGCGGACCTGGTGGTCCTGCCCGGCGATCCGGTCGAACCGCAGCCCGCGCCTTCCGGTGCGGTGCCGGTCACCAGTACTCCAGACACTACCGAGCATTCTGTTCGGGCAGCAGCTGTGACCCCGGCGCACCCGGAAGCGGCGCCGTCCGCGCCGTGCTGGAACGTGACGGCGGAGCGTTGGTGCGGCGGTGAGCCGGCCGCAGGTGCTGCCGCCGACGTGAGTCGTGGCTTCGGGCGCGTCGGTGGGACCGGCAGCGGCGGCCCGACGCCGATCTCGTCCGGCAGCGCGGCCAGCTCCGCTTCGTCAGGCGCCGGTACGGCGACGGTGGCCGACATCTCACCGCATCCGCGGACGCTGGAGCTGGTATCCCAGCGCTGCGCTTCGTCCCGGTGCGACACGTTCGCCCAACGATCGCCCCAGCCCGGCACCAGACCTGGTTGAGGGACGCCCCGGCGTTACCACGTGCGGCTACGGCTGACCCACGGGCACGGCCGGACCGGCAACGACGGCGGGGTCGCGGGTCGCGGCCGCACCTCGTCAGCCGCCGTGCCGGGCGACGCGGTGGTGATCCGCCGTCGGTGAACGGCGGGCGCCGTCACCGCCCCAGGTGGCTCCGTGGTGGTGCCACCGTGCTGTGAACCAGGTGCTCCGCGCACGCCCGGCCAGCCGGGTGTTGTCCTTCGCCAGCGCTGATCCGTGACGCGACGGCGGCACATACCGCCACGTCCGCGTCATTGGCGGAAGGCCTGATCTGACTGCACACCCTCGCCTCGTGGGACGGCATGCCGCCACCGGGCAACCACGCCTCGTCCACTGGAGATTCCCCATGACCGGCATTCTGCCCACGGTCCGCGCCCACTGGCGCGACATCGGCGACGTCGCCAGCCTCGTCGCCGATCCCCTGCACTCCTCAGCGATCGGCGCGTGGCTCGTGCCTGATGAAGACCAGCGACGCTCCGTGCTCACCGCCGTCGCCCGCATCTGGGTCGAACACGCCCTCCTCGTCGGCGAGGTCTTTCTCCTGCGTGACCACTCCGCCGCCGCCGTCTGGCTCCGCCGCTACCGTCCCACTCCGCCGCCGGCCAGCTACCGCCAACGGCTCGCCGCCGCCTGCGGTGACTACCTGGACTGCTTCCAGTGCCTGGACCGCCTCCTAAAGGCCCACCGTCCCACCGATCCCCACAACCACCTAACGTTTCTTGCGGTCCCGCCAGCCGCCTGGAGCGTCGCCCGCGCCTCCGCCCTGCTCGCCGGCAGCCTGGTCCAGATGGATCGTTCTGTGCTGCCCGCCTATGCAGAGGCCACGACTCTCGCCGAGGCGGCCCTCTACACCCGGCACGGCTACACCGCCCGCAACCCCTTCGCGCTCCCCGACGGCACCACGGTCCACCCGCTGTGGCGTCGGCCCGCAGGGCATCGGGCCGCCCCGGCAGTGAGATTGTCCAAAGGTCGACCAGGGTGGTAAGGGGAGACACGAGTACCCGGCGACGTGAAGCCGAGACTCCTCACCCGCGCCCGCCGCGTCCATCAACGGTGTGACGAACAGTCAAGAGTTGAAAAGTTGTTGATCAGGTCCGGTGAAGGTTCGGCTGGCTTGCTGTTGGCCGGTGGCCGAGTACCGGCCGACCGGCATGGATGTCCCGCGGGCTTGAACGCCACCACGACCCAAGACAGAAGCGCGCTCATGCTCATCGTCGCAGAACATGCCACGCCGAGCGTGATGGCGAACAATCAGAGACTGCCGCAGCCCGCACCCATGAAGCCGCTGGATCCACCGTAATGGGGTGGCCGCGGGTGCGTGTCAGCCCAGTGCTTTGCGCAGCAGCGCCGTCAACTGGTCCTGTTTGTCGGGTGAGAGTCGTCCGACCGCCGTGCGGGCGAAGGTGAAGGCTGTTGCGAACCGGTGGTTGATCTCGTCTCCTCGGGGGGTTCGCGCGACGAGTCGTGCGCGGCGGTCCCGGGGATTCGGTTCGCGGGTCACGAGGCCGAGTGCTTCGAGACGCACGACGATCTGGGTGTCCACAAACCCCTGCCCGGGCCTGTGGATAACGCCTTGCTCTGTGGAAAACGCCCTGATCATGGCTGTTCCGCCTACGGGCGCTCGACGACCGGCCCCGCTGGAGGTCTACCCCCGTGTCCGGCGCGCCCGCACGATCGAGGGCGGCGGCGGATCGGTGAGCAGCGAGGTGTACGAACGGTTCCATGTCCGGGTGCCGCCGCCGCCCTCGTGGCATCCGAAGTCGAGGCGCACGTTCACCGGTTTCGAAGCGTTCCACAGATGGTGTGCGCGGCACCCGGGGCGAGATTCGTGAGGGTGATCGACGGGCGAACCGTGTTCCAGTCGAAGGTGGGTGAACCGCCGACCGGAGTCTTCGAGGTCGGCGGTGAACTGGCGGGCGAGCTGGGTGGCCCATGCCGCGGTCGGGTGGAGGGTGATGCCGAGGAGGTGTACCCGGCGGCTCTTGGCCTCGATCACGAAGGCGACGTAGAGGCGTTGGAGGGTGACCGCACAATCCACGTGGAAGAAGTCCGTGGCCAAGATGGTGCCGGCGTGGGCGCGAAGAAACGTGCGCCAGGCGTCGTCGTGCTGTCGTGGCGGCGGTATGCGGTGGGAACGTAGGATCCGGCGGATCGTGGACGCGCCGACCCGGTGGCCCAGGCGGCGCAGTTCGCCCTGGACGCGGACCACGCCCCACGTCCGGTTCTCTCTTGCCAGGCGGATGATGAGCGCGGCCAGCTCATCGCTGATCGGTGGGCGGCCCGGTGGTCTGGGCTGGCGCCATTTCGCGGTGAGCAGGCGACGGTGCCAGCGCAGGAGCGTCGCAGGCGCGACGATCCGGTGAGCTCGCAGTACCTTCGGCAGGATCCGCGCGAGCGCGGCAAGGACGGCACGGTCGGTCCAGTCGAGACGCGGTTTCGGGTTGCCGCGGCGAAGCATCGCGACCTCGTGACGCAGCACGAGTATCTCCGCGTCCTTTGACGCCGACGACTGCGCCAGCAAGGCCAGCCACGAGATGACTTGGATGAGGAGCTGGTAGATCAGTCGCACGGCCACGAACCCGATCATGAGGGCTAGGACTCCGAACACCGGGCGACGTCAGCGCCGCGAGACACAGCCCGACCCTCGAAACCGCAGCTCACGAGCCGCGACCGAGTATTGGAGTAGGACAGGCGTAGAGGTAGTCGTCGCCGTCGCGGGAGGACTCGAGGAACATCCGTGCCTGTTCGCTCGTCCACGAGCTGCCCTTGCGCTTGCGCAGTGGTGGCAGCTTCGTCAACGCGGCCACGTTGGGCGAAGGCCTGGCCAGCCAGGCTCAGGCGAACCTGAGCCTGGCTGGCCAGGCCACGTGCGGCTAGACGCCGCCGGACCCTGCCCCGGGCAGCGTTCGCACGACGGTCAGCGTCAGATCGCCGTCCTGGTAGGACACCCTGAACATGTGGTGGCCCGCGTTCAGGATCCGCCGTTCCGGCAGGGAACGGAAGTTGCCCTTGATCGAGTCGCCACTCATGATCGTCAGTACCGTGCCCGGAGTGAGGGGCGCGCGAATGTCCAGGGCGAGTTCGCCGTCCAGCACCAGGTCACCCGCGGCCCGCACGCTCGTGTAGTCGTGGTCGCCGGAGATGGTGATGGCGAGGCGACCCGCTCGGCTGACGGTCACGTCGCCGCCGACGTTCACTACGTTGCCGGGCGCGACGTCGGTGAGGGTGATGGACGCCGCGGACGCCGCTTCCCCGGACGACAGACCGGGCTGCAGCACGCCGCTGTCGACGTCGATGCTGCCTGCCACGAAACCGCTGCCGCCGAGCGTGCCGCCCTTGACGTCGATCGAGCTTGCGTGCGAGCCGGTGATCGAAAGCTTACCGCCTTCAACCGTCGTGCCGCCCTCGTAGGTGTCGTCGCCCGTCATGATCAGCGTCCCGGGGCCTTGCTTGGTCAGAGAAGCCGTGTAGAGGTTGTTGTCGATGTTGTTCTGAATGTAGGCCGCGCGCTCGTCCATCCATTCCTTGCGCCACTTGACGGCGTCCTCATAGGTGATCTTGTCGTACAACGCGGGATGGCCGTTAGTGATAGCTTGGATGTAAGGATCAGCCAAAATGCCCTGAAGCATGAAGGCCTGTTCGTTAAGCGCGCCGTCCGGGTTCAGCACGTTGGGGCTGAATTCACCGGCGTAGGCAATGCCTTGCTCCTTGTAGCCCGCCAGCCACTCCAGATCTTCCCTTTCCCTTTCCTTGATCGCGATCTGGCTGATGTCGTTCGACCAGACGTCCAGGGGCGCTTTATCCATGTTGTAGGTCATGGGGCTCAGGATCTGGCCGGGGCCGTACATGCCCTTGGCCAGATCGGGAATCCCCCAGCCCCAGCGTTCGTCCGGAAGACCGTCGGGAGCGGTCCAGGCGATGGATGCCCCGGAGGGGGAGGTTTGCCCGGTGCCGAGGAATCTCACGCCGTCGGACATCTTGTTGTTCGCCGTGGTGAACATCAGCTCACGCACCTGCTTGGCGTCCATGTTCGGATAGCGGGAGAGCAGAACCCCCATCACCGCTGTCGCAACGGGCGTTGCCGGTGACGTGCCGCTTGAGTTTGAATAGTTAGTGTCACCACCGCTGTTCGTGGTCCGAACGCTGTTTGAAGGGGTAGACACGGTCCACCATTTGGCGAGCCCCGCCTCGTTATACCCGAACTGCTTTGTGTATTCGGGATTGGCCGCAGTGGGCGGTTGCACCCCGCTGACGGCTATCCACTGCTTTTCCGCCAAGGGATTGAAGAAGGGATACGCCGGGCGAAAATACGGGTTGCTCCAGTCGTTGTTGCCGGACGACCTTACGTTGACGGTACCGCTGTCCTTGATGGCGTCCCAGATGGCGTCCATAAAGGAACGTCCGGGGTGGTTCGGATTGTATTGAATGCCGCCTTCCGAATAGCTTTTCTTGAAGAAGAAATACTGGTACTCCAGATCCTTCAGGTACTCGTTGGGGATAATGGTCGCCATTGCCGTGGCGCTGGCGCTGTCTTTGCCAGGCAGTTGGTAAGCGTTGGCGAGGTTGCCGTTGACTCCAAGGTCGTTTCCTAAGCCGTCAAAGCGGGTTCTGTCAATAGTCTGGACATAAGAGCCCCAACTGCTGTTGATGACCTGGGCGCCTGCGTCGACCAGGGCCTTATTGGCTGTATGCCAGTACACGTAATCGTGGAAGGGACCGTGGGACTGGGTATCGGAACCGCCGGTCTTGGCAACATACATCTTCGATCCAAAGGCGATGCCGTGCTGGTCTTTACCATCGCGCATGCCGGAGGTAACCCCAAGCATACCGGTCCCGTGCGAGTAGTCACTTGTTCTCGCCTGATCACCGGCCACAGTGAACGGCTCGCCCGCAGTAAAAGGGTTCGACGGGGTCGCGCCACGATAGCCGTAGCCGGACGTGCCGTAGACACCCTCCGCTCTCACCGAAGCGATCAGCCCGGTCTGAAATGCTTCGTGTGTAGCCCTGTAGCCCGAATCCATCATGCCCAGCGTGACGCCCTGCCCGCAGTACCCTAGGGCGTAGGCGGTGGACGCGTTTACCGCGACGAGCTGCCATGGGGAATTGACCGCTGTGCCAGGAGTAGAAGGATTATGGCCGGTATAATAACCATATTCCGGCGTTTCCCAACTGGCTTTAGCGGCATCTAGCTCCCCTGGACTCGTGGCGACAAAGCCGGGGTCTCCCGGGTACGCCGGCCCGCCGCCCGTATGGCCAGGGGTCGATGTCGGACCGGTCTTGGACGATGCCGAGGCGAACCCGGCCGGAAAAAACGCGATGCCTACTCCGGCAGCAAGGGTGCCTCCCAGCCGCCGCAGCAACTGCCGCCGACTCACGGACCTCATGCTCATCTCCGACTCCTTCTCGATGGGTCGATATCTCTAACGGACCGGGGCGGCCTGTTGCGTCCCAGCCCCATGATCTACACGCGCTGGTCGAGACAAAATGATGTGCCGTTCTGCCGCTTCTACCAGGCGGCGGATGTCGACGGCTTTGTTCGGGATCCCGACTGCGGCGACTCGGCCATCGCCGTCGATCACGACGCCATACGGCGTTCCTTGGACCTGGAATCGGCTCTTGAGCGCGGTGGCGCTGGTCGCGCCAACCACCAGCCAACCGGGTAGAGGCGGAATCGGCGACTGATCCTTGGCATCCCATACCAGCACCCGACCCCACTCGCCCCGGATCAAAGGGGTGGATGATCAGGTCAGCGACAAGAGACGCGCACGGGGAGCAACCCTCAGACGTGAAGACCATCACCGAACGACTCAGCTGCACGGGTTCGCCCCCGTCGGACGCGGCGAACTCCAACAGGGCGCGGCCTGGCCGACCTCCAGTCCACCGAGGGCGCGTACGTTGCTTGGCGGCCGGGACGTGATCTCATCCAGCGCACGGTCCACCCTGGCGAGCACGCCCAACACAAGAATCGTGAGCGCTACGACCATGACTACGAGCGCACCGAAGGCAGCAATCCATGGACCCGTCATCGCCGCAGCGCCTCCAAACGGTTGTGCACGCGAAGGCCGACCGTCAACGCCCGCCAGGTCATGCCAAGTAGCAGCAGCGCGATGAGCGTGGCGAGTGCTGCATCACGCGACAAGCCCGACGTCGCGCACCACAGCACCTGCAAACCCAAAGGGGGAGGAATAGCGCTGGACAGGCCCGCAAAGATAGCCAAGCCACCGGTCCGCGCGACGAGCAGCCAGCTGACGGGCCTGTCCTCGCCAACACCGCAGCCGCAGGACGGTCGGCGCCCTCGAAGGAGTGCCGATGCCATCGCCAGCCCGAAGGAAGCGAACAGTGCAGCCGCGAGCCGAAGCATGATCGTCGGGTGCCAACCGCTGATGAGGCCGGCGCCGAGGATGACTTCGACGCCGGGAACGCTCCATGCCAGGGCTCGACCAAGGCAGACGGCGCAAGCCGGTAACCGGCAACGGCCATTGCGAACCGACGCGGTGCGCGCACTTTGCGGCGGCAGCCGCGATCAGAAGGAAACCCTGCCACGTCAGAACGGCGAACTCTCCCACGAGTGGGCCTCCCTATATGGTCACCAAATTAGACTGCGACAGAAGTCCCTCGTCAAGAGGGCAACATCTGTCCACCAGAAGCGGTTTGAGCGACCGTCTACATCGATGCACATAACTGTTATGGACCGGGCCATGGGCTTCTCGCGGGGCCGGATGAGTGACGGTCCTGGTCGAAACTCGGTCGGTGTTGAGCTGGGGCTTCATGTGGTGGCTTCTATCAGTCCACTGCAGCCCAGCGTGCGCGAAGCGCGCGTGGTCCCGGGTTGCCTCGGCGCAGCGCCGCCACCTCGTGACGCAGCAGGAGGATCTCCGCGTCCTTCGACTCGGAGGAGCGGGCGAACAGCGCCAGCCACGAGAGCACCTGAACCAGAATCTGGTACAGCAGTCGGACGATCACGGACATCGATCGTCGAGTGCAGACGATCACGAGGTCAAGGGAGCTAGCCGAGTCCTCGACCAGGACAGCCGCCACGTGCCGTAGTACAGGTTGGCGCGCAACGAGTCGGTGAAGGAGTACGGAAACTGCGAAGCGTACGCGATCCGCCGGCGCCACCGGTCGATGTCGACGTCGCGAAGTACCGCATCACCGTTGATGACGATCTCGCCTCGCTCCGGCGTGATCAGACCCGCGATGAGATCGGCGAGCGTACTCTTGCCGGCACCGCTCGCACCGACGATGGCGACCGCCTGACCGCGCCGCAGTGCCAGGTGCAGGTCCGTGAGGACGGTGCGCCGACGCGACGGACGAACCCGCGCACGTCGCAACAGGCCAAGCAGCACACACCGCCGTCGACACCACCACCGCGACGAGTCTGCGGCAAGAGAACGCCCGCCTCCGCCGCGACAACGAGAACCTTGCCGCGAACCTCGAAGTGGCAATCGCGAACATCCAGCGACTCACCCTGCAAGTGCACAACCTCACGGAGGCTTTTGAACACGCCCGCGGGGTTACCCGCTTGCCCCGAGTGGCTCGCTGACGGCACACACCGGACGGGCGTAGGAAATCGCGGCATAGCCGGCGAGACGACTATGCTCCTGTGCATGACGGGACATGACCGCGGGTCGGCGGCGGGATCCGACGGCGACACCGCCCAGGATCCGAGTTAGCCGTGGCAGGAGCTCGCTGCGGACTACGAGCAGGCGCGCGCCCGGGAAGACTCACTGGATCGGCTACCCGCTCAGATCGGTCAACGGCGCACCCGATAGCGCAGGTGAAGCACCCGGTTGCTCTGAATCACCACGTCAGGATCCTCCAACAGGTGCTGCGCGTCGACCGACCCGAAGTAGCGCTTGCCGGACCCGAACACCACGGGCACGACGTCCATGCGCACCTCGTCGACCAGACCCGCGGCAAGCACCTGGCCACCGACGTCGCCAGCGGCGACCTCGACTATGCGGTCACCCGCAAGCTCCTGCGCCTTGGCCACGGCTGCCTCGACGCCGTCGACGAAGTGAAACGGCGCCTCGGGGTCCCAGCCCTCGGGCTGCGGCCGGTGCGTCACGACGACCACGTGGTCGATCCCGCTCGGAGGCTTCCCGTCCCAGCCGTCGGTCATGTCGAAGACGTGGCGGCCGGCGATTGTCGCCCCGATCTGGTCCCAGTACGGCCGGGTGTAGTCGTAGGACGTCTGCGACACCTTCACCTCGCCGCTCTCGTCCAACGGGACGTCACCGCTGGACAACCAGTCGAACAGCGGTCCGGGCTGGTCATTCTCGTCCGCGATGAAGCCGTCCACCGACACCGAGCTGTACATGACCACCTTGCCCACGGGGCTCTCCTCTGCTTTGGGGTGCCCCCAAATTAGCGTGTCGTGAGCTGTCGCTCTTGTAAGAAATCAATCGGCCGGCAGCGGCCAGCCGTCCAGCACGTGGCCGGGATGTTCGCGCAGGAACCGCCGCCGGACTTCGACGTACCGGGTCGGCGTGAGCCCGGTGAACGCCCGGAACTCGTGGCCGAAGTGGGCCTGGTCGAAGTAGCCTGCGCTACTGGCGAGGTCGCCCCAGTCGATCGGTCCGGCGGGGTTGATCGTTAACACGGTGGCGGCGAAGCGGTAGGTGCGGGCCAGCCGCTTCGGCGTGACGCCGATGAGCTCCTTGAACCGCTGTGCCAGGTGAGTGCTGCTGACACCGGCTGAAACCCTCAGGTCGTCGATAGCCACCGCCCCGCTGGTCGCCGCGATGACGCGGCTCGTATGGCGGACCAGCCCCAGGCCGGCGGCCTCGCACAGCCGTCGCATTAGCTCCTCCTCGAGCAGCGTCAGCATCTCGTGCGGTCCGTCCGCCGTGGCCAGCCGGTCTCGCAGCTCGGCGATGGCGGGCCGGCCCCAAACCTGCTCTAGCGTCACCGGCCGGTCACACAGCTCGGCCGCGGGCATCGGCAGGAACGGCGCCGGCCCCCACGGCTTGAAGTGCACGCCGACGGACCGGGTCCGGGGTGGGTAGCCGAACTCCCACGCGCGGGTGGGCATGGTGACCACGCAGCCGTCGGCGTACTCGGCCGTCTCGATGTCGGTGCCGGCGCGGATGCGGAACGGCGCCCCGAGGTTGACGATGAGCAACGCCGCCGGACTTGCCGGCAGCGTCAGCCGGGCGTACGGCGGCGCACCCTCCAGGTAGTAAAGGTCGTCGATCAGCCCGTCCAGCGGCGGTCGCGGCACTCTGGACACGTACTCCATGCCCACAGCATCGCCGACGCCCCGCCGGCATCGCGCGCCGGGATGGTCCAGCCGCGCTGCCGCCAGCATCGAGCCGGCGCCGATCCCGGACGAGCGCCCGGCCTCGGACATTTGCGTGGGATACGCGTGCTGCGTGAGAGATGGAGGATTCTCGGCCCTCCAGTGTCGCCCTGCATGGGGGAGGCGCTAAACCACCCTCTGCTGCGTTACCGTGCCCTGCTACGCGGCCGCGGGCTGTTCGCCGCCAAAGTCGACCTCGTCCAGCGCGGGGTCGAACACGTCCGGCGGGATGTGGAGTTCGTCGGTCGCGTAGGCGCCGATCCGGAGGATGTGGGAGGTCAGGTAGGGCGAGAGCTGGGCCAGATCCTCCGCGGTCACCTACCACCCCTCGGCAACCAGCTGCCGGATGACCTCCATCATGTCGATCGCGATGTGGAACACGATCAGGTTGCACCGCAGCGAGTTCCATTTGACCGACTTTTCCTGCTCGGCCGGGTCGTTCTCGGCGATCACGCCCTGATTGCCGAACCGGGGTCCAGGCGGAGAACCCGTTGTAGGCCTCGGCCTTGTTGGTGGCCGCGTCACCCGTGCCCGCAGTCCCGAGTCGGCGAGGAACCGCAGCAGCGCCACGGTGCATCACGCGCCCGACCTCCCGGAACGCCTTGTAGATCTGGTTTTTGCGCGAGTTCGACGACAATCAGCGCATCAGCGTCACCGAAGACACTTTGCATTGTGAAGAGCCGTCAAACCTGATGGCTCTGCACTGACTGCACCCGCTGCGGTCAATCGGTCAATCGCAAACCCTGCCTGCAAGACTCCCTCGATGCCGGTCGCGACCGACCAGTGGATCAACCAATCCGACACCTGCCGCATGTCCGCCGTCTGCGGAGTCAGCGTGAGCTGCGCCGGCGCCGGTTCCGCTGCACAGGTCACCAGCTGCCTACCAGGTGATCGGTAGGCCCGCCCCGGTCCGGTTCACAGCGGGACCGGCCCGCGGCGAAGAGTCCCGCAGCGGTCTCCCGTCACCGGCCGAGCAGCGAAGGCTCGCTGGCTGACGAGATCAGCCAGGCGGGCCGCAGGTCCGGCGGATTCCCCTCCGGCCAGCAGCCCTGACACGGGGGAGGGGATTGCCGGGCTGTCAGGTCCTGCCAGGAGGCCGCACCTGACAGCCCAGCCGAAGGCGCTCCCGCAACGGCTACCTTGAGAGCTCCCCTTACTTTCCACGTGCCTCTGATCTGACGCCTCGCGCGACGGCATCGCGCCCACCAGCCACGGTCGGCCGCCGCTGCCAGCCTCGGATCTGGCACGCACAAACCCCACGCCCCTCGCCCACCCGACTGGGGCGCGGCACCACCATCCCTTCAGGCGGCCACCAACCGGTGGCCGCCTTCTTGCTGTTCTACGGAGGGCAACATGCTTCATCCCACCCGGCACCTGAGAGACGGTGATCTCCCAGCCGACCTCCACCCCGCCGCCTCGCCCGACCTCCTGCGCAGCACCATCGCGGCCGCCGGCGAACACACCGAAATGCGCCCAGCCCGCGACATGGCCACCGTGCCGGTGGCTACGTGCGCCGGGTTGGTCACGGGCAAGCCCTCGGCTACTGCCGGCAGTCGGGCGGCGCAGCGATGACCGGCGGGACCCCGGCGGACCAGGTCCCTACCCTGCATGCCGAAACGATGGCTGCCATCGAGCAACGGGCGGCTCTGGCCGTCGAGGCCCGCTCCGCCCTCATCGCCGCGCTGCGCAACAGGCTGATCTGCCGCCCGGGATGCGAAGACGCCCTCGCAACATGGGGCCTGGAACCGCTGCCGCAACAGTGGACCATCTCCGCCCAAGCGCACCTGTCGTACACGCGGTCGCACACCGACGAGGACGAGGCCCGAGAGCAAGCGCGCTGGGGGGTACCGGACGAGCTGTGCCTGCTGCAGCCGGCGATGGCGGTCTACCCGCAACACGTCATCGACGTGGCACCCACCTCCAACGGAGATGACGAGCCTGGGCCGCACCGATACCGCATCACCGTGCAGTTCACGCTCCACACCTGGGCCACGGCGACCCGGCAGGCGGAGGCGCGTGACGCCGCTCGCACGACGATGGACCACCAGCTACAGGCGCTGGCTGAGGCCGGCATCACCCTGACCAGGCTGACCTGGCAGACCGCCGACAGCCCTGACGAGGCCCCGCCGGATGACATCGACACCGATGCGCGGCACCTGGTCGGCGCGGTAAACCTGACCGACGTCGACCGCCTCACCGCTGCGACGGCGGCGCGTGACGCTGCCGTACAGGCCCTCACCGGCCTGCGGCGCAGCATCCGCGCCCGCGCGATCCGCGCCCTGGTCGACGACGAGTTCGGCGGCATCTATCAGCACGCCGCGCAGCGGGTCGACCAGTTCCTCGTCGACCTCGGGCTCGACCCCCTACCTCAAGCACACCACATCACGGTCGTCGCCGACCTCACGCTGCCGGTCGGCGACGGCACCGCCCGCGATGCCTGCGACGCGGCACGACACACCATGCGCACGGTCACCACCAGCAGCCCGGACCAGGCACGGCCGTGGACCGCGTACGGCTGGACCATCCCCGAGTACGCCACCGTCGACCAGGACGGCTGGCGGATCCCGTGGCAGCACGAGTACGAGATGTGGCTACGCGGACACGCCACTCCCGCCGACGCCTCCACCGCAGCCGAAGCCCTCGTCCGCGCGGACCTGACCCGGGCACTGGCCGGAATCGACCACCACCTGGTCACGGTGACCGCCACCGTCGAGAGCCTCGGCATCGACCTGCACCTGGACCCCGACAGCGACTGAACCGTCCGCCGGATATCTCCGCGGCCGAGCAGGTACAACCGAACCCTCCCGCCTACGGGCAGACCTCAGTTGGCGCCTGCTCGCGGATCGACGCTGCGCGCGGCGCCAGCCACGACTACGCCATCCGGCCGACATCCCACTCCTCTACCGAAACCACTTTCTGTTGGGAGATCATCGTGTCGTTCTCCGAGAACAAACTGACGGTCCGATCCTCAGCCGACCTGGCGACCGCGGTGCCGTACCTCATCGGCTTCCATCCCGGCGAGGGCAGCATCGTCGTGATCGCCTGCCGAGACCGGCGGATCGTGTTCGCCGCCCGAGGCGACCTGCCGGCCCCCGGATCCCCCGCCCACCAGCTGCGCGAGCTCACCGCTCACCTCGTCCCGGTGGTGCAGCGGCAGCAGCCGATCACCGACCTCGTGATCGTCGGCTACGGCGCCCCAGGACACGTCGACCCGGCACTGCGTGCCGTCGGCGACGCGTTCACCGCCGCCGGCCTGGCCGTGCGGGAACTGCTACGGGTCACCAAAACCCGCATCTTCAGCCTCACCTGCGACGATCCCGCCTGCTGCCCACCACGCGGAACCCCCTTCGACCCCACCACCTCCCTCATCGCCGCGCAGGCGACCGTCGCCGGGCTGGTCGCAAGGCCTGATCGGGCGGCAGTGGCCAGCCGCTTCGCCACCGTCGACAGCCCCGGCGACGGCATCCCACACGCCACGAACGACGCGACCGCCCGCATGGCCGCCTTGAAAACCGCCGGCAGCACTGCGGTGTACGAGGCCGGCGTCCACGCGGTCCGCGGCGCGCTGCGACAACACGACGGCGGCACACATCTCACCGACGACGAGGTGGCCTGGCTGACCGTGCTGCTGACGCACAAGTCCGTGCGGGACCTCGCCGCCAACCTCACCCAACCGCACGACCAGCACGTCACCTTCTGGGCCGAGATCACCCGCCGCGCCGACGAGCCGCTCGTGCCAGCGCCCGCGACCGTACTCGCGCTCACCGCCTGGCGCTGCGGTGACGGCGTCCTGGCCGCCATGGCCGCCGAACGTGCCCTGCAGGTCAACCCCGACTACCAGCTCGCCGACCTGCTCCTACAGGCCCTGCACGCCGGTCTGCCGCCCTCCGCCATCGAGCAGACGATCACCAGCACCCACCCCAGCCCATCGATCCCGAACCCGAACCCGAACACTGCCTCAGAACAGGAGTAACCACGGTGGATCCCATCCGCAGCATCCTGCTGTCTCTCGCCCGCACCGCCGAAGAAGCCCGACTGCGCTCGCACGCCGAACGCGCCGCCCTGCGCGCCCGCGGCGAAACGCCCACCCGCACCGAGGCATTCGCCTACGACATCCAGGCCAACCTGTGCCTGATCACCGCGATCACCGCCGCCGACCTCCCGGTGAACTTCCGCCTCTACGACACCACCCTGTCCCGAGACCCGCTCGCCGCGGCCGCACAGCTTCGCCAGGTCACCTCCGCCTACGACCACAGCGGGCCGATCGAGGCCGCCCACGAGGCTGCGCGGCTGGCCTACAAGGCGGCGCTCGCCGAGCCGCTCACCGGGCAGGAACAGCACTACGTCGACCTGCTCGTCGACCTGCCCGCCGCGCGACGCGACAAGATCATCGAAGTGGCGGAGGAACATGCCCGCCACCTGCCGGCGTGAGCATCGGCGCACCTACCGACGGCACCCCCACCCGCTCTCCTGCCAGGGGCGCAGCAGCACGCCGTGCTTCCTCCCCGGCTGCGGCGGACCAGACCCCGCCGGCGCCTTACAGCGTGGGCCACGACGGGGGAGTGAGCCACGACGGCGCAACCCGCCCGGCCAGAACCATCCAGGTCAGCGGCCGCTGCTGCACGACCTGCCCGGGGCGCAGGACGTGCCTGGCAGGGGCAGCAACCCCAGGAAAGGAACCCATGAGCCTGTACACCCTCACACCCAAACCCGGGTTCGAGCGGTACACCATCCAGGTCGGCTGGAACCCCCACCGCACGTACGTCGCCACCCTCGTCGACTTCACCTGGGACCCGGTCACCGCACCCCACCACCAACCCGACACCATCCACCTCGGCCGGATCGAGACGATTCTCGACCCGGCCGAGGTGCTTCTGGCCGTCGCGCCATACGCCGAGATACCAGCCGACCTACCGGCCAGGCTCCGCGCCGACCAGGCCGCGCACCCGGTGCGCCGCTGACACCAACTCCCGGTTGGCGGACGTCGCATCGCGCGCCATCGGCTGCAACCAACTCGCAGGTACGGCGCTGCGAGCACTGCTGACTGAACCGCCCCGATGGCGCCTCCTCGGGGAGGTCGTCGTCTTCACCGATGCCGTGAGCCCGAGCGGCACGAACCCGTAACCCGGCCCGCCAAAGGCGGGCCGTCGTCGTATCCGGACCCGGGACGCGCCGCCTGGAAACGTTCGCGTCCCGGGTTCTCCCGCAAAGGAGGAACCCAGTGTCCCTATCACTGATCATGATCGCCACCGCGTTGGTGGCGATCGCCCTGGGCAGGCTCACCGCCTGGCCGACGATTCACGGCCTCCGCACCCAACTCGCCGACGCCACCTGGTCGATGCTCCACGACCCGCTTACCGGCATGCTCAACCGCGCCGGCCTGCAGGCCGCGCACGCGACCCTCGCCAAAACCGCCCCCGCGCAGCCCATCATCGTCGCTCTGATCGACCTCGACGACTTCAAACGCGTCAACGACACCCATGGCCACGGCCGGGGAGACGACCTCCTTACCGAAATCAGCGACCGCATCACCGACATCGCCGCTCTACACGGAGGCGCCGCCGCGCGGCTCGCCGGCGACGAATACGCCGCACTACTGCCGGCCCGCACCGACGACCTAGACCGCATCGCCGACACCTTCGCCACGATCATCTCCCAGCCCATCGCGCTTCCCGCAGACGGCAACCCCGCCACGGTCACCATCACCGCCAGCGTGGGCCTGGCGCTCGTCGACACCAGCGACACCTTCACTGAGGTGGCCCTGCAGTGCGCCGACATCGCCATGTACCACGCCAAGCGAAAGGGCCGGAACCGCCACGCCATCTACCAGCCGGGCATGACCATGCCGCCCGCACAGCACCGTCGCGGACCTCGCCTCCGCGACCGCCGCCAGCCGACCGACGGGGCCACGGCGTGACCGCCCCACACGAGGAGATGGCCTGCCAGACCTGCCTCTTCCCGCTGAACACCCTCGGCGTGCCCCCCACCTACGTACACCCGACCCACCTCGCCACCGACGGACACGAACCAGCGCCCGTCCCGGTCAGCAAGCTCGACACCGTCCGCCGAAGCTGCGACTTCTGCGGCGACCCCTACCCGATCTGGACACTGCACGGCGGCGAGGTAACCGCCATCGCCATCGGCCCCACCGCAGGGCTCGTCCAAGACTTCGGCCACTCCTGGGCAGCATGCGCGGCCTGCCAAACCCACATCGACGAGGGTCGCAACGACAAGGTCATCGACCGCGCGGTACGGGCACTCGGCCTCGCCAACCATCCACAGGCACGAGCACGAATCGAGGAACTGCACCTGGCGTTCCTCAACGCCCGACTCCCCGGCCGAACGCTCATCACGACGACCGCCTGGCCGGCAACCACCATCACCGCCGCGGAACTGCCCAAGGTCCGTGACCGGCTCACCCGCTTCTACCGAGGCACCGACAACCTGCCCGCCGCGCTCGGAATCACCGACGCACGACAGCAGATAGTCACCAGCCTCGAACGATCACACCTGTACTGGATCGACAACGACTTCACCGACCTGGCTGAGCACGCCGCAGCACAGCTGCCCGACGTACGCATCAGCCGCGACCTCATCCCCGCCGCCGACGGAATGCTCATCTGGCCCCGGCCAGTGACACACCGGCAGCTCACCGCCGCCTCCTGGACCGACACCATCCACGGCCGGAAAATAGTCCTCTACCGCACCATCGGCGCGGGACTGCACGGCAAGCCACTGCAGCGGCTACGCGAACAGGTCGGCTGGCTCGCACCGATGAGCGCAGCCCGCCTCGCCGAACAGCACCTGATACACGGTGACCAACCGGTGGCAGCGCTGGTCGCGACGTGGCTGCTGATCGCACAGCAAACCGCAGAAGTCACCACCACAGGAGTGGACAAAGCCGTCGCCAAGACCTACGCCCGCACCAACCGGCCCGTACCCGAGCTGCGCATCGTGCGCATCCGCGGCCGCCGCACCAGCCCAGGGCCGGACGGGGAACCGACGCCAGGCAGCCAAGGACGCTCTCAGACCAGTCGGTTCTGGGTCTCCGGCCACTGGCGCAACCAAGCCCACGGCCCCGGCCGATCGCTGCGCCGCCCCGTCTACATCCACCCCTTCCTCAGAGGCCCCGACGATGCGCCGATCAGGCTGAGCACCACCGTACGCATGCTCAGCAGCCACCAACCCAAGCCCCAAGATCATAAGTAGATAGCGTCGTCGGCGGTGGCACAGTTCCGCCCGTCCCACCGCCGACATCGGAAACTTGATCACCGATAGGAGGGTGCCGCAGCACACGGAGCAAGAGGGTGGAGGCGCCGATGGTGTCAACCATCAACCGGCGCAGGACAATCTTTTGGCACCGATAGTTGGCGCCCTGGCGGAGGAGTCCTGAGCTACCTGGTGAGCCGGGTGTCCTGCCGACTTGAGGCGCGCAGTATGGGGATACTGTCGAGCTGATCTTGACGAAGGTTTGATCCGATGATGCCGGGCGGCCGTTTCCGGTCGGGTCTGCAAGCCACTACCACGTTCGGCGTGATCGCGAAGTCGACGTTGAAGTCATGGTCCGCGTCGGGTAGCTCCTCCTCGAGAAGCTGGGTCTGGTGGATCGTGGTGGCGATGGCGGTCTCGGTGGTGACGAGTCCCGCCTCGGTGAGGAGAGCGATCTCCAGGTCGGAGTAGCCGGCGCCCTTGCCGACCCGCACGCCGCTTTGGCGGCTGACAGCGACGCTGCCACAGACGATGAGGTCCACCGGGCGCATCTCGTCGGGTCCCACGGTGGGAGCGATCTGCGGCGCACCGGTACTCGTAACTGCGGTCTCGATCGGTGCTGCGAGGCGGGCGGGGTCGAGCAGATAGAAGGGCTTGGGGGTAGCGAGTCTCGGGACCGCCATGTAGAGCAGCTTGCCTTCTTGCAGGGCTCGTACCCGGACGGGAAATTGTGCTCGGTCGGGGTTGCACTTGATGACTCGGGCCTCGTTCCATATGTCCAGTTCCGCGAGGCGGTCCGCCGCCTCTTCCTTGCCGACGAAGTCGGGGATGTGGCCGTGCACGCCGGGTGGGGCGGCGCCTTCACGTTCGAGGAGGTCCCAGACGTGTTGCCGAACGGCGTGTTTGGCGCGGTCGATGTCGGTCACGTTGGTGCTCCTATGAGCTTATGAGTGTGAGGAGTCGGTCGTTGACGTCCTGGACCGGGGGCTCGTTGCGCCAGGGGCGTAACTGTCGGGCGGTGGTGAAGGCGAGGTTGAGTCCGCCTCCGGCGCGGGTCCGCTCGATGACGTCGATGGCCTGATGCAGGTAGGACGTCGCGGCGTCGACGTCGCGTCGGAGGATGCTGGCGAGGGCGAGGTTGCCGAGGATGACGGCGGTGGACTTGCGGCGTGCGGCGATCAGTTGTCGGGCGTTCTCCAGCGCTGGGACGGCTTCGTCGGGCTTGTTCAGGGAGAGCCAGCAGGAGCCCGCGAGCCTCGTGTAGTGGCTGGGGCAGAAGATGTCGGTGGCTGGATCACGGGCGTCAACGGCAGCGAAGTGAGCTTCAGCGATACCGAGAGCGTCGGAGCAGTCCTTGGCCTGACCGAGCATCGCGTGTGCCTCAGCGCGGTGCAGTTGGGCGAGGCCGGCGATGACGTGACTGTCGCTGTGGCTGACGGCGGCGGCGCGGGTGGTTAGGACAAGACCGGCGCTGGGCTGCTTGGTGCCGTAAAGGGCGAGGTAGCTCTTGCGGAGCAACGCGTTGGCCTCGGTGACCGCGTCGCGTGTTTCCTGGGCGGCGCTGATCGCCTGGTCGAAGTAGGCGGCGCTGGCGGCATGGTCGCGCCGCTGTGATGCGTCCCAGACAAGTTGACCCATCAACGTCGCGGACTCGGCGACGGCTGCCGCCAGTTCGCGCTGAACCGGCCCGTTGCTGGTGTGCTGGCGAAGGAAGATCGCCTGACCGTGTAGTTGTCCGGCTTCGGCGAGCAGGAGCGTCGAAGGCGTGTGGTCGTAGCGCTCGTCGAGGCGCTGCACGCGCTCCCTCAGGTACGCCACAGCGATCAGGTCGACGCGGCCGGGGTTGCGCAGAACGTAGCCGAGCCGCTCGTCGGGCGGTGACGGCGGCTGGCCGACGTCGGCCAGGAGGTCGGCCAGTTCCTCGATCGACAGCTCGAGGGCCGCGGCGAGACGCGGCCGGTGCCAGGGCTGCGGGTCAGTCTCCGCCCGTTCCCACCGCACAACGGTGGAGCGGTCGACGCCGAGGGCTTCCGCGAGGCGCTCCTGGCTCAGCCCGATCGCCTTGCGGCGCTGGGCCAGCCGGTGCCGACGCTTACCCGCCATGTACTGCCTCCCTTCACCGCCATCCCACGGATCCATTCATCCAGCTCACACCGTGTGACGCAATGGGGATGCATCAGTTCTGCGCCGGTGCCGCGCTGGGCACCAGCGATCGCGGGGGCTTGTGTAGACGCATGGCCGGAACGGGCGAGAGCAGAAGCCGCTGTGCAAGGCGTGGCGACTACGCGAGCTCCCGCCCGTTCCGCTGCCACTCCAAGTCCGACCTACTGAGTGGGGGTAAGAGGGTGAGCGCCCAGGAGCGAGACCGGCTCGATTCCACCGGAGCGTTTTCTGCCGTCCAGACCCTGACCGGCCTGAGCCGGCGGGTATCGCCGCAGATCACTCCCTCGAACGTGTTGATGACCCCCCGCCTGCGTACTGCTACGAGGGCTGCGTGGGCGGGCGTCCAGCGGTTCGCTTCCAGGCGCCGCCGCATGGTCGTGGGCTCGCCGGCCTGCCGACGCGACCACACGCGGGTCGCGGCTCGGACAGGGGAGCGGGCGTGACCATCTACATCTCGCGCAATGCGACGACCGGTCAGCCATGGCGACCCGGCACCTTGTCAGGCGCTCAAGAACCGGCACAGGTGAGGGCGGCGAATCCACCACTGTTCAACTACGTGTGGCGCCATATGTTCGAGCGGCAGGCCCGAGAGAGCAGCCCCCGATGAACGAAGAGCCCCCGCGCCCCACACAGGCCCATCGCCTCGACTCCGGGCCCAGGGAGCACACACCGCTGCGCCCGATCTGGCTCTGCCGTGCCTGCGGCCAACCCTGGCCCTGTGGCCGGGCGAAGCTCGCTCTCGTCGCCGAGTACGACGGCAACCCGGTCAGCCTGTTCCTCTACCTGGCCAGTCTGCTCCATGACGCCATCGGCGACCTGCACAAGCTCAACCCCACGACCACCGGGTGCGCCAGCGACATGTTCGATCGGTTCCTTGGCTGGCCCGCCCGACACACCCGCTCCTACCGGATGACCGAGATCGGCCCTCCGCGGCCCGAGGAGACAGAAGCATGAACGGCGCCGGTGTCGTCGCCCCGCTTGATGGCATGAAGGAGCGGGGCCTCGCTCCTCGTGGGTCCCGGGCGGGATGCTCGGGGTGCTCACGTCTCACGACGAAGGAGGCCCCTCATGCAGGCAGAGTACGACGGCCGGCAGTTCGTGGGTATCGATCTGCATCGGCGCAGGTCGGTGATTGTGCGGATGACGGAGGCGGGCGAGAAACTCGACACGGTGCGGATCGACAACGACCCGGTGGCGCTGGGGTTGGAGATCGCCAAGGCCGGTCCCGACCCGGAGGTGGTTCTGGAGGCCACGTGTGGCTGGTACTGGGCAGTGGATGTGCTGACCGAGGCGCCGTTGAGCTCGCTCATGCTGCAGCTCGTGCGAGCCCACGCCGCGATCGCGACCGCGATGCTGCAGCAGATCGACCTGGTCGCCCCGCAAGAGCTGGTCCTGCTGTTCCTGCAGGAGCATGGGCGCACACCGCAGTCGGAGATCGTCTACTTCCTCGGCCGCGACCGGTCCACCGTCACCAACATCCTGCAGGCGATGGAGCGCGCCGACCTGATCACGCGGACACCGTCGCAGACCGACAAGCGGTCGATGGTCGCCAGCCTGACGAGCAAGGGCCGGCGACTGTGCCCACGTATCCGCGAGATCTGGTCCGAACTAGAGCGGATGGCGTTCGGCGGGCTCACCGCCCAGCAGCGCGCCGACCTTGCCCAACTGTTCACCGACATCCGGCAGGGGCTGCCGCCAGCCAGCGGACCCTACTCGGCCTCGCCGGCCTCAGACGATCCGGAGGAGACGAGCCGATGAGCGACATGCCGCTGCAGCTCGCGGTCATCATCGCCAGCACCCGGACCGGACGGTTCGGCGAAACCGTCGGCCGCTGGTTCGTCACTCGGGCACAGCAGCACGACGACCTGAAGCTCGACGTCATCGCCCTGTACGACCTCCAGCTGCCTGACAGTCTCGAACACAGCCCCCACGCCGCGGCGTACACCGCCCGGATCGACGCCGCCGACGCGTTCGTCATCGTGACACCCGAGTACAACCACGGCTATCCGGCGGCGCTCAAACGCGCGATCGACGCCGTCCGCGCCGAGTGGCGAGCCAAGCCAGTCGGGTTTGTCTCCTACGGCGGCCTCGCCGGCGGGCTGCGCGCCGTCGAGCAGCTCCGGCAGGTCTTCGCCGAGCTGCACGCGGTCGGCATCCGCGACACCGTTAGCTTCTACATGGCCCGCGACCAGTTCGACAGCGACGGAAGGCTCCGTGACCCGCATGCCGGCAACACCGCCGCGGCCACACTGCTGCGCCAGCTCGCCTGGTGGGCAAGGGCGTTGCACACCGCCCGCGCAGCACAGCCGTATCCCGCCTGACCGGCACAATCCAGGAGCATTCCCATGGCTATCGCGATCGTCTTCGCCGAATACGGCGACCCGGAAGTCCTGCACCCTATCGACATCGACCCGCCCACTGCCGAGGCTCGCCAGGTCCGCATCCGGGTCAAGGCCGCCGGTGTCAACCCGGTCGACGTCAAACTCCGCCGCGGCGACTTCGCAAGCGTCATGCCCGTCGACTTCCCGTCCCGCATCGGCAACGAGTACGCCGGCATCATCGACCAGATCGGCGACGAGGTGACCGGCTTCGCGGCCGGCGACCAGGTCCTCGGGTCGGCGACCGGCCAGTGCTACGCCGAATACGTCGTCGCCGACGCCGCAGACGTGGTACGCAAGCCCGCCATGATGCCGTGGACCGTGGCCGCCGGTCTCCCCGCCGTCGGCCAGACCGCGCACACGGCGCTGCGGCAGATCGCCGTCCGTGCCGGCGACACCGTGCTGATCCACGCCGCCGCCGGCGGAGTCGGCACCATCGCCATACAACTGCCCCACCTCTGGGGTGCCACGGTCATCGGCACCGCCAGCGAACGCAACCACGACTATCTCCGCTCGCTCGGTGCTACACCGGTCGTCTACGGAGACGGCCTCCTCGAACGGGTCCACGCACTCGCGCCGGGCGCAATCGACGCCGCGCTCGATGCCATCGGCGGCGAAGCGATCACCGTATCCCTTGCTCTCGTGCCGGATCGCCACCGGATCGGCACCCTCGTTGATGCCGAAGCCGCGAAAACGCACGGGATTCAACGCGTCGGCGGCCGATCGACCGCGGCCCTGCGCGAACTGGTCACGCTGTACGAGCACGGCAGCCTGCAGCTCCCGATCCACGCGACGTTCCCCCTGACCGAAGCCCACCACGCGCATCGCGAGGTCCAGACCGGACACGTCCGCGGCAAAGTCGTCCTGACTATGCCGTGACCTGTCACTGACCCTTCGCGGGGTTCGACTCCGGCGCCCGCACCCGACGTCGCCACTCCACCCTCGGCTACCTCAGTCCCGCCGCCTACGAAGCCACCGCCCGTGAACGGGCGACCAGCAAGGTAGCTTGACACCTCATCGACCCTGTCCGTCGAATCGGGTCAACCCCAAGCCATTAGCAACGTACGTAGGCTCCACAAAGTGGCGGGGCATCGACGCGGCAAACCTTCTATCCGCCGTCGATGCCCGCTCTTGCTTGGGCGGCGGTCAGCTGGGCGGCGACGGGACCTCCGGTGGCTTGCCCGCAGCGTTGCGCCAGTCCAGCACGGCGATGAGCAGCAGCACTGCGGCGGCGGTGGTCGCGGTGGCCAGCGGCGACACCCGCCCCATCAGCGGGGCTGCCGCGGCCAGCAGGGCGATGCCGACGATCCTGCGCCGCGAGACCCGGGCGAACACCAGATGCTCCAGGCGGGCCCGGCCGACGAGGAACAGCGCCGGCCCGCCCAGGATTGTCGCCAGCCACGACGGGTGTGTGACGTGGGTGTGGCTGTGCTGCACGATCTCGTATCCGATTGCGGTGGTGACGATGCCCAGCACCATCAGCGCATGCGCGAACCCGACCCGTCGACCCCACCCCGCGGGATCGTCTGCCGCGTCGAGGGCCTCGGGCAGCAGCTCACCGGCCTTTTGGAAGTACACCCGCCACAGCAGCGTCGTGGTGGCGAAAGCGATCACCAGGCCAGCAGTCTTGTAGAGGTCGTGCGGGTGGGTGCTATAGCTGGTCCCGACGGCGAGGATGCTCGCACCGAGGGCGATCATCAACAGCTGTTGGTTCCGGTCCGCCAGGTAGTGCCCGGCGAGCTGCCAGATGGTGTTCTGACGCCGACCCAGCCCGGGCAACGGCCAGCCCAACCTCGCCGATCCCAGATCCACCACCGCCGCCACCGCCCACCACACCAGCTGGGCGGCGCCGACGGCCACCCCGCCGCCTACCCAAAACACCCCGGCCAGGCATAACCACGCCGTTACCCGCCAGTACAACCGGCGCAACCGGTGCGACCGCAGACCCAGCGACATCACGGCCGGGCGCGCCACCCGTGCCGTCACGAACACCACCGCGAACACCAGACCTTCACCGGCGAACGCCCCCGGCACAGCCGTCCCCATGATCATCATGGCGAAGGTGCTGAGCAGCAGCATCACCCGAGTGCCCGCGCCGCGTGGCTCGAACCGGCCGGTGAGGTACGCGGTGGTGGTCCACAGGTACATCACCGATATGAGCAGCAACACCGTCCGGCCGGCATTGCCCCACCGCTGCGCCGGGTCGTCGCTGAGGAAACCGGGCAACGACCCCGCGACCACACGGTCGAACGCGAACACCACCGCCAGATCGAAGAACAACTCCACGAACGTCGCCTGCTGCGCGCTGCCGCTCCGCCGCAGCAAACCCACCGCCCGACCCGCGGCCTGCCGCCGCCCGGCAAACCGGCTGCCCATTTGCCCCATTCAACTGCCCGGCAGGCCCGAACACACCCGATACCGCCAAGTCAACCGCCGCTCTTGAACGCATAACCGCTCGCTGCCATCCCGTCTGCAGCCGACCCACACCTCGGTGGAGGGCACTGTTGCGTTGAGCGTTGGCAAGATCGAGGCAGGCTTGAGCAGTGACGTCATCGACCCGGCCTGACCCGTGGCTGCCTCCGAAGTCGGCGTTCGCCGGGTTCCGGTTCCCGCCCGAGGTGATCGTGGTCGCGGTCCGCTGGTATCTGCGGTTCAACGCTCAACGCAACAGTGCCGTTGTATGTCACGGCACGAAATGATCGCCCATTGTGGGTGAAGGACAGCAAGAACTCTTGACAGTTGAAGATCGAAAGCTGTGCGACAGCCTCGTGACTCTCGCGCGGAGGTGCCGAAACCCTCGGCGGACGCGGGCGGGTGACAGACGCTGCGGTGGTGCGGGTTTCTCCCAGGGCCAGCGCAGGTCGGCGGCCAGGGCGCGGGCCAGACGGAGCTGGGTGTAGGCGGCGAGGATCATCCAGGTCCAGCGGTCGGCGGCCTGTGGCGTGCGGATCTTCGGGGAGGTGGATCCGAGGCGACTGCTCGGCTTGTCCACCGTCAGCCAGGTCGGCTTTCTCCTCGTGCCGGTCGTGGCCGCCGGCCGCAGCGACCTCGCCCTGCCCTCGCTGCTGGTCTACCTCACCGGTTACGTGGTCACCAACATCGCCGCGTTCGCTGCCACCGCGGCTCTGCCCGAGTGCCGGGACCTCGCCCACTGGCGGGGGGTCGCGGGCCGTCGGCCGGGGTTGGCGGCAGCGCTGCTGGTGGCTCTGCTCGGCCTGGTGGGAACCCCACCCACCGCCGTGTTCGTCGGCAAGCTCACGACGGCGACCGCCGCGTGGGACGGCGGCTACGCCTGGCTCGCGGTCGTCGTCTTCGCGAACAGCGTGGTCAGCCTGTTCTACTACCTGCGCTGGATCATCCCGACCTACCGCGAGCCCGCGCTCGCACCGCCGGGCAGCGATCACTCCCCGTCCCATGACAAGCCAGGGAGGCCGTGGTCGGCGAGGGTTGCGGTGACCGCTGCCGCACTCAGCCACGCGGTGGGTGTCGCCGCGGGCCTGCTGTGGGACGTGGCGGCGTCGCCCTAGGCGCTGGGCAGACGGTCCGGTGAACGAGGCGGGAACCGCCGGTGACCGCCAGCCGCGACCCGGTGATCAAACAGGGCGAATACGCCGATCTGCCATAGGTCTAGTAGCGAACGGTCGAACCCCATATCACCTGAAAGGCTGAGTTAATCGATCATCCGGTCGCAGTTGGCCTGCTGGGCCGTTCCGACCCTGCCCTCCGGCGCGCGACGGAATGACCTGTTTGCCCGGACGGCGAGGATCCTCCCCGTCGCCGCCAGAGCCAGCCTGAGGCTCCCCTTGCGTCCGAGCAAAGTGTGGTCACCGCCACATGATCACCGTGTGTAACCGCTGCTGACCCTGCTTAGCCTCGTCGGATGCATAACGACGGCAACCTCGACGACCATCACGGCCTCGGCGGACCGACTGACCGTTCGGACGATGCTACCTCCACCGACCGGACAGCCGGACGGTTTCAGCCTCGGCTGTCCAGGGCCGTATCGCGGCTCACCGGCCTCGTCGGTCTCGATAACCAGGCCGCCGACCGGCGGCACCGGAACCGCATGGCGATGGTCACCGGTGCAGCCTGCTGCCTCGGACTGGTCGGCTTCGCCCTGATTCCCGCCAACCCCGCCGGCCAGTCACCGGCCCCCGACCAGCGTGCCGAGATCGCCCAGCGGGCGGAAGCTGACGCCGCCTCCCGCGCGATGGCCCGCGAGTCCGCCGCCCCGGTCACCGAAAGCCCCGCCCCCGCAAGCTCCCCGTCACCGACGGCCAAGCCCACCCCGGAGGCGAAGGCGACCGCGAAGGCGACCGTGAAGCCCAAGCCCACGCCTAAGCGGATCGTCCCCGTCGCCGGGCTGGACCAGGCCCAGATGGACAACGCGACGACGATCGTCCGCACCGGCCAGAAGATGGACGTGCCGCGCAAGGCGCTGGTCATCGCGGTAGCCACCGCCATGCAGGAGAGCAACCTGTACAACTACGCCAGCGGCGTGCTGCCGGAGTCGCAGAACTACCCGCACCAGGCGATCGGCTGGGACCACGACTCGGTCGGGCTCTTCCAGCAGCGGCCCAGCTCCGGCTGGGGCGCGATTCGGGACCTGATGAAGCCCGAGTACGCCACCCAGCAGTTCCTCACCGCACTATCGGAGGTTCCCGGCTGGCAGGACCTTCCGCTGACCGTCGCGGCGCAGACGGTGCAGGTGTCGGCGTTCGGATGGCTGTACGCCCAGCACGAGTGGCGGGCCACCGAGGTCGTGGACGCCGTCCTCTCCTGACGACCGCCCCCGAGCGGCTCCTGCTGGGTCAGCTGCCGCTTCAGCACGACCGTGCCTGACTGTCGAGATGGACCGTCGACGCGGCCTCAATCCCGGTAGTCGAGCGTGGCCATCATGCCGGCCTCGGCGTGGTAGGCGTTGTGGCAGTGGGCCATCCAGCGGCCCGGGTTATCAGCGTCGAAGTCGACGGTGACCGTCCGGCCGGGAACGACGATGACGGTGTCCTTGCGGACGCCGCCACCGGCCACGGCGAAGGTGTGTCCGTGCAGGTGCATCGGGTGAAACATGTGGTTGCGGTTGACGAACTCCAGCCGCACCCGCTCACCCAGCCGCGCCGGCAGTGACGCGGCGTCGTGGTAGGTGGCTCCGTTGATGGTCCACCGGTAGGGGCTCATCGACCCGCCCAGCTTCAGCTGGTGCACTCGGTCCGGTCGCCGCAGGCCGGGCATACCTGACGGCCCACCTCTCGCTGGCGCTTAAGGCAGTGGCATGAGGCCAGCGGCTGCAGGAGCTGCACTCGGCGGTGCTCACGGAGCTGTGGGTCCGCGCGGTTCTAGCTGCGCGTGTCGACGTCGGCGGAGATTCACACCTCCATGCTCCACATCGCCGGACTGTGCTTTGCCCGACTACTGGGCGGGGCTCGCGGTGGTCCACGAGCGCGGGTCTAGACGGGGACTTCGGCGCTGAGGACGATGGTGAGTTCCTCCGGTAGGTGCAGGAACTCGGCGTGGCTGGCGGCGTTGTGGGCAAGGGCGATGAACAGCCGTTTACGCCAGGTGGCCATACCCGGGCTACGGGTGCAGCGCAGCGTGATCCGCGAGACGAAGTAGGAGACCTGCTCGCAGTCGATTCCTTCGGCGAGGGGGTGCGTGGCGCTGCGGCGCATGACCTCGGGGAAATCGGTGGGGTCCTGAAAGCCGAAGACGGCGCTGATGTGGATGATGCCGTCGTCTGGGTCGCCGAGATCGTCGATGGTGAGGCGCTGATCCCACGGGATGTGGGGGACGTTCGCGGTGCTACCGGTGACGATAACGATCTTCTCGTGGCGTACGTGGTTGTGCGCGACGTTCGCCCGCAGCGCCAGGGGAGTGGTCTCCTTGTTCGGGTGAGGGAAAACGGCGGTGCCCAGCACCCGCGGGATGTTCGCTGCGTGCAGGGTGTCGATGAAGTCGCGCAGGGGGCCTTCGCGCTCGATGCGCCGGGCGGTGACCAGTTGCGCTCCGCGCCGCCAGGTCAGCAGGAGAGTGAACAGGACGATCGCGATGAGCAGCGTCAGCCACCCGCCGTGGGTGACCTTGGCTAGGTTCGCGGTGAAGAAGGTCAGCTCGAGGCTGCCGAAGACGGCCCCGAACAGCACCAGTCGCCAGAAGGGCCAATGCCACTGGACCCGCGCGACGACGAGGAACAGGGTCGTGGTGATCAGGAACGTGCCGGTGACCGCTACCCCATACGCGGCGGCGAGGTTCGTGGATGAGCCGAACGCGAACACCACCAGCAGGACCGCCGCGAACAGGCCCCAATTCACCCCGGGCGCGTAGATCTGTCCGTACTGGTGGGACGAGGTCTGCCGGATGCGCAGGCGCGGCAGGAAGCCCAGCCGCATGGCCTCCCGGGACACTGAGAACGCCCCGGAGATCACCGACTGGGACGCGATGACGGTGGCCACGGTGGCCAGGACGACCATCGGCAGTTGCGCCCAGTCGGGTAGCAGCAGGAAGAACGGGTTCTCCCGACCGGCGGGTGCGCGCAGGATCAACGCGCCTTGGCCGAGGTAGTTGAGCGTCAAGGCGGGAAACACGATTGCGAACCAGGCCAGGCGGATCGGGGCGCGGCCGAAGTGTCCCATGTCGGCGTAGAGCGCTTCGGCGCCGGTGATCGCCAGTACCACGGCGCCCATGGCGATGAACGCGATGACGGGGTGGTCCACGAAGAACAGGACCGCATAGCTGGGGGACAGCGCGGCCAGCACGCTCGGATGACGGATCACCTCAGCCGCGCCGGCGACGCCCAGACTGGCGAACCAGAGCAGCATGATCGGCCCGAACACAGCCCCGACCCGTCCGGTGCCCCAACGCTGAATGGCGAACAGCAGGGTGAGGATCACCGCGGACACCGGGAGCACCACCACCGCCCACGCCGGGGAGATGACCTCGAGCCCTTCCACCGCTGACAACACCGAGATCGCCGGGGTGATCACGCTGTCGCCGTAGAACAGGGCAGCACCCAAGGCACCCAGCGCCAGCACAGTGGCGGCGCGCCTTTCGCTGCCCTTGACCAGCGCTCTTCCGGCAAGCGCGGCCAAGGCCATCACCCCGCCCTCGCCCTCGTTGTCGGCCTGCAGGATGAAGATGACGTACTTGACCGACACGATAAGGATGATCGACCAGAAGACCAGCGAGATCACGCCGAACACGTCCGGCGCGGTCGGTACCAGGCCACGGTCGAGGGTGAACACCGTCTTCAACGCATAAAGCGGGCTAGTCCCGATATCGCCGTACACCACGCCCAAGGCGCCTAACGTCAGCCCAAGCCCCGCCGTCCGACGACCCGCAGACGCTGTCCGAGACGCCGGCTCACCACTCTTCGCCTGCCCCTGGTCCAGGCTGGGTTGTTCGTCGTCCGCTAGCTCCGCCACCCCACAGGCATACCAACCAACACGCAACCGCCTGGGTCGTATGTCGGAATCGGTGGCGACGGGGTACCGACCTGCCGCACCAGCAGGAATGGCACCACCGCCGAGATCTCCGCTACGGCGCCGGCGGCCTGGACAGCAAGAGGTTTCCCCACCTGAACGGGCGACACCAGCCGGACCGAGCGGCGGCTGGGGTGCGGATGGTTGGACGTCGAGCGTGTCTGGCGGACCGTAACGACATCCGGACCATCGACGCCTGTTCCTCTGGAGGTCGGGGTGCGCGACATCCATGGCGCGCCGGGACTCACGACGCCAGGGTAACGCCCCGCGTGACCGACAGCACCGTTAGGTACACCGGGAGTAGCCATATCAGCCGACGCCGCGCGCCTTTCACCGCAGTGCTGCACTCCGGACGATGGCGTTGGTGCGGCAGGACGCCGAGACGGTCCTGCCGCGGCCGACCGGACGGACAGGCGAAGGTGAATAGGAAGATTTCTCCCAGTCGGGGTCTGAAGCGTTGCGATCGGTGAAAGACGGTGGTTGACTGCTGCACCATGCCAGAACACGAGATAACCGATTGGTCGGGTAGATCGTGAAACATCAAGCCGTGGCAACTCACTCGATGGATGGGCATCCGGTGACGTGGCGGCAACGGTTGGCCAGATGGCTGGACCCCACCGTGGCGCAATGGGCGGTCGCTCAAGAGCAGGGGTCGACCCCACCGGACCCGTCGCCACCACCGGAGCGTGTCGAGACCCTGTGGCCCGCGATCTGCGAGCAGTTCGCGCTGCGCATTCTGGCGTCGGCCTACCAGATGGGCAGCCACCTCGAGGTTGTCGAGGCCGATGAGCAGGATCCCGAGCGGCTCGAGCGGCTCTACCGCATCGACCACGCGAACACCCGCATCCGCCGCCACGCGGAGAACCTGCAGGTTCTGTTGGGACGGCGTGTCGAGGACGCCGACCGGCAGACGGTCGCCTTTGTCGATGTCATTCGGGCCGCGACATCGGCTACCGAGTACTACGCGCGAATTCGTGTCGGACATGTGGTGGGCCTCGGGGTCGTAGAGTTCGCGGCCGACGACGTGATTCGGGTGCTGACTGAGCTGCTGGACAACGCAACCCGCTTCTCCCCGCCGACCTCGTCGGTGATCGTGTCGTCGTTCATCACCGAGGACGGCAGCGTGCTGCTTCGTGTCGAGGACGCCGGCGTCGGTGTCAGGCCCGACCAACTCGCTGCGCTCAACGCCATGCTGGCCGGGAACACATCGGCGCCGGTCGCGGATAACCCGGCAGCGCATCTGGGTCTTGTCGTCGTTTCGTACCTGGCCCGCGCCCACCACCTGCGGGTCGCGCTGACAAACCGACCCTCGGGCGGCACGACCGCGACCGTGCTGGTTCCCGCGCCGCTGCTATGTGAGATGGCGTCCACACCCCCTCCACCCTCGCATCCCCAACGTGCGGCACCGGTGGCCCACCGCCCGTCGGTTCAAACCGGAGCCCGTGAAGGAGGGGGGCAGGTGGAGGCGTCGCACCCGGGCGCGCAAGCTTCCACCTCTCGCCTGACGCTCGTACATGGCCGGCCGGGCGGCAACGGCCACCGCGTCGCAGCGCAATCGGTCGCCAGTGATGGTGGTCTTCCCCGTCGCGTACCGGAGAGTGTGCGCGCTGACGGCCGCCCCGATGGCGGGATTGAGAACGCCGTTGCCGCATCGGGGCACCGCGCCTCGCCAGATCGGGACACTTGGCCGGACGAGACGGTTGCTTTCGCCGCCGGCGTCACCGATGCACAGGTACCACCAACCGTGAAACCCGAAGGACACCTGCCATGACTCACCCGAACGGCGGCAGCGGCGGACCGCAGGCGGCCGCCTCCGGGCACCAGGATTTCGCGTGGCTGGTGCGCCAGTTCGCCGACGACGTGCCCGGTGTCACCCATGCTTTGATCGTGTCCCTCGACGGTCTGCAGCTCGCCGCTTCCCGCGGGGTTTCCCGGGACTTGGGCGATCAGTTGGCTGCCTTGACCGCGGGGCTGCTCAGCATGGCCGACCGCAGCGCAGATCTGCTCGACCTAGGCGCGTCGGAATATCTGACTGTTCGCCTGCCGCGCGGACACCTCATGTTCATGCGGGTCGGCGATTCCGCGGGGCTGACCGTGGCCGCTGCCGCTGGTTGTGACCTGCGGGTCGTCTCCTACCACATGACGCAGTTCGTCGGCGCCGTCGGGCACGTCCTGACCCCGCAGGTCCGCCACGATCTGCACCGCCTCACCGTCAGCCAGCCGCCCGGCTGAGTGGCCAGAGCCGAGGGAGCGAAAGTGCCCACCACCTACTGGAAGGTGCGGCCCTACGTGTTGACCGGGGGACGCGCACGCACCCGGCAGCATCTGCTGGTGCACACCCTGGTGTCGGTGCCGTTCTATGACGCGGTCTTCGCCTCAGGGCTGCTGCCCGAGGCGCGGTCACTGTACGAGCAGGCCCGGCAAACCAGATCGGTTGCCGAACTGTCGGCGGTATGCGGCATGTCGCTGGGCGTGACCCGGGTCGTGGTCGACGACCTCGCCGCCACCGACCGGCTGCAGATCCACGACGGCCACTACACCACCCAGATCGATCTTCACCTCCTGGAGAGACTGCGCGATGGCCTCCGCCAGCTTGCCTGACAGCCCCCTGCTGACCTCGGCGAAGATCGTCATCGCCGGCGGCTTCGGCGTCGGTAAGACCACCTGCGTCCAGTCCATCTCCGAGATTCCCCCGATCAACACCGAGGCGTGGATGACAGCGGCGAGCGAGACGGTGGACCGGCTGGACCCGGGAATCGACAAGACGACCACGACCGTGGCCATGGACTTCGGCCGGCTGACGATCGGCGCCGACCTCGTGCTGTACCTGTTCGGCACACCCGGGCAGCCACGGTTCTGGCCGATGTGGGACGACCTGTGCCGGGGCGCGGTCGGCGCGCTGGTGCTGGCCGACACCCGGAACCTGGAGGCATCGTTCCCGGCGGTCAACTATTTCGAGCAAGACAGCGACGTGCCGTTCGTGGTCTGCGTCAACCTCTTCGACGGCGTGCTGACGCACCAGCTAGAGGACATCCGCGCCGCCCTCACGCTGTCTGCCGAGGTTCCGCTGATCACCTGCGACGCCCGCGACCCGTCGTCGGTCGCCAGGGCCCTGCTGGCAGTCGTCGAACACACGATGGCACGCACCACCGGCGCGGTCCCGGACGCACTCGCGGCCCGGTAGCTCAACCACCTGGAGGCACCAATGCGGAAGATTCTGATCGTGGGGGCCGGACAGTCCGGGCTGCAACTCGGGCTGAGTCTGCTCGCCGAAGGGTACGACGTGACCATCATGTCGGCCCGTACCCCCGATGAGATCCGCCGCGGCTGGGTGATGAGCACCCAGGCGATGTTCGCCGCGGCGCTGGACACCGAGCGTGAGTACGGGCTGGATCTCTGGCAGGAGCAGACACCGCACATCGAGGGGCTGCAGCTGTCCCTGTCCGCCCCACCCGGCGAGCGAGCGCTGCGCTTTTCTGGCCCTCTGGATCGCTACGCGCAAAGCACCGACCAGCGCCTGAAGATGGCCAGCTGGCTGGAGCTGTTTGAGCAGCGCGGCGGCACGGTGCACTACCAGGGTGTGACGACCGCGGACCTGGACGGCCTCACCAAGCTGCGCCGCTACGACCTGACCATCGTCGCCGCCGGCAAGGGCGACCTGGTTGGCGTCTTCGACCGCGACCCGCAGCGGTCGGTGTACACCGCACCCCAGCGAGGACTCGCCGTCGCCTACGTGCACGGCATGACACCGGACCCGCTGTGGCCGGTGCCGCATGTCAGCTTCAACGCCGTCCCCGGACTCGGGGAACTTTTCGTCATCCCCGCACTGACCCTGTCCGGGCCATGCGAGATCCTATTCTGGGAAGCCGTGCCCGACGGCCCGCTTGACCTGTGGAAAGACCGGCGGGACCCGGCCGAGCATCTCAAGCTGACCCTCGAGCTCGTGCGCCAGTACACCCCATGGATCTATGACCGGTGCGCCGACGTGGAGCTCACCGACGGGCGGGCCACCCTGTCCGGTCGATACACGCCAACCGTGCGCCACCCCGTGGCAGAGCTGCCCTCGGGCGGCCTCGTCCTGGGCATGGCCGACGTCGTGGTCGCCAACGACCCCATCACCGGCCAGGGCAGCAACACCGCCGCCAAGTGCGCCTACTCATACCTCGGATCCATCCTGGAGCGGGGGGACCAGCCGTTCGACGGACCCTGGATGACTCAGACGTTCGAGCGGTTCTGGGAAAGCGCCGGGCAGGCCGTAACCACCTGGACCAACGCCATGCTCCAGCCGCTACCCCCGCACGTACAGCAGATCCTCGCGGCCGCCTCCACCAACGCGACCATCGCCCGCCGGTTCGCCAACGGCTTCTCCGACCCCAACGACTTCCAGAACTGGTTCATGACACCTGACGCCGCGGACACCTACCTGGCCACACTCGCCGCCAACTGATCCACCGACCACAGCGTCCGCCGGTACATCACTCCGAAGCGACTTAGAGGTCGCGCGGAATGGTGGGGTTGCTCGGCGCGTCTGAACGGGTGCAGGCACAGAACCGGTGATCATGAAGGTGCTTACGCCTCGTGAT
>NZ_JBIALB010000022.1:1765-71899 GCF_042872965.1 Micromonospora sp. NPDC005087 | reverse complement strand
CCCTGGTCGAACAGGTCATGACCCAGCAACCGTATGCCTCCGCGAAAAGGGTGTTCTGGGTAGTCGACAACGGCTCGTCGCACCGCGGCCAGGCCGCGATCGACCGCCTCACGAAGCGGTTCCCGAACGCGGTCATGGTCCACACACCGGTCCACGCATCCTGGCTCAACCAGATCGAGATCTACTTCTCCATCGTCCAGCGCAAAGTGCTCACACCCAACGACTTCACCAGCCTTGACCAGGTCGAAGACCGACTCACCGCCTTCGAGCAGCGCTACAACGCGACCACCCGGCCGTTCAGATGGAAATTCACCCCGGCCGACATCGAGGACCTGATGGCCCGGATCGAGCGACACAAACAGAAAGAGCAGAACCTCCAACAACCCGCCGGCTGCGATCACCAGCCTGCCGCACACGCCTTGGCCGCATAACCCCCGAAGGACTTACGAACCCGAGCACTAAGGGACGCCACGTAACCCCGGGCGTCTGTCTGGTCAGGATGGTCGAGCAGGATGCCTGGGTGCAGGTGATCACCGCGGCCAGGTCTGCGTGGATCTTCCCGTTCACGGGGCTGCAGCCCGCCCAGTTCCGGAAGCTGGTCCAGGTTGGTCGCCGAGCGTGGCGGCGACGGCATCGCCGACGGCCGGCCGGGCCGGCAGTTGGCCCTTGACCTCGCCGGCAGGGTGTTGCTGGTGGCCACCTACTGGCGCACGAACCTGACGATGCGCCAGATCGGCCCGCTGTTCGGGGTGTCGCACTCCGCGGCCCACCGGGTCATCGACACCCTCGCACCGCTGCTGGCCCTGGCGCCGGTGCGGAAGCGACCGGTCGAGCAAATCGCGATCGTCGGCGGCACGCTGATCCCCACCCGCGACCGCCGCCTGGCCGCCCGCAGGAAGAACTACCGGTACTCGACGAACCTGCAGGTCGCCATCGACGCCAGTACCCGCCTGGTCATCGCCGTCGGTGACCCGCAGCCTGGCAACCGCAACGACACAATCGTCTATCGCGCCTCGGGCATCGACCAGAAGCTAAACGGGCGGCCGGTGATGGCCGACGGCGGCTACCGGGGCAGCTGGTGGTCACCGACGATCTGCTGGCGCCGCTATTCGCGCACATAGACCCCGACCACGCCAGGCACGTGGCGACGTGGCTGGCCGAGGTGTTCGGCGGCCCGGCGACGTACAGCGCCGAGCGCGGCGGCTATCCGACCATGCTGAACCACCACCTCGGCAAGGCCATCACTGAGCCGCAACGCCGACGCTGGGTCAACCTCATGATGGACGCCGCCGACGAGGTGGACCTGCCCGCCGACCCCGAATTCCGGGCGGCGTTCGCCGGCTACGTCGAATGGGGCACCCGGCTCGCACTGAGCAACTCGCAGCCCGGCGCGAACTCGGCGCGGGAGGCGCCCGTGCCGCGGTGGGGCTGGGGTGTGGCACCGCCATACCAGGGCTGACCCGCCCTGCCAGCAGTGCCACCCGGTCAGGACCGTCCGGCCGGGTCGCGGTCAACGGGACGGAGGAGGACCGCTGCCAGGTGGCGATCCAGCACGCCGAGATCCTCGTGCACGCCGCCCACGATGTGCACTCCGCACGCACCATGCACGAACTCGCGTCCGGACGGGCGGGGACCGGGGCGGGGCACCCTCGCTCGGACGGGCCGGTGGCGGCGGAACCGCCCGACCCCCGGCCCTGGCGACCCTGCGCCGGGCCGATCTCGTCCCGGCTCGCCGCCAGCTGCGCCGCCGGTGCGCGCTGCTGCTCGCCGGTCGGATCGCCGAGGCGGAGGCGTTGATCCTGGAGACGTTGCCGCTGGCCCGCCGCCACCTCAGATCGAGCCAGATGCAGAGCAGTGGGCTCTCCCCGTTCCTCGCACTGGTGCACTGCTACCGTCCCGACCCCGGGTCGGCGCACGAGCTCGCCCTGGCCGGGTACGAGACCAGCCCGCATCCGCCCGATCCGGTCAGCCAGGCGCTGCACGCTCTCGTGCTGGCCCAGGTCTCGCTGGTCAGGGGCCGGCCCCGCACGGCTCTACGCTGGGCCCAGGAGTCCCGCCTGGTGGCCGGGGACATCGGCCTGCGCCCGGTATGCCGCTGGGCCTCGGCGGTCCGCGTGCAGTCCTGCGTCCGGCTCGGGTTCGAGGTGGACGACACCATCATCGACCTGGACCGGTACGCACGTGGTCCGGCTTCGGTCCGGCTGTTCGACATGGAGGTTGCCCGCGCCAGCTCGAAGCGGAACCCAATCATCGAAGCAGCATCCGTACACCTCGCTTCGGTACAGCCACCGTAGCCACAGTCGCTTTGACCCAGCAGACACCCAACGGGCACGGGCCGGTCGTCGCCGAAGCGTTGGCCGACCCGTGCCCGCAAGCTCAGCAGCTAGTTGGCTGCAGGACCACGTCTGTGCTGACCGTGCTACCGGCCTGCACCTTGACCCTTCTTGTCAAAGTGCTGAATTCGTCCTTGGAGTAGACCAGCGTGATCGGGCTGTCCCGCTTGTCGACCCAGACCGACCAGTTGCCGGCCTCGTCGGTCCACAGGGTGGTGGTGAAGCGCTTCGTCCGAACCGTGACGGTGGCGCGCGACAGCGGCGCGACGGAACCGGTGCACCCGGCACCGCTGACCGTGCCGCTCAGCCGGCCCCACCTCTTGGGCGGATCGACATGCATCGTGACCTGGACCGGTGCGGGCTGCACGGGGCCGTCGACCCGGACCGCCAGCGCGGCGCCGTAGTCGCCCGGCTGGTCCACGGTTGACGCGTTGCCGGCGTCCAGCTTGAGCGTCACGGTCTTGCTCTCCCCAGGCCGAAGGGTGAAGGCGCTGTCGCTCTCGGAGAGCCATGGCACGTCGCCGGACGGCCCGCAGATGTCGTATCCCGGCAGCTCCTGGGTGCTCGACGTGGCCTCGAAGTGTTGCCGCGCCCCACCGACCCGGTAGACGCCACAGGCAGCAGCGCCACGGTAGAACGGCGCGGGTGCGTTCGGCAGGGCGTGCCATTTGCTGGCCACCGGATCGTACGCGTGCCCCTCGTTGGTGACGGACGACGTCGGGCCCGTGCCACCGGCGACGCCACCACTGAGCAACAGCTGCCCGTTGGCGACCGTCGACGCCGCGCCCCACCAGCCGGTCGGCAGGTCGGCCACGCGGGTCCACGCGTCCGTGCGCGGCTCATACGAGTACGCGGCGGCCGACCCGTTGCCGGTCCCGAAGTCGACACCTCCGGCGCAGATGACCCGTCCGGTCAGTCCGCCGCAGGACATGAACGCCTCGCTCGCCGGGTAGTTCGCCCTGCTGCTCCACCGGTCGTGTACTGGGTCGTACACGAAGACGCTGTTGGTGGCGGTCAGGCAATCGCCGACATCGCAGCCGGAGACCAGGTACAGCAGGCCGTCGAGCACGGCACTGCCGGCGGCGCCGCGCGGTGCGGGCAGCGGCGCGCCGCGCGTCCACGCTCCGGTCGCCGGATCGTAGATCTGCACGTCGGTGACCGCGTCCAGCGGTCCCCAGCCGCCGGCGACGACGAGTCGGCCGGCGACGAACGCCGCCACCGGCTTCTGCACGGGCACCGGCAGGTCCGGCAATGCCGACCACAGCAGCCGGACCGGATCGTAGACGTACCCCTTCGCCGTGGGTCCGTACCCGTCAGGCGTGCCACCGACGACGTAGACCTTGCCGTCGTCGCCGCGGGCCATCGCGTTGTCCATGATCGGGCCGCCCGGATAGTCGGCCAGCGGCGCCCACGCCGGACCGCCGGACGCTGCCGAGGCGGTCATGGCCGGCGGGGAGGTGACGGTCGGCGCTGCGCCGACCAGCCGCCCGTCGGCGGCGCGCCGGCCGCCGGAGGCGACGCCGGGGACCCGTCGCACCGGAACCGCCGCTGCGGCGGCGGGCGGTGCGCCGATCGGGGTGAAGCCGCCGGGCTGCTCCACGAGGGAGACATGCGCTTCCGCCGACCCGGAGTTGGTGACGGTGAACTTCGCCTGCCCACTCTCGCCGAGCCGCACGTTCCGCGTCACCGTCGCCGGGCTGACGGTGAGCGCCGCGGCGGCCAGCGAGAAGTCGGCCCTGGTGGCCGCGTTGGTTGCGACGTGCACCGACCGGGTGAGGCTGACCCGGTTGCGCGCCGACGCGGTGAACTGCTGGTCACCGTCGCCCGGCGCGAACAGGGCGAAGTAGCCGTCGCCGACGTTGTCGTCGTCGGGCGTGGCCACCGACCTGGCCTGCGCGTCCGGGTGGGCGACCGCCGCCACCGTGGCCCCGTTGACGCCGTCGCCGGTGGTCGCGTCGAGGACCCGTCCGGCGACGATCCCGCCGGCCAGCGGGTCGCAGGTACGCCTGCCGACGTAGACGTCGTCGAGTTCCCAGTAGCGGGCGAACTGCCCGGCGTAGTGGAACCGCACCAGCACCCCGCGGCGGTTGGCCGCCTGCGGGATCGGCAGAGACAGCGGCCCGTTGATGATGGCCAGCCCGTCCTGCTTCCAGATCGTCGACCAGGTGGCGCCGCCGTCGATGGACACGCCCACGTCGGCCGACTGCGTCGGCAGGTACCCGACGAAGCGGGTGCGCAGCCCGACGACGGGATGGTCGACGTCGGTCAGGTCGACCGGCGGTGTGGTGAGCGTGGTGTCCTTGCGGTTCTGGAACTGGGTGTCGATGAGGGCGAAGTTTCCGCTGCCCGTCGTCTCGTTGGTACGCGGGATCACCGTGCCCCGGTTGAACTCCCACCCGCCGTTCTCGGTCGCGTTGTCGGCACGCCAGCCCTCCGGCACGTCGGTGGATTCGAACGGTTGGGCGGGCATGCCGGCGTAGTTGTGGTGATAGCCGGCGGCCTTGCAGATCTCGTCGTCCACGGGCACCGCGATGTCCCGACCGACGTTGGTGGCGTCGATGGTGACCTGCGCGTCGGCGGTCCGGTATCCGGCTGGCTCGGCCCGTACTCGCAGGGTCAGGGCGGACTGTACGGGCACCCGCATGCGGTAGCGGCCGGTGAAGGGATCGGTGCGCACGGCTGGCAGTGGCGTGCCGGGTGCGGACACCGTGGCGTACAGCGGCCAGCCGTGCCCGGAACCGTCTTTCACCGTGCCGGAGAGCGTGACCAGCGGCTGGGCGTGCAGCGCGAGGTCCACCGTGGATGTTTGCCCGTCGGTGACCTCGACGCTACGGGTCACGTCGACGTAGCCGAACGCGGCGACCGCCACGGTGAACGTGCCGACGGGTTCGGTGACGTAGTACCGTCCGGCGGCATCAGTGGTGGCGGTGACGCTGTGACCGCCGCCGCTCACCGTGACGGTGGCGTTCGCGACCGGCGCGTGGCTGCTCGCGTCGGTCACGGTGCCCGCGACACGGCCGTGGGGGCCGGGTGCCCGGAACGCGGAGACACCGTTCGGGGTCCCGAGGCCCGTCGGGCCGTCGAACCCCTCACCGGCGGTGCACAGGTACGCCGCCGCCGGGTCGCAGGTGCCGTTCCTGCCCGTGGTGATGTCGTTGAGGCTGCCGGCCGGCGCGGCGTAGGGGTACCAGTTCGGCATGTCGCCGGCCGGCGTCCGACCGGCGAGTGCGTACACGCCGGCGATGATTGGGGCGGCGAGGCTCGTGCCCCCGTACTGCGCCCAGCCGTAGCCGCCGAAGGTCTGGTAGACGGCCAGGCCGTTGAGCAGGTCGGCGAGGGCGGACACGTCGGCGACGGTGCGGCCGTCGCATCCGGGATCGGCCTGGAAGTAGGGCTTCGATTCCACCACGGAACATCCGCTGCCCGGCGCCCCGGAGTAGTTGTTCCACACCTGCTCGGTCCAGCCGCGGCTGGTGGTGTCGTCACGGGTGAGCGAGGTGCCGCCGACGGCCGTCACGTGCGGCGACGAGGCGGGAAAGGACATGCCGTACCCGCTGTCGCCGGAGGACGCCACGATCGCTACCCCCGGGTGCCGGTAGTGCTTCCCGTAGGTGGCGCTCAGGTCGGCGTCCTCGGGACCGCCGTAGGAGTTCGACACCACGTGCGCGCCACTGGCGACGGCCTGGTCGACGGCCTGGCCCAGGTCTTCGGCCGAGTTGGTGTCGGCCTCGACCAACAGGAGGTGGCAGCGCGGGCACACCGCCGACACGGTGTCGAGGTCGAGCGAAATCTCCCCGGCCCACGATTCGTCCGGTATGGGGAGGTTTTGGCCGCCGCGCTGGTCGATCTTCTTGAAGCAGCCGTTGTCGGTGGTGCACGGGGGCAGGCCCCAGTGTTCCCGATAGACCCCGAGGTCGGCCTCGGCCGTCGGGTTGTCGAAGGCGGCCACGACCGCGACGGTGACGCCGTCACCCGCCGCGGCAGGGAGGTTGTACGCCGAGGCGAGGTCGGCCGGACCGTACCCGTAGACCGTCTCGGCGGCGCCGGCCTGCCTGGACGTCGATGGCGACGGCTGCGTCGACGCCGGGGCGGGGTGCGGCGGATCGAATGGCACTGTGCGTACCCCGCCCGCACCGGCCCGCTGCACACTCGCTCGACCCGCCAATCGCTGGACGGGCCAGGGCCGGTCGCGGTGGTGGCGAGACCTATGGATGCCGTGGTCAGGGGAGCCGCGTGGGCCACGCCCATGGCACCGGGAAAACCTTGGGCGACCAGTGTGCTGACAGCTATGGCGGTTACCGCGAGCGCGCGTAACAGACGACGCGACATGATTGCTCCTCCTCAATCGTGCCGGCACCGAGCGTCACGGTCGTCACGCGTCGTCACGAGGGGATCCCACATGCTTTCCATGCACCTAGATCACCGGCGGCGAGACAATAACAGCGTGATGACGCCCGACGGTGCCCGATTCGGCCAGATGCCCGTTCCGGACGCACGGGCCTATGCTCGGGCCGTGACGGACAACGGTGAGCGGGGAGCGTGGGACCTGGTCGGGCTGTCCGACCTGGACCAACAGGTGTACCGACGGCTCCTGCTCGATCCCAGGGCCGACGCCGAGTCCCACGCCGACGCGCTGATGTGTTCGGCCGCGCATGTACGCGCCGCGCTGGACCGTCTGGCCTCGTTGGGCCTGATACGCCACGACGCCGGGACCGACGGCCGCTACCAGGCGGTGGACCCCCTCGCCGGCCTGGCCGCGCTGGTGCGGGAACGCCGACATGCCCTGGACCGGCTCGAGGCCGCGTCGTACGAGCTGTCCCGGGTCTTCGCCGCCGGCCTGATGCGCACCGAACCACGACGACTCTTCGAGGTGGTCGAGGGGCGTACGGCGACCGCGAGCCGCATTCACGACCTGCTCGGCTCGGCGAGGATGGAGGTGGTCGGGATCGACACCCCGCCGTACGTCGCGCCGAACAGCACGCCCATCAGTGACGCCGAACTCGGTCTACTCCGCCGAGGAGTCCGGTTCCGCTCGCTGTATGCCAGCCAGGTCCTCGATGAGCCGGCGCTGGTCGCCCGTATCCAGTGGATGGTCGACAACGGCGAGGAGGCTCGGACACTGCCGCAGGTGCCCATGAAGCTGCTGGTGGTCGACCGGGAGACCGCCGTGGTGCTCCTCGCCGGCGAAGAGACCGCGCCGGAGACCCTCTCGGTCGTGGCGGCGCGTTCGGCGCTGACCGACGGTCTCCAGGCCATCTTCGAGCAACTGTGGACGCACGCCAGCCCCATCCGCTTCGGGTCGGGCCGCCAGGGCGCCACGGCGACGCACGACGCCGACACGAGCGAACTCATCGACCTGCTCAACGCGGGGGTGAAGGACGAGTCGATCGCCCGCCACCTCGGGGTGAGCCCCCGGACGGTCCGCCGCCGGATCGCCGAGCTGCTCGACGAACTCGACGCCACCGGCCGGTTCCAGGCCGGTGTCCGCGCGGTCCAGCGCGGCCTGCTCTGACACGGATCCGAGGGTAGGAATGCAAAAGGTCAGGACACCGGAGGGAGAATCGGGCACAGCGCTTCCAGCGCCGGTCCGTAACCCTGGTCTGGCGGGGTGGCGTAGCCGACGACCAGGCCATCGTGGCCGGGCATGCACCATGCAGGCACCAGCACAGCTCGCCGCGTCGTTGCGAGTGACCCCACCGTGGTGGACTTGGCCGCATTCCGCGCACGTCACGGCGGAAGCGGTCGTGTCTGCGGCGGCGGCAGCCGAATGGATGGCTGGAGACCCATGGGATCATGACGTCATGTCGACCTAGCATCATGCCGGTGACACTCGGGCGACCGACCGGGCCCGAGGAGTTCCGCCATCTTGACGATGCCCGTGATGTTGAAGAAATGGCCATCCACCTCGACGTTGCTGATCGGGTTACCGCCGCCGAAGGCGTCCCGGTTGCCGGTGAACGGATCCGCGTTCAACTTCCCACCGGCGGCGCCGCCGTCGCTGGGTAGTCGCCCGCGCAGGCGCGCCCCTAGACTCCCGGTATCTCGGACCTCGACAGATGGGAAGTTTCCGTGCGTCGCTGGACGGCCACCTTGACCCTGATCGTGCTGCTCACAGGGTGCGGTGGAGGCGAACAGGTCGACCCGCAGGCTCCACCGCCGGTTTGGCAGAGCGCCGCGCCGACCACCCCGGCCACGCTGACGCCTACTGAGGCGAAGAACCGCTATCTGGCGATCGTGGCGCCGTACAACACCGCGTTGGAAGAGCTGGAGGACGCGGTCAACGCCGGGAAGCCGTGGCGGACGGTCCGCACGCTGGCCGCCGACGTGGCCCGGACCAACGCAGCACACGCGGTTGAGCTACGCGAGACGGTCTGGCCGGCAGAGGTCCGGGCGCCGATGGGCGCACTCCTCAAAGAGAACGACGTCGCGTTACGGCATTGGCGGCGAGCCGGCGAGGCGGCGGACGCCGACGTGCTGATGCGGGAGATCCGCGCAGCAGCGGCGCACAGCGGAGCCAGGGAGGCCGGCAAAGTCCGCACCGCGCTCGGGCTGCCCGCCTACCGGGAAGGCTGACCGCCTGCTGCCCGCCGATCGTCGGCCAGGTGCAGCCGAAGCACCGGGCGCCGCTGCGTGCAAGTATCGGTTCAACTCGTCGACCAACTGCCGCCTCCTGGGCCAACCCGATCGAGGCCCAGTTCGGGCCACTGCGCACCTTCGTCATCGCCGGCTCCAACCACCCCAACCACCCGGCGCTGACCCGGAAACTGCAGGCCTACCTGCGCCGGCGCAACGCCAACGCCCGCCACCCCGACGTCCTGGCCGCCCAACGCCGAGAACGCGCCCGCATCCGCAGCGAACGCCAACGACGATGGGGCCAACCCACCACCCGCGCAGCCTGACCCCAACACCCTGAACGTTCGTGGTCACGGCACTAGGGAACTCGAGCGGCGGATTCGGTTCCAACTGCCTATGTGTCGTGTGGGTTAGCGAAGGTCTCGATGTAGTCGAGAGCGGCTTCCAGGGCCTCCCTGAGGGGGGAGATGCCCCGGGCGACTTGTGCGAGGAGCATGCCGCCCTGGAACGCGGCGAGGAGCAGGCTCGCGAGCCGCTCGGGGTCGGCCTCGTTGCTCAGACGGCCCTGCCGCTGCAGGCGGAGGAGCGCGTCGCGGAAGATCTCTCGCCACTTAGCGAACGCATCCGCAAGCTCATCGTGAACGTCGAGGTCGGTCTTGATGATCTCGCTGGCGAGCGACCCGAGGCTGCAGCCTTCGTGGTAGGCGCGTTCATACCCGATATAGAACGCTGCCCACTTCCGAAACCCCTCGAGGCTCTCGAAGCCGTCGAACTGTTCGCTGTGATGGAGCCCGAGGACGCGTTCAGCCTGCCATTCGATCACCGCCAGGACGAGGCTCTCCTTGGTCGGGAAGTAGTGGTTGATCTGCGACCCGCTGACGCCGGTGGCGCGCCGGAGCTTGTCGTTGTTCGTGGCGTGGACGCCCTCGGCGTAGATGAGCGCGGCGGCGTGCTCCAGTATCCGGGCACGCGTCGCCTGCCCCTTCTCGGTGAGCTGGCGAGGCTCTGGCGCTGCCGTCGTGGACTTCATGATTCATCATCTTAGCAAGAGTGGGCTTGACAGCCCAGTCGTGTGTAGTGTTGTATCTACGGAGTGGGCTACGCAGCCCAAAACTTGACCAAGGTCGGTTACCGACCACCACCCACCTGGACCGGAGTGGGATTTCCCATGTCACGCCTGAACGTTCTTCCTGCCGATGAGCCCTCCGCCGACGTGCGGGGCACGCTTGACCAGGTCGAAGCGCAGTTCGGCTTCGTACCGAATATGTTCACCATGCTCGCGTCGAACCCGACCGTCCTCGATCTCGTCATGACGGTGCAGACGAAAGCGAGCAGGCTCCTGGACGCGAGGACGCGCCACACGATCGCGCTGGCCGTGTCCGAAGCCGATGGCTGCGACTACTGCCTGGCGCTGCACACGGCCGGGTCCGTGAAGGGCGGCATGTCCGTGGAGGACATCGAGCTGGCGCGGGCGGGAAGCTCGGTCGATCCGAAGCGGGCTGCGGTGGCTCGCTTCGCCCAGCAGGTGATCGAGACGCGCGGACGGGTCAGTGATGCCGACCTCGCGGCCGTCCAGGGTGCCGGGTACACCGATCCACAGATCTTGGCGATCGTCACGCTGGTCGTCCGGGCACTGCTGACGAACTACCTCAACAACGTGAACCTGACCGACGTCGACATCCCGACCCCCGACCTCGCATGAGAGCGCTTACCAAACTCGCGAGAACAGCGGCCTGACCGGTCGAACCCTCGCCCTGATCGACCGCACTGGAAAGGAACGACATGCCCGGTTCTGAGCTCTATGAGAAGTTCATGGCACTGCACACCCGAGAAGGGGGCCTCGTCATGCCGAACGCCTGGGATGGCGTGTCGGCATTGGTCCTGGCGGATGCCGGCTTCGAGGCCATCGGCACGTCGTCGGCGGCCCTGGCGGCCGCGCTCGGCCGCATCGACGGACGCCACAGCATCACCCGCGACGAGCATCTCGACCACGCACAGCTGCTCGGCCGGCTCACGGGGTTGCCCGTCAACGGTGACTTCGAGGACGGCTACGGCGTCACCGCCGAGGACGTCGCCGTGACTGTGGACAGTGCCGTCGCGCACGCGCTGGCCGGCATCGGGATCGAGGACACCACCGGGAATCCCGATGACCCGATCCGCGACTTCGACGACGCGGTAGGCCGGGTTCGCAGTGCGGTCGCCGCGGCGAAGCGACGCATCGTCGTCACCGCTCGCACCGACAACTTCATCCAGGGGCGGCCTGACCTCGATGACACCATCCGACGGCTGACGGCCTTCGCCGAGGTCGGCGCCGACGTGCTCTACGCGCCGTTCCCGCCCGACCTCGAGTCCCTGGTCGCGATCGTCACCGCCGTCGCGCCGACACCCGTGAACGTTCTCATCTCACCGGCGGACCAGGTGCTGACCGTCTCTGAACTGCAGAAGGCCGGGGTCAAGCGCATCAGCCTGGGCCCCGCGCTCTACACGCATGCGATGGGTGCTCTCGAACAGGCGGCCACGGCGCTCAAGGCCGGCGACATCGCCTCGGCCACGACAGGCATCAGCTTCGACCGGGTGGGCAAACTCCTCGCCCGCAAACCCTAGCCGTATCCGACTTTCACCATCTACAACCCCTCAACTCATCACGCACAGAAAGCACGATGACATGGATCTCGACAAGCTCATGAGCAAGCACCTCAGCCGGTATTTCGACGGCAGCAAGACGATCCCGGATGAGACTCTTCAGCAGCTGCTGAGGTTCCTGCGCTCGGCTCCCACGTCGACGAACATCCAGCCGAATCACTTCTACGTCGTGTCCACTCAGGAGGGCAAGGAGCGGCTGGCCGCCAACCTCGGCGAGCGGTTCCAGGACAACGCCGAGAAGATCCTCAACGCCTCGCACACCATCATCCTCACCACTCGGGCCGATGTGCCCGAGCACCACCTCGAAGCGGTGTTCGCCAAGGAGCGGGCCGACGGCCGGTTCGCAGATGACGCCAAGCAGGAGCGGTGGGAATCGATGACCCGTGACTTCCTGAGCCTGCGCAAATACAGCTACAAGGACACCTACCACTGGATGGAGAAGCAGACCTACATGGTGATGGGTCTGACGATGATGGCAGCCGCCGAGCTCGGCGTCGAGGCCATGCCGCTCGAAGGCTTCGACCCGATCAGCGTGGACAAGGCCTTCAACATCCGCGCGACCGGATACACCACCACCGTGCTGCTCGCGCTCGGCTACCCCGACGAGGCGAAGCAGTACAAGACCCCGGTGTCGCGGTTCGAGCCCGAGCGCCTGTTCACCTTCGCCTGAGCGGCCCGGCCCGGGCGAACCGATCGCTAGAGGAGTTGATCAGCTATGGACGGACAGGAACTCCAGAAGGTCGCGAACGAGTACGCGACAGAGCTGCCGGACGTGACGTTCGAGCACCGTGTCGGCCCGAATTGGGAGCTGTACAAGGTGGGCGGCAAGGTCTTCATGCTCATGACCGACATGCCGGGACACCCCGTCGTGATCCTGAAGGCCGATCCGGACGAGGCCGTTGGGCTGCGCGAGCAGTACGCAGAGATCACGACCGGCTACCACATGGACAAGAAGCACTGGATCACGGCAGCAGGGGGGCCCAGCCTCGACGAGAACCTGGTGAAGGAACTCGTCACCGACTCCTACCGGCTCGTGGTCGACAAACTCCCGAAATCCAAGCGGCCCGTGGACCCGAGCACGAACCGGGCCGCCTGAAACCCGAAACACGCACGAACAGAATCAACACAGAAGGAAGAACCATGATCGGACTCGGTGTTCGAGCCGCCAACGGCGATCTGGAGATCCTCGACCTTCCGAACCCCCGCCAGCCTGAAGCGGGCGAGCTCGTCCTGGAGGTGGTCGCGGCAGGGATCGGGCCGTGGGACGCCCTGCTTCACACGGGCGGATGGGACGTCGGCCTCGTTCCGCCCGCAGCTCTGGGCGTCGAAGCCGTCGGCCGCGTCACCGCGACCGGCCCGGACGAGACCGAAGTCCGCACGGGAGACCTCGTGCTGGTCCACGAGGCGCCCCTGCCAGGCGGCAGCGGCACCTGGGCAGAGCGCGTCCTAGTCCGTTCCGCGCACGTCGCACGACTGCCCGAGAACCTGGCTCCGGAGATTGCGGCGGCACTCCCGGTCGCCGGGCTCACCGCCCAGCAGGCCCTCGACGAGCTCCAGGTCGACGCCACCACCCGCCTGCTCGTCGTCGGAGCGTCCGGCCCCACCGCGTCACTGGCCGTGCAACTCGCCCACCTCCGGGGCGCCGACATCGTCGCCGGTGCCGGGCCGGCCCGCGCCGATCAGCTCCGCGCCCTCGGCGCCAGCGAGGTCATCGACACCCACGCTGACGGTTGGGCGCAGAAGAGCGACCGCCGATTCGACGCCGTCCTCATCGCCGCGACAGGCACCGCCGAGGACGCGATCGGACTGCTCACCGACGGAGGCCGCCTCACCTCCATCACCTCGGACGCACCCGACCCGATTCGCGGAATCACCACCTCGGACCTCTACGTGCAGCCCGACGGACGTGCACTCGGCGAACTCGCGGCACTCGCCGCCTCCGGCGAACTGAGATTTGACGTCCAGACGACACCAATCAAGGACGGCGCCGCGATCGCGGACCAGGTCGCGGGCGGCCGCTCTGGTGGGGTCAAGTACGTCCTCGAGTTCTGACGTCCGCGGTCGAAGCACGTTGCAGATCGTCCGAAATGATGGTGTTCGTGCGTCATGTGGGGCCAGCGCCTTCGTGACACACCGCCCTTCTCCCTGCCCCTGACCATCGACGGCGACCGCATCACCGGGCTACACGTGCTGGCCGACCTGGAACGTCTCGACGGAATCATGCATATAGTCCAGGTGCGGTCGCCCCTTCAGGGCCTCCGCAAGATCAAGGTAGGGATTTCTCGGTTTGGTCACGTGATGCCAAGGAGTGGCAGAGGTCTGCGGTGATTTCGGGCGCTGTGGCGTAGGGCTTTGGCGATGTCGGTTTGTCCGGCGTGGCGTAGCGGGCCGATCTTGCCGAGGCCCTGGATGTTGGCCTTGTCGTGGCCCTTGGCCAGTAGGTCGGACTTGCAGATTACGTATGACTGCGAGTTGTAATCCTGCCCGCACAGGCTCAGTTTCGCGTCGGGGTTCTGTGCGAGCAGGTGCTCCTCGGCCAGGGCGAGGATGCCGCCGGTGCCTGCGGTGGGGTCGTACGGCGTGCGGACGATGCCGGCCTCGGTGAGGTCGGCGTCCTTCTCGGCGAAAAGGAGGTCGACCAGCAGCCGGATCGGGTCCCGCGGGGTGTAGTGGTCACCGGAGGTCTCGTTCGCTGCCTCGTTGAACTTGCGGATGATGTACTCGAACGCATCTCCCATGTCGGCGTTGGAAACGACGTCCGGATGCAGGTCGACGGCCTTGAAGGACGTGATGACCTCGCGCAGGAGCCCGCCTTGTCCAGGGCGAGGATCTCCTTCTTGAAGTCGAAGTACTGGAACACGTCGACATCGGGCGAAAACCGGTCGATGTAGTCGGCCAGGTTGTCCGCCAGCCCATCGGCGTCAGCCAGCAGATTGGCGAAGGAGTAGTTCGAGGTGTTGTAGAACGGCCTGCCGGTCGCCTTCTTGACCTCGATCTTGAGCCGGTTCGGGTTAGCGTACTTCGCCGCCAGCGCGCGCACCGCCTCCCGGTCGGGCTCAAGGATGCAGTCGAGGCGTCGCAGGATCAGGCCCGGGCCCTGCTCAACACGGTCCGGCCGCGTGGTCTGGTCGGGCGCACCCGCCGCCGGCTCGCGTCCGAGCTGATCACCGAACTGGTCCAGGTCGACAAGAAGATCAAGGCCGCAAACAAGGAACTGACCGAGCTCGTCGAGACCACCGGCAGCAGCCTGCAGGACCTCAACGGCATCGGCCCCTCCGGCGCCGCCCGCCTGATCGGCGACATCGGCGACATCAGCCGATTCGCCACCCGCGGGCACCTCGCGTCCTGGAACGGCACCGCACCCCTGGACGCGTCGTCCGGTGACCAGCGGCGCCACCGCCTGTCCCGGGCCGGGAACCGGCGCATCAACCGTGCCTTGCACATCATGGCCGTCGTCCAGCTACGCCACGACACCGAAGGCCGTGCCCACTACCGGCGCAAACTCGCCGCCGGCAAACACCGATGGAGGCCATGCGCGCACTCAAGCGACGGTTGTCCGACATCGTCTACAAGCAAATGATCAAAGACGCCAAGAAAGCCGAGACGGGCCCGGGAGGACACGTGGGGGCGACTCTTCAATCCAGCGCGGCTGACCCGAACCCCAGGGTCAACACTTCGGAACAGTCACTTCCCGGACCCGCCGAACCCCAGCCTAGAACACCACTCCTCGCCGCCTCTTGATGGCATGAAGGAGCGGGGCCTCGGAAAACGGTCGTCGCCGGGCTGGGACCATCCGGTTGCGGTCGTCTTGGCGCTCGCTGCGGCGGCGACGGCGGCGGGATGAGGCGCCTTGGATGCGCCGGTGCCCCCAGCCGGGATTCTCCCGGGCCAGGCGCAGCACCAGGTCACGGATCTCGTCGCTGACCCGTGGCCGTCCCTGCTGGTTCGGATAGGTCCAGCGTCGGCGGACCAGTCGGCGATGCCAGGCCAACAGAGTCGCCGGGGTGACGAAGCGGTGCTTCCACGGTTCTCGTGGCAGGGCCCGGACCAGCGCGGACAACACCGCGCGTTCCGGCCACGACAGCCGCGGCCGGCCGATCTGGCGTCGCAGTACAGCAACCTCGTGGCGCAGCACCAGCAGTTCCGCGACCATCGCGGCCTCGCTCCGCGTGGCCTGCCGCAGCCAGCCGAACACGCGCACCGCGCTCAAGTACAGCAACCGAACCAACACGCCCCCCATCCTGTGCCAGGGACGCGAAACATCAGCTCACACCAGGTGCGATGAGTTTTGGCACGGTACACGGCGTGGCCGGTCAGGCGCAGCAGCGTCTTGCGGGTGATGGCGAGTTCGGCCAGCTCGGTCCCGGCCGCGGTGAGCTGCTCGGTGAGCGTGGCGATCTGTTCACGGAGCCGTTCGGCCGTCATGCCGGCGGCGGTCTCGCCTTCGGTGAGCAGGTCCAGCACCGAGGGCCGGGTCACCGCTGGTGGTCTGGGTCGCGCCAGGACGCGGTAGTGGTGCCGGTCAGCCGGCGGATCAGGTTCGCTGTGGACGCCCACCAGGTGCGAGACACCGCCGAGGCGGGTCGGCTCTTGCGCTTGACCGGCACGAACCCGGCCGCCATGTCGCTGCGTTGACCTGCTCGACGTCGATACCGCGCACGGCGCCGTGGATCGCGACGTCGTCTCTAAACCCGGCGTCCACCCATGCCTTTGGTCACCGAAGGGGTGTGCGCGAGGACGGAGTCCAGCAGTCCCACGCCGATCGCGTTGTCCGTGACCGACGCGTCAAGCCAAGCCCACAATGGGCATAAGCAACCGAACCACCCTCTCACGGGACCGGTCCACGTCCCGGACGATCAGCAGCTGGGTGAGCACCATGCCGCCCTCCGGCCGGAAGTGGTCCGGTGCTTCCTGGGTCATCGACGCCTCCTTGTCCGGTCGTCGGGGTACCCGGCGACGGCGCGGGCACACCTGCTGCCGGGTCACCTGGTCCGGTGAGTGCGCTCGGCACGTACCGGCGGCACGCACTTACGGCCGCCTGGTGGGACGGGTTAGACCAGTGTGACCGCTTGCCGCAGCGGGTTCCGAGCAGGCCCTGAAGGGGGTTGAGTACCGTGCCGACCGATCGCCCCAGTTCCCGGATCGACCGCGCCGAGGCGGTCGCGGACGCGATCCTGTACGAGGGCTACCTGCTCTATCCCTATCGGCGCTCATCGGGAAAGAACCGGGTCCGCTGGCAGTTCGGGGTCCTGGTGCCCCCGACCTGGGCGGCGGCGCACGGCCTGGTCGACAGCGGCGTGGCCGGCTCCGCGGAGTCGCCGTGGCAGCAGACCGAGTGCCTGCTGGAAGCGCCAGACCCGGCGAACGTCCGAATCCGGCTGCGGTTCCTGCACCTGCAACGCAAGCTGACCGAGCAGCGGACGGCCGGCGGGTACCGGCCGGTCGACCGGATCGAGGCCGGTGGCCGCACGGAGCTCAGCTTCGACGAGGCGGTGCCGCGGGAGTTCGACATCGAGGCGTCGGTGGGTGACCTGCGGCGGGGCCGCCGGCTGGACGTCCGGCTACCGGGTGGGGACGACGTCGAGCCGCTGGTCGACGGCCGGAGCGAGCCGGTCGGGCGGGTGGTGCGCCGGCGCTGGCCGTTGTCCGCGTCGGTCACCGTCTCCGCCGCCCCGGCCGAAGCGCCGTTCCCCCTGCTGCGGCTCGCGATACGCGTCGAGAACACGGACGGGACCATCCCGCCGGACAGCCCGCGGGACGAGGCGTTGCGCCACTGCCTGCTGGCGGCCCACACGCTGGCCACGGTCAGCCGGGGGCGGTTCCTGTCCCTGCTCGACCCGCCGGAGTGGGCGGCGTGCGCAGCCCGGGAGTGCCGCAACGTGCACACGTTCCCGGTGCTCGCAGGCGAACCTGGCAGCGCCGACGTGCTGCTCTCGTCGCCCATCATCCTCTACGACCACCCGCAGATCGCGCCGGAGAGCCCGGGTGACTTGCACGACGCGGCCGAGATCGACGAGATCCTCTCGTTGCGGACGCTCACGCTCTCCGACGCCGAGAAGCGGGAGGCGCGGGCCACCGATCCCCGGGCCGCCGCGATCGTCGACCGGGTCGAGGCCATGCCGCCCGCGGTGTTCGAACGGTTGCACGGCGCCTTCCGGGCCCTGGCGCCCGTACGCCGGGGTGGCGATGCCGCCCCCGACCCGGAACGGCCATGGTGGGAGCCCGGCGCCGATGACGGGATCGCGCCGGAGACCGAGACGGTGCTGGTCGCGGGCGCTCTGCTGGCGCGGGGCAGCCGGGTCCGGTTACGGCCCCGCCGGCGGGGTACGGACGCCCACGACATGTTCCTGGAGGGCCGTACCGCCCGTGTGGAGCAGGTGCTGCTCGACGTGGACGGGTCACGATTCCTGGCCGTGACGGTGGACGACGACCCGGGCGCGGAGCTGCACCAGTGGTACGGGCGGCTGCGTCACTTCCGTCCCGAGGAGGTCGAGCCGTTGACCGGAGAGGTGGCGACCCCGTGAGCGGCGCCGTGAGCAGCCCCGACGGCGGGCGGATCCTGGTCGCCGGCATCGGCAACATCTTCCTCGGCGACGACGCGTTCGGCGTCGAGGTCGTCCGGCGACTGCGGGACGCGGTCCTCCCACCGGGGGTGGATGTGTCCGATTACGGCATCCGGGGGATACACCTGGCCTACGATTTGCTGGACGGCCGCCACGACGTGCTGGTCCTGGTGGACGCGTTGCCGCTGGACGAACCGCCCGGGACGTTGGCCGTACTCCAGGTGGACCTCGACGATCCGGGCTGGACGCTACGGCCGGCCGACGTGCTGGACGCGCCGGCCGCCGACGCGCACGGCATGGATCCCGAGTCGGTGCTGCACCTGCTGCGCGGCCTGGGCGGGAGCGTCGACCGGGTCCTCGTGGTGGGTTGCCGTCCCGCGGTCCTCGACGAGCGCATGGGGCTGTCGGCTCCGGTGGCCGCCGCGCTCGACGAGGCGGTCCGGACGGTGACGGGGATCGTACGGGAGGAAGCCGCGCGGCTGGGGCGCGGCGACGGGCCGGCACCAGGCACGCCCGCAGACGGCAGCGAACGGGGGGTGAGCACGCATGCATGAAACAGGTCTGTCCGAGGCGATCGTGGCGGCGGCGGTACGGCGGGCCGCCGGCCGCCGGGTCACCGGGCTGCGGGTGCGGATCGGTGGCCATCCGGTCGACCGCGACGTCGTCACGCAGGGCATCCAGCTGGCCGCGGCCGGCACGGTCGCCGCGGACACCGCCGTCGACCTGGTGCTCGAACCGATGACGGTGGCCTGCCACGGCTGCGGCCGCAGCGGGCCGGTCGACGACCACCTCGCGATGGTGTCCTGCCCGCAGTGCGGGGGCGTCGACATCGACGTCACCGGCAGCGACGACGTCGTACTGGAATCGATCACGGTGGACAGCGCCGGACGGGGGGCGGTCTGATGGACGCTACGGAGTTGCTCCGGCACGACCACCGCGTGGTGGAACAGCTGTTTCGGGACTATCAGGCAGCGGAATCGGACGCGCAGCGCCGCGGCGTCGTGGAGATCCTCATTCGCGAGCTGTCGAAGCACGCCGCACTGGAGGAAGTTCTCTTCTACCCGTTCGCCGCGAAGGTCCTGGCTGACGGCCAGGTCGACCGGCACCTCTCCGGGCACCGGCCGATCAAGGAGTTGCTCCTCGAGCTGGACCGCTGCCGGACCGGCGATCACGCGCAGGACGAGCTGATGGAGCGGCTGGCGTCCGCCGTCGCACGGCATGTGCAGGACGACGAGAACGAGCTCATGCCGCAGCTGAGCGTCCGGGCCGACGAGCAGGCCCTCCGCGAGCTGGGCCAGGAGATTGACCACGGCAAGCAGCGGGCCCCGACGCGCCCGCACCCGCACGCGCCGGACAAGCCGCCGGCGCTGGCCCTCGCGGTGCCGGTGGCGGCCATCTACGACCGGCTGCGGGATCGGATCCAAGGGAGGCCACGCACATGACACAGGGCGTACGCGACACCGCGGTGATCCCGCAGGAGAACGGGTTCGACGAGGTCACCATCCTCTGGATCTCCGAGGGCATGAGTTGTGACGGCGACTCCGTGTCGATGACGGCCTCCGCTCAGCCGGCGATCGAGGACGTCGTTCTCGGGCTCGTTCCCGGTCTGCCGAAGGTCAACCTGCACAACAAGGTGTTGTCGCCGACCGCCGGCGGTGAGGAGTTCCTGGCGCCATACCGGAAGGCGGCCCGTGGGGAGATGCGCGAGCCGTTCATCCTCGTGATCGAGGGCTCGATCCCGAACGAGAACATCAACGGCGACGGGTACTGGACCTCGTTCGGCAATGACGAGCACACCGGTGAGCCGCTGACCTTGAACTGGTGGCTCGACCAGCTGGCGCCGAAGGCGTGGGCGGTGGTCGCGGCCGGCACGTGCGCGACGTACGGCGGCATCCACGCCATGGCGGGCAACCCGACGGGGTGCATGGGCCTGGCCGACTATCTCGGGTGGGACTTCCGATCGCAGGGCGGTTTGCCGATCGTCAACGTGCCCGGCTGCCCGATCCAGCCGGAGAACTTCATGGAGACCCTGACCTGGGTGCTCTACCACGCCGCTGGCTCGGCCCCGCCCCCGCCGCTGGACCACATGCTGCGGCCGCAGTGGCTGTTCGGCAAGACCGTGCACGAGGGCTGCGACCGGGCCGCCTACTACGAGCAGGCCGACTTCGCCAAGGACTACAACTCGCCCAAGTGCCAGGTGAAGATCGGCTGCTGGGGGCCGGTCATCAACTGCAACGTCCCGAAGCGCGGCTGGATGGGCGGCGTGGGTGGCTGCCCCAACGTCGGCGGCATCTGCATCGGCTGCACCATGCCGGGCTTCCCCGACAAGTTCATGCCGTTCATGGACATGCCTCCCGGTGGCAGCCTTTCCACGCTGATGATCAAGCCGTACGGCGCCCTGATCCGCCGCCTGCGCAGCATCACCAACGCGACCGCAAACAAGGAACCGAAGTGGCACCACAACGGTCCGGAACTCACCAGCGGCTACAACCCCCGGTGGCGCCCGTACGCTCCGGCAGATCCCCGTCGACAGGCGGCAATGGAAAGGAACAAGTCGTGACCGCGACGGAACCGAAGCCGGCCGTTGGCCAGAAACCCGGCGAACTGGTGGAGATGGCGTGGGATCCGATCACCCGGATCATCGGCAACCTCGGCGTCTACACGAAGATCGACTTCGCGAACCGCGTGGTCGCCGAATGCCACACCACGTCGTCGCTGTTCCGCGGCTACTCGGTGTTCATGAAGGGGAAGGATCCGCGGGACGCCGGCTTCATCACCAGCCGGATCTGCGGCATCTGCGGCGACAACCACACGACCTGCTCGGTGTACGCGCAGAACATGGCGTACGGCATCAAAACCCCGCCGCTGGCCGAGTGGATCATCAATCTCGGCGAGGCCGCCGAGTACATGTTCGACCACACCCTCTTCCAGGACAATCTCGTCTTCGTCGACTTCTGCGAGGCGATGGTCAAGCAGACCAACCCGAGCGTGCTCGCCCTGGCCGAAAAGACCGCGGCACCGGGCCGGGACATCCACGGCTACCGGACGATCGCCGACATCATGCGGGCCTACAACCCGTTCGAAGGCGAGGTCTACAAGGAAGCGCTTAAGGTCAGCCGGACGACCCGGGAGATGTTCTGCCTCATGGAGGGCCGGCACGTCCACCCGTCGACGGTCTATCCCGGCGGCGTCGGCACGATGCCCCAGCCGTCGCTGTTCACCGACTACCTGAGCCGGCTGATCAGCATCCTGGACTTCGTCAAGAAGGCCGTCGCCATGAACGACGACATCTTCGACTTCTGGTACGAGGCGCTGCCGGGCTACGAGGAGGTCGGCCGCCGCCGAGTCCTGCTCGGCTGCGGGGGCTCGTTCCAGAACCCCGACGTCGTCGACTACCGCTACGAGACCATGACGAACTGGGGACGAGCCATGCACGTCACGCCCGGCATCGTCGTCGACGGCAAGCTGCTCACCACGGACCTGGTCGACATCAACCTCGGCATTCGGATCCTGCTCGGCAGCTCCTACTACAAGGACTGGGCGGGCCAGGAGGATCCGTTCGTCAAGTACGACCCGCTCGGCAACCCGGTCGACATCCGCCACCCCTGGAACCAGACCACCCTCCCGGATCCCGGCAAGCGCGACTTCAGCGACAAGTACAGCTGGGTGATGAGCCCCCGCTGGTTCGACAAGAGCAGCGGGGAGCACCTCGCCCTGGACACCGGCGGCGGTTGCTTCGCCCGGCTGTACACCACGGCGCTGGCGAAGATGGTCGACACCCCGTACGTCAAGTCGACAGGGAACAGCGTGCTGATCTCGCTGCCGAAGAGCCAGCAGCTGCCCGAGATGACGCTGGAGTGGAAGATCCCGAAATGGTCGAACGCCCTGGAGCGGGACCGCTCGCGGGCCTACTTCATCGCGTACGCCGCGGCGATGTCGCTGTACTTCCTGGAGCGGGCAATGGAGCGGATGCGCGCCGGCGACATGCGGGTCTTCGCCGAGTTCGAGGTGCCGGACGAGGCCATCGGCTGCGGCTTCCACGAGGCCGTCCGGGGCATCCTGTCGCACCACATCGTGATCCGCGACCGCAAGATCGCCAACTACCAACCGTACCCGCCGACACCGTGGAACGGCAGTCCCCGCGACAGCTACGGCACCCCCGGGCCTTACGAGGACGCGATCCAGAACACGCCCATCTTCGAGGAGAACGGCCCGGACAACTTCAAGGGCGTCGACATCATGCGGGCGGTGCGCAGCTTCGATCCCTGCCTGCCGTGCGGGGTGCACATGTACGTCGGCGGCGGCCAGACCCTCAAGAAGATCCACTCGCCGATGTTCGGCGCGTCGCATGGCTGAGCCGCCGGACGTCCCGCGGCTCGACGACGCCGCCGTCGAGCCGCGGCTGGCCCGCCTGGACGCCGTGCTCGCCCAGCTCGAGCAGACCCCCGGCCGCACCGCCGAGCTGGCGCTGAACGCCGTCGAGGTGCTGACCGAGGTGTACGGCGAGGCGCTGGCCCGGGTCACCGACCTCGCCGCCGACGACCCTCGCGCGCTCGACCGGCTGACCGGCGACGAGCTGCTGCGGCACCTGCTGCTGTTGCACCGCATCCATCCGGATCCGCTGGACCGGCGGGTGGCCCGTGCGGTGGACGACCTTCGGCCGCAGCTGCAGGCGCAGGGTGCCGAGATCGCGCTGATCGGTGTCCAGGACGAGGTGGCGCGGATCAGCCTGTCCGCGAGGTCGTGCGGCGGTGGCGGCACCGTCCTGCGGGACCTGGTGCAGCAGCAGGTGCTGACGTTCGCGCCGGAGCTGTCCGCCGTCGACGTGGTAGCACCCGCGCCGGCTCCGCCGCTGATCCCGGTCACCAGTCTGTGGCAACGGCCGGACCGGCCCGAGGTGGCGACGATGCGCGAGGCGGGGCGCGTTGCGGGGCCGGTGGCGCTGGGTGGCCCGGCATGACGGCAAGCGCGCTGCAGCGGGCGATCCGCCGCGCCGGGGAGCGCGCGGCCGCGGTCGAGCGCTGCGGCATGTGCGCCGAGCCGGTCGGCCCCGAGCACCGGCACGTCTGGGACGAGCAGGACGGGGAGCTGATGTGCTCCTGCACGCCGTGCTCCCTGCTGTTCGACCGCGAGGCGGCCGGCGGCGGCCGGTACCAGCTCGTCCCCACCGAGGGCAGACGGTTGACCCGGCTGTCCGCCGACGAGCTCGGCGTGCCCGTCGGCCTGGTGTTCTTCGTGAAGCAGCGGGACGGCCGGGTGCTCGGGCGCTACCCGAGCCCGCTCGGCACGACCGAGTCGGAGATCGATGCCGGCGCCTGGCGGGCCATCGAGGCACGATCACCCGCGCTGGCCGAACTCGCGCCACGGGTCGAGGCGTTCCTGGTGTGGACGGGCACGCCGCGCGGCGGCGGCCAGCAGTGGGTGGTGCCGGTCGACGACTGTTTCCGGCTCGTGGCGCTCATCCGCCGGCACTGGACGGGCATGTCCGGGGGAAGCGCGGTGTGGCGGGAAATCGCGGGGTTCTTCGACGATCTCGGGCGGCGGCACGGTGGGCCGTCCGGCGACAACTGATGGAGGGGGCGGTAATGGGCGAGATCCGGGTGGGCGATCCCGATATCGAACTCGACGCGCCGGCGCACACCAAGGGCGTCGAAGAGGGCAACTCGCGGAGAAAGAAGCAGGCGGGCCACAACGCGGACGGGACGGTGGACGGCCGCCGCTCGACCGGCATCCGGCCCGAGAAGCACGGCCCGATCCTGCCGACCATGCCGAACCTGCCGCCCGGCTGAGCCCGGCGCGGGTCCGAAGGAGGTGAGCTGTGCGGAAGCTGTTGGCGCTGCTGGCCGGCGTCGCCGTGGTCGGGGTGTTCTGGAAGGAACTTCCCGCACTGCGGCGCTACATCAAGATCGAGAAGATGTGACCGGAGAGGACCAGCAAATCGATGTGTCTTGGGATCCCAGGCGAGATCGTCGAGATCAAGGCCGGTCACGACGACCTGGCCGTCGTGGACGTCGTGGGCGTCCGGCGGGCGGTCAACATCGGCCTGCTCGGAGCGGACCGGATCGGCGTCGGGGACTGGGTGCTGGTCCACGTCGGGTTCGCCATGTCGAAGATCGACGAAGCCGAGGCGGCCGCCACGTTGGCGCTGCTGACCGGCCTCGGGCAGGCGTACACCGACGAGCTGCAGGCGCTCGCCGAATCTGACATCACCTAGAGGGGGCGACCAGATGCGTTTCGTCGACGAGTACCGCGACGCGGACAAGGCCCAGGCGTTGGCCACCCAGATCGCCGCGCTGTGCGAGCCGGGACGGCAGTACAAGTTCATGGAGGTCTGCGGCGGGCACACGCACACCATCTACAAGCACGGGATCGAGGACTACCTGCCGGAGAACGTCTCACTCGTGCACGGGCCGGGCTGCCCGGTCTGCGTCATCCCGATGGGCCGGGTGGACGACGCCATCGCCATCGCCAACGAGCCGGGCGTCATCCTGACCGCGTTCGGCGACATGATGCGGGTCCCGGGCGGGAACGGCTCGTTCCTGGACGCCAAGGCGGCCGGTGCGGACATCCGGATGGTGTACTCGCCGCTGGACGCCCTGAAGATCGCCCGGACCAACCCGGACCGCAGGGTGGTCTTCATGGCGATCGGGTTCGAGACTACCTCGCCGTCGACCGCGATGACCGTGCTGCGGGCGGCCGCCGACGACATCGATAACTTCTCGGTGTTCTGCAACCACGTCACCATCCTGCCGGCCATCAAGGCGATCCTCGACTCACCCGACCTGCGGCTCGACGGCTTCCTCGGACCCGGGCACGTCTCCACCGTCATCGGCTGTCGGCCGTACGAGTTCATCACCCGCGACTACGGCAAACCGCTGGTGTGTGCCGGGTTCGAACCGCTGGATCTCCTGCAGTCGGTCTTCATGCTGCTCAAACAGCTCGCCGAGGGGCGCTGCGAGGTGGAGAACCAGTACACCCGGGTGGTGCCCTGGGACGGCAACCTGCGGGCGCTAGAGGCGATCGGCCAGGTCATGCAGCTGCGGCCGTACTTCGAGTGGCGCGGCCTCGGCTTCATCTCGCACTCCGCACTGCGGATGCGGGACGAGTACGCGGCGTACGACGCCGAGCGGATCTTCGACGTGCCCGGGGTACGGGTGGCCGACCCGAAGGCCTGCCAGTGCGGCGAGGTGCTCAAGGGGGTACTCAAGCCCTGGGAGTGCAAGGTGTTCGGCACCGCGTGCACGCCGGAGACCCCCATCGGCACGTGCATGGTCTCCTCGGAGGGTGCGTGCGCCGCCTACTACAACTTCGGCCGCTTCACGAGGCAGCGGCTGACGGAGGCGGTCCGGGCATGACGACCGAACGCACCGCCGGGTGGGCCGAGCGCGCGGTGGCCGAGGCGGAGGCGACGACCGAGCGCGAGCCGGGGCGGCTGTCGCCGGAGCAGCAGGTGCTGAAGCGCATCGAACGGGCCCGCCAGCGCGCGCCGAAGATCCGGGAGAGCCGGATCACGCTCGCGCACGGCGCGGGTGGGAAGGCGACGCACAGCCTGGTCGAAGGGCTGTTCGTCGAGGCGTTCCGCAACCCGACGCTGGAGGCGCTCGAAGACGCCGCCGTGCTCTCCGTGGGCACCGGCCGGCTGGCGTTCACCACCGACTCGTACGTGGTGTCGCCGCTGTTTTTCCCGGGCGGGGACATCGGCGACCTCGCGGTCAACGGCACCGTCAACGACCTCGCGGTCAGCGGCGCCCGGCCGCTGTACCTGTCGGCCGGGTTCATCCTAGAGGAGGGCTTCCCCGTCGCCGACCTGCGGCGGATCACCGCCTCCATGGCCGCCGCCGCGGCGCGCGCCGGAGTCCAGGTCGTCACCGGCGACACGAAGGTGGTGCAGCGGGGCAAGGCCGACGGCTGCTACGTCAACACGGCCGGCGTCGGGGTGCTGGAGCGGCCGCTGAGCCTGGGCGCCGCGCACATCCGCCCGGGTGACGCGGTCGTCGTCTCCGGGCCGATCGGCGACCACGGAGTCACCATCATGCTCGCCCGCGGTGAACTGGACATCGCCGCCGACCTCGCCTCGGACACCGCGGCGCTGCCGGGGCTGGTGGACGCCCTGCTGGACGCGGCTCCCGGGGTTCGGCTGCTGCGCGACGCCACCCGCGGCGGTGTGGCGACCGTCCTCAACGAGGTGGCGCAGGCGGCGCAGGTCTCCGTCGTCGTCGACGAGGCGTCCGTACCGGTGCGTCCGGCCGTGACCGGCGCCTGCGAGCTGCTCGGCATCGACCCGCTCTACGTGGCGTGCGAGGGACGCCTGGTGGCCGTGGTGGACGGCACGCAGGCGGAGGCCGCTCTGGCGGCGCTGCGCGGCCACCCGCTTGGCGAAGGTGCGGCGGTGATCGGCCGCGTCGCCGCCGACCCGCCCGGAATGGTGCTGCTCAGGACCGCGTTCGGGGGCACCCGGGTGGTCGACATGCTGGTCGGCGACCCACTCCCCCGCATCTGCTGACGGCGGTCGCGGGGCCAGCCGGCGGGCACGGCGCGCGCCGCGGCCACCGCTGATCGCGCCGTCAGCCGGCCGGTACGGCCCGCGCTGCGGCCAACACGGCCTGGCCGAGCGAGATGCCACCGTCGTTGGGTGGCACCCGCGAGTGCACCAGCACCCGGAAGCCGTCCCGCTCCAGCCCGCTCACCACCAGGTCGAGCAGCAGCACGTTCTGGAAGACCCCGCCGGAGAGCGCCACGGTGGTCAGTCCCGTGTTCTCCCGGACGGCTCCGGCCGACCGGACCACGGCGTCCGCCAGGCCATGGTGGAAGCGCGCGGCGATCCGGCCGGGATCCACGCCGGCGAGCAGGTCGTCGACCACGCACCGGACCAGCCCGCGCCCGGCCTCCAGGAGCGGCACGGGGCCGCCCGCCTCGACCGGGTAGCCGCCCCGCTCGTCACGGTGGGCCCGCTGCTCCAGGGCGATCGCGGCCTGCCCCTCGTACGTGACACGGTCGTGCAGGCCGAGAAGCGCCGAGACGGCGTCGAAGAGCCGGCCGGCGCTGGAGGTACGCGGCGAGTTCGTCCCGGTCCGCGCCAGCGCCACCACCGCGGGCCACTGCCGCTCGTGCCGGCGCAGCACCGGCAGCTCCGGTACGGCGTCGCCGTAGATCTCGTCGAGATAGGCCGCCGCCATCCGCCACGGCTCGCGTACCGCCGCGGCCCCACCCGGCATCGGCAGCGCGCCGAGGTGACCGACCCGCTCGAACCCGGTGAGGTCCGCGACGAACAACTCTCCGCCCCAGAGGGTGCCGTCCGGGCCGTACCCGAGACCGTCGAAGGCGACGCCGATCACCGGGCCGGGGTCGCCGTTGTCGGCCAGGCAGGACGCGATGTGGGCGTGGTGGTGCTGGACGCCGAGCAGTTCGACGTCATCGCGCCGCAGGGCGTACTTCGTGGACAGGTACTCGGGATGCAGATCGTGGGCGACGACCGCCGGCCGGACGTCGAAAAGCCGGGTGAAATGCGCGATGCCGTCGGTGAACGCCCGCAGCGTCTCGTAGTTCTCCAGGTCGCCGATGTGGTGCGACACGAACGCGCGCCGTCCCTTCGCCACGCAGAAGGTGTTCTTCAGCTCCGCGCCGCAGGCCAGCACCGGCCGGTCGAACCGCCACGGCAGCGTGATCGGGGCGGGCACGTAACCGCGGGACCGCCGTACCGGCAGTTCCCGGCCGCGGAACACGCGGACCACCGAGTCGTCGGTCCGGACGTGGATCCGCCGGTCGTGCACGAGGAATCCGTCGGCGATCGGCGCGAGCCGCCGACGGGCGTCGTCGTCACGGTGCGCGATCGGTTCGTCGGAGACGTTGCCGCTGGTCAACACGATCGGCATGCCCAGTCGCCCGAGCAGCAGCTGGTGCAGCGGCGTGTACGACAGCAGCACCCCCAGCTCGCGGTTGCCCGGCGCCACCGACCCGGCGACCGGGGCGTCGGCGCGGCGGGGCAGCAGCACCACGGGACGGCGGGCGCTGGTGAGCACCGCCTCGGCCGCCGGCGCCACGTCGACCAGGGTGCGCGCCGTCGGCAGGTCGGCGGCCATCACGGCGAACGGCTTCTCCTCGCGGTGCTTGCGGGCGCGCAGCGCCGTGACGACCCGATCGTCGTCGGCTCTCGTGGCCAGGTGGTAGCCGCCGAGGCCCTTGACCGCGACGATCCGGCCGTCCCGCAGCCACCGTACGGCGGTGTTCAGGGGGTCACCGGGGACCGGGGCGCCGTCGGCGGTGACGAACCGGAGGGCGGGACCGCAGGCGGGACAGCACACCGGCTCGGCGTGGAAGCGGCGGTTCGCCGGGTCGGCGTACTCGACGGTGCACTCGACGCAGAGCGGGAACCCGGCCATGGTGGTGGTGCGGCGGTCGTACGGGACGTCCTCGACGATCGTGAAACGCGGGCCGCAGTTGGTGCAGTTCGTGAACGGGTAGCCATGGCGCCGGTCCGCCGGGTCGGCCAGCTCGGCGAGGCAGTCCGGGCAGGTGGCGGTGTCCGGGGAGATCAGGGCGTCCCGGCCGGCGCCGGTGACGCTGCTGACGATGGCGAAGCCGGGCCGGCCGGTCGGCGGGACCGGCTCGGTGGTGAGCCGCTCGACCTCGGCGAGGGTCGGCGCCCGCCGGCTGAGGTCGGCCACGAAGGCGGCCAGCCGTTCCCCGTCCCCTTCGACCTCCACGAAGACGCCCGCGGTGTCGTTGCCGACGAAGCCGGCCAGGTCGTACTCGGTGGCGAGTGCGTGCACGAACGGCCGGAAGCCCACCCCCTGCACGATGCCCTCGACGCGGACGTGCACCCGCCGCACGCTGGCCAGGTCCATGACGACCGGTCAGAGTTCGTCGGCCAGCGCCTGCTGGGTGAGTTCCCAGAGCACGTGGTAGACCGTCGTCTGCGCCTCCTGGACCCGGTGCACCGATGCCGACGGCACCACGAACAGGTGGTCGAGGTACTCGGACTCGGCCATCCGGCCGCCGTCGTACCCGGCGAGCCCGATGGTGAGCATGCCGCGCCGGGAAGCCTCCTCGAATGCGCGCAGCACGTTGTTCGATCCGCCGCTGGTGGACAGCCCCACCGCGATGTCCCCGGCCCGACCGAACGCCGCCAGCTGCCGGGCGAAGACCACCTCGAACCCCACGTCGTTGGAGAGTGCGGTGATCAACGCGACGTCGTGGGCCAATGAGATGGCCGGCAACGGCCGGGCGACCGCCGGTGGGTGCAGAAACAACTGCGTGATGTCCTGCGCGTCGGTGCTGCTGCCGCCGTTGCCGAACGCGAACAGCGTGCCGCCGGCCCGGAAAGCCGCGGAGCACCGGCGGGCGCAGTCGACCAGCCGCTGCCCGTGCTCGGCGACAAGGGATTCGCGCAGGGCGACGATCTCCGCCGCCTTCGCCGCGGTAGACTGCGCCACCTCGGCGAGCACCGCGTCCACGTCGGTCGGCCGGGTGTCCAGGAACGGGTAGAGCGCCCCGATCGCGCCCTCGACCCCGGCGCTCACGGGGCCACCTCAGTTCGCGGCTGCGGGGCTCGCAGATCCGGCTCACTCCTCGCGCTCACGACCGCTTCTCCACGACGGCGATGGCCTCCTTGGCGTGCACCAGCACTACGTCGCCCGGTCCCGCGTCGACCAGGGCCACGCTGACCTCCTCCGGCCCGGCGTCCGTGTCGACCATCGCCAAGCCGCCGGCCAGCACCTCCCGTACCCGGACGGCGACCGCCGCATCGGAACAGGTGATGCACACGTCGTCGTGGCACTCGGGCATGGCCCGGGTCGTCGTCACCGGCTGCGGGTTCACCGGACCAGCTCCGGCTCCAGCAGTCCGGGCTGCTCGAACAACACGTGCACCAACTCCCACAGGATGTGATAGATCGTCACGTGCACCTCCTTGACGATGCACGGGTCCTCGGAGCGGGCGACGACGACGTGGTCGGCGATGGCGTCCCGAGCGATGTCACCGCCATCGCCACCGAGGAGTCCGACGGTGAGGAGACCGAGGTCGCGGGCCGTCACCAGACCGCGCCGCACGTTGGTGCACCGGCCATCGGCGGACAGGCCGAGCGCGATGTCCTCCGGGGCGGCGAGCAGGCGCAGCTGAGCCGCGAACACCTCGTCGAAGCCCTCCGCCCGGGCGATCCCGGTGAGGGTGGCGGCGTCGTTGGTCAGCGAGATCGCCGGCAGGGCTCGCTTGCCGACGATGACCGGGTGAACGAACTCCACCACGATGTGCTGGGCGTCGGTCGCCGGCCCGCCGTTGCCGAAGACGATCAGCTTTCCGCCGCGATGGAAGCGTACGGCCATCTCGTAGCAGGCCCGGGCGATCTGCGGCGCGTCGCCGGCGAGCGCCTGCGCCGGTGCCACCCGGCGGGCGAACGCGCGGCCAACGGCCGGCAGGACAGACGACTCCATGCTCCTCCGTTCAGGGTCGGGCAGCGACGTACCGGTCAGCGCCGCCGGGATCCGCGCTCTGGAAGGCGCCTGCCGAGCGGCGCAGACAGGCGCCGATGACCTGGTCGAGCTGCGCCAGCTGGACGGTCCACGACCGGAGATCGTCGCGGCCCTTGGCGGTGAGCTGGTAGCACCGGCGGGCCGGCCCCGCTTCGGCGGTCTCCCATCCGGAGACCAGCGACCGGTCGCGTTCCAGGCCGCGCAGCACGCGGTAGACATGGCCGGGTTCCACATCGGTCAGTCCCAGGTCCCGGAGCCGGTCGATCAGGTCGTACCCGTGACCGGGCCGCTCGAAGATCAGGAGCAGGAGGAACGGATGCAGCAGACCACGCAGCTCACGTCCGTGCATGCCAATCCCTTCCCGGCGCAGCGCGCCACCTTTTCAACAGCTAAACACACTTTCGCTCCCAAACGAGGCGGAATGCCCGGTTCGGCTCGCACCATGAGCAGCGCCGCGGCCGCGGCCGGATCGAACATCCGGAACCGCGGGCCGCGGCCACTTCCCCAACGAGCTGGCCGCGTTGAAGTGTCTGTACCTGGTGACCCGGTCCCTGGACCCCACCGGAGCAGGCAGAACCCGATGGACGATGCGCTGGAAACCCGCATTGAACGCCTTCGCCATCACCTTCAGCGACCGCTTCCCGGCCGCTGAAACCTACTAACCAAGATCGCCGGAAACACCGTTAGCGAGACAGCCCCGGATTTGGCACCCCACAGGGCAAGTGACCGCGAAAGAACGTTGAGGTTCGCGTACTTGCGGCCCGCCCTTGGGGCGGGCCGCAAGGGGTTAAGGGTTAGTGGAGGCCGAGGGCGCGAAGGATTGTTTGGGTGACGGAGTTACCGGCGGAATCGGTGCCGGTTACCCGGAGGGAGGCGAAGTGCGCCTTTTTCGGTGCGTCCAGGCGGTAGGCGCCTCGGTGGTCGTCGCGGAGGCGGGTCCAGGTGGCGCCGTCGTCGTAGGAGACCTCGACGCCGGGCGAGCGAGGGGTGCCGCCGCCGGCGACCGTTACCGCGGTCAGGCCGACTGAGACAGGGGCGCGTTGTTCGACGGTGACGCCGAACGTCGAGTCGCGGGGCACGGATCCGGAGGCGTCCGGGTCAACGGCGTAGCGGATCTGCAGTAGCGGGAGCAGGTCCCGTTGGCCGGGGACCTTCGGGGCGGCGGAGGTGAACGTCCATGCTGTCGTGGTCGAGGACGAGTAGGGGCTGACGGACGCGTCGCGCTGGTTCGCGACGACCAGGCGGTACTGCCGCGGCCCGGCGCTGGGTGCCGTCGGGTACATGATGAGCCCGTTGCTGGACGTGCCCAGCTGGGTGTCGCCCTGGTAGAGGGTCACGGTCTGACTCGCGTGCTGAAAGTCCGAGATCGCGCCGGTGTGGTCGGCGTTGCCGTACCCCGGCACGTCGATCCGCATCTCGTTCTCCGTACGCGCCGGCCCGAGGTAGTTGTTGTTGAGGTAGGGCCGCTGGATGGGGGTGAACCACTCGTCGTCCGACACGGTGCCGGCTTTGTACGACCGGCGGACGCCCCACTGGCCCAGGAGGCCGTCGTAGACCTCGTGGCCCCACCGGTTCGCACCGTCGGTGCTGACCCAGTCCGTGCGGCGGCCGCTGGCGGCCATGGCGACGTAGTTCCCGATACCCCATTCCGAGTACGTCGGGAAGTCGTACCGCCACTCCTCGCCCGCACCAGCGGGGACGGCGCCGGCGAACGTCTGGTCGATGCGCGCGAGGTTCTTGCTCGAAGCGCGGACGACCATGCTCTTGGGCAACTCGTTGTCCCAGGTGTGCATGAGGTCGTAGACGTAGGCCGGCGCCGGGTGCGACTCCGTGCGCAGCGCGTTGCGCTGCCGGGCCTGGGCGATCAGCTTCTCGCCCTCGTCGGAGCTGAGGAGCCCGACGTCGACGGGGCTCGGCTGCCCCGAGTCCGTCCCGAAGTAGAGGCTCTGCCGGCCGGGCCGGTCGTTGGCCACCAGCAGCAGCTTGGCGCCCGCGTCAGCCGCCGCCTCTGCGAGCGCGGACGGGGTCGCCGACGCGGACCGCCGGATGATCACCGCCTTGCCCCTCGCGCCGAGGCCGGCGTAGTCCGACGGCGCCCCCGCACCCGCGAAGACCAACGGCAGGGTCCGGGTTCCGTCGGGCAGTGCGGTGACGCCCCGCTGCCGGAGGACGTCGGTGTAGTCGGTCCCCCGGGCGGACACCGTCAGCGCCGGCTGTTCCTTGCGCCACCGCGCACCGACGATGAAGTCGCCGTGCGTCACCTTGCCTTGCGGCTGGATCCACAGGCTGTCGACGCTTTCGTTCGCGAGAACGAAGTCGTGCCAGCGGCCGTCCTCGTGGACCATCCGCGAGTACTCGAGCCGCAGGTAGGTGGGGACGCCGGGCTGCGGGGTGGTCTCGTCGACCAGCCGGACGCGGCCGGCGTCCAGCGTGATCGTGCGGTCCTGGGTGAACGTGAAGTCGGGATCGCCGAGCAGCGCCAGCCCCTGTGAGTTCGGGCCGTGGACCCCGGGCACGGCCAGGTAGCCGAGCGCCGAGTACTGGTCGTCCGGTGTGTAGAAGCTCACCGTGCCGTCGACCGGCACCGGTATCGGGTTTGGATCGCCCGCCCGGAGCACGATGACGAACGCCGACGCGGGTTTGCCCGCGGCGTCCTTGACGTTGATGGTCAGCAGGTGCGCCGGCGCGCCGACCGAGACCGCGGTGTGCGCGGCGAGCGCGCCGTCCGGTTCGGTGGCCAGGATCTGGGCGCTGAAGCCGTTGGACCCGCCGGGCGCGGCCGACGGATCGATGGTCACGGTGACCGTAGCGGTGCCGTGCGCGGGCACGGTGACCCGGTCGTCCGAGAGCCGGAACATTCCCTCGGGTACGCCGGAGGCCGCGACCGACAGTGCGAGCGTCGTCGGCGTGCCACCGAGGTTGGTGTACGTCACCGGCCGGCGGATCGGGCCGGCTTCGTTCTGCCCGGCGGAGGCGGTGGCCGAAGCGAAGATCCCGGCACGGCCGGCGGTTGCCACGTCCACGCGGCCGCTGCCGGCCTGGAACGCGGTGTAGTCGGGAGTCTGCTTGGCGGTGCTGGTCAGCAGGTCCTTCAGCTGGGCGCCGGTGAGTTCGGGGTGCTTCGCGGCGAGCAGCGCGGCAGCGCCGACCACGTGCGGCGTGGCCATCGACGTGCCGCTCATCGTTTGGTAAAAGCCCTCCCCTTCGGCGGTGTACTGCGACCGCGCGGCCAGGATGTCGACGCCGGGGGCGGTGATCTCCGGCTTGAGCGCGCCGTCGCCGACCCGGGGACCCTGGCTCGAGAAATCGGCGAGGTGGTCACCGCTGTCCACGGCGCCCACGGTGAGGGCCGCGTCGGCTGCACCTGGCGAGCTGACCGTACCGGGGCCGGAGGTGTTGCCCGCCGCGATCACGAACAGCGCGCCGGTCTGCGCGCTGAGCCGGTTCACGGCCTGCGACAACGGATCCGTACCGTCGGAAGGCTCCTGCGTACCCAGGCTCATGTTGATGATCTTGGCGTGTTGCTCGACCGCCGCCCACTCCATGCCGGCGAGGACCTGGGAGTCGCTGCCGGAGCCCGAGTTCGCCAGCACCTTTCCGATGTGCAGGCGAGCGCCGGGGGCGACACCCTTCTCGGCGCCGCCGGACGCGACGCCCGTGCCGGCGATGGTGGAAGCGACGTGGGTGCCATGGCCGCGGACGTCCTGGACGTCCTCGCCGGCGATGAAGCTGCGGGTCTCGACGATGCGTCCCGCCAGATCGGGGTGGCCTTCGTCGACACCCGTGTCGAGGACCGCGACGTCGACGCCCTGCCCGGTGTCGCCGCCGGCCCAGACCTCCGGCGTGCCGATCTGCGCGACCGATTCGGCCAGGTCCGCGTACACCTTGCCGTCGAGCCAGATCTGCTTGATGCCGTTCGCGAAAGCCGGGGTCACCTCACCCGCCGCGAAGAACGACGGCGTGCCTGCCGTCACCGCGGCCCAGAAATCGCGCGCCTGCACGCGGTTCTCGGTGATGGCGGCACCGTCGACACTCGTGAGTGGGCGGACCAGCGCCGATCCCCGTGGCGTGGCGTTCGCGCGGAACCCCGCCGACTGGGTGGCGTAGGAGACGATCAGGGGCAGGTCGGCGCGATGAGCGTCGTCGTAGCCGTCGGCGATCAGGTCCGTGACGTTGAAGAGCCGCCGGTCGAGCACGCCTTTGCCGAGGTAGGTCAGCGCCGAGGACGGAAAGACGTACACGTCTCCCGCCGACTCCAAGATCCTCGCGTCGGCGGGTCCGCCGTCCGGTCCGTTGACCGAGATCGTCCCTCCGCTGTCACCGGCGTCACCGGTCGCGTTCACCGTGACGACATCACCAGTGATCAGGGTGACAGTGTGGGTCTGCGGGGCGGTGCGCCCCGATGATCCGCCGGGAGCGGCCGACGCCGAACCGGCGACCACGATCGAGCTGAGCGACAACGCGAGGCATGCGGCCGCCGCGATGGCCCGACGCGTGCGTGAAGTTCTCAACGGTGGGGTTCCTTCCTGCGCGGGCGCAGCTCAACGGGCGCCACTGCGGCCGAACAGTGCCAGCCGTCGATCAACGCCGCAAGATCCCCTCGTGGCTGCTTACTGCCAGCTGGCACAATCTCGACAATGAAGCTCGCAGTCCTGGGGTTGTCCGCTGACGAGGAGCGGGTCTACGAAGCGCTGGTCGCCCTGCCCGGGTCGACGGTCGCCGCGCTCGCCGACCACTTGTCGACCCCGGCGGGCCCGGTGCAGCGGACCCTTGCCGCCCTCAACGCGAAGCACCTGGCGGCCGGTAGTGGGAGCCCGGCGCGGTACCTGGCCGCTCCCCCTGACATCGCGATCAACCAGCTCGTGCAGCTGCGGGAGCGCGAACTGAGCGCGGCGCGCGCGAAGGTGCACTCGCTCTCGGAAATTCACCGCAGCGCGCACCGGACGAGCCCCGAACTCGTGATCGAGCAGCTGACCGACCGGGAAACGATCGCCGCGGCCGTCGCCCACCTGGAATCCGAGGCGCACCAGCAGGTCCGAGTGTTCGACACGCCGCCCTACTACGAGGTGCCCGGGGGCGCAGGCGCCGCCAGGAACACCCAGGCGCAGATCGCCCGCCACCAGAACGACGGCGTGGCGCACCGCGTGATCTACAGCCTGGACGCGGTGACCTGGCCCCAGAAGCTGGAAACGGACATCCTGCCCGCCGTACGCGGCGGCGAAGAAGCCCGGACCCGGCGGACCCTGCCCATCAAGCTGATCATCCGCGACGACCAGGACGCCCTCATCCCGTTCGACCTCAGCCGGAGCGGCCTGCAGGTCGCCTACCTCGTCCGGCGCTCCCCGCTGCTCACCGCCCTCGAAGCTCTGTTCGAGGGCGAATGGGCCCAGGCCGCCCCGCTCGACGCGTCCGCGGTGACGCCGAGTGCTTTTGGTGGCCTCACTCGGCCGGACGAGGAAACCCGGTCACTGCTCACGATGATGATGGCGGGGTTGACCGACACGGCGATCGCGCGCGTGAACGGCTGGAGCACCCGGACGACGTACCGCCGGCTCCAGCGCGTGATGACCGAGCTCGGAGCGTCGAGCCGGTTCCAAGCAGGCTGCCTGGCGGAACGCCGCGGCTGGCTGTGAGCGGGCGACCTGGTGCGGCCAGGCGGTCCGTCCGCGAGGAATTTGGCTCGCGCTGCTGCCTATCGACCTGCTGGTCCCCTCTTGATCCTGTCTGTTCGCAGAGGTTCCGGGCAGATTCATTGTCGCGAGCGGACGGTGATCGCCGAACTTGAGCGCTGCGCCGCGCACCCCGCCAGCCTGCGTGACGAGATCCGCCGCGTTCTTGCCAGTTAGCCGGTCATGCTTCCCGGCCGAAGAGCTCGCCGCGCCTCTGCGAGTGCCTCCTGTGCGTAGCACTCGTTGACCTGTGGGGTGCCAAATCCCTGTCATGGGGCCCGAGCTGGACTTCTACGCGGCTCGTTCGTACTCGTTGATCAGCCCGCCGAGGACTGGTCGGCGTTTGATCCGCTCATGCGTGAGGTCAACGACGGGACGGTCGGACCGTGGGGGCTGCAACTGCAGGGCCCGATGCGGACGGTGGCCGTTGTAGTGACGTGCGTACTGATCGAGTGTTCGGCGTAGATGTCGTTCGCCGAAGATGAGCATGCGGTCGGTCACCTCGCTGCGGGCGGTCAGGACGAACCGTTCCGCATGCGCGTTCGCCCGCGGGCATTGCGGGGGGGACCTTGCACACGGTCACGCCGGCATCGGCCAGTACGGCGTCGAAGGCGACGGTGAACTGGCCGGCTCGGTCACGGATGAGGACCTCGAACTGGTCGACGCGTTCACCAAGGTCCATAAGGAGGTTACGGGCCGCCTGGTTGGTCCACGGCCCGTTGGGGTTGGTGGTGATGCCGAGGATGTGCACGTAGCGGCTGTCGACCTCGATGACGAAGAACACGTACAGGCGTTGGAGGGTAAGTGTGCAGTCCACGTGGAAAAAGTCGCAGGCCAGCATGGTCAACGCCTGGGTGCGCAGGAACCGCCGCCAGATGGTGTGGTCGCGGCGCAGCGGCGCTGGTGGTAAGCCGAGTCGTTTGAGGATCCGGCGGATCGTGGAGGCACCCACGCGGTGGCCGAGTCCGAGTAGTTCGCCTTGGATGCGTAGGTAGCCCCAGCCGGGATTGTCCCGGGCCATCTGCTCAACCAGGGCGGCGATGGCTGGGTCGATGGGTGGCCGGCCGGGCCGATTCGGATAGGTCCAGTGGTGCGCCACCAGCCGCCGATGCCAGGCAAGGACCGTGGCCGGGGTGACGAGCCGATGCGTCTTCAACGGTCGAGGTAGGAGCCTGATCAGAGCCGCGAGCACCGCCCGGTCGGCCCAGTCCAGGCGCGGTTTCGGGTTCTGCCGGCGCAGGACGGCGGCCACGGTGACCAGCCAGCCCTTGGGGTCCCGCGGCGGGTCGTCCAGCCACACGCACACGTACGTATGATCCGGGGGGGTGTTGTCGGCGGGGGGTGTGGGCACAGCGCCGGATTTCCGGCCGTTGATCCTCAAGGGCCGGCCCCTCGGCTCACAGGTGGCGGCGGCGCCACTCGGACTGCTCCTGCTCGGCGGCGACCTGCTCCTGCAGCGCGACCTGCCGCACCTCGCGGCGCAGCGGGTCACTGGCGCGCAGCCCGGCCAGCACCAGCGCGACGCAGGCCGCGGCGAGCACCGCCAGGCCGGCGACCGCCGGCAACCGGCCTGCGGGCAGCAGCACGACGGCCAGCGCCACCACCGTCACGGTCGGCCACAGGCGCACCCGGTGGCTGGCCCGCACCCCCAACGCCAGCAGACCCAGAATGTAGATGATCACGCCGGCGAACAGCACCCGGTAGTCCAGGCTGAGCGCCCGCACCCGCCACGGGTCACCGTGCGGGTCGGCGATCACGGCGAGGTAGCGCTTCAGGCCGAGGGCGAACAGGATGATCCCGGCGATCAACGGCAGATGCAGGTACGCGTAGACGTCAAGGGCGTAGGCGGCCCGCGCGTCCGGGTCGCGGGTGCCGTGCAGCCTCTGCTCGAGGTCGAGCGTCAGGGTGTCGAAGTACATCCACCACAGCGCCGCGATGGTGGTGACGCCGAGGACCGACGCCACGATCACCGCCCAGCTGAGCGGCAGGCCGGCGGCCGGTTTGGTTCCCAGTCCGAGCGAGATGATCGACTCGCCGAGCGCGATGAGCAGGATCAGCGCGTACCGCTCCGCCAAGTGGGCGGCGGAGACCACCGCCAGACCGGCGCTGCGGACCAGGCCCCCGGCGGTGAACTCGATGCCCACGGCGGCCGCCCACAGCGCCAGCTGCAGCCACGTCACTCCGACCTGGGGCGGGTGGGGCAGCGCCCCGGCGACCAGGATCAGCATCACGCTGGCCAGCAGCGGCAGGCCAGACCGCAGTGCCGCGCGGCCCGGGGCGTCGGCGCGGGTCAGCAGCGCCAGCACCTGAACCACCCGGATGACCAGGTAGCAGGCGGCGAAGATGAGCGGGCCGGGCGGCCCACCGGGTCGGTTCGTGAACGCCTCCGGCACGCTCAGGTTGAGCACGAACAGGGCGACCACCGTCACCGCGCCGATCAGCGGCAGCACCCCCTGGTCGGTGCGGACCATGTTGCCGAGGGCGGCGAAGGAGACCCAGCACCACCACAGCAGGGCCAGCACCACCAGCCCCGCGAGCAGCGTGCGTACGTGCAGGTGTGCCGACAGCAGGGTGGTGACGTTGAGGAACGCGAGCACGAACACCAGGTCGTAGAACAACTCCAGGCGAGTGACGCGGGACCCCGGCGCGGCAGGCAGGATCCGACCCCGCCAGTGGCCGGTGCTCATGCCGCCCAGTCTGGCAGCCCCCGCCCGTCCCGGCGGCGGAAGCCACACAACGGACTGGCAGGGTCGCGTAATCCAACTGTCTCGTATTCGTGTTCATCGCTGATCCGGGAGTCACGGGGTGCTGGACCAGTTGCGCGAATATCAGCCGACGTTCATTCTCGCCGTGCCGCGGGTGTTCGAGAAGATGCACCACCGGGCGCGGCAGGAGACCGACGACGCGCACCACGGGTGGCTGTTCGCCGCAGCCGATCGGGTGGCCGTGCGCTACAGCCGCGGCCACTGAACCCGGACATCGCACCATGTGCAACGTTGCCTTGGTGTCGTGTGCCCTTGGTGGTCCGCTCCCGTCGAGTGTGGGCCGTAGCGCTGGTCGTCGTCTCGTTCTGCGCCGTCGCGGTTACAGCAAGCGGTGACGGGTCATGTGGCGGAGGGCTAGGTAGCCCGGCGGCACCGGGAGCCAGAAGGTCGCGAGACGGTAGATCAGGACGCCGGCGACGGCGGTGTCCAGCGGCACTCCGTAGAGCAGCAGGCCGGAGACGAGCGCGGCCTCGGTGGCACCGAGCCCGCCGGGGGTGGGCGCGGCGGAGGCGACGCCCTCGCCGATGACGCAGACCAGGATCACCGGAGGTAGTAGCGCGATGTCGACGGGCTGGCCGGTGGCGAGTAGCGCGAGGTAGAGGCAGAGGCCGTAGGTGAGGGTGAGCGTCACGGACGCGGCGACGAGCCGCCGGAGACAATGCTGGTGAATCAAGGTGCGCAGGGCGGCGATGACGCGGCCGGCCGCCGCGCGTCCGCGGCACCGGATCCGGGGTGCGGCGAGGACGGCCGCGAGGACGAGCAGCGCGACGAGGGCGCCCAGCAGCAGCGGCAGCGCCTTGGTCGCGCCGTGGGTGAGGGTCCGGGCGGGCTGCCGCGCGAAGGGCAGCAGGATCGGCAGCAGCACCACGACCGAGACCACGCCGGCGGTGCGGGAGACGACCACGGCGGTGACCGCCGCCGCGGTGTCGAGTCCTTTCTGGTGCAGGTAGCGCAGGCTGAGCGCGGCACCGCCGAGGCTGCCGGGGGCCAGCCGGTTGGCGAACGACGCTGCGACCTGCACCAGAGTGGCCTCGCCGAGCGGTACCCGGCCGGCCGTGGCCAACCGGAGCACGACGGCGCTGAGCAGGTAGGTGAGGGCCGAGCCGAGCAGCGTTGCCACGACGGCCACCAGATTCGCGTGCACCATCAGGTGGATTGCGGTGCGTACTTCGCCAAGTTGCGGGAGCAGGAGGAGCACGATCAGCCCGAGGACCACCAGCAGGAGGATGTCCCGCGGCACTGCCCGGACCACCTTGGCCGGGGGCCGCTCCCGGTCCGGGCAGCGCCGCAGGATCTCCTCGCGGAGGCACTCCAGCAGGCCGGGGTGGGCGCGTAGGACGCTGCGGCCGGCGCGGGAGAGCACCGGCGGCTGCAGGAACGGGACGCTGTCCGCGACCGTTTCGGCGCCGAGTCGGTCGACTGCGGCTGCGACCACACTCGCCGAGTCGACCCGGCTGGCGAGGGCGACCAGCAGTTCGACGATGTCCCGGGCCCGCTGGTCGGCCGGGGCGTCGTCGACGCCGAACCCGAGGTCGACCAGGTACGCGCGGTCGCCGTCAACGAGCACGTTCGCGGCCCGCAGGTCGCGGTGCGCAATGCCCGCCCCGTGCAGCAGCGCCACCTGTCCCCAGGCGTCCCGCACGGCGGCGATCGGGACCGGCTCGACGACGGCGCCGAGGGGGGCCGCGTCGATGAACTCCTGCACCAGCAGGGCGTTTCCGCCGGGTGCGGTGGCGGTCGTGACGACGGCCGGGACTCGGACGCCGGCGCGTTCGGCCAGCAGGGTCAGGTAGGTTTCGTGTTCGCTCTGCTGCTTGGGACTCAGGTATGGCGGTGCGTCGGCGACGTGCCGGTAGCGCAGGCTCCGGTAGAGCCTGTAGGCCCAGTCCGCATCGCGTTGCTGGCCGCCGGTCACCTTCACGAACAGCCGCCGTCCATCGGTGGTGACCGCCTGCCACGGGTGGGAGCCGCGGGCGTCACCGCCGATCGGTTCCAGCCGCCGCACGTCGAATCCGCATCGCCGCAGCGTCTCGCGTAGATCGCGGGCGGACTGCTGCGGTCCGACCTCGCCGACGGCGAGCCGGGTCAGGCACACCGCGAGCCAACCGACGAGGATCCCACCGACCGCGTCGACCGGCAGATGAGCGCCGACGTGGATCCGCGCTACGGCGACCAGAGCGATCACCGCCCAGGCCAGGCGGCGCCAGCGGGAGTTGCCGGCCTGCGCCACGACGAGGGCCAGGGCGGTGGCGACAGCGACGTGCCCCGAGGGGTAGCCGAGCGCTCCGGTGATCGTGTCCCGGAGGGTCAGTTCGGTCAGCAGCGCCGCCGGTCGTTGCCGGGCGACCGCGGCCTTGACGGCGAGCGCGAGCCAGTACGCGAGGTTGCCGGCCAGCAGGAAACGCCACGCGACGCCGGTGCGCCGCAGGATGACGGCCGTCGCGGCGGCGACGAACACCGCCGCATACGAGCCGGCCTGCATGACGACGACCAGCACCGGCGTCAGCCCTGAGGGTAGGTGGTTGATCAGGGCGAACAGGTCCCGCTCCCACAGCGCTACGGGTCGGTGCCGCACCAAGACGCTGACGACGACCAGCAGACCGGCCGAGACGGCCAGGCTGACCAGCAGCGCCGGCGCCGGGCGATGCCTCCGCGTTACCACCGATCCTCGGCTGACCCCTCATCCGGCTCGATTCCCGCTGTCGGTCCGAACCCTACGGACCGCCCGCGGGCGGATCGGTTCTTGCCCGAAAATCAACCCGCTAGGGGCGACAATCAGCAGGTGGACAAAGTAATCGCGGTGCTCACCGGTTACCGCCGGGCCTCGTCCTGGCCCTGGTGCTCGTGTTGCCGGCCCTGGAGTCCTCGACCCTGCTCGGGCTGGTCGTACCAGGCGAGACGGCGATCCTGATCGGCGGGCTGGCAGCGCACGCCGCAGGGCCGCTGCGGGCCTTGGTGTTCGCGGCGGCGCTCGAAACGCTGCACCGGATCGTGCGGTGCGGTGTCGTCGTGGCATGTGTCAGGACTGGCAGCCCGCCGGCTGGAACAGGGCGTCAGAGCGGGCCTGCGTCCGCCACATCGGGTTCAGTCTCAGCGGGAGGGCTGGGGCTTGCCACGCTACGAAGAAGTCCAGTCGGGCGCGGCGATAGCGATGCAGCTGTGGGTCGACCGGTGGCTGGCCGTTGAGGAAGGCGCCGATGGCGCGCTGCACGGATGGCCGATTGGTGAGCTGGCCGTGGATACCGCTGGCCTCGAGTAGGGGGATCTGCGGAACGCTCCGTCCCGAGGGCGGGAGGACTATCGTTTCGATGGTCGGCAGGAACGCGATTGTCGTTACCCCAGGCACCGGACAGAGCAGGTGGTTGCGAAACAGCGGCGCGTTGTCCAGAAGTGAACGCAGGAACGGCTGGTCCGGGGCGCCCGAGCTGGCTCCGCCGGGCACCGCGAGCAAGGTGCGTATCAACCAGCCGGTAGCGATTCCCCACCCGCTTTCGGCGTCCGGCGGTGGATAGTAGGTGCGGCCGGCCCGGATCAACGGGTCGGTGAGGACGGCGCTTGTCACCGCCGGCTTCCGCAGTCGGCGGAGGTAGTAGTGGACGACCATTGCCCCTTCGCTCTCTCCGACAAGTGCCACCCGGCGGCCTGTAATGGCATGGGCCCGGTCCACCTGCTCGGCAAGGAGGCGGGCGCTGTCGACGATCGACTGATGGGTGTCGACGGGTCCGTACGGCCGAGCCCGGCCGTCGGCATCGATGCCCCGGTAGGAGAAGCGGATCACCGGTCCGGTCGGTGGCGCGGGATCACCGGGGTAGGCGGAGTTGAAGCCAGCAAGGTAGATCACAGCCTGGGGTACGGCAGGTAGGTCGGGCAGCGACGATGCCGGTACGGGGGGCCGCTTGCTGCTGAACCGCGTCGAGGCAATATCGACGGCATACAAACAGCCGACTGCCAGGACGGCGACGAGCGGAGCTACCGGCGCCAGTCGCCAGTGCACTGGCTTCTGACGGAGGGCGGCGTGAACCATTTGTCGCCAAAGTAGACCATTGATCGCGCCTACCGCGCCTGCCGTTGCCACCACGCTCCAGCCTGGAGTGGCAGCCACTTCGGCGCCACCCACGGTGAGCAACGTGAAGGTGAGCAGCGACCAGCCGGCCAGTCGGAGCGTGGGTAGGCCACGCCACCAGTCGGGCACGATTCCGCCGCGGGCAACGAGCGGGGCGAGGATCAGCACTGGCAGCAGTTCGAGGAACAGGATCCCGGCCAACGCGAATTGGGCGGTGGCAACCGCGACCGCGGCCCAGGGCAGCAGAATCACGGCGATGAACACGGCGAAGAGCAGGCTACGTCCAATGAGCCGGCGTAGTGGCGGCCGCGGGATTGCCGTGGGCCAGGCAAGCGCGACGCATCCAGCGCAGAACAGCCCTCGTACGATGACCGCGCAGGCCAGCCCGATGCCGAAACTGAACCAGCTGTCGTGGTAGACCAATACCCAACGCAGGTCGTGGAACATGCCGTACGGCCAGATAGTGGCGAATTGAGGTGCGATCGCCCTGGTGCGTTCGAAGCCGGCCGCGTTCATCGCCCCTGCCTCCGCCGCTGCCGCCAAGGTGGTCAATGCGAGAAGTGGGAGTAGCCGTGCTGATCGCATCACACACCTCGCTGTTCGGCCCAAACTTGGCGTCGCCGGGTACCCGCTTCCCTGCAGGACATTCCTCCGATTTCGGCGGCGGTACCTGCGCGGTGGTGTGACTGGTAAGTCCGAGCGTGTTCTCCGTCCAATGGATGGGACACCAGTGACGGGCAGGAGGACCGGCCGGTTCGGGTGGAGCAGCCCGCGCCCGCGGACGTGGGCTGGCTCTCCCCGTGCGTCGGATCGGCTCCACGGCCCCGGCGTTGTTCGGGAGTGTCCGGTTTGATCACGGTTTGTTAGATGCCGTAGACGGCGAAGGCGTCGGTGCGGTCGTGTAGGTCGCGGCGGGCATGGGCGATGTTGGCGCGTCCGGCGAGGCGGAAGGTGTTGAGGGTCCGGTTGCGGAAGCTGGCCAGGGCTCGTGGCGCGGCAACGGTCCTGAGCTGGGAATCGGCTTCTCGAAAGGTCACGTCCCGGGTCCAGTGCAGACGTTTCTCCACGGACCAATGCCCCCGGGGTTAGGCGTTGAGGTGGTGCGGGCTGGCCGGGTCGGCGTTCAGGCTGACGATGCCGTGGATGATTTCTTTGCTCGTGCGGATGCCGTCGAGTCCGCCGGTGTCGCGGCGTAGTCGGAAGACTTGCCGGGCGCCGGGGAACAGGCTGTCGTCGCAGGGTGCGACCCGTAGGGTCGGCGACGGCACGGACGGCGGCGGCCCGCGGCCGGGTCGGCGCTTCCCGCGTGGATCTGGTCAGGCCGCGCGCCGGTGCCACGGATTGCAGTACAGCGGCCGGCCAGGGGTCAGATGTTGGAGCCGTCGGGTGGGAGGTCGGCGGGCGGTTGTGAGGATCCGCCGTCACCGGCGTTGGGGCAGGACAGGCCGAGGGTGTAGGCCGTCATCGACAATGACCCGTAGGCGTAGCCGTCGACGAGAACTTCGGTGTCGGATGCTTCGGTGGCGCCGGCGAGGCCGGCGAGGTAGAGCGCGGGGATGAAGTGGTCTGCTGTCGGTACGGCGTTGCCGAAGTCGCGGTGGGCGTCGAGTGTCGCGAACTCGGTCGGGTCGGTCAGCATGCGAGACTTGGCGTCTTCGTCGAAGCGCTGTGCCCAGTCATAGCCGTCGTCGGTGAGCTTCCAGTTCATCCCGCGCAGGTTGTGCACGATGTTGCCGCTGGCGACGATGAGCACTCCGCGCTGCCGCAGTGGGGCGAGTTTGGCGCCGAACTGAAGGTGGTAGTCGAACGGCTTGTCGGCGTTGACGCTGAGCTGCACGACGGGAATCGAGGCGTCGGGAAAGGCATGCGTCAGCACTGACCAGGTGCCGTGATCGATGCCCCAGCTGTCGACGTCGGCGCCGACCCAGGTCGGATGAACGACATCACTGACCTCTGCGGCCAGCTCGGGCAGCCCGGGCGCTGGGTACTGCACCTCGAACAGTGCCGGCGGGAAGCCATAGAAGTCGTGGATGGTCCGCGGTCTGGGCATCGCCGTGACGGCGGTGGCGTTGATATACCAGTGCGCGCTGATCACCAGGATGGCGCGTGGGCGGGGTAACGCCGCGCCGAAGGCTTTCCATGCGGTGGTGTAGCGGTTGACCTCGAGGGCGTTCATCGGGTTGCCGTGGCCGATAAACGCTGCGGGCATCAGTGCGTCTGAGGCGTTGAGGTTGTCTGCGGGCACGTCGGGCCCTCCTCGGGTCGCGGTTTCATCCGACGGCGGGGCGTCGCTTGCAGGCAGGCCATCAGCGTAGTGCGGACGGCCTGTCGGCTACCGCACTTCGGCTTCGTCCTTGTCGTAGCGGTTCACCTTGACCGCGACCGGCGGGCAGCTCGCCTTGGACGTCGCGGTGCCGGCGGGTCACGTCGACGTACTCGACGCTCTCGCCACACGCGCCGGGCTCCAGGACGGCGCGTGAAGCTGGGGTTGCGGTCGGGGCAGGTAGCGGAGGCGGCGGGGGTGAACCAGCAGACGCTGCGCTACTACGAGCAGCGAGGTCTGGTGGCCGAGCCAGATCGGACGTTGGGTGGGCATCGGCTCTACCCGCCGGAGACGGTCACGGTCCTGCGGGTGATCAAGACCGCGCAGCGGCTCGGGATCACCTGGACGAGGTCGCCGGGTGGTTCAGCCTGCAGATCCCCCTTTTCCTGGCCCCTGCAGCGTGCTGGTGAGCGCGGGCGCTGGTCGAGTCCACGGACACGTCCCAGGTAATCCGTCCGGCCGCATCAGCGAGGGCCTGCAGGGCGGTAAGCACCTTCTTCCAGGTCTCGTCACGGTGCCACCTGCGGAACAGGGCATACATCGCCGACCAGGACCCGTACTGCGGTGGCACGTCCCGCCACGGGGCACCTACTCGGATGCGCCACCGGATCCCGTCGATCAACTGCCGCCTGCTCCACAACGACAATCGACCCGGCCCCTTCGGCGCTGGCAGCAACGGCTCCAGCACCGCCCACTGCACGTCGATCAGGTCGAACCGCTCGTCGCGTCGCGGGAGACCAGTTCGCAGGTCGTCCACCAGCATCGCGGCGCCGACCCTGATTCCGTACGGCAGGATCTGCCCGCTGCGTGCAGGCACCCGCAGCCGGCGGCCGGCCCAGCAGCGGCTCGCCGTGCCAGCCCAGCGCGGACGAGTCGAACCGGTCACGGACCACGCCGACGGCGGCGTCGAGTCGGTGCCCAGGGTCACACCCGTCCGGGTACAAAACGGGCCCAACATCGCAAAAGCGACCGACCGCTGCCGACGTTGTGGGAATGTTTCATGTACTAGGCACTAGTTGGCGCCCCAATGAGGGAAATGCCTGCGTGTCATCCGTTTCCGGAGGCCAGCGGTGCCTGGAGCGTCTGTATCCCCAATATGGCGACCCGTCGGGTTTGCCACCGGACCAGGCTTGGAAACTTGCCTATGGAAGGAGCGTCAGGTGATCAGAAGGCATGGGCGGCTGTGGACCGTCGCGGCTGTGGTAAGCGCAGCGGTGGCGGTCACTGCCACGGCGGCAATGGGAGATGGGGGCGGTCACGACCGTGCGGGGAGCGAGGACCGCGGCGGACACCACGCGGGCGACCCGCGGTTCAAAGTGATCAACCAGGTCTCCGATCAGGAAGAACGAGATCCCGCGGTCGTCGACCCGGACGCTGTCAACTCGTGGGGGCTGGCCCTGGGGCCGACGACACCGCTGTGGGTGGCCAACAACGGCACGAACACCGCCACCGTCTATCGTGGCGGAGTCGACGGGGCCTCGGTCGAGAAGGTCGACCTCACCGTTGACATCCCCGGCGGCGCGCCGACCGGGGCGGTGTTTAACGACACCGACGGCTTCGAGGTGCCCGGGCCGGGCGGTGACGAACCGGCACGCTTCATCTTCGTCAGCGAGGGCGGTGACATCACCGCTTGGAACCCGAACGCGGAAACCACGGCGGTCGTGGTGGCGCACACGAACCGTGCGATCTACAAGGGTGTGACCCTACTGAAGACCGACGTCGGCAGTTTCCTGCTCGCCGCCGACTTCCACAACGCACGCATCGATGTGTTCGACGAAAACTTCGACAAGGCGGACCTGCCGGACTCCCTCTTCCGGGACACGAACATCCCCGACGGGTTCGCGCCGTTCAACGTACTGGCGGTAGGCGAACGGGTCTACGTCACCTATGCAAAGCAGGATGCGGACGCTGAGGACGACGTGAAAGGCCCCGGTCTCGGTTTCGTCAACCTGTTCACCGACTTCGGGACGGAGGTTCGGCGGATCGCCAGCGAGGGCACGCTGAACGCACCGTGGGGTCTCGCCATCGCGCCGGAAGGCTTCGGCGAGTTCACCGGCGACTTGCTGGTCGGCAACTTTGGCGACGGCCGGATCAACGTGTTCGACGGCAAGGATTTCGAGGGCCAACTGCGGGACGAGGACGGCAAGACGATCGCCATCGACGGTCTGTGGGCGCTCCTGCCGGGCACCGAAACCACCGGTGGTGAAGAGACTCTGTGGTTCAGTGCCGGGCCGGACGACGAGCAGCACGGACTGGTTGGTCAGTTGATCCCAACGACCAAGTAACTGCCGCGGATCCGCCGCGCCCCGAGCTTCGCGGGGCGCGGCGTACCGCTGTTCCGGCCCCGCCGGGTACCGCCGGTACGGTCTATTCGGACCGTCGCAACCCCGCCGGGCACACGGTCGAGTTGGCGATTGAGCCTGGCCCAATCGCAGGGTCATTGCGTTGTCGGGTAATCGCTGGTCACCGCGGTGATGAGGTCGTGTGGGCGGCGGTTGGCGCGTCGGGCGGCGCGGGCGATGTTGGTGTCGGCAGTTGGTGCGGTGGTAGCCGATCGAGGTGTTACGCAGGGTGGCGAGGACGGCAGGTCCGGTGCCGGTTCGGGCCTGGTGGAGATCTTCACGGAAAGTGACGTCGCGGACGTGGTGGACCAGGTTTTCGAGGTGCCATTCGAGGCGGGCCCAGTGCTGCAGGTCGGCGGGTTGGGCCTGGTCGGCGGGTAGGGACACCGTGTAGTAGGCGGTTTCGCGGCTGGTCTTGCCGTTGCTGGTGGTGCGGGTGCGGGTGATCCGGACGGCCTGCTGGGCGTGGGGGAACCTGATTCCGCCGGGGGTGGCGACGGTGATGGCTTTGACGGTGCGGGTCTCGTGGCGGCCGTGGCCGGTGTCGCGGCGGCGGTCGGGACGTCTGGCCAGGGCAGGTGCTTGAGCTGCTTGAACAGGGTGGTTTGGTTGCCTTTGGTCGGGATCATCAGGTGGGCGCCGCGGGCGGCGATCTCGTCGGCGTGGGCGGTCTGGGTGTGCAGGGCTTCGGCGATGAACAGCAGGCCGGTCAGGCTGCCCAGCACGTTCTCGACCGCGTCGAGCAGCGGCTTGAACGCGGGGATTTCGTTGCTCTTCGCGGTGATGGTGACCTGGGCCAGGACGATGCCGGTGCTGGTGTCCAGAGCGGAGAGCAGGTGAACCTGGCCGCCGTTGCGGCGGCGGGCACCACGTAGGGTCTTGCCGTCCACGGCGATCACCGTCCGATACCTGCGTGGCAGGGGTGTGACCGGCCGGGCGCGGACCTTCAGCCAGCCCGCGAGGACGGTGGATAGCAGCTGATCGTCGAGGCGGGTCAGCAACCGCCATACGGTCGTACCCGCGGGCACCTGACGACTGAAGCCGGGCCGGTCGCGGGCCTGCTCGTCCAGATCATGCAGCCAGTCGGTGATCGCGGCGAACGACGACGCACCCGCCAGGACGGCGCACACCGCGACCGCGAGCAGGCCCGACAGCGGGTAACGCACTCCACGTGGATCTCGAGGATCCGGGACCGCCGCCAAGGCGTGAAGCAGTCCCGTTGTCTCACTCTCAGTGACCAACCGTGGTCTGGTGTCAGGGCTGCCGGCGAGGCCGGACAGTGCGCGGATCGGGCATGATGACATCGGCGGGTGAGATCCTCGGGGTCGTGAAGCGTAGAGAACTCCATGATCACCGATGCGGCCTCACCCGCTCTTCCTGCCTCCACAGAGGCCACTCATCCCATGGATTTCCCAGCTCAGGGCACCCGCCGACCGACTACGCAATCACCCTGGACCGCCCCTGCCTTGCAAAGAGCCGTCGCTCATCACGCATGCTTGTCGGCCGGCTTGGCTGCACCAATGGCTGCGCAGCCAAGCGCTCTCGCGCCCTTGCATCCGCCCCCGCTTGGGCTACATGATCCGCTCACCGTGAATGGGGACGAGGCCCTCGCCGCCCTCCTGAACGCGGAGATCATAGGGCCCGACCAGGTGCGCTACCACCAGCTCTCTCGCGACCTCGTCCGGGACGTCCTCACCCGCCCGCGGCCACCCCGACTGGCTGTCCAACTCAGCGAACGGATGGGCGTCCGGTCGGGAGGACCTCGCTGGTAGCTGGGGCTCAGATCGGCCGGGTCGTATAGCCGGCCGCCACCAGGCGACCAAAGGCCGCCTGTAACTCGTCCGGCATCTCCTGCGGAATCGCGAATCCACGCTCCGCGTACACCTCGATCCGCTGCGTGTCACCGACCAGCATGTTCACGACCCGCCGTGGGTCGCCGATGCTGCGCACGTAGTCGTCAAGGTCCAGAGGATTCGACGCGCACACCACATCGACCTCCGGCCAGATCAGCTTGCAGGTGGCGTAGGCCCGTCGCTGCTGGTAAGGCCGCGACATGATCAGCACCGACTGCACCGAGATACGCCGTTCACCCAGCAGCTGACGCGAGTGCTCCAGGTTCTCGGCGGTGTTCGTCGCCCGCGGCTCCACGAGAATCGACTCCGCCGGCACGCCCTGCTCGATGGCGTACTCGCTGTAGTGCACCGCTTCTCCGCGCGGGAATCGCTCGATGGTCGTCGGCGCGTTCGCACCGGTGAACACGATCCACGGGAACAGGCCTTCATGGAACAGGCGCGTCGCGATCACCGCGACGCCGAGGTCGTGGCTGCCCAGCCCGATCCCCACGTCGCACGGGCGCAACTGGTGGTGCATGTCGTGGTAGCGCCACAACGTCTCCACGTCGGCCCGAATCTCGTCAGGGATCGCCTCGACCGGCGCCGGCGCATGCCGGTTCATCAGCACCTACCAGACAGGGCAGTCACCGGGTCCCCTCGTCAGGCCATCCCAGGGCCACCAGCCCCGTCCTCGCCACCTCCAGTGGAACGACGGCGGACACCGACACGTCCAGCTCACTCAGGTAGACGACCTGCCCCTCGCGCACACTCCGCAGCAGTTCAGGCAGCACGGCCGATACCGGAAGGTTGTCAGGCGTGGCGTAAGTCGGGTCCGCGCTGGGTTCCCTCATACCGCCAGCGTAGAGGTAAGGAGGCAGCAGGGCGGCGCTGACTCCACGCACCAGATCCACTGGTCGAGACGAGACCGTTGGCGGCGAGCCAAGAAGCACCGGCGCGTCCGCCCGTCAGACGTGAGCGCATGTCCACGGTCACAGCACCGCGTCCGCCATCGGCCGGAACGGTCCCACCGCTCCCGAGCACCCAGCCATCGCCAAGGATACGAGAATGGCTCTGGCCGGTGGCGAAATTCTGGCGGGCGTAGCAGCAGGAGATGTCGTTCGCAGTCACGGTGATCAGCCCGGCCTGGGTGAGCCGGCCGGCGGCGGCGGCGGTGACCAACGCGCCACTGAACACCTCTACCCCGAGATGGTCGGTCGCGGTGTCCCCGAGTGCCCTCCCGGATCCGCCGCCTGCCTGCGTTTCTGGTCGGCGACCATGCGGGCGTAGATGACGTTGGACAGTCGCCGTTTCAGCGCGCGCATGGCTTCCATGCTCCGTACTTTGTGCCAGCGAACCGGCCTCGGCATCAGGCGCAGGGCCGGCAGCAACCACCACCACCACCGCGCGGCGTCGAGGTCGACCACGTCTCTGTCTACCGTTGGGTGCAGCCGTTCACCCCGCGCTGCTGGCCGACGCCGCCCGATTCGGCCGGCACTCACCAGGCGACAGGCCGCCCGCAGCGGCCGTCAGCCGACCCAGCTGTAGCGGCGTTCCGGCCGGCCGGCCGCGCCGTAGCGCAGCGTCACCGCCGCCCGCCCGGTACCCGAGAAGTGCTCCAGGTAGCGACGGGCGCTGACTCGAGAGACTCCCACCCGGTTCGCGCATTCTGCTGCCGAGAGGGTGCCGGAGTTCTCCCGAAGTGCGCGTTCCACCAGCTCCGCGGTCTCGATGCTGAGACCCCGGGGCAGGGCGGAGGTGACGTGCGAGCTGCTGCGGGACAGCACCCGGTCCACGTCGGCCTGGTCGCTTACCACGGCCGCACGCAGCGAGTTTCGCCGTGCGGCGTACTGCTCCAGCCGGGTGCGCAGCTCGTCGAACCCGAAGGGCTTGAGCAGGTAGTTGACCGCGCCGTAGCGGACCGCCCGGCGGACCGCCTCGGCCTCCCGGGCGGCGCTGATCACCAGGATGTCGCAGTCGTGCCGTGCGGCGCGCAGCCGGGTCACCACGTCGAGGCCGAACATGTCCGGCAGGTAAAGGTCGAGCAGCACCAGGTCGGGCCGGAACTCGTCGACCGCGGCGACGGCCTGCTCGCCGGTGCCCGCGGTACCGACCACCCGGAACCCGTCCATCCGCTCGACGAACCCCCGGTGGATTCGGGCGACCATGAAGTCATCGTCGACGACCAGGACGTCGATCAACGAACTCCCTCCAGCATGGTGGCTACCGACATCCGGGCGGTGAACATCGCGCCCTCCTCGGTGTTCGTCACCGCGATTTCCCCGCCGCGCCGGTTGCAGACCAGCCGAGTGAGCGCCAGCCCGATACCGCGCTCGCCGCCCTGCGCCGCCTTCGTGGTGAAGCCTTGGGTGAAGACCTCCTGGGCCAGCTCCGGGGCGATCCCCGGCCCCGAGTCCCGGACGATGATCTCCACGGACGAGGCGTCCTGGCGCAGCTCAACCTCCACCCAGGCCGGTCCGTCCGCCGCACCGGTGCCGCCGCCGGCCGGGCCGGCGTCCCTGCCGGCGGCGACGGCATCCACGGCGTTGTCGACCAGGTTGCCCAGCACCGTGGCGACGTCCGCGGTGATCTCCGGCTCCATCCGCTCCAGGCTGGTCCGTTCGGAGACCCGCAGCTCCACCCGACGCTCGGCGGCCACCGCGGATTTCGCCATCAGCAGCGCGGCGACCGCGGTGTCGTGGATCCGGCTGGTCACGGTCAGGTCGAGCGACGCCCGGTGCCGGCTCAGCGCGTCCACGTACCGGACCACCTCGTCGTGTTCGCCGATCTGGATCAGCCCGGAGATGGTGTGCAGCTGATTGGCGAACTCGTGGGTCTGCGCGCGGAGCAGCTCCGCGGTGCTGCGGAATGACCCGATCTCCCGTTCCAACCGGGCCAGCTCGGTGCGGTCCCGCAGCGTGGTCACCGAACCGAGCCGGCGACCGTCCTTGTTGACCGTCATCCGGTTCATCACCAGCACCCGGCCGGCGCGGACGACGACCTCGTCGCGGGCCTCCGGACCGTCGCTGGTGCCGGCCAGCACGTCCCGCAGCCGGCCGGAGATGCGCAGGTCGGCGAGGCTGCGCCCGAGGCAGTGCTCGGGCAGGTCAAGCAGCCGCCGCCCGACGGCGTTCACCAGGGTGATCCGCAGTTGCGGGTCCAGCGCGATGACGCCCTCGGCGATGCCGTGCAGCAGCGCCTCTCGGTGCTCCGCCAGCCCGGCGATCTCTCGCGGCTCCAGGCCCAGGGTCTGCCGCTTGATCCGCCGGGCCAGCAGCCAGGACCCGACCACCCCGAGAGCGCTGGCGATGCCGAGATAGGTGAAGAGGTACGAGGAGGCGCCGACCATTCGCTCTGACCAAGTCGGTGAGGCCTCACCGATCACCACGGCACCCAGGTAGCGGCCGAGGTTTTCCTTGCGGTCGCCGAGCACCGGAACCTGGGCCACCAGTTCCCGCGATCCGTCGACCTCCAGCTCGCCGAACCAGCTACGGCCGTCGGTTACTCGGGGATCGCCTAGCACTACCGCGGCGCCCACCAGGGTGGGGTTGGTGGAGCTGACCACCCGGCCGCGGGCGTCGGCGACGCTGACCGTGGTCACGGCGGCCTCGGTCAGCACGTTCTGCACCAGCGGCGCGATCGTCTCCGCCGGCGCCGGCTGGGTGAGGCGGTCGCGCAGCAGCCGGTTGCCGGCGAGCTGCTCGCCGAGGGCGGCGACGCGGCGGCCCTCCACCCGGTTGAAGGTCGCCGCCGACTGAGCCAGGGACACGGCGGCCACGGCCAGCAGCACCACGACGATGATCGCGAGCTGGAGGACCAGCAACTGCCCGGCCAGGGAGCGGCGGCGGGAAGTGATCGCGACCACAAAGACCTCAATTTCCGCTGGTGACAGAAGGCAGACACGGAGTCCGCCCGGAGGCCATCATCTTGCCGCCGGACTCCTTCGAAACGAAAGAGAAACATAATGGCAACTCGGAGAAACGTGCTGGTCATGGGGGTCGCCGCCGCGACGGCGCTGGCGCTGGGCGCCTGCGGCGCCACCGCCGGACAGAACGAGGGCGGGTCCGGCGATGACGGAAAGCCTGTCGCCGGCCTGCGGATCATGGTGCCGAACACCCCCGGTGGCGGGTACGACACCACAGCCCGTACCGCCGCCAAGGTGATGGAGGACGCGAAGATCGCCACCGGCGTGCAGGTGTTCAACCTGCCCGGTGCGGGCGGCACCGTTGGCCTCCAGCGGATGGTGAATGAGAAGGGCAACGGCAAGCTCGCCATGCAGATGGGATTGGGCGTGGTCGGTGCCTCCTACACCTCCAAGTCGTCCGCGACGCTCACCCAGACGACCCCCCTGGCCAAGATGATCGAGGAAGCCGGTGCCATCGTGGTGCCGAAGGATTCGCCGTACAAGACGATCGGCGATCTGGTCGCCGCCTGGAAGAAGGACCCGAAGAAGATTGCCGTCGGCGGCGGTTCCTCGCCGGGCGGCCCGGACCACCTGCTGCCCATGCAGCTCGCCAAGACGGTCGGCATCGACCCGCGCCAGGTCAACTTCGTCTCATACGACGGCGGCGGTGAACTGCTGCCGGCGGTGCTCGGTGGCAAGGTGGCCTTCGGCGCCAGCGGCTTCGGCGAGTTCCTCGACCAGGTCGAGGCGGGCCAGCTCCGCGTCCTCGCGGTGACCAGCGAGCAGCCGATCGCGGCGCTCAAGGAGGTGCCGACCCTCAAGGCCTCCGGAATCGACCTGGTCTTCACGAACTGGCGCGGCATCGTCGCCCCGCCCGGCATCGGTGACGGCGACAAGAAGGTCTGGATCGACGCGTTGACGAAGATGCACGAATCCGAGGAGTGGAAGGCCGAGCTGGCCAAGCGGGGCTGGAGCGACGCCTTCGTGACCGGTGACGCCTTCGCCACCTTCCTCACCGAGCAGGACACGTCCGTGGCCGACCTGCTCAAGCAGCTCGGGCTGGCGTGACCGGCATGACGACCCGACCGGACCGGGGCGGCGACCCGCCGCCCCGCCCGGCGGCGCCGGAGGCGAGCGCTTCCGTCGTACCGCCGATCCCGACGCAGCCGACCGCGGAGGCTGCCGATCCGGTGTCTCCCGCAAGGGAAGCCGAGACGACCGCAGAGCGTACGCCGGACCTGCCTGCGGTGGCGCGGCCGTCAGCGGCCGACGACCGGCCGCCGGTTGCGGACGCCCTCCACGGCGCGGCGCGGACGGCGAAGCCGGACCGGGCGCAGTACGGCGTCTGTGCGGTCCTCGCCGTGGTCGGCGCACTTGTCATCGTCGACGCGATCCGGATCGGGCACGCGATCAGCAGCGCCGACCCGATCGGGCCGAAGCCGGTGCCGATCCTGCTCGGCGCACTGCTGCTGGTGGTCGCCGCGATCTACGCGGTGGACGTGGCCCGCGGCGGCGCGGGTGAGCCGGAGGCCGGCGAGGACGTCGACCTGAGCAGCCCGATCGACTGGCGGACGGTCCTCCTGCTGATCGGTGCCTTCCTGGTCAACGCGGTGCTGATCGACCGGCTCGGCTGGGTGATCAGCGGCACCCTGCTGTTCTGGGGTTCGGCATTCGCGCTGGGCAACCGGCACTACATCCGCAACCTGCTGATCGCCGTCGCCCTGTCGCTGATCACCTTCTACACGTTCGCCATCGGGCTGGGTGTCAACCTGCCCGCCGGCGTCCTGCAAGGAATCCTCTGATGGACAATTTCGGCCACCTGCTCGACGGGTTCGCCAATGTGCTGACCCCGATGAACCTGCTGATCGCGCTGCTCGGCGTGACCATCGGCACCGCCGTCGGTGTGCTGCCGGGCATCGGTCCGGCGATGACGGTCGCGCTGCTGCTGCCGGTCACCTACGGGATGGAGCCGACGCAGGCGTTCATCATGTTCGCCGGCATCTTCTACGGCGGCATGTACGGCGGCTCGACCACGTCGATCCTGCTGAACACCCCCGGCGAGTCGTCTTCCGTGGTGACCGCGATCGAGGGCAACAAGATGGCGAAGGCGGGTCGGGCCGCGCAGGCGCTGGCCACCGCCGCGATCGGCTCCTTCGTCGCCGGCACCATCGCCACCCTGCTGCTGGTCGTGGTCACCCCGCCGGTGGTGGCATTCGCGATCAGTCTCGGCGCGCCGGACTACTTCGCGCTGATGCTGCTCTCGTTTGTGGCGGTGACCGCGGTGCTCGGCGCGTCCCGGGTGCGCGGCTTCGCCTCGCTGCTGATCGGCCTGGCCATCGGCGTGATCGGGATCGACCAGACCGGCCAGCAGCGGCTCACCTTCGGTATCCCGCAACTCGCCGACGGCATCGACGTGGTGGTGGTCGCGGTGGGCATCTTCGCCGTCGGCGAGGCGCTCTGGATCGCCGCGCACCTGCGGCGCAAGGCCGCCGAGGTGATCCCGGTGGGCCGCCCCTGGATGGGCCGGCAGGACTGGAAGCGGTCCTGGAAGCCCTGGCTGCGCGGCACCGCGTATGGGTTCCCGTTCGGGGCGCTGCCGGCTGGCGGGGCGGAGATCCCGACCTTCCTGTCATACGCGACCGAAAAGAAACTGTCGAAGCACCCGGAGGAGTTCGGTAAGGGCGCGATTGAGGGTGTCGCCGGGCCGGAGGCGGCCAACAATGCCTCCGCCGCCGGGACGCTGGTGCCCATGCTGGCGATCGGCCTGCCGACCAATGCCACGGCCGCGGTCATGCTGGCTGCCTTTCAGCAGTACGGCATCCAGCCCGGTCCGCTGCTCTTCGAGCGGGAGTCCGGCCTGGTCTGGACCCTGATCGCCAGCCTCTTCGTCGGCAACCTGCTGTTGCTCGTGCTCAATCTGCCGCTCGCGCCCGCTTGGGCCCGGCTGCTGCGGGTTCCGCGGCCGTACCTCTACGCCGGGATCATCTTCTTCGCCTCGATGGGCGCGTACGCGGTCAACGCTCAGCCGTTCGACCTGTTCCTGTTGCTGACCCTCGGCCTGATCGGGTTCGGGATGCGGCGCTTCGGGCTGCCGATCCTGCCGCTGATCGTCGGGGTGATCCTCGGCCCCCGGGCGGAACTTCAGGGCCGGCGGGCGCTGCAGCTCGCCGGTGGCGACCTCTCCGGTCTGCTCGGTGGCTGGGTGTCCTGGCTGATCTACGCCACCGTGCTGGTGGTGCTGCTCTGGCCGCTGCTCGGCCGGTTCCTCGTACGACCGCTTCGTGAAAGGTTGGCGACCGGATGACCGTGCTGGTGGGGTACGTGCCGTCGGAGTTGGGCGAGGCGGTCCTGTGCGCGGCGGTTGAGCAGGCCCGGTTCCGCGATGAGCCGGTGCTCGTGGTCAACACCTCGCGCGGGGGACGCGTACGTCGACCCGCGGTTCGCTCAGGACCACGACCTCGAGCGTGTCCGCCGGGAGCTGACCGGGCTGGGCGTGCGGCACAGCGTCCGGCAGTTGGTGCGGGGCCGTGACGCGGCCGAGGAGATCGTCGAGTTGGCCGAGTCCGAGGACGTGTCGCTGGTGGTGATCGGGATCCGGCACCGGACGCCGGTGGGCAAGCTGATCATGGGCTCCACCGCGCAGGAGATCCTGCTCGGCGCCCGCTGCCCGGTGCTCGCCGTCAAGATCGACGGGGTGTGACGTCTCCTGCCGTCCACGGGGGCACCTTCCCGAACCAGCCGGAGCGGAAGGGTGCCCTCGTGCCAGCCTCGAACCGCACCAGCGGCCGTCGCCGCCACCGGCCTACGACCGTTCACCGCCCCGGAATCCGATACCCGAAGTGAGGGAAGGACGAACCATGCGGACGCCCACCGCGGACCTTTATGACCGGTACATGGACGAACTCGGCTCGTGCGACACGCAGCTGCGCCAGTTCGGCGGCTTCCACGCCTTCCGCGGACCGGCAGTCACCGTGCGGTGCTTTGAGGACAATGCCCTGCTGAAGTCGGTCGTCTCCGCACCGGGTGAGGGGCGGGTGCTGGTGGTGGATGGTGGCGGGTCCGTACACACGGCTCTGATGGGCGACGTGATCGCCGGTATGGCGGCGGAGAACGGCTGGGCGGGTGTGGTGATCAACGGCGCCGTCCGCGATGTCGCCGCCCTGCGCGCCCTTCCGATCGGCATCAAGGCACTTGGCACCAACCCGCGCAAGAGCGCCAAGACCGGGGCCGGCGAGCGGGACGTGCCGGTGGCATTCGGAAACTGCACCTTCGATCCCGGCGCCGCGGTTCACAGTGACGACGACGGTATCGTCGTCCTGCCCCTGGGCCGGCGGGCGTAGGCCTGAAGGGCCAGGTGCCCAGTGACTCGATCATCGGGGCCCCTCCAGTCGGAGCCCTGCTCGACCGCGAGCAGCCCGGCAGCGATCCCCGGGTCAGGGGCGGTTTGTCAGACCGCGGGGGCACATCGCCCTAAGACGGGCAGGATCTTGACCGACCCGACACATCACGATGGACGCCCCGCCGAACGGCACCCGATCCGAGTCGTCTTTTAGAATCACCTGCAGGGCGTCGTCCGACCACGAAACCGATGTCGTCGGTCATTGCTCCTCGTTCACGTCGACGGACGCGGCCTGCGCCCCGCCGTGGGGGATGGTCGCTCAGGCGGCGCGGAGTGCGGCGAAGGACGCCTCGGCCTGCTTGCGCAGCATCGGGTACGAGGTCCTGGACTGGCCGGGGCAGCCCGGCGAGGAGCAGCTCGACCTCGGCCGGCGTGGCGACGGTCGAAAAATCAGCTGCACGTGGGAGAGCTGGACCTGACGTGCGAGGGCTGGAGTTCCCGTCCGAGTCGGATCTGATGTTGCTCGTCTGCGCGGGCGAGCGTTGTCACGTCTGTGCAGGTACCTGGCGGATGCGATCCCGGCCACCTGCAGCCGGCGGACGAAACCCGTCCTCCGGCTCGGACCGGATGGCACAGTGTGAGGAGTGACCAGGGGTCGGTCGGCGTTGCATGTGGCTGCGCGATTCTTCGGAGGCATTCAGCTATCCACCGGGGGCGTCGGGGTGACCCGGTTGGAGCTGTTCCTCGACCTGGTGTTCGTATACGCGTTCCTGAGCGTGACGGACCTCATGGCGGAGAACTTCCGAATCGAGGGCCTGTTCCAGGGCGTGCTGGTGGTCCTGTTGCTTTGGCGGTGCTGGAGCTCTTACACGTTGCTCGGCAACGTCGTCAGGTTGGACCGGGGATTCATGCGGCCACTCATTTTCGGGGCAGCCGCGACCATCCTGGTGATCGGGATTGCCGCGCCGGTGATCTTCGCCGATCGGCCAGGTGGCCTGTTCGGGCCGTTGATCTTCGTCGTCGCGTTCCTGCTGGCCCAGTTCGGCGCGCTGATGAGTTTGACGTACACCATTTCAGGCGGGACTCGAGGACCCCTTCTACGCGCATGGTTGCCGTTCTCCGGCGGCGCCGTCCTGCTGCTGTGCGGTGCGCTGCTCCCTCTCCACCTGCCGCCGGACGTCGACGATGGGACCGTCCGACTGACCCTCTTCTTCGCCGCCACCGTCGTCGACTTCATCGGCGTGCGCGCGCTCGGCGCTGGCAACTGGCGGATCGCGTCCGTGCCGCACTGGGCCGAGCGGCACCGGCTGATCATGCTCATCGCGCTTGGCGAGACAATCATCTCGATCGGCACCAGCCGTGGCCTCATCGGCGACCCTCCGATCACCTGGTCGGTCATCGGAGGTTCCGCCCTGGGCCTCGTCGTCGTGGCCGTGCTTTGGTGGCGCTACTTCGACATCGCCGGATTCGCCGCGGAGCAGGCGCTGGAGCACCAGCCGACAGCCACCAGATCACGACTGGGCCGGGACGCGTATAGCGTCCTGCACGTTGTCATGATCGTCGGTCTCGTCCTCATCGCGCTGGGGCTCAAACGCGCGTTCAGTTCCGTCGAGCCCGCCACCGCGTACCGGTGGGACCAACTGAGCACGTTCGTCCTCTACGGAGGTGTCCTCTTCTACCTACTCGGTCTGGTGGCGCTCGAGCACCGCACCATCCGCCTGCTGGGTCGTAGCCCGTTGCTGGGGATCGTCCTGGTGACCGCCTTGGTTCCGGTTGCGGTCCGCCTACCGCCGGTAGGCGCGGTGGGCCTGCTCGCCGCCGTTCTCACCAGCATGGTCCTGGCCGACCTCACCGTCTTCCGCCAGCGGCATCATGTGCTGCACAGGCAGGCGGCGGAGGCGTCGGTCCGCGCCGCCGCTACCGGAGTCACACCAAAGGAACTGTTCCTCGATCTGGTGGTCGTCTACACGTTCATCCAGGTCACCGTGTTGATGACCCGACACCCCACCGGGGTCGGGGTCGCCCAGGCCCTGGCGGTGCTCACCCTGCTCTGGGTCGCCTGGTCCCTTTACACCCAGGTGGGAAATGTCCTTCGCAGCGAGTCCATCCCCGTGCGGTTGAGCGTCCTACTGGTCGTCGCCCTGACCCTGACGATCGGCATCGCCATCCCACAGGCGTTCGACGTGGTACCCGACGGCTTGCCCGGCCCGATGATCGTCGTGCTCTGCTATATCGTGCTGCGCGTGCTGCACCTGAGCACGCTTCGGCTGGTCGTCCGCCCGGACCGGCTACCACAGGCCCAACTGCTGCGGGCGAGCATTGCGACCGTGGCGGCGCTCGTCCTGCTGTTGCTCGCCTCGCTGGCATCCTCGCGGCCGCATGCCCCCGAAGGGCTGAACCAGCTCGTGGCAAGCCTCTGGCTGATGGCCATCGTCGTCGACCTCGCCGGGGGCTACCTCGTCGTCCGGCAGTTCTGGCGCGTGAGTTCGGCCAAGCATTGGACCGACCGGTACGCCCTGATCATCCTTGTCGCACTGGGCGAATCGATCATCTCGGCAGGGGTGGCCGTCTTCGGCCGCGCGATCTCCTGGTCGGTCATCGTCGCCATCGCCACCAGCATGGTCCTACTGGCCACACTCTGGTGGGCGTACTTCGACACGGACGCGATCGTCGGAGAGCGCGTCATGCAAGACCGCACCGGCAACCAGCGGGCCGCGCTGGCCCGCGACGCCTACACCTACCTGCACCTGCCCATGATCGTCGGACTGATACTGCTCGCCTTCGGCCTGCGGAAGACCCTCGACGTGATCAGCGACCCGTCAGGACCAGCGCGCACCCCGCTAGGGCACGCCACCCTCTTCGCCGGAGTGCTCGTCTATCTCCTCGCCAACCAGGCATTCTGGTGGCGCACCCAGCGCGAGATCCGCTGGATCCGGGCCACCGGAATCCTGCTCGTGGCAATCTTCGCGCCGATGACCAGCCCACTGCCACCGCTGTGGGCACTGACCATCCTGACAGCCACCACCGCCGCCGTCATGATGACCGACTCCCACCGCGCCGCCGAGCTACGACGACGGCTACACGAGCCGCCACCATCGAGCATCCTGACCGACGCGCGGCCCGCCAACCCCATCAGGTAACCCGGAGCCATGTCGGAGACCGTCCGGTGCTCGTTGACGACGTCACGTCTAGCTGCGCCGGCAGCACGCCGGCTGGGCTGGGCTGGGCATGGTTCGACCGGCGCCGCAACGACCTGCTGCGCGACACCGGCTGCGTAGCCGATCACGTGGTGCAGCACTCGATGCGGCCCCAGGACGCGCCAACCGGCACCCTCGCCGAACTCGACGACGAGGCCGGGCGTTGGCCCTCCCCTTGGCGGGAAGCCATCCGTGCCTGCGTACGCCGTCGCGGAGTCACCGGCACAACTTCGCGTGCGAATGCGAGCGTGGTGGCGCGACCGATCCCGTTCGCCGCACCCGTCACGAATGCGACCCTGCCCGTGAAGCTGCCGCCGGCCGTCCTGTCCATCGTTGGTTCGTTCCGGGTTGAGCTCACTCAGCGCGGTGTGTGCGCTGCCAGGGCGGTGCCTGCCGGGGGGCGCAGCTCGTCAGGGGTTGAGGAGGGTCTTGATGGCGCGGCGCTCGTCCATCGCCCGGTACCCCTCGGCGGCCTGATCGAGGGGAAGGGTGAGGTCGAAGACCTTGCCCGGGTCGATCTGCCGGGTCCCGATCAGGTCGATCAACTCGGGCAGGAAACGGCGTACCGGGGCGGGGCCGCCGTGCAGGTGCACGTGGGAGAAGAACAGCTCCTCACCGGGCAGTTCGACGTCGTGGGCGACTCCGACGTAGCCGACGTGGCCGCCGGCACGGGTGGCCCTGATGGCTTGCATCATCGACTCCTGGGTGCCGACCGCCTCGATGACCGAGTGCGCCCCGAGGCCGTCGGTGAGGTCCTTGATCCGTGCGACGCCGTCGTCGCCGCGTTCGGTGACGATGTGGGTCGCACCATAGTGCGCTGCGAGCTTTTGGCGCGGCTCATGCCTGCTCATCGAGATGATGCGTTCCGCGCCGAGCTGCTTGGCCGCCAGCACGGCGAGTAGACCGACCGCACCGTCGCCGACCACCGCGACGGTCTTGCCCGGGCCGACCTCGGCCGCCACGGCACCGAACCAGCCGGTGCCGAGCACGTCGGAGGCGGCAAGGAAGCTTGGGATCAGGTCGTCCGAGGGAATGTCCGGCGTGGCGACGAGGGTGCCGTCGGCCAGCGGAACACGCAGGTACTCGGCCTGGGCGCCGAGCCCGCCGACCGGCTCCCGGTGGATGCACGACGACTGGTAGCCGGCGCGGCAGATCGGGCATGTGTTGTCGGAGGCGAAGAACGAGCCGATGACGAACTGGCCCGGCTTGACGTTCTTGACCTCGCTGCCAACCTCCTGGACGATCCCGACGTACTCGTGGCCCATCGGGGACGGCCCCTTGACAGCTTCGACGCCCCGATACGGCCAGAGGTCCGAACCGCAGACACAGGTCGCGGACAGGCGAATGATCGCATCGGTCGGGAGCATGATCCGGGGATTCTCCCGCGTTTCCACCCGCACATCGCCAGGGGCATGCATGACAACACCACGCATAGGTTCTTCCTCTCCGAAGGACCGGCCTGTCATTTTCTCCGGCCTACCCGGGCAGGCCGTGATGATGCCGCCATCCGGGCCCACCCAGAAGATTTGAACCTCCACCAAAACCGCACAAAATCCTCCACACCATCACCGCCGCTCAAAAGCCTCCGGCCGATCGAGGGCAGATTGTCGCCAGGTGGTCTCTAGTCACCTAGTGCGGTGTCCACGAACGTTCACCGGGTGTCCGGTGGTGGTTGTGGATCCTCGCTTTGTGGGCGAGCGACTCCCCTCCGGGTGGTGGGGCGGGCCTGCGGGGGCCAACTGATCCTCGCGCCGCCCGTGGGCGGCGGGGGTCACGTCGGGACTGGCCGGCACCGGGAAGGTGCCGTCCAGCTCGACGGTGCGTGAGCACCTCCGGCAGCACAACGGCTGTCGGGGTGGTGGGTCCGCCGCCCGGGATACGGGTGGCGATGGTGGCAGCCGCGACCAGGTCACGGTGCCCGGAAAACCGGCAGTGGGGGCAGGACAGGGTCCGCCCACGCGGTTTCGGTACCCGCCGCTGGCAGGCAGGGCAGGTCGAGGACGTGCCACGTTCGTTCACGAGGCGCAGCGTGATGCCGGCCAGGGTGGCCTTGTCGGTGAGGACCTGCAAGAGCCGGCCGATCTGCCACTGCCGCAACCGCAGGTTGTGCCGCCGCCCCGCCTCGATGTCAAGCACCCCACGCGGGTCCCCGACCCGCAGCTCACCGACACGTTGTTCTACCGCCCACGACACGACCGAACGGGCGGCTTCGTGCTGGGCCTGACGGACCCTGCGCCGGTGCCGGCCCTGCACCATGCGTTCGCGGCGCCGGTACTTGCGCCACCGCCGCGAACCCCGCTGACCTGGCTTCGGCGCGCCCGGCGGGCGACCGCCCGGCGGCGGGCTTTGGTGTCAGCCAGGTGCATGCGGTGCTCCGCGCGGATCGCCCGTCCCGACACCAGCAACCCCGCACCGTCTGGGCCGGCCACCGCATACGGGTGGATGATCCCCAGGTCCACCCCAGCGATCCGGCCCGGGTCCGGTCCAGCGCCGGCCGGATAGGTCGCGATCGGAATCTCGGCACTCACGTCCAAGAACAGCCGACCGCCCTCACACAGCAGCGTGATCGAGCGGACCTGCTCGAGCGGGTACGGCACCTCCCGCGCCAACCTCACCCACAACGGCGACGCGCCCTTGCCCATCGGAATCCGAACCCGACGCCCGTGCAGGGCGAACGTGCCGTGATACCAACGCACCGGCACCAACCCCCGCCGCCGACGCGGGAACCCCGCCGACACGTCACCGTCCTTACGCCGCTTCGCTGCCGCGAACCACGCGTCGGAGAACCGGCGCAACACCGACCGGGCCCCCGTCGAGTCCAACTCGGCGAACGTGCCCGGCCCCGAGGCCGCCAACTCCCGACACAACTCCTGATAGCCGGACAACGGCGCGTCCCGGCGGCGACGCCGCCACGCGTTCAGCTCCAGCACACACGCCCAGACATCACCAGCCGAACGCAGCAACCCGAAACACCGCCGCCGCTGCCCGGGCGTCACCCGCAACGCCACCCGCGCGGTGCGATACACCACCCGAGGAGCGGCAGGATCCCGACGACGAGGCACAACCAAAGCCAACACCATCGGTACGACAAAACCCCCGGCCGCCAACCCGGCAAACGTTAGTGGACACCGCACTAGCGACAATCTGCCCTCGATCCGGGGGAGGTGGGTTACGCGCGGGCCGAGGGCGCGGTGTCTCCGCCGAGGACCTGCTGGAGCGGGCCTGGGACGAGCACATCGACCCGTTCACGAACGTGGTCCGGGTGACGGTGATGAAGCTGCGCCGCAAGCTCGGTGACCCGCAGGTGGTGGAGACGGTGCCGGGCGTGGGGTACCAGATCTCATGATCCGCCCGCGAACGGCTCGCCAACGACCGCCCCCACGGCATCGGCGGCGAAAAGCTGCTCCGCCTGCTCTGCATGCGCCACCAGGCCCAAAAATGACTCCCCCGCGCACCGGTCTGGCTGACATTCGTCGAAGGCCGGCACGGTCCAATGTTCCGACACGAAGATGGCCGCTCGCCGCACCCGGAACACCAGCCCGAGACCGACTGCGGTAAGAAGCCGCCCGGGCGAGCCGGTCAGCCACTGGTTCTCGCCTGCCAGCTCTGCAGCAACTCCCCTACCTACTACAGCCGAGACGAAATCGACGGGGCACGGTCCAGCGCCGACTCGTGATCGGGGCCCGCCAGAACCGGAAGGGCTCGGAAGAGTGACCTCGGGCTGCGAGTCCGCACCCCTGCAGACCTCGCGATCAGACATTTCGCGACTACTCGCCAGGTCAGAGCCTTGGACTCGATCATGTACATGGAGTACGGCTCCGGGGAGCTGCACCTCAATTACGTGATCAGGGTTGTGGTTGAGCTGCAGTTGCGGCGGCCACCAAACCAACGACTAAAGATCAACCAAACCGAGGTTGTTCAGTTTCAGCCGGACCACGGTGGTCACGGTTGAGGCGGTGTTGACAAGGCTCCGGCCGTCCGGCGACCCACGCAGCGGAGGCCGATCGCGGTGACAGTCGCATGACGGCCAGGCCAACGAAGACGAGCACGATCATTCCGGCCGCCCACCACGCGGAGGTGGCCAGTATCCAGCTGGTCCCCCTGACAGCGGGAGGGCGACGGCGGCAAGCACGGTGGCGATTTCGACGTCTTGGCGCCTCCTCGACCCAGTCGGTCAGCCAGGCCCAAAGCAACGGCATTGCACTCAGCCCAACACTCAGAGTGCACCGAGGTCGATGGCCTCGGCCATTGCGCGGTAGCCTGCGTCTGACGGGTGCAGGTGGTCGCCCGAGTCGTACGGCGGGTTGATCCGTTGCGGGTCGGCCGGGTCATGCACCACCGCGTCGAAGTCGACGACGGCGTCGAAGTCGCCGCTCGTGCGGATGAACTCGTTCACGGCCTGCCGCACGTTGTCCCGTTCCTCGGTGTAGGAGCGCCATCCCTTGATCGGCGTGATGGTTCCGACGACGATCCGCAGCCCCTTCGCGTGTGCCTGGGCGGCGATGTGCCGCAGGGCGAGTTTCAGAGTCTCCGGGTCGGGGTGTTCGAGGTTGAGGATGTCGTTGACGCCCTCGAGCAGGATGACCGTGCGCGCCCCGGACGTGGTCAGCATGTCCCGGGACAGACGGGCGAACGCGTTCGGGCCACCGATCCCGGTGCCGGTGCTGCTATCCAGGATCCGTTTGCCGCTGATGCCGCTGTTGGCCACGCCGAGTTTGGTCGGTCCAGGCTGGGCGACCGAACAGCGCCGACGGCGAGCTTCGCGTTATGCCGTCCGAAAATGTGGTGCAGACGGCCGCCCATGGTCACCCCGGTGTCGGGGCGGCAGCCTGGGTGCTGCGTGACCTGGTGCCCGCTCGGGTCGCCATCGGTGTGGCGCGGGAGGGGCGACCCGACGCACTCGGCGTGGTATCTGAGAAACTCCAATTCGGCCCGCAACCTTGTAGCATGCGACGGACGACGGCCGGCAGCCGGAGCGCGGCTCTGGTACGACTCGGCGGGCGGCACCGCCGGGTTGGGCGGCCGCGGCGCCGGTCAGGCCGGGGCCGGGGTGAGAGAGGAACCTGCTCGGCGTGTTCCAGGAACCGGACCAGATTCGGATGACCGGCGGAAACTCCATTGGCGGGGCCTCAGGCGCCAAGGGCGGGGCGTCAGGCGCCGGGCCGCCGGAGGTGTGGGACGCGGAGCTGGCCAAGGCGATGCGGCACGTTGCCGTGTTGCGCACCGGGTTCTACGTTGTCGTGCTGCTGATCGCGCTCGGTGGCCAGGTGTCCGGGGCGATGGAAGGGCTCGGCATGCCGTGGTACGTCGCCCTTCCCGCGGTTGGGGCGTTAGAGCTGGGTGGCGTCGTGGTGCTCGCGAACGCTGACGTACGCCGTCGACTGGGCGAAGGGGCGGTGCTGTCCCGGGTGTTGTCGGCCGGCATCGCCACCGCCGCGGTCGCCTTCAACTGGCTGGCTCACAGTAACCACCTCGAAGGCGGTTTCTACGCGGGAATGTCGCTGCTCGGTTATCTGGTGTGGCTGATGAGCAGCGAGAATCAGCGGCGGGATCGGCTGCGCGCCAGGCAGCAGCTGCCACCCACGACGCCGGGGTACGAACCGGTCGGGCACTGGTTGCGACACCCGTGGCTGACCCGCCGCGCCCGCTCGTTGGCCAAGGCCGATCCCGGCCTTGGGCTGTACGGTTCGCTCGACGCGGCCCGCGCGCAGATTCGCGCCGAGCGGCGGCAGGTGGCGCTCAGTAAGGTGTTGCGCCGCAAGATCAGCCGGGCACTGGACGCCACCACCGCGGACATCGCCTTGGCGGTGTACGACCTCGACGAGATCGCCCTGCGGCTGGCCGAGCAGGCGGACTACGACGGGCTCACCGCGCTGATCGCCGCCGATCTGGCACCTGCGCGTGTGCTGGCCGGGAATCTGCCGGCGGGCGGCCGCCGTCGGCGGTGGCGTCGGGCCGGGCACCCCGACCCCGTCTCACTAGCCTCGGCCGTGCGGCTGCTCGCCGACGCGCCGGAGCGGCTGTTGGCCCACGCCCCCGAGCCGCTCCTGGACGCGGCCCCCGTAGCCCCTGCGGCGGACGGGGCCTCCGGCGGCTCAGTGCGGCCAGAGTCTGCCGGAGACGCCGTGCAGCAGGCGGGAGACGGTGCCAAGGGCTCGGGATCGGAGCGGCACCGGTCGATGACGCCGGACCGTACCGACCGGCAGGTGGAGCGGTCAGAAGGCACGGGCCAGGTCACCTCGACCACGGATCAGCCCGACCCGCCCCGCGCCTCGGACTGGGCGGCGCTGCAAGCGGAACTCGCCCCGTTCCTGCCGGCAACCCCACCGCGCCGCACGCCGCGCAACACAGCAGGCCGGTCGGCCACCAGCCGGGGGGGAGCGCCGTCGACCACGGACGCGCCAGGCTCCGTCGCGGAGCCGGCCGACGCGCCGCCGGCAACGACCCGCCGCGCGGCGCCGATGCCGCGAACCGCGACGGGGCGGGCAGGTGTCGCCCGAGGCGCCGACCTGGCGGGCGAGCCGGGGCCGACTGCGGATGTCACGCGAGAGCTACCCCTGGTGGCCGGGCGGGACCTGCCGGATCTGGTAAACACCGCAGCGAGCCGCACCACACCACCCGTCGCGGCCCCCGACGCGGTAGAGAAGGCCACCGAGCAAAGACCAGCGTCGCGAGCGCGGCAGGCCCCGGTGAGACGACGGGGACCCGCGACCGAACTCGGAGACCATCCGGCGTCGGTCGAACACCCAGTCGGCCGAGGCCGGTCGGTCCTGACGGAAAGATCCTCAACGGCCTGATCAACTAATACTCCTAGGCCGCGTAGCTGATACCGAGGAGGTGTGTTCGGCTTCCCGACGGCGCTTGATCATGAAGTTCGCACTCCTGCGGTCAGCCCCGCTGACAGTCCTACCATGACCGGCGCCGGTCACAGATCGGGCAGGAGTCCCCAGTGCGGATGGCCAGGTCAGCGGTAGCATCGCCAGGCGTACGGATCACCGGGATTCGATGTCCGTGCGTAGGCGCCCGAATCGTACGTGTCGCGGCAGGCGACGTCCATGTCGACGAGGGACGCGGAGAGAAGCCCCACGCATTGCCAACGGCCGTCATTGCGGAGGTCCGCTGAGCCTCCCGTGTACCGATCGCAGTACCGCTGGGCCATGTTCGCCACCCCGCGGCTGCTCGAGGGGCCGAGCAGGATTGGGCCCGAGCTGCGGGTCGGTGTCGGCGTGGCCGCGGTGGACGTCGGCGTGGCGGAAGGCGTGACCGACGGTGTGGCGCTGGGGGTGGCGGACGGCGTGACCGACGGCGTGGCGCTTGGCGTCGCGGAGGACCTGCGGGGTGCCGCGGAGGTTGGCGCCGTCGACGGTATCTCCGAGAGGGTAATCGGTTGCTCGAACGCGTCCGACGGGGTGGTGGCCGCCGATATCGGCAAGGTGCCTGCCGGCGGCCGGCCCGGCCCCCACGTGAATGCCAGAACGCATAGCAGCGCCCCCACCGCGAGCCCTCCGACCGGGATCAGCCAGCGCCGCCGCCGGCTGGCCCGCCGTGAGCGGGCAGCAACGTTCCGATGGTGCCTCCTTCGCGGCCGCCCCTCGTTCGCCCCTGGGTCCTGCGGGTCGGACTCCTCGCGGTGATACCCGTTGCGGCCGGCGTAATCGTGGTCGGGGTACTGCCCGTGGGGGTAGATCGCACCCGGTGCGGCATACCTTTCCAATTGCGCGCCGCGCGCGTCCTCGTGGACCGAAGTGGCATCCGTCGGTTCGTACGGCTCTTGGGCCCGGCGTTCTTCCCGATGGGCCTGGTCGTGTCCGTCGGACAGATAGGTATGGTCGGGCTCGTCGTAGGCCGGTTCGGGGTAGCCCAGCGGGTCTGACGGTTGGTAGGCATGCTCGTGCTGAGGGTAGGCCGCGTCGTACTGCTCGTACTCACCCTCGTACTGCGGGTCTGCCCGGTGCCTTGCGTGTCGCGCTTCGTGCTCCTGGTACGTGTCCGCGGGACCGTACGACTCCTCGTACTCGTCCGGCAGCTCCTCATGGCATTGCGGCGCGGCAGCCTCCTGCCGCCTGTCCAAGGAGTCGGGTTCACCTACTGCCAGCCGCGACTGGCGAGAGATCCAGCTGTCTACGACACTCGCCGCGTCGTCGTGATCTTGGGCAGCCGCATCGGCCGAACCAGCCGTCGATTTCTCGGCCACGGTCGCCGGCCTCCTTGCAGGGCACAGGTGCGGACAGCTAGCCGACCTTACTCACCATCAGCCAAAAGTCCACCCGGCCGATGGCACGAACAGGCGGCAGGCGACTCCCGTTCGTGGCCCCGACCACCCGACAAGGTCTGGAGAATGCGTGGACGGATCGAGCGCAACGGTCGCGAGCGCGCGACCGTGAGGGCGCTGCCTTCGCAAGCGATCACTGCCAGCCAGTGGACAGTCGCCTGGCTGCCGGGGTTGTCAGCCGAAACGGACGCTTGACACGGGATTTGGTAATGGTGGCGGGAGCGGCCAGTGCAGCGCCCGGGCCGGACACGAGCGCTGGCATCGCCCAGGCGCGGCTTGACGTTCTGGACGTGTGCGGCGACCTGTACGGTGACGCCCCTGGGTCGTAGAGAGCCGGCCCGACGCAGCGAACGGCCGGCCGGGTTTCGCCCGCCAGCCGCACCGCACGTCAACGAGGCCCCGGCAAAGCCATTGCGGAGGCCGGGAACGGCGCGATGGAACGCGACCCCGGCCCCCGCATTACTCAAAGTCCCAGCTCAAAGCAGGCCTCCGGTTAGGCGCCCAGGAGCCCGCCATCCACGCTGGCATGCGCGTCGCCGGTTACACCGAGGTCCCCCGCGATGCTGCCGATGCCGTGCAACGGGCCGCCCAGGTCACCGGTCACGCCACTCACGCCGAGCCCGCCGGTGCCGTCGAGAGTCTCGCCGAGGTCACCGGTGACGCCGCCAGCCAGGCCGGTCACGCCATGCACCGTGCCGCCCAGATCGCCCGTCACACCACCGACACCGAGCCCGCCGACCGTGCCGTCGAGAGTCCCGCCGAGGTCACCGGTGACGCCGCCAGCCAGGCCGGTCACGCCATGCACCGTGCCGCCCAGATCGCCCGTCACACCACCGACACCGAGCCCGCCGA
>NZ_JBIALB010000022.1:0-1667 GCF_042872965.1 Micromonospora sp. NPDC005087 | reverse complement strand
GACCGTGCCGTCCAATGTCCCGCCGACGTCGACGATCACGCCGCTGGCACCGAGCCCGCCGACCGTGCCGTCCAGGGTGCCACCGACGTCACCGATCACGCCGGCTGCCAGGGCGGTGACGCCGTGCGCCGTGCCGCCCAGGCCGCCGGTGACTGCGCTGACACCGAGTCCACCGACGGTGTTGTCCAGGGCGCCGGTCACGCTGCTGAGGCTCACGCTGTCGAGGGTGGCGCCCACGTCGCCGGTCACACCGGTGAGGCCGAGGCCGCCCAAGGTGCTGTCGAGGGTGCCGGCCACGCCGCCGAGCGCCAGTCCGTCGACGGTGGCACCCGCGCTAACTCCGAGGCTGTCTCCGGCAAGAAGGGACGTGACGCCCTGGACAGGAACGTAGTCAGCGACCAGCGGAACGATGTCCTGCACGTCGGCCGGGTTCACGTCGTTGAGGCCCGCGCCGTCCAGCGCACCTTGCGGGTCCGCCTCGTACGCCGCCCGGGCGTCGACGTTGCTGAGCAGGCCGAATACGAAGTCCTGCAGGCTCTGCGGCGACGCCATCCCAGCGGTTACGCCCATCTCGGCGGTCGACCCCGCGTTGGCGGTGGACTCCAGACTGGTCGTCGAGTTCGCATCGGCAGTTACCTCCGTGTTGCCGGTCCAATCGGCGGCAGAGGTGGAGTTCACGTCGGCGGTTGAATTTGTGCTGGCGCTTTCACTCATGTTGCCGGTCCCATCGATTGGTGTTTTAGGACGTGGTCCAGGCAAGCTCACCCGACCCACGATCGACCGTAGGTTGAACAGCGGTATCGGGCATCGGGGGTGCACCCCAGCGTTATCCCGCCGGGTTAGGGCATCGGCGGCGTTTGGCGTTAGGGGATTACCGGGTTCCTGCGCGAAAGCCCCCATCGATAGCCCCAGGTTGGTGAGGCGCAGCAGCCGGTCAGCGAACTTGACGGCGTCATCGAAGCGGCGGTTGCCGACTGCACCAAGACATGACTGCCGTTCAGACAGTTGGACCTCGATGCGGCCATGCAGCGTCCCTCGCGGGATCCATGGCCACCACACGACCCGGCCGCGCCTCAGCGCCCGGCGCCGACCCGGCACGACCACCGCACGGGGGACTGCGGTGTACCGGGTCTGAACGGCACATTGGCCTCACTTTCCCACCGCGATGTGGCTCCCGCTCCCGCACGTGCAGGCCGAGATCAAGGCCGTGGCCGCCGCTGCGCTGGGCGGTAACTGGCGTCCGCAACGCGGGAAGCCAAGGCGGTGCTGTCCGCTCGAGTACCAGCGCAAGCTCAATAACGGCAGGACGGCCGCCGTGCCCCCGACATGACGCCTCGCCAACGCTTCTACCGACACATTCTCGAGAGCCCACCGAAGCCGCGCCGGCAGGTTGTTGACAGACGTCGGGGTCGGCAGAGACATCACAGCCGAACCAGCCCGTGCCCGACGAGGTGCTCCGCGAGATCACCGGCCGGCGGCAACCACTCCTCCGGGCAAGCGACAGGGGGGAGGTCACACCGGGGCCAGGCATCGACGAATCTTCGGTGGGACGATCAGCGAGACAGCCCGCCGTAAGAGGTCGCGCGGAATGGGTGGTGGTCACGGGCGGCGGTTGGGACGGGTGTCCCATCGGTAGGTGGTCCATGTGCGTCGGATCAGGCTACGGA
>NZ_JBIALB010000021.1:0-77481 GCF_042872965.1 Micromonospora sp. NPDC005087 | reverse complement strand
TCGATGGCTCCACGCCCACATCCAGCGCTGTCCGCTATGGACGCAATGCCCGTGTCATCCGCAACCCGCTGCACGGCCTTGTTGAGATCACCTCATTGCCGACGCCGAGCAGTGCCAGGGCGCCAACCGTCAGCCAGAACCCGACGGCCGGTACGGCGGACATGGCCTCGTCGAAGGGTGGCGGATCAAAGCGACGCAGTACGCCCCGCAGGCCGAGCGCAAGCGCCACCGCCGCGACGAACGCCGCTACCGCCGACACCACCAGGCGGGAACTGACACTGGCCAGGATCCGGGCAAGCACGCCGGCCGCGACACCCAGCGCGGCGACCATGAAGAGCGGTTGCCCCGGCAGGTAGATGGGCTCTTCGGGACCGATCTGCGGCGCCTCGTTCGGCACCTCCTGCATGACGTACTGACCAAGATTGCCATCCCAGAGCAGCGTCTCCAGGTGAACCTGACCCCCGCCACCGACGGTCAATCCCCAACCAGTCCAGGTCACCGCCACACGCCACTCCTCGGCCTCACCCTTCAGCTCCGCGAACGGCAGGGCGAACAGGAGAGCGACAGCAGCGAACGCCAGCGGACTCAAATTCGTTCGGATCCAGTCCATGGCCACCTCCTCGACTGATCGACAACGGCAGGATGGGGCACGCGCATCACCCCCCGATCGCGCTCAGATCTCGGTTGCCTTCGCACCCGTTCTCGCGCTCGGTTCGGCCGGATCTGTACCCGATGATCTTTAGATAACAATCCTGGCCCCTTGCGCCCGAACCGGGTGCGGACCGACCAGCGCACCTCCGACCCCTCGCGCCAGTTCACAAGTCGCGCGCCGGCAAGAAACTGAGCCGTACCTCCCGGACATCACCCGGGCGATCCGCCAGACCCTCCCACAGGGGGTGATCCCCGACGGGAAGCTAATCGTGTGGGAGCGGGGGCGGACCAGCTTCGCCCGGCTGCAGCGCCGGATCACCGCCGGCCCGGAGCCTGCTGATGTATGGCGCGGGAACACCCGGCGCAGTACATCCTATGGAATCTGCTCGCCGACGCTGGCGGCCAGGTCGTGGTCAACGCGCCGCTGTTCGAGCGACGGGCCCGGCTGGCGGAGCTGTTCGAGGATGCGCCCGCGCAGCTGACCCTCAGGCCGCAGACCACCGACATGGACGAGGTCGGGGAGTGGCTGACCACCTACACCGCGGCCGGGATCGGGGGTGTGGAGTTGTGCCCCCGATGGGACCCCTGATCGACGGGATGGGGTCTGTTGCGTTGCCCGTGTCGAGAGATCGAGGCAGGCTTGACGGGTTCCGCGGTCGAGTCGTCATCGTCCCTGGTCGCCGCCGAAGTCGGCGTTCACCGGGTTCCGGTTCCCCGCAGAGGTGATCGTCGTCGCGGTCCGCTGGTACCTGCGTTACAACCTCTCCTACCGTGACGTGGAGGAGGTCCTGGCTGAGCGCGGTGTCGAGATTGACCACGTCACCGTGTTCCGGTGGGTGCAGCGGTTCACCCCGCTGTTGGCCGACGCCGCCTGGTTCGCTCGCTACGCCCCGGGTGATCGGTGGTTCGTCGACGAGACGTATGTGAAGGTCAACGGGGTGTGGCGGTACGTCTACCGGGCGGTCGACCAGCACGGTCAGGTCATCGACGTGCCCGTCTCGGCCCGCCGTGACGCCGCCGCGGCCCGGCGGTTCTTCCAGAAGGCCCTGCGGGTGCTGAAGGTGACGCCTACCGAGGTGGTCACCGACGCCGCGCCGGTCTACCCCGCCGTCTTCGACGACCTGATCTCCTCGGCCTGGCACCATGTCGAGCGGCACGCGAACAATCCGATCGAGGCCGATCACAGTCAGCTCAAGCACCGGTTACGACCGATGCGCGGGCTCCAAACGTCGACTCTGGCCGCGAAGTCCCTGGCCATTCTCGCTGCGATTCAGGCGGCCGTACCCACGGCCTGAACCACCGTTGGCCGGCAGTAGTCAGGTGAGCGGGAGCCTGTTCCCGGGGTTCAGCTCGATCGGTGCTGGGGACCAGGGCAGGATCCGCGGTCGCGGCGGGCGTGAAGCCGGTACGGTGCAAGGCGTACGCCGCGAAACCGATCCGCTGAAACGCCGGCGGCTGACGTTTGGACGGAAGGGCCGGGGTCGTTGCCCTTGGCGGTCGACTGCCTCGAGCGGCTCGGGAGCGGCGGTCCTTCGGACCCCGACCTTCCGCGCGGTGAAGAGTATCGGCGCCCACTGATCCTCGGGCGCCGCTTATGGCGGATTTAATCCGCAAATAAGCCGTCGATTAGCCATACGCACTTGCTCACGGAGGGGGTGCGGGTCGGTCAGTTCGCCGACGTCGATGCCGCCGGGGTCGAGGGCAGCGGGGTGGCGGGCAGGTTGTTCGGCCGGCCGAGGATGCCGTTGATGAACGACAACTTGCGCAGCTCGGCGAACGCCGTGTCTTCCTTGTTGTCACCGGTCCGCCGAGTCACCGAGCTGCGCTCGGTGTCGGCACCGGTGCGGTGGAAGGCGTCCTCGCAGGTCGGCTCCGTCGGCAGCGTGATTCCGGAGTCCTCCAACGCCTGGCGTGCCTTCTCGCCCTGGCGGTAGACCGCGCCGATGGCGTCGAGCCGGTCCTGGTTCTGGTCCTGGTCGAGGATGTCGTCGAGTCCGCCGCTGGAGAGCACGGCGCCGCCGAGCAGCAGCACCAGGCAGACAGCGGCGGCGTGACGGCGTCCACTGCTGCGGCGAACTCGCCACGTCGCTCCCACGCAGTGAACAGGTCAACGTCCTCGCTCGGGCGGTCCAGGATGCCGTGGGCCTGCACGGCGTACCCGCCGGCCAACGCGAACCCGTAGCGGGCAGCGACCCGCAGCCCGATCTCCGCCAGGCGGAGGTGAACCGGCCAGCGCCTGGGGCGGCGTGGTCAGCTCAGGGAAGCGTGCCTGCCATACGCCCGCAGCCGGGCCGGGGGCCACAAGCTTGACCACAAGCGGCGCAGCGTCGGACCGTGCAGCCACCGGCACAGGTCCGTGGCCGAATTGGCCTGGTTCAGCACCGTCTGGTATATCAGCTGCAGATCGCCGGCCCGGAGTACCCGTGGGGTGAGAAGGAGTTGGCGCCGGGCCGGTGCGTTCGTGGCTGGATCACCTTCCCGGTACCCGCGAAGAAGCGGCCGGTCTTTGTGGAGTACGCGGCAGAGAGCGAGACTGTGCCGCCGCGCTGGCGGGTGAAGTAGCCCGAACAGAAGGAAGCGCTCCCACCGGCCGGAGCCAGCGGGGGCGCTTCGTCTTGCGGGGAGATCAGGGGCGGCCGAGGTCCGGCCGAGCGGTGTGCTTCGCCCAGTAGCCGGCCACGAACGCGCAGACGCCGGTCACGACCAGGCCGACGACACCGACCAGCGGCAGCGGCACGTCCGGCGCGGCGCCGCTGTTGAACCACAGCCCGTCGATCGCCCACAGCACGGCCGAGGTGATGACGGCCGCGCTGCCGCCGGCGCCGACCGTCGCGGCCTTCACCTTCGACTCGATCGGTCGGGGCGACGGCGCCGGCGCGGGGTTGAGCTCGGACATGTCTGCATCCCTGGAAGGTTTGCGAATGATCGCCGCGCCGGGGGTGTAACGGCGCGCAAACGGGCAGCGCCTGTAAGGCTGGAAGGCCGAGGTGCGCGACCTTTCGACCGAGCGGGACCGCTCGATCCCTTGAGTCCCGCCCGGATGACAGCCGAACAGCGCAGCACCACGCGCCAGCGGAGGCATTGCACGATGGCTGACTCGACATCGCACAACCCCCCGCCGCGCTGGCCCGGCCGAAACGGGGTGGCGGCACCTCCGGCATGGAACCTGCCGACCCAGCCTCTTCGGCCGCAGCCGCAGCGCTCCGGTGAGCGGTGGCCGTACGTCATGTTCGGCGGAGTCACCCTGCTGCTCGGTGCCCTTGCCACGCTGGTTGTTGTCCTGGCCAGATGAACCCGTCCGGGGTGAGCACCTAGCCACGGAAGGGTTGGCCCTGGCTGCATCCCGGGTAGGTGTAGCCCATGGATTCGGGTATGGAGAACTGGCTGGCAATCGCCGGCAGGCATCGTCAATGCGATGACGATGCTCGGCGGTGCCGCGACTGTCAGGCGTACTGGCCCTGCGCGTACCGGCTGCGCGCCGATCACGAGCTGAGCGGCGCGCCGAGGCTCGCCACCTCGGCTCCGGCAGGCTAGGTACGGTCGTCGGATGGTGCATGTGCCGTCACTGCCCGCCCGGGACCGGCTGGTGCTCGCGGAGCTGTCCGGCGTCGCCGGCCGGTGGTCACGGCACCGACCGGGGGAAGCCCCGCGCCGACGCCATCGCCGCAGTGCACGCGGTCACTCGCGACCCCAGGCTGCTCGGCATCCAGGCGGGCGTCGCGATGGCTGATCCGCAGGGCATCGGCGGACCGACCGTGGAGCTGCTGCGCGCGGCCGGCGCCGACATGGAGATCGCCGAGAAACCACGCTGCTGAGGTCCGGGCGCGGATGGAGCGCTAGGGCGTGTTTCAGAAGTGCTGGCCGGCCTGCGCCGGGCCCAGCCGCCGCCCGGCAGCGTTGTCGCGGTGTCCGGATACAACACCGGTATCCGGACACCGCTCCGCCTTGCCGAACGACGCCTGGACTCCGGCTCGGCTCGACCGACACTTCTGAAACACGCCCTAGGGCACCCGGTGCGCCACGACATACCTGGTTCTCGGGCACACGTGGTCAGCGCCGCTCGACTCAGCCTGGCGTTCGTTCGAGAAACACGGATGGCTGCCTCCACCGATGGCATCACCACACCTCAGCGACGGGCGCCAGTCCACCGCGACGAGCGGCACAGAGCACGTCCTGATCATGGCGCTGATGATCATCACCGTGATCTCCATCGGCGCGTTGCTCTGGATCGTGCTGGCGAGCGGCTCGGAGAGGGCAGCACCGCCTCACTAGCGATCCCGGCGATCGCCACGATCGCGGGTAGCTCGATCGGGGGGATCGTGTTCGTGCTGCGGAGGCGGCCGGGGAGGTCACGCCGCAACTAGCGGGCTGACGGGGATCGGGTGCCGTCTCGGCCCGGTCCCCCGCCTCGCCGCGCCGGTTCGGCTGCTGCGCTCGGCCAGCGCCGACATGGAGATCGCCGCCGAGCACGCCGTCGAGGTGCGGGCGCGGATGGAGCGCCACGGCGCCCGGTACGCCTGATCCGGTTCGCCGGTGTTGGATGAGGCCCCGCAAAACGGCAGTACCTGCGGGGCCTCCGCCGCGAAGATTACGCCTTGGCGTCGACGTCGGACCGCGGCCGGCCTGGCGCCGACCCGGACACCTTCGACTACCTGCCGGCCTGAAGTAACGCGGCGAGGCGCGGCGACGCAGGTGGACTGGGGGCCCCGGGCGGGCCCGGTCCACCTACGGAAGGAAACGCCCCGCGATGCGTCGCCCTGTTGTGCCGATCATTCTGTTGCTGCTGGTCGTAGGCGGGCTCGCAGCCTGTGGCGCCGCGGAGCCGGCCGGGGCGCGGTGGCAGGCGGCGGCGGCCCCCGCTTCGCCGACGGCCAAGCCGGCGCCGCCGCCGCCTCGACCCGCGCCGAAGAACAAGGAGGAGGCGGGCCGGCAGGCGCGGCTCGCGCTCGCGGACCTGTCGACGTTTCGCCAGGAGACTGCGGAGCACACCAGTGAGAACTCCGACGATTGGAGGCTGCGTTCGCTCTGTCGCGACATCCTGCCGTCGGATCGGCTCGCCTCCGCTGGTCGCGAACGCCGCTGGGTGAAGTCGCCGATCTGGATCCGCCAGCACGTCGTCGGCTACCTGACCGTGCCCGGCCGCAAGCTGATCGGTGAGCTGCGAACGGTGTTGCAGACGTGCCGGTCGTATCGGACTGGCGAAGGCCGGACCGCGACGATCGTGCCATGGAGCCCGGCCGGGGTACCGGCGAATCCGGACGTGGTGACCTTCTGCGAGCGCCAGCAGACGGACGACGGCCCTCTCAGCCAGTGCACGATCATGATGGCGCGCGGTTCCTACGTGCTCAACCTGGACGCCTCCGACGGCGACGGGGACCTCAAGAAGTCCCAGGCGATGGTCGCCAAGCTCTATCCCCTCGTCACCGAGGCGTTCGTCAAGGCCACCTGACCTGGAGACCGCGTTGAACGAGGACGTCGTTTCTTGCGTCCAGTCCCGTCGTTCGGTGTCGCGGTCGTCACGGCACCCTCCTCACAGGCACAACGCCTGGCGGGTCAGGCCGGAAAAACCGTTAGATCCACAGGGCCGGCGGAGCCGACACTTGCATGTGGGCGCAGATTGGGAGCAGGTCGGAGAAGTGGTCACCGCAGCCGAAGTGCTCACCGCAGTCGGACGCGGAACAGCGCGCTGACCTACGGTGATGCGGGGGAGCGGAGTGCGACACGCCGAACAGCGGACCGATCTGGCGCATCGTCAGGTTCGTACGCCAGTAGGCGGTCACCAGCAGCACCCGGTCGGCGAGGTCGAGTGCCCATTGCCAGCCCGGTCGGCCGTAGGCGATGCCTTGACCACAACCTCGGCGACCAGCCGGACTAGCTTGCGGAACTGGGCGGGCTGCAGCCCGGTGAACGGGAATATCCAGTCAGGGTGGGCTGCGGTGATCACCTGCATCCCGGCATCCTGCCCGATCGTCCTCAGCGGACAGACGCGGGGTTACGAGACATCCCTTAGGTGGCGGCAAGCTGCCGGGCCACCCCCGCCGAGGGACACCCTTCTTCAGGAAGCCGGTGTGTCGACGATCAGCACACCCCGCGGGTCGCCCAGGTGCTCGACCAGGTAGTCCCGCACGTCATCGCGGACCGCCTCGACATCCCAGTCCGCCCACCGCAGCAACCGCTGCATCCCATCCGGTGACACCTCACCCGCCCGCTCGGCGAGGATCCAGCCGTTCTTGCGCTAGAGCCCGGCGGCCACCCGCACAGGTACTGGCGCACCCGAGCCCGCAGTTCCGCACGCCGGAACCGGCCTGCGATCCGCGCGTGCGCCAGCCACCGTCGGGCGACCTTCTATGGTGACCGAGACGCACGCGACGACATCAGATGGCGTCGGTTGAAGCGTGACGGCAGGCGAGATCGACATTCACCCCGACGAGGTCACTGGTTCGATCTCAGTATCGCCCGCCGTAGTATGTGCAGGTCAGAAGCCCGTTGCCGGAGTAGCCGGTAACGGGCTTCGCCGTATTTGCGGCTTGTCTTTGGAGCAGAGGGGGAGCAGGGGACGTTGGGCCCCACTGTCTCCTGCTTCCGAACACCGGCGCTGCCTGGGGCGCTGAGACAACTGGCCCGGCTGCGCCCAGTCGTGGCGCGGGGCTGCCGCCAGCGTGGGCAAACCCGCCAGAGGCGTAGGCGGCTTCAACCTTGTCATGGGCTGGCGGAGCGGTAATGCCGAAGCAGGACCACCGCAAGGGCGATCAAACAACGCGTCGGCCCCGAGCCGTCAAGCTGCGGCGGACGCTTCGCCGGAGTCGGTCACGCGCGATCCGTAGCGATGCGGTACGACTTCTGTCTCGCCTGAGCGGGCATCGACAAAGGACGACTCGGTTGTATTCTCCGGTCAAACGGGGAGGACGCATGCCAATGAATCAATCGGCGGGCGGAGAGTTCGCCCGCATGCTGGACGCGACGGTCGGTGCGCTGCGGGTTGCCAGTCCTGAGCCGGAGGATGAGGAGACCGCGCGCCGCCGGCGGACCGGCGGATCGGCGAACGGGCTGGTGCAGGCCGAGTTCGGCCCGAACGGCGGGTTGGCGGCGCTGAGCCGGGACCGGCGGCTGATGCGGCTGGGCTCCGGGCAGGTCGGCGACCACGTCATCCAGGCGGTGAACGCGGGGATCGACGCGATGCGCGGAGCCGCCGCGCCGGTGCCGGCGGCCGGGGATCTGTCGCAGCTCACCGAGCAGTTGCAGGAAATTCGGGACACGGCGGTACCGCGGCTGGGCGCGTTCGTGCAGGCGCTAACCGACGCGCAGACGCGGATGCCGCGGGGAGGCTCGCGGTGAGCGGCTTCGAGGTCGATCCGGCGTTGCTGCGGTCCGGCGGGGACGCCGTGATCGGCGTCGCCCAGGGGTTCATTGGTGAGCTGGAGAGTTTCGAGTCGCAGATGCAGGGGTTCGGCGAGCCGTGGGGCGCTGACGACATCGGGTCGTTGATCGGCGTCGCGTACACCGCGGTCGCGGCCTGGGTGCTCGACTGCATCGGCGAGGCGGCCGAGGAGATCGGATCGGCGGGCAGTGACCTGACGCTGATGGCCGACAACTACGAGGCCGCCGAGCAGGACACGGCCGGCATGATCCAGGCCCTCCACGGACAGCTGGGCTGACGGCATGGGACTCCAGTTGCCGGGTGAGCTGATCACCGCGTTGGGTTGGATCGGGTACACATGGCCCGAGGCCGACGAGGAGAAGCTCTTCGAGATGGGCCAGGCTTGGATCGAGTTCGGCGGCACCGTCGCAACCACCGCGGGCCAAGCGGGGTCGGCCGCGACCGCAGTCTGGTCGCAGCACAGCGGTGAGTCGTTGCAGGCGTTCCAGAGGTGGTGGACGGACGCCGAGAGCGGGCCGGGCACGCTGCCGGACTACGCCCAGGCGGCGATGCTGGTGGGCACCGGTCTGATCATCTGTGCGGCGATTGTGCTGGCCCTGAAGATCCAGGTGATCGTGCAACTCGCGATTCTGGCGTTCCAGGTGGCGCAGGCCATCGCGACCGCGGTCGCCACCTTCGGTGCGTCACTCGCCGAGATCCCGATCTTCCAGATGATCACGCGGGAGATCGTCGGCCTGCTGATCGACCAGGTCCTCTCGGAGCTGATGGATGCCTAGCCCCAAGCCGAAGGGCTCGAAGTCACGCGGCGGCGTGCCGAAGGCGAAGGTCGGCAAGCTGGTCGGCAAGGCGGTCGAGGCCGCCGCCAAGAAGCCGAAGAAGCGGATTCCCGCGCCGCCGGTGACCCGCAACAACGACCTGCCTGAATTCGTCCTCAAGATCAAGCGCAAGCCGTCGTACAAGAAGGGACCCTTCGACCGCAAGGTCAACGCGCTGAAGAAGCTCAGTGACGAGGGCAAGCTGTTCAAGCAGGCAAACCCCCTCGACAAGGACCCTGAGCTCACCAAGGCGTACCGCGAACGCATCCGGCAAGCGATTTTCGCCAAGTACTGGCCGCCGGGCGGCAAAGCCACCGAGGAGGGCAAAGCCATGGCGAACAAGCTTCTCGCCCGCCTGCGCCGGCTCGACGCCGATCATGTCTGGGATCCGCAACTGGGCGGTCCGGACACCGTCGATAATCTGAGGCTTCTGGACTCCCATACGAACCAGGACATGGGCTGGGAGATCTGGCAGGAGATCCAGAAGCTGCCGGACGGAACGCCGATCCGAATAGAGGTGATTCCTTGAACCCCGACCTGCGGGAACTCATCGTGGAGTTGCGCGCCGATCTGGAGGCAGACCAGCCCGCGACCTTGCTGTGGGCGCAGATCGGCCAGGGCGCGCCAGCCCACACGATCCCCGCCGAGGTGCCGCAGCCGGTCCGCGAGCTGCTAGAGGTCGCCGACGGCGTCCGGGCCGGCGACTTCGAACTGTGGGGCACCGCCGACGTCGACTACCGGCGGGGCATGCTCGGCAGCATGCCTGAGTTCACCGGCGTGGCCGAGGAGCCCGCCGAGTGGTACTACCTGGGTGACCTGGCCCGGGAGCCGCTGCTGCTGCGGCGCGACACCGGGGCGATCTGGTGGTTCCCGCGGACCAGCGGCGACCCCTTCTACGCCCGGGAGGAGTTCGAGGAGCTGATGCCGAACCTCGAGTACTTTCTCGCCGGCTACGTGTTCGGCCCCCTGTACGTCGATGTCGCACCCGACGACGAGTGGTGGGAGTTCCTCGACGAGCACGGGCTGACCGCCGAAGACGAGGACGACGAGGAGCCGGACGATTGACCGCCACGTACGAGCAGCTCGTCGGCCTGTGGGGCGCCGACGGCGTGCTGCATTTTCCGGTCGACAGGTTCGATGACGTCCTCGGCCCGATCCGGCCGGAGATCTTCCCGCCCAACGGCGCCTTCCCGATGGACGTACCGATCCTGTTCACTGTCGACGTCGCCGTCGAAGGCATGGAGCTGTTCTCAAAGCTGCGCATCGAGATCGGCGACGCCGGGCCGCGCACCTACCTCGTGCTGGGCAGTTCCCCCGAGGACGGCCACCTGCTGTTCTGCCTGGACACGCTGACCGGCAGCGTCGCGCTGCTGGACCTGGAGTCGCCGAACTTCGAGCAGGTCAACGGGACGTTCGCGGCGTTCGTCGAGTTCCTGTACCGCCTCGGGCAATTGATGGAGAACGACCCGGGCGGCCGGGAGCGCGCGGCCCGCGCCGCCGCGATCCGCGCCGACCTGATGAGGGTGGACCCGTCCGCGTTCACCGACCCGGAGTCGTGGTGGAGTATGGCCTTCGGCCAACTGGAGTCCACTGGCCAGTGACGGTCCGCGTAGCATCGGGGGCCCTCGGGGACCTGGTCGACGGGCGCGGCGAGCATCGGCACCACCGGCCGGCGCAACACCGGACCGGTGGCCCGGTGCCGGGTAGGACTCACTGCCCGCCCAGGTTGTGAACGCTCCTCATCTTCACCCCCAAGGTCATCGTGCAAGACCGCCGGCGCGGCGCGGGCGAAGATCCGCATCAACGAATGCCCGTGCTGGTGTGCGGACACCGTGCGGGGGAGGATCGCGGGCGTGCTGATCACTCCCGTCCCCGGCATTATCGTGAATGAGCAACGGCCCCCTCGACGACACACCGTAAGTCAGTCGCCCCTTGGAAGTCTGCATCCCGCCCCGGGGTCTCGCCGGGCGACAGTGGTCCGAAGATCATGTGTCGGTGTTAACCAACGCCTGGGCAAGGTCGTCACCGATCCTCGGGTGCCTCCGCTCGGTGGCGGCCATCGCCCGCTGCCGCGCCCGTCTCCCGCGAAGACGCCACCGCACCGCCCTCGACAGCCCTAGAAGCTTGTCCCAGACCGTGTCATCGGCGACCAAGCGGCGCAGCGTGCCGTCGTCCTGTGGTACTGGTACCACTCGAGACCGGACGCATCTGTAGAGCTCATGGTGAGTCGGATCGGTTCCCGGTGTCTGGCCTCTCGCCCGGGCGTTGCATCGGCCCGCCGACGTAACGCAGCTGTGCGCCGGCCCACCCCTCGCGGTGGCCACCTCGAAGACGACCACCTCCGGCGGCCCGCCCTCAACCGGAGGCTCCTGCCGCGGTTCGACCCCGCTCCACTCGCTCCCCACCGTCCGGTTCCTTCTCGTGAATGAGATTGAGGTCCGGGTGAGTGACCCGGACGGCCTCACAAACCCGCAACTCGTGGAGGAGGGAGAACGCGCGCCGGCCCGGCGAGGCGTCCGGACTCGGCCTGGACCAGCACCAGAAGCGCCGCTGGACCTCCTGGCACCGCTGGACCACCCTCGCGATCCTCGCCCACGCCTTCCTCGCCGCCGCGACCGCCGGCCACCGCCACCGCTACCACCCGGTCGGGCTGATCCCGCTGACCGTCAACGAGCTACGCCACCTGTTCAACATCCTGATCATCGAACGCGCCCGCCGCCGCTACGACCCGCTGCTCTGGTCCATCCGCCGGCGCCGTCACCAAGCGCGAGCCAAGGCCAGCCACTACACCCGACAAGCCCTCATCGAGCCATGATCACGATCCCCGGCTGGAGTACTAGCCGGTGGAGTGCGGTGTTTCAACAAAAGAGTTGACAATCCTGTCGCCAACCTCCTAGCGTCGACGCAGGATCTGCTGGGGGAGGGCCGTGGAGACGACTGTCAGCGGCGAGACCGCCGGCCGGCAGGCGGCCCAGGTGTGGTTGCGCGAAGCGATCACGAGCGGCGAGCTGGTCCCGGGTCAGCGGCTAATCGAGGCTGACCTCGTGAGCCTGCTCGGTGCCTCCGGCAATGCCGTCCGGCTCGCCCTGGACTCCCTGGTGGCCGAAGGGTTGGTCGAGCGGATCCCCAATCGGGGCGCCCGTGTGCGCACGGTTTCTGCCGCAAAGGCGGTGGCGATCACCGAGTGTCGGATGGCGCTTGAGGGCCTGGCCGTGGCGAAGGCCGCGCAGCACGCCACGGACGCTGAGGTAGCCGAACGGCGCGCCCATGTCGGCCCGATGCGAGAGGCCGTGCAGGCGGGCGAACTGATGCGCAACTCGGCGCTCATCCAGGAGTTGCACCGGCTGATCCGTCAGGCCGTGCGCCAGCCCACGGCGGCCGCGCTCATCGAGCGCCTCCAGGCGCAGATCGTCCTCCACCAGTTCCGGCTGTCGCTGCGGCCCGGGCGGCCGCAGGTCTCGCTGGCCGGCCTCACGGCCGTCCTGGAGGCAACCACGGCGGGATCCGGAGTCTGCGGAGGCGGCGGCCCGGATCCACCTGAGCAGCGTGGTCGTCGCCCGGAGCGAGAAGAGCGCCTGATGTTCCTACTGGAGAAGGAGACCCTCGCATGAGGACTGTCGTCGTCACCGATCCACCGCGCGCCGACGTCGGCGACGCGGAGCGTCTGGGCGGGTACGGTGTCGCCACCGTGCACGAGGCGCTGGGCCGTGTCGGTTATCTGAGTCCCGAGTTCCGGCCCGCGTGGCCGGGCGCGCGCGTCGGCGGTACCGCCGTCACCGCCCTGTGCTGGCCCGGGGACAACCTGATGATCCACGTCGCGGTGGAGCAGTGTCGGCCCGGTGACGTTCTGGTGGTCGCGACCAACTCGCCGTCCACCGACGGACTGTTCGGTGAGCTGTTCGCCACCGCCTTGGCCAAGCGCGGTGTCCGTGGAGTGGTGCTCGCCAGCGGTGTGCGCGACGTCGCGGAGCTGCGTGAGATGGGGTTTCCGGCGTGGTCGCGGGCGGTCAGCGCGCAGGGCTCGGTCAAGGCCACGGCCGGCTCGGTGAACGTACCGATCGTCCTCGGAGGGCAGACCGTGCATCCCGGCGACGTGATCGTCGCGGACGACGACGGCGTCATGGTCGTACCCAGGGGCGACGTGCCCCGGGCGCTGACCGCCGCGCAGGCCCGGTTGGACAAGGAGGCCGCCAGCCGCGCCGCCTTCGAGCAGGGCCAGCTGGGCCTGGACCGCTACGGGCTACGCGACAAGCTCAAGGACTTCGGCATCGAGTACGTCTCCTACGACGAGTATGTCCAGGGTGAGCGGTGAGCTACGACGACATCGGGGTGCGCTGCACCATGATGCGCGGCGGCACCTCCCGCGGTCTGTACTTCGAGGCTGCTGACCTGCCGGCCGACCCGGCCGAGCGGGACGATCTGCTGCTGCGGTTGATGGGCACCCCCGATCCGCGCCAGATCGACGGCCTCGGCGGCAGCACCTCGCTCACCAGCAAGGTCGCCGTCGTGAGCCGGTCGGCGAGCCCGGACGCGGACGTCGACTACCTGTTCCTCCAGCTCGGCGTCGACACCGCGACGGTCAACGACCGGCAGAACTGCGGCAACATTCTGGCTGGCGTGGGACCCTTCGCCGTCGAGCGCGGACTGGTTCCGGCTGGACTCCACGAGACCAGCGTGCGGATCCGGATGGTCAACTCCGACAGCGTCGCGGTGGCCACCTTCCCGACGCCAGGTGGCCGTCCCGAGTACCGTGGCGACGTTGCGATCGCTGGGGTTCCCGGCACCGCGGCGCCGATCATTCTCGCCTTCACCGACACGGCGGGGTCAGCGACGGGCAGACTGCTGCCGACCGCCAATGTCCGGGACTCGATCGACGGTATCGACGTGACCTGCGTCGACAACGGCATGCCGCTGGTCGTGGCGCTGGCCGAGTCGTTCGGCCTGACCGGTCAGGAGACGCACGAGCAGTTGGCCGCCGACGCCGCGCTGCTCGAGCGCATCGACGCCATCCGTATCAAAGCCGGTGCACTCATGGGGCTCGGGGACGTGAGCCAGTCCTCTGTACCGAAGACGGCGCTGGTCGCCGCCGCACGCGACGGCGGCCAGGTCTGCACCCGGTCGTTCATCCCCGTCCAGCCGCACACCTCGATCGGCGTGCTGGCCGCGGTCAGCGTCGTCACCGGCATGCTGCTGCCGGGCGCGGTCGGTCACGAGCTCACCGCGGGCTGGCCGGCCGACCGCGCGCAGGTAGATGTGGAGCACCCGACCGGCCACCTGCTCGTGGACGTGACAGTCGACGCCGGGGTCTCCCCACCGCGGGTCGTCCGCTCAGGCGTCGTACGCACTGCCCGCAAGCTCTTCGAGGGCACCGCCTTCCCCCGCGCTTGAGTTTTCCTCCCCACCCGTGATTCCTGCGTTCATCGACCACATGGAGACAGCATGCCCCCGCTGCACGAGACCGCTCACGCCGAGGCCTGCACGGCCATCCGCATCGCCGTCCTCGGACTCGGGGAGGCCGGTTCGGAGATCGCCCGCGATCTGATAGCGGCCGGCGCCGACGTCCGGGGCTACGACCCGAAGGTGACGCCGGCCGACGGCGTCGACCCGCGGGCCGACGAGGCCGACGCGGTGCGCGACGCCGATTTGGTGCTCAGTGTCAACAGCTCCCACGACGCGATGGATGCGCTGCGCAACGCGTTGCCTGCCCTACGACCGGGGACGATCTGGGCCGACCTCAACACCGCTTCGCCGGGTCTCAAGGCGGCGCTCGCGGAGGCGGCCGGGGCGCCCATCCCGGTCGTCGACGTCGCGCTGATGGCGCCGGTGCCTGGCAAGGGGCTGCATACTCCCATGCTGGTGGCCGGCGACGCCGCCGACCGGTACGCGGCCATCCTGTCCGGCTTTGGTGCGGAGGTAGCGATCCAGCCGGGGCCTGCGGGCGGGGCCATCTCGCGCAAGCTGCTCCGCAGCGTCTTTTACAAGGGGCTGGCCGCGGCGGTGGTGGAAGCGCTGGCCGCCGCGGAGGCAGCAGGCTGCGCCGACTGGCTGCGCGACAACATCAGCGCCGAGCTTGCCGGCTTCGACCAGCGCACCGTCGACAGGTTGATTGACGGGACCCACCAGCACGCCCGTCGGCGCGCGGACGAGATGACCGCTGCCACCGAGCAGCTCGAGGAGCTGGGGGTCCCGCCGCGGATCAGTGCGGCGACGCGCGACCTGCTCCTCGACCTGCGCGACAACGGCGGGCGATAGCCCCGCCGATGCCGGCCAGGCGGTCGGTGGTCCGCCCGGCTCTACTCGGCGTCGGCCTGCTGCAGCGCCGTGATGACGCTGGTCAGGTGTGCGCGCGCGGCGACCTCCGCGTCGGCGGGTTCGCGGCGTGCGATCGCGTCGATGATCGCGAGGTGCTCCCGGAGGGAGACCTGCGGGCGACCGGCGCGCAGCGCGAGCCGGAACTGGTGTCGAACCAGCTGACCGTTGAGCCGGTCGAGCAGCCCCGAGGCCACCGGCTGCGCCGCGTACTCGCGTACGAGGCGGTGGAGTTCCCGGTTGAGCGCCGAGTACTTCATCGGATCGCCGTCCGCGACCGCACGCTGCATCCGGTCGCCGAGATCGGTCAGTACGGCGATCTGCTCGTCGGTGACCCGTTCCGCCGCCTTGGCGGCACACAGGCCCTCGATGACCATGCGGCACTCGGTGATCGCCACCGCCTCGGCCACGGAGACGACCCGCACGCGGGCGCCGCGGTTCGGGATGCGCTCGACCAGTCCCTCGGCGGCCAGGTCGAACAGCGCTGCGCGGAGACTGGCGCGGCTGACGTTGAACGACTCGGCGAGTTCTGCCTCCACCAGCCGCTGTCCGGGCGCGAGATCGCCGTTCATCAGCGCGGCGCGCAGTGCGTCGGCCGCCAGTTTCGTGGCGACGCCACCCTCACGGGGAGTCTTGGCCAATCCGGACCTCCTCAGTCGCGGATGAGTATAGGGCCTCTGTGGAGGCTGTGGGAAAAATTGTCGACAATCTGCTCGACAGCTATTGCGACAATGTTGCGTGGTGGTTACGGTCACAGTTGCCGAGCGGCAATTCGCGAGCCGTGACGCGCGGGAGGCCATCAGGCTCCGCATCACATCGCCTGCCGGTGAACGGAGCAACGGAGCTGATTCTGCCGATCAGCCGATCCCAAGGAGCCCTGGAACAAGTGATCATCGACTGCCATGGCCACTACACGACCGCGCCGCAGGCGCACACGTCGTGGCGAGAGGCGCAGCAGGCGGCCTTCGGTGCCGGCGAAGAACCGCCGGCCTACCCCGCCATCTCGGACGACGAGATCCGCGAGACGATCGAGGGAAGCCAGCTGCGGCTGATGGCCGAGCGCGGGATCGACCTGACCATCTTCTCGCCGCGTGCCTCGGCCATGGGCCATCACTTCGGTGACGAGGCCGTCAGCAGCCGCTGGGCACAGGTCTCCAACGACCTCATCGCGCGCGTGGTCGAGCTGTACCCGGACAACTTCATCGGGGTCTGCCAGCTCCCGCAGTCACCCGGAGTACCCATCTCGCACTCGGTCGCGGAGATGCGACGCTGTGTGCTGGAGCTCGGGTTCGTGGGATGCAACCTCAACCCCGATGCCAGCGGCGGCCACTGGACATCTCCGCCGCTGACCGACCGCAGCTGGTACCCGTTCTACGAGGCGATGGTGGAGCTGCAGGTGCCGGCAATGGTGCACGTGTCGGCGGTGACCAACGCAAACTTCCACGCCACCGGGTCGCACTACCTCAACGCCGACACCACCGCGTTCATGCAGTTCCTGCAGTCGGACCTGTTCAAGGACTTCCCAGACCTGCGGTTCGTCATCCCGCACGGTGGGGGAGCGGCGCCCTACCACTGGGGCCGCTTCCGGGGGCTCGCGGACATGCTCGATCGGCCCGCGCTGAACGAGTCGATCATGAACAATGTCTTCTTCGACACCTGCGTGTACCACCAGCCCGGCATCGACCTGCTCTTCAGCGTCATCGGCGTCGACAACATCCTGTTCGGCTCCGAGATGGTCGGCGCGGTCCGGGGCATCGATCCGCAGACCGGCCACCACTTCGACGACACCCTGCGGTACGTGGACGCGCTGCACCTGGCGCCGGGCGACCGGGAGAAGGTCTACGAGCGCAACGCCCGCCGGGTCTACCCGCGACTGGATGCGGCGCTGAAGGCCAGGAACCGTTGAGGGCCTCGTCTCCCCGCTTGATCCCAAAGCTGATGGAAGGAGCCGTCGTGGACGCCATGCCACCGCCGCAGTCGGTGCCGACGACCGTCGGCCGCAATGGCCGCGGGCGGATGGCCGCCGACGAGGCGTACGCGAGACTGCGCGAGGACATCGTCAGGGGGCGGCTGATGCCCAACCAGCGGCTGGTCGAGGTCGACCTGGCCGTCACGCTCGGGGTGGGCCGCACCGCGGTCCGCACCGTGCTCGCCCGACTCGAGCAGGAGGGGCTCGTGGTCCACGAGCCGAACCGCGGAGCCCGGGTGCGAATGGTGACCGAGACCGAGGCCCTGGAGATCACCCAGGCGCGCGGCGCGCTCGAGGCACTCGCTGCCCGCGAGGCCGCTCTGCATGCCACGCCGGCGGAGGTCGCGTTCATGCGCGAGACGCTCGCGCAGATGTCGGCCTGCCTGAAGGCGGGCGACCTGCTGGCGTACTCGGACGGCAACGCCCGGATGCACGCGAAGATCATCGAGGCGTCCCGGCATCAGACGGCCACTCGGCTCATCGCCGGGCTCAAGGCGCAGATGGTGCGCTTCCAATATCGCACGGTGCTGGTTCCCGGACGGTCCGCCCGGTCCTTCGTCGAGCACACCCGGATCGTCGACGCCATCGAGACGGCTGACCCGGACGCCGCCGAGGCCGCGATGCGCTACCACCTGTCCCACGTCGCCGACACCCTACGCGAGATGACGTCCGCCCGCGCGCAGCACCGCGGCCCTCGACCCGACCTCGTCCACTTCTGAATCGCGATCCCCATCACCCCAGCTCGACCAGCCACCGCGGCGCGTACGTCGCGGGCCAGATGCCCCTTGGAGGCTCCGTGACTAACCATCCCACCCCCTCGGCCCGAGCCCGTGAACTCGTCGCCGGGGCGTACGACACACACATCCACGTCGCGCCGGACGTGATGCGCCGGCGCATCGACGACGTCTCGTTGGCGCGCCGGTTCGCCGAGGTCGGCCTGGCGGGCTTCGTACTGAAATCCCATTACGTGCCCACTGCCGAGCGGGCCGAAGTGGTGCGGAACGCCGTACCCGGGGTGGACGTGCTCGGCGCTCTCACGCTGAACGGCTCGGTCGGCGGACTCAACCCGGTGGCAGTGGAGATCGCGGGCCGGCAGGGCGCGCGGATCGTCTGGCTGCCCACCGTGGACTGCGCCAACCAGCGGGAGTGCCAGGCCTGCGAGCCGGAGGGCGCCACCCCGCCGATGTGGGCGCAACTGCAGGCCGACCTGGCCGAGCAGGGCATCATGGCCCCGGCGATCGACGTCGTCGACTCCGACGGCGCGATCGTGCCGGCGCTACGAGAGGTGCTGAGCGTCATAGCCAAGCACGACATGGTGCTGGCAACCGGGCACCTGTCCGGTGACGAAATCACCACGGTCGTCGACGCGGCCGCCGACCTCGGGGTGCGGCGCATCGTCGTCACCCACCCTGAGTTCACCTCCCAGCGACTGTCGGTCCAGGTGCAGCGGCACCTGGCCGAGCGGGGCGCGCTGATGGAACGCTGCTTCACCACCCCGTACACCGGAAAGGTCCGCTGGGACACGCTGTTCGACCACATCCGCCAGGTCGGCCCCGAGCACTCGCTGCTCTCCTCCGACCTCGGCCAGCCGTTCAACCCCCCCGTGGAAGACGGCCTCGCGCTGCTGGCCGACCGTCTGCTCGAGGCCGGGTTCACCGAGGACGAGGTACACGTGATGGCAGTGACGAACACCCGCCGCGTCGCGGCGGCGCCGTCGGCGGTGACCGCATGAGCGCCGCCGTCATCGAGGTGCAGGGACTGTCCAAGCACTTCCGCAAGGACGACGAGGAACTGATCGCGCTCCGCGACGTCGACCTGACCGTCGAGCAGGGGTCATTCCTGGTGCTGCTGGGACGCAGCGGTTGCGGCAAGTCGACCCTGCTCAACCTCCTCGCAGGGCTGACCCCGCCGACCAGCGGGCAGATCACGTACGGCGGCAAGCCGATGCGCGGACCCAACACGCAGGTCGGCTACCTGACCCAACACGACACGCTGATGCCGTGGCGTGACGTCACCCGCAACGTGCAGATGCCCCGCGAACTGCGCGGAGAAAGCAAGAAGGAACGGGCTGCGGTCGCCGCCGAGCTGATCAAGCTCGTCGGCCTGGACGGCTTCGAGCGGCACTACCCACGCGAGCTGTCCGGTGGCATGCGCCGGCGCGCCAGCCTGGCCCGGATGCTCTGTGCCGACCCGGAGACGCTTCTGCTCGACGAGCCGTTCGGAGCGCTCGACGCGCAACTGCGCACCGAACTGCAGGGCGAACTACTGCGGCTGTGGTCCGGCAGCGGGCGCACCGTCGTCTTCGTCACCCACGACATCGAGGAGGCGCTGATCCTCGCCGACCGCGTCGTGGTGCTCGGGCCGATCGGAACGATCCTGCTCGACCAGCCGGTGGACCTGCCCCGCCCGCGCGACCCCGACGACATCAGGGTCGATCCACAGTTCGTCGAACTGCACCGTCGGCTGTCCGCGGCGCTCAAGGAGGGAGCGCGATGAGCGCTACCACGACCCCGCAAGTGGGCTCGACCACCATGCCTGCGGGCCCCCTGCGGGAGACGTCCCGGCGCTCCTGGCGCCAGCGACACGGCCGCAAGGCGCTGATCTGGGGATGGCGCATCGGCCTGCTCGTCGCCCTGCTGGTGGTCTGGCAGGCACTGTCGGGACCCGTCCTCGACCCGCAGTTCGTCAGTAGCCCAAAGGGCATCGCCACCCGGCTCGGCGACTGGATCGCCGACGGCACGCTGTGGTCGAACACCTGGATCACCGTGCAGGAGATCGTGCTCGGCTTCCTGGTCGGCGCACTATCCGGCGCCGCCCTGGCCTACCTGATCGCCTCCGTCCGAGTGGTCTGGGACATCCTGGACCCGTTCCTGATGGCGCTCTACGCCATCCCGAAGGTCGCCCTGGCGCCGCTGTTCATCGTCTGGTTCGGCATCGGCACCGACATGAAGGTGCTGCTCGCCGCCGTCACCGTGTTCTTCCTGGTCTTCCTGAACACGGCAGCCGGCGTGCACGAAGTCGACCGCGCGCTGGTCGACGCCGTACGGCTGATGAACGGCACCCGCCGGGACATCGCATTCAAGGTCGTCCTGCCCGCCTCGATGACCGGTCTGCTGACCGGACTGCGGGTCTCCATCCCATACGCGCTGATCGGCGCGGTCATCGGTGAGCTCGTCGCGTCCAACCGCGGCCTCGGATACCTGATCAGCGACTCGTCCGCGAAGTTCGACACCGACGGGGTGTTCGCCACCCTCGTCGTCCTCAGCGTCATCGCCGCCGTCCTGAACGCCATCGTCAACCTCCTAGGCAAACGGGCCAACCGCTGGAAGCCCCTGGACACCGAGGTCTGACAACCGGTGCCCGGCCCGGACGAGCAGCAGTCCCGTCACCTCTCCACCCAGTCGAAAGAGTCCGCCATGTCCCGTACCAAAACATCCCTGTTACGCCGTCTCGGGGCCATCGTCGCCGTGTCGGCAGCGCTGCTCGCCGCCGGCTGCGCCAACAAGGGCGGCAGTAGCGAGCCGGCCACCGGCGCCGACGCCATGCGCCTCAACGTCGGGCAGATCAGCGACTCCGTCGCGTTCTTCCCGCTGTTCGTCGCCGAACACGAGGGCTACTTCAAGGCCGAAGGGCTCACCCTGGGAGAACGGCCCAGGCTCGGTACCGGCGCCAAGCTCGCCGCGGCCGTCCAGTCCGGCAGCATCGACGTCGCCGGGGGCGTGATGACCGACGCGTTCAACCTGTACAAGATCAACAACGAGGCGCGTGTGATCGGCTCCCTCGTCGACGCCTACTACGTCGACATCATCGTCGGCTCGGGGATCCCGAGCGCCGGCGACTCCGCGCCGCTGGCCGAGCGGATCCAGGCCCTGCGCGGCAAGAAGATCGGCATGACCGGGCCGGGCAGCGGCACCGAGGCGCTGGTGAACTACCTGTTCAAGCAGGCGAACTTGGACCCCAAGAGGGACGGGACCCTGGTCAACCTCGGCGCCGACGCGTCCGCCGCGATCGGTGCGCTTAAGGCCGGCCGGGTCGACGCCCTGTCGTTCTTCCAGCCGATCGGGCAGCAGGCCGTGGCGACCGGTGTCGGTCGTGTCTACATCTCGCCCGCTCGCGGTGACGTCCCTGCTCTCAAGGACGTCATCCACGGTGCCCTCTTCACCACCCAGGACGTCATTGACCGAAAGGGCAAGGCCGTCGCCGCGTTCCTGCGCGCCATCGCCAAGGCCGAGCAGACCATCAACGGCGACCCGGCAAAGGCCAGCGAACTGCTGCAGCAGTACCAGAAGACGATGAACGCCCAGACGGTACAGGCACTCGTGCCGGTCCTCCAGGCGGAGATCCCGGAGGCCCCGACACCCACCGAGGCCAATTACAACGTCTCGGCGGACTTCCACCGGCAGACCGGCCTGGTGCCTACCACGCCCCCGTTTGCCGAAATCATTCCGTCGCAGTGGGTCGCCTCCGCGCTCAAGGGCTGAGAAAGAACCAGGCGCCTTCGTGCCGACCGGACCCCTCGCAAGGGTCCGGTCGGCACGGAGAGCCGGAACCAAGATCGATTTCGAGTTGGCGCGGCGCGGCAGGGATGTGCGCGTCGATCATGGGTACGGGCAACGACCGGCGTTGCGGGATTTTGCCGTGCTCGGACTCGTCCGTACCGAAGGGCGTTATCAAGATCGGCGGCATGAACGTGCGTCGGATGAGCACGTGGAAACGAGTGCGGGCACTCCACATCGGACTGATGCGGGCTCCCGCTCCCTTTCCCGCGATGATCGTGCGCGAGGTTTCATCGTCGAAGCGAAGATCACCATCGAACGCCTACACGAGGCGACCGACTCCGCATTGGATGACGGCTCCCGCGGGCCGCTGCGCAATGCATCGCCCATGTATTGACGAAAGAAGGGCACGAATGAAGTCGGTGCGTGCACCGGGGCGCAGCGATGATGTCGTCGCGTCCCTTCGCAAGGTGGTCGACGGGGATGTCGACGACTCCGAACGCCGCCAGGCCGAGTACTCCACGGACGCGTCGAACTACCGGGTGCCCCCACGGGTGGTGGTGGCCCCGCGCGACAGCGACGACGCGCTGGCGGCCCTGGACGTGGCCCGCCGCCTCGGAGTGCCGGTCACGGCCCGCGGCGCGGGGACGTCGGTGGCGGGCAACGCAATCGGCACCGGGATGGTGCTGGACTTCTCCCGGCACATGGACCGGATCATCGCGCTCGACGCCGACGCCCGCACCGCCGTGGTCCAACCGGGTGTTGTCATGTCCTCCCTGCAAGCCGCGGCCGCTCCCCACGGACTTCGCTTCGGCCCGGACCCATCGACCCAGAACCGGGCGACTCTGGGCGGGATGATCGGGAACAACGCGTGCGGCCCGCACGCCGTCGCCTACGGGCGCACGGCCGACAACATCGTCTCACTCGATGTCGTCGACGGCACCGGGCGTCGATTCCACGCCGGCGCAGGCACGCTGGAGCCGGTCGCGGGCCTGGACGCCCTGGTGCGCGCGAACCTGGCGACGATCCGCACCGCGCTGGGCCGCTTCGGCCGGCAGGTCTCCGGCTACTCCCTCGAGCACCTACTGCCCGAGAACGGCCGCGACCTGGCCAAGATGCTCGTGGGGACTGAGGGCACCCTGGTCACGGTCCTGCAGGCCACGGTGAACCTCGTGCCCGCGCCGGCCGCCCCGGTCGTCGTCGCGCTGGGATACCCGGACATGCCGACGGCCGCCGACGCCGTCCCCGCGCTTCTGGCCCACCGGCCCCTGGCGATCGAGGGCATGGACGCCCGCCTGGTCGAGGTTGTGCGCCGCCACCGCGGAGCGGGCGCGGTGCCACAGCTGCCCGCCGGTGGCGGGTGGCTGCTCGTGGAAGTCGGCGCCGAGGCCGGTGAGCGCGTCGACGACGTGCTAGCCCGAGCGCGCGCGCTGGCCGCCGACGCCGGCACCGACGCGGTGCGGGTGGTGCCCGCAGGAACCGAGGCGACGGCGCTGTGGCGCATCCGGGCCGACGGCGCGGGTCTGGGCGGGCGGACCCCGAGCGGGGCACCGGCGTGGCCGGGCTGGGAGGACGCTGCCGTCCCACCTGAGCGGCTGGGGGACTACCTGCGCGACTTCACCGCCCTGATGGCTGACCGTGGCGTAGACGGGCTGCTGTACGGGCACTTCGGCGATGGCTGCGTGCACGTGCGCCTGGACCTACCGCTGGAGACACCCGCCGGGATCGGGCCGTCCCGGGCGTTCCTCGAAGCGGCCGCGGACCTCGTCGCCTCCTACGGCGGGTCACTGTCCGGCGAGCACGGAGACGGTCGGGCTCGCTCAGAGCTGCTGACGCGCATGTACGGCCCTGAGGTGATCGGCCTGTTCGGCAAGGTAAAAGCCCTGTTCGACCCGGAGAACGCGCTGAACCCGGGGATCGTGGTGGACCCGCGGCCCCTGGACGCGGACCTGCGCCGGCCCTTCGCGCGCCCGGCCTCGCCCCGGCAGGGATTCGCGTTCGCCGAGGACGGCGGGAACTTCACCACCGCGGTCCATCGCTGCACCGGGGTGGGCAAATGCCGGGCCGACAACACCGCCGCAGGCGGGTTCATGTGCCCCAGCTACCAGGCCACCCGGGACGAGAAGGACGTCACCCGCGGGCGCGCGCGGGTGCTGCAGGAGCTGACCAACGGCTCGCTGGTCACCGCCTGGGACTCCCCGACGGTGCTCGAATCCCTCGACCTGTGCCTGTCGTGCAAAGCGTGCTCGACGGACTGCCCCACCGGCACCGACATGGCCCGCTACAAGGCCGAGGTTCTCCACCGCGCCTACGCGGGCAAAATACGCCCGCGCAACCATTACATTCTTGGCCAGCTGCCCCGCTGGTCGTCGCTGGTCACCAAGGTCCCGGCCATAGCCAGGCTGGTCAACACAGTGCTGAGGGTCCGCCCGATCGCGAGGGCGGTGCTCACCGCGGGCGGGATGGACCCCCGCCGACAGATGGTCACCTTCGCCCAAGAACGCTTCTCCGCCTGGTTCAGGGAGCAGGGCCGCGCGACCATGCCCGATGGCGCGGCGCCCGCCGTCGCCAGGCCCGCGTCCTCCTCTCCGCCGCAGCCGGTGGTGCTGTGGGCGGACACGTTCTCCGACACGATGGACACCGCTGGGGCGCGTGCCACTGCCCGCGTGCTGCAGGAGGCCGGGTACACCGTGATCGTGCCCGAAGAATCCGCCTGCTGCGGGCTGACCTGGATCTCCACCGGCCAGCTCGACGGGGCGAAGAAGCGACTGACCCACCTGCTCTCCGTCCTGGCGCCTTACGCCGCCGGGGGGATCCCTGTCGTGGGCGTCGAACCCTCGTGCACCGCCGTGCTGCGCTCAGACATGGTCGACCTCCTCCCAGACGACCCCCGCGCCCCGACACTCGCAGCCGGCACCTACACCCTCGCCGAGCTGCTCACCGCCCCCGCGCCACTGGGCCCCGGACCCCGCTGGACCCCGCCGTCGCTGGCAGGCGTCGAGGTCGTCGCGCAGCCCCACTGCCACCACCACTCGGTCATGGGCTGGGAAGCCGACGCCGCCCTCCTGGCCCGGGCGGGCGCATCCGTGACCCGGCTGGCCGGGTGCTGCGGCCTGGCCGGCAACTTCGGCATGGAGGCCGGCCATTACGACACCTCCGTAGCCGTCGCCGAGAACGCCCTGCTGCCCGCCCTGAGCAATGCCGGGCCGGACACCGTGTACCTCGCGGACGGCTTCTCCTGCCGCACCCAGGCCGACCAGCTAGTCGGTCGCCCGGGCGTCCACCTCGCCGAACTCCTCGCTCGCGGCAACTACGGCTCTACGGCCGCTACGTGAGCTCCTGGTGCTGCGTCAGGAGGTGGCGGTGCTGCGGCGACAGGTCGCTCGGCCGCGGGTGGGACTGGGCTGACCGGGCGTGCTGGCCGGCCTGACATGGCTGCTGCGCCGCCGATTGTGGGACGGGTTGTTCGTTCGGCCGGGCACCCTGCTGCGCTGGCATCGGGATCTGGTCCGCCAGCGCTGGACCTATCCGAGCCGACGCGGCCGGCGACCGGTCACCGGGGAGATCCGCGGTCTGGTGTTGCGACTGGCCAGGGAGAATTCGACCTGGGGCTACCGCAGAATTCATGGCGAGCTGCGCCGGCTTGGCTACCGGGTGGTGCCAGTACCAACTGGGTCATCCTCAACCTGGCCGGGATCGATCCCGGCTCGGAAGCGGTCGGCGGTGACCTGGCGGCAGTTCCTAGGGGCCCAGGCGCAGGGCGTCCTGGCGGTGGACTTCTTCACCGTCGACACGGTGTTGCTGCGGCGGCTGTACGTGCTGTTCGCGGTCGAGGTGGGCAGCCGGTGGGTCCATGTGCTCGGCACCGCACATCCGGTGGAGGAGTGGGTGGTCCAGCAGGCCCGGAACCTGCTGATGGACCTTGGCGAGCGAGACGACCGGTTACGGTTCCTGCTCCGGGATCGCGACACGAAGTTCAGCGCCGTGTTCGACGCGGTCTTCGCCGCCGCAGGCATCGACGTCCTCACGACACCAGCGCGGGCACCGCGGGCCAACGCGTACGCGGAGCGCTGGGTCGGCACGGTACGCCGTGAACTGCTTGACCGCGTGCTGCTCTTCGGGCGTCGCCACCTCGAGTCGGTGGTAGCCGAATTCGTCGACCATGACAACTCGCACCGTCCACACCGTTCGTTGGCACAGGCACCGCCGCTCGGACCGGCCCAACCGCCGGTCGCCATCGCTGGCCGGCGGGTGCTGCGGCGTGATCGCCTCGGCGGCATGGTCGGCGAGTACTCGCAGGCCGCGTAGGCTGACCGACTTTCAGGCACCCACAGGGCATCGCCAGCCACCCTCCGCGCTGCTGGACCGCCTCGACGAAGACCGGCATGTTCGCAGCAGCGGTGTCCTCGGTGGCGCCGTCCCGGCAGCTTCCCAAAGTCGATCACGCCCGTCACCGCACTGCAGGCACCGACATCGCGGCCAAACAAATTGCTCAAGGCGGTAAACCGTACGCGCGCGGGATGCAACTTACGGATGACGACAAGCTCGCAGGCCTGCGGAAGTCGGCAGACATCCACGAAGAGCGGAGAGACGTGTGTCTCCTAGAACCTCCATTGTCGGATTTCGACGGACTCGCCTGGTTGCCGCAGTTCTCGCCTGCGCGCTGGCTGGCACAGCCGGTGCCGTCATCGCAGGACACGAACCAGCCGCCAACGCCAGCGAACAAAAGAACGGTGGCAAGCATCACCGGGTTGTAACGTCGCCGGACGCCCCGGCCGCGATAGGTCCGTACTCCCAGGCCATAGCTGTGGGAGACACCCTGTACCTGTCCGGCCAGCTTCCCATCGACCCGGTCACGAACAAGCTCCTGGCGAATGCGTCCATTGAGGACCAAACGCGCCAGGTCTTGAGGAACCTCGATGCGGTGCTGCGGGCCGGTGGAATGACCCTGGACAACGTCGTCAGCACCACGGTCTATGTGGCAGACCTCAATGAGTTCGCCCGCTTCAACACCGCGTACGCCGAGTTCTTCGGCAGTAAGCCGCCGGCCCGGGCCACCATCCAGGTGGCGCGGGTGCCGCAGGACGCCAAGGTCGAAATCTCCGCTATCGCAGTGCGATGACTCTACCTAGAAGGGGGACACAACTATGCTGAACACCGCCAACGCCCCAGTCCCTGGGGACACGCCGCCCCAGATTTCGCGTCGAGGCCTTCTCCAGTTCCTGGGCGCCGGCGCGGGCGCCGTCGCCGCGGGTGCGGCGGGGTTGAATTTCGCCGCCGCCTCTCCCGCGGCGGCATCCCCGCTGACCGCTGCCGGGTCGTCGTCGTTGCCCCTCGCGAACGACGCGAACTTCTGGCGCCAGGTCGAGAAGCTGTTCACCCTCAACAAGAAGGTCCTCTTCATGAACGTGGGGACAGTCGGCTCCCCACCCCGCGAGGTCCTTGACGCTCTCGACAAAACGAATCGGGACGTCGCCCGTGACGCCCTCTCCGCCTACAGCGACTTCGCCGACGTCCGGGCCGTCGCGGCTCGTGGATACGGCTGCGACGTGGACGAGCTCGTCATCTCGCACAACACCAGTGACGGCATGTCGAAGATCATCGCCGGGCTGAATCTGCGCGAGGGTGACGAAATCCTGACGACCAATCACGAGCACGGAGGCGGCCTCGTCCCGATGGGCATGGCCCGGGATCGGCACGGCGTTGTCATCCGGAAGGTGGCCCTGCCCGTGGGCAACGACCAGCGGGCTGAGGACTATGTGGAGCTGTTCCGCAAGGCGATTACCGCCAAGACCAAGGTCCTCCTGTTCTCCGCTCCGACGTACAAGACCGGGACGATGCTACCCATCCCGATGCTGGCCAAGCTCGCCCAGGAATATGGCCTGACCAGCGTTGTGGACGGAGCACATATCCCCGGGATGATGAACTACAGCTTCCACGAGCTAGGCGTGGACTTCCTCGCCGGCTCCGCCGCCAAGTGGCAGTGCGGTCCGGGCGGAACGGGCGTGCTGTATATCCGCAACAAGGTCCTGTCCCAGTACAACCCGAACCCCCTGCCAGAGTTCTGGCCGGTCGTGTCCAGCAGCTATCCGGCGGAAGGCGGCGTACCGCCCCGCTCGACGACCGACAAGGAGAGCTACAACATCGGCAGTTACCTCCAGTCTGTCGGCAACGGCAGCCTGGCCTTGAACACCGGAGTCAGGACCGTCTGCGAGGTGTGGGACCGCATCGGACGACAGCGCATCGAAGACCACGTCGTCGGCCTGTCGTCGTACCTCAAGGAACTCGTCGCCGAGCGGTGGGGGGTCCAATCGTTGTACTCCCCGAAGGACGACTCTCGCCTGGTCTGCGCCCTGACGTCGTTCAACCCGTTCCGCAATCGCACCGATGTGCTCAACGCGGACAAGTCGGCCGAGTTCGTCGCGCGGATGAGCGACGAGTACGGGATCACCATCCGTAACAGCGACTTCCCCGTCATCGGATCGGCCCAGTCGCATCGCCCCGTCCGCATCTCAACGCACCTGTTCCACCAGAGCCAGGACGTTGACCGGCTGGTCGACGCGGCATGGAAACTGTCCGGCAAGATGGCCTGACAGCGGCCACGAGGCAAGGGGCGAGCGTTCGCGACGTCAGCGGGCGCTCGCCCTGCCGTGCGTCGCCGGCCCGGTGGTGGGCCGCCATGGCGCCGAACCCAGGTCAGGGTATGATCACGACACCATCGAGCCCGACCTTGCTCCCGGGGGCCACCGGCTGGTCGTACGGCGTCGGTCTGGTGTGGTGGTGATTGCTGAGAGCCCACAGCCCGACCACATCAGCCAGGGCGAAGATCAGCAATGCCAAGATGACGGTGAGCAGCCGCCGGCGCCGTTCCCGCCGCTGCCATTCGCTGCGGGCGTTGGCATATGCATCCGGGGAAGTGACGGCTGTGGTCGCCAGCACCTGGAGGGTATCCCGCAGCCGGGTCTCGGTCTCGCCGATACTCATCGGGACGCGCCCATGAGCGTAGCCAGGGCGGCCATGCCCCGGAAGATGTGTGACTTCACCGCCCCAGTGCTGATGCCCATGGCGCCGGCGATGTCAGCCTCCCTCAGATCCAGCCAGTAGCGCAGCACCAGCGCCTCGCGCTGGCGCACCGGCAGCTGCCGTAGCGCCGCCACAACCGCTCGCTGACCCTCCCGCAGCAGCACGGACGATTCTGCCGAGTCCACGACGCTGGCCTGGCCGGGGGGCAGCTCGTCTCCGGCATGACGGCGACGCACCTGCAGATGCCGGACGTGCATACGGGCAAGGTTACACACGATTGACCTCAGGTACTGTGGCGCTGCCGCCGGATCACGCAGCCGGTACCAGCGTCGATGTAGCTCGCAGAACGCCTCCGAGACCAGGTCCTCGGCGTCGTGGTCGGCGCCCAGCAGGAAGGCAAGTCGGACGAGCTGGCCGTGCAGTGAGTCGAACAGGGCGATCATCGCGGCTTCGCGTTCCACATCGTGGATGTCGAGGCCGGGACCGTCCGCCAGCGGGCCGTCCGCCGGAAGCGGCACTCCTCGATGTTCCGCGCCGGCCGTGCCGGACGGGTTCGCTCCCGAGTCGTCGGGGTTAGGGCCGACAATCTCGGATTGCGCAGGCCGGTTGCGGCGATCTGAGGTGCCGTGGCGCTGCGTTCGATCGAGGTTCATGACTGCACCGAGCGCGAGGCGGCGGCCGGCAGCGTCCGCGTACTTCGGCGACCCACCGTCCGATCCAGCCCCCGGACGGGCCCCCATCGTCGCAACAGCAGCTCGGCCACGACGACGACAGCGAGGTTGACCGCGAGCCCAAGCAGCCCCGGATACAGCTGCGTGCTGACCGGCCCGAGGGACACCAGTACGGTCGGAGAGAACCCACCGTGGGCGACCATCGCAGTGCCCGCAATCATCCCGACGAACCAGCCGGTCAGCAGGGCTAACCGATGCGGTGCCCGGGATGCGAGGCCGAGGACCAGAGCAGGCAACGTCTGCAGGACCCACACCGCACCCAGCAAGTGAAGGTTGATGGCGTTCTGACCGTGAAGGCCCATGGCGAAGCCCAAGGCGCCAAGCTTCACGACCAGCGACACGACCCGGGCCACCTTGGTCTCCTGCTCCGCGGTCGCGGTCGGGTTGACATACTCCACATACACGTTGCGGGCGAACAGGGCCGAAGCCCCGATCGACATGACGGCGGCCGGTACCAGCGCCGCCACCACCAGGGCACCCAGCACGGCCCCGGACAGCCATGCAGGTGCCAGCTCGCGCACCAGCATCGGGACGGCGAGCTCGGCCCGTCCCGGCGGCGGCACGAGGCTCATGGCCAGCGCGGCCACGCCAAACACCGCGAACAGGCCCAGCAGGCCGGTCCAGCCCAGCAGCGTCACCGCCGATCGCCGAACGACGTCGTCGCTGCGGGCTGAGAACGCGACCATCAGCACATGCGGAAACGCGAACAGCGCCAAAGCTGACCCCAGCGCCAACGACACGTACGCAGGTCCCAGCGCTGGGTCCAGCACGACGCTCAAACCGCTGTCCCGCGCGGTGATTGTCCGCTCCGCCGCGGAGAACAGCTCCCCCGGTGAACCGACCCGGATCCACACGAGCGCCGCGATCGACACGGCGGACGCCGTGACCAGGACCGCCTTTCCAATGGAGACAGCACTGGGCACGCGCAGCCCGTGCCGGTAGGTCGAGACAGCAAGTACCGCAAACACGACGGTGAGCACCAGGTCTCCAACCACACCGCCGGACTCCACCCCGAGCACGCTGAGCACCGCCTGTATGCCCAGCAACTGCAGGGCGATGTACGGCATCGTGGCCAGAATCCCGGTGAGTGCCACCGCAAGCGCCAGCCCAGGGGAGCCGTACCTGCCGCGGATGAAGTCGGCCCCCGTCACGTAGCCGTGAGTGCGCGCGATGCCGGCCAGTCGTGGCAGGACCATGAAGGCCAACGCATAGACCACGACCGTGTACGTCAGGGCGTAGAAGCCGACACCGCCGGAGCTGAACACCAGCCCGGGAACGGCCAGGAACGTGTAGGCGGTGTAGATCGTGCCGCCCAGGACACACCACGTCAACAGGTGCCCGTGGCTGCGGTCGGCCAAGGCCCAGCCGGCCAGGTCGCGTCCCGCGGGCAAGCGGCGACCCCGGCCGCGGGAGGCCACGAGGGCGACCACGGACGCCGACAGGACCACGACCGCGGCGACCGCCGCTCTCACGTCCACTTCCCAAGGTCGGCGTGACAGCAGACTGCGAACTCTGCCATGTGCTGCTCCTCCCATGCCGCTGGCGGGGTCCAGACCCGATGCGGGTAAACCTTCTGGGTTCGGACCGCAACTGAGGTGGTGAGGGAGCAGCAGGGGAGGGACGCAGCAGAGGAAGCAAAGTGATCGAGAGCTAATTAACCAGCTCGAAACTTGAGAATCAAGTGTCAGAGGTGATGGGAGAGACGTATGAACCCAGGTGAGGCGGGCGAGATGGTGGCACCCACCGCACAGCGTGCCCGCGTCTGGGCCTGTCTACAGGCGGTCGCTCTGGCGCTGCCCATGCTGGGCGCGGTGGCCACACCGGTGTTCGCCCGCGCCGAACCGCGACTCTTCGGCGTGCCGTTCTTCCACTGGTACCAGCTCGCGTGGGTCCCCTTGACGGCAGCCTGCTTGGCCTGCGCCTACCTGGCCCATCGGCGTGCCAGGCGGGCGGGTCCGCACTGAGTCCGGCCACCGCGCGGCCCGCCCCGACCATCGCGCGCATCGCACCGATTACCCCCGCATCGACGAACAGGAGCAGAATGTGCCGGCGAAGCCGAGAGCTAGAGCCAAGGACAGCAGCCCGTGGAACTGGCTGTTGTTCGTCCCGATCGTGGTGCCGTTGACCACGCCCGTGTTCAACTCGGACGGACCGCGGCTGTTCGGGTTTCCGACCTTCTACTGGCTGCAACTCGCCTTCATCATCATCGGCGTCTCCACCACGACGGTGGTCTACCAGATGACGAAGAAGCGGGGTGAGCGCTGATGTGGCGCGACCATCTCACCGAGATCATCATCTTCTGCTTGCTGTTCCTGCTGGTCAGTGCCATGGGATTCGTGGCGGCCAGGTGGCGTGCACCCAAGGATATGGCCCACCTCGACGAGTGGGGGCTGGGCGGGCGCAGCTTCGGTGGCTGGATCACCTGGTTCCTGGTCGGCGGTGACCTCTACACGGCGTACACCTTCGTGGCGGTGCCGGCGCTGATGTTCGGCGCGGGCGCGGCCGGGTTCTTCGCTGTGCCCTACACGATCATCGTCTATCCACTGGTCTTCCTGGTGCTGGTGCGGCTCTGGTCGGTGTCGCACCGGCACGGCTTCGTCACCCCGGCGGATTTCGTCCGGACCCGGTTCGGCTCGCCAACGCTGGCCCTGCTGGTGGCGATCACCGGCATCGCCGCCACCATGCCGTACATCGCGCTGCAACTGGTCGGCATCGAAGCGGTGCTCAAGACGATGGGGGTGACCGGCGAGAGCACCATCGCCCGGCACCTTCCGATCATCATCGCGTTCGCGATCCTCGCCGCGTACACCTACAAGTCCGGCCTGCGGGCGCCGGCGCTGATCGCCTTCATCAAGGACATCCTGATCTACATCGTGATCCTGGTGGCGATCATCTATCTGCCGTACAAGCTGGGGGGTTGGGGGGAGATCTTCGACGCGGCGGACGCCAAGTTCGACACCAGCCAGAACGCCGGCGACGGGATCCTGCTCAACGCCAACAACCAGTGGCAGTACATCACCCTGGCGCTGGGCTCGGCCCTCGCGCTGTTCCTCTACCCGCACAGCCTAACCGGCGTGCTGGCCAGCAAGAACCGCAACGTAATCAAGCGCAACATGTCGGCGCTGCCGGCGTACACCCTGCTCCTGGGGCTGATCGCGCTGCTCGGCTACATGGCGATCGCGGCCGGGGTGACCCCGTTGCCGGGGGCCAAGGAGGGCTCGGTGGATAACAACACCGTCGTGCCGCTCCTGTTCGACCAGCAGTTCCCGAGCTGGTTCGCCGGCATCGCGTTCGCCGCAATCGGGATCGGCGCCCTCGTCCCCGCGGCGATCATGTCGATCGCGGCGGCGAACCTGTTCACCCGCAACATCTACAAGGAATACCTGCGGCGCGACGCCACCCCAGCGCAGGAGGCGAACGTCTCGAAGATCACCTCGCTGGTGGTGAAGGTCGGCGCCGTCGCCTGCATCGTCTTCCTCGACCCGCAGTTCTCCATCGACCTGCAACTGATCGGTGGCGTGATCATCCTGCAGACGTTGCCCGCGGTGGCGCTGGGCCTCTACACCCGCTGGTTCCACCGGGGCGCGCTGATCGCCGGCTGGGTCGCCGGGATGGGGCTGGGCATGTGGATGCTCTACCAGGTGGCCAGCCCCACCCGGAAGCACTTCGGTGGCTCGGCGTTCCCGCTGTCGGAGTTCGGCTTCGACACCACCAAGACGATCTACGTAGGCATCGTGGCCGTACTGGTCAACCTGCTGGTGGCGGTGCTCGGCACGCTGATCCTGCGGGCCACGAAGGTGGCCGACGGCGCCGACGGCACCACCACCGACGACTACCACGCCGACGAGGGCGACGCCCGGCTCGTCCCCGCGCCGCGTAGGGAGGCCGGCGTGGACGCGCCCGAACCGGTGGCCTAAACCGATCGCAGGCCCCCTCCCGACCGCCGCCGGTCGGGAGGGGGGCTCACTGATCGCATACGACCACTGACCAAACTTCGGACTTACCGTCTAGACGAACGGGGTCGGGGCAGGCTGCTGCGGGTCCAGCGAGCCGTGGGGTCTGTAGGTGTTGTACTCGATGCGCCAGTCTTCGGACAGCTTCCAGTCAAGTGGGCTGCGGCGTAGATCGAAGTCGGCTGAGCGGGTGCAGCTGTCGACGTTGCGGCGCGTCGGTGACCGATCAGTGGCGGGCCTCCGGTAGACGGTTCAGCGTCAGCTCACGGCAAGGTCGATGTATGCGGGGTCGTGGTCGGACCCGTCACCGCTGATCTGGGTGCGGCGCATCACGTGCGCGGCGGTGACGGTCAGGTCGGGGGTCGTCCAGATCTGGTCGTAGAGGGCGAAGGTGGTGACGCCCTTTGCCCGGTGCCGGTGTGTCCACATGGTGGGGGACAGGTCGGCGAACTTGTCGTCGATGAGGGTCCCGTTGCGGTTGGGGCCGGCGATCGTGGTGCCCCGTTGGATGTGTTCGGTGAGGTTCGCTTCTTGCAGGGCGGCGAGGGTCGCGGCCTCAGGGGCATCGTTGAAGTCGCCGGTGATCACAACGCGGCGGGTCAGCCGCTGTCGACGCAGGATCTTGGCGATCGCCGTGGCTTGGTCGCGGCGTCGTTCGGCAATAGCTTTTCGAGCGGCTGCGACCTCGGCGGGGCTGAGGGTGTGTTCGTCGGTGATGAAGTTGCTCTTGAGGTGGTTGACGAGCACGTGCAACGGCTTGCCGTCCGGGGCGGCGATCTCGGCTTGAAGGAGGTCGCGGCCGAACACCGGTTCTCCGGTGGGGTTGGGCCAAAACCGCCAGGAGCTGATGCGGGTGATCGGGTGGCGGGAGCAGATGGCAACGTCGATGCGGCGGGGGTCGTTGCCCTCTACGACGACCCGGTAGCGGTAGTCGATGCCCAGGGGGCGCAGGTCGTCGCGGTGGAACGTGTCAAGGGCGTCTTGGTCTTCGACTTCCTGCAGGCACAGCACGTCGGCGTTCAGGGCTGCGATGCGTCGGGCGATCCACGCCCGGGCTTTCGGGTCCTTGCCCTTCACGAGTCTGCCGCGGAAGGTGCGCAGAATCCCGCTCATGTGGGTGCCGTCAGGCAGGACCACCTCGACCACTGACGGTTGCTCGCTGCTCGGCCCGCCTGTTGCGTCCGGCGTAGCGTCGGTGGCGATCTCGGCGAGCGGGGGATTGGCCACGGTCCGGGAAAGCTCTGCCTGGAACGACCAGCGGGAGAACAGGTTGTTGGCGTTGAAAGTCGCGATCCTCACAGCTACCGCCCGCTTCCACTGTCCACGGATCGGCCCTTGGATGAGGTTGACGATACGGTCCGCCCGCCCAAGTGGGCAGCAACTATCAGCAAGCCGCCAGTCCTGGAGCCCGCCGGCCCCGCCTTGGTGACCCCGTCGGGAAGACGTAGAGGTCCGTCGGTGCCTTCAAGCCGCCGCCGATTCGGATCAGCTCATCGACTCTGGCCTCGGGGGTGCTACGAACGGCGGAGTGTCCCGTAGGCCCTGAGACCCCATTGCCTATTAACCGGCATTTGGGTGAAACTTGTATGCGTCTTACGGACCTCAACGGGCGGCACGCGACGAGCGCCAACGTCCGGAGAAGCTCGGCGCCCGAGCGGCTACAGGTATCGGCAGACCTGCTCGGGTGGGCAGGTGTCCGGTTCGGCGTCGGTGGCGGACTGGTGAAGCTGAGCCACGGTGGAGCGTAGGGCGTGCAGGTCGGCCAGCTGGGCGTCGATGGGCGTCGAGCCGTTGGGCGAGCAGTTGGCGTCCATGTCCGCAGGGGGCGTTGCCGGCGTCGCGGACGGCAAGGATGTCGCGGATCTGGGCGAGGGTGAATCCGGCGGCGCGACCGCGGCGGATGAAGTCGAGCCGCGCGAGCGCCCGGTCGTCGTAGTCGCGGTAGCCGTTCCCGCAACGTCCCGCAGGTGGGAGCAGGCCGCTGGCTTCGTAGAAGCGTAGCGTTTTGGTAGTGGTGCCGGTTTCCTGGGCGAGTTCCCCGATCCGCATTCGTGGCCTCCTGCCGTCGCGCCTTGACCTTCCCCTGCACTGGAAGGTCCAGTCTGGTACCGGTAGAGCCGTAACGGCCAAGCGGTGTGCGTCATGCCACCGGTCACCAGACGGAAAGGGGCTGTGATGACTGCAGCAGCAGAGCGCCAGCTGGCTGTTGAGCTTCGTTCCGTGCCCGAGTGTCCGAACCTTGGCCCTGCTCGGCAGGAGCTGCGCGCCGCGCTGGCCGACGTCGGGCTGCCGCTGGATGTTGTCACCGAGGTGGTGGGGGACTATCCGTCACCGTCGATCTTGATCAACGGTTTAGACGTGATGGGCAGCACCGGTGACGGGTCGGCGGCCTGTCGCCTGGACCTTCCCACAGGCGAGCGCATCCGTGCTGCCTTGCACCAGGCGATGCGCGCCGAACCCGCCACCGCCGCAGCCGAGTCGAGCCCGGTGGATTGCTGCGCGCAGCCGGGCAACGCTATCCGGGCCGACCGACCTCGCCGCGCCGAGCATCTGCCCGACCGGCTCCGGCAGGTGCACCAGACGATCCTCCGCCACTTCTCCACTACTGGAACCGTCCCCACGGACGCCGACATCCGCACTGCTTTCGGCGCCCCGGACCTGGACACCGCGAACGCGCTGCGCGAACTCGCCCGGGAAGACCTTGTCGCTGTCGACAGCGCCGGGCGTCTGGTCGCGGCCTACCCGTTCTCCCCAACGCCAACCCCGCACGTGGTCTCATTCGGCGATGTCGAGGTGTTCGCGATGTGCGCCATCGACGCGTTGGGCATGCCGTTCATGCTCGGCACCGACGCAACGATCACCTCCACTGATCCGCACACCGGCCAATCGGTCCGCGTGACCATCACCAACGGTGCCGCCACCTACGAGCCGGCCGAAGCGGTGGTCGTCTACGCAGCCACCGGAGACGCTGGTCGCTCCGCGGACACCTGCTGCTCCACCATCAGCTTCTTCACGAGCGCGCCCAACGCTCAAGCGTGGATCACCGCCCATCCCAACCTGGCCGCCACTGTTCTCGACCAGGACCAGGCCGTCACGCTCGGCCGCGACATCTTCGAACCGCTGCTCGCCTAAGGCCGACAGCACCATCGCCACCCGCCGCCGCCGGACCCGACACGAGGTGCATCGATGCAGGGCTCCGCGAGAAGTCAACAGTTCACCGCCACGGTCACCGGGGCCACACGCGGCCGTGTCCTGATCCCGGTCCCCTTCAACCCGGACACCGTCTGGGGAGCCAAGCCCGCCCACCACATTCGCGGCACCGTCAACGGCATCGGTGTACGTGCCGTGGTGGAACCAGCAGGCGATGTCTTCGGGTTCACCCTCGGCCCGGCCTGGCTACGGTGCTGCGGCTTGGCCGCCGGCGACACCGTCTCCGTGACTATCGAGCCGGAAGGCCCCCAACGCGGCGACCTCGCCGAAGACGTGGCCGCCGCGCTCGACGCGCAACCGCAAGCCGGCGCGTTCTTCGACTCGTTGGCTCAGTTCTACCGGCGCGCATACCTACGGCGGATCGACGCCACAAAACGCCAACCCGAGCAACGGCCCCAACGCATCGCCGAAATGATCGAACTCCTGAAAGCCGGGCACAAGGAACGCCCGTGCCCTTAGCAACCCGGATTGAGGGGTAGGGTCTGTCAAGAAAACGGTGTAACGCGGGTTGTTGAGGACTACTTGCGGGCTGCGGTGAGTCGGCCTTCGAAGGCCATCTCGACGGCGTTCAACGCTGGCTTCCAGCGCATCGTCCAGCGTTTGCGGCCTTGCCCGGTCGGGTCCAGGCTCATGACCGCGAGGTAGACACATTTGAGCGCGGCGGCCTCGTTGGGGAAGTGTCCGCGGGCGCGGACAGCTCGCCGGATCCGGGCGTTGACGCTCTCGATGGCGTTGGTGGAGCACACGACGGTGCGGATCTCGGCGTCGAAGAGCCTGTCGCAGAATGCCGATGGCTGGGCGGAGCAGGCTGGCTTGATCGCGCCGTCGGCCGGGGCTGGCCCCCGGGGCTGGCGCGTCAGGCTGCTGCGGTGTGGATTTTGCGGATGTTGTAAGCGGCGGCTGCGAGGTTCAGTTCGCTTCGGGCGGCCGCGATTCCTCGTCGGGAGAATCTGTCCAGGATGGTCTTGAGGGTTCCGATGCTGGGTTCGACGGTCGCGCCGCGTCTCTTGTAAGCCTTGGCGCCTCCAGGGGTCCTGAGTCGGTGAGCCATCGCCTCTCGTGTAGTCGCGCCAACAGGCGGCGGACCATCGGTAGGTGAACGCGACGCCGCCGTGGCCTGCTCGCGGCTCTTGCCCAGGGCGATGAGCCGGTCTGGTCCGGGCGCATTGAGGTTGCTGTTGCTGCAGTAGCCGGCGTCGGCCAGTACGACTCCGATCTGATGATCGGGCAACCCGGTTGCCTGGTGCACCGCAGCGGCAGCGGCGACCGCGGCGGTCATCATCGGCACGAACGATCCCATGTCGTTGGGGTTGCGGTTCACATCGACAGCAGCGATGACGTGGTCGCTGGTGACCGCGACCTGCGCGTTGTAACCCTGGAGGAACCCGCGACGGGTAGGCATCACCCGCGAGTCCGGATCGGTGATGTTCGCAACGGTCTTCGGCAGAGATTTTGCGGGAGCCTGGTGATTGCCAGCCGCGGTCGCCGCGGTTTCGGCTGCAGCGACGACCCGGCGGGCTCTCACGATCCGGGTGTGTTCTTCGGTCGGGACAGGCGGCGCACCCATCGGCTTCTTCCCCGCAGCGATCAACGCGGCCCTGCGGTCGAGCTTCGCTTGATGGTCGCGCAGTTCGCGCTCCAGATGCGCCCTCGCCTCAGCAAGCCGCAATGGCCCATCCGGGATCCGGCCGCGCACCGGCTGACCAGCTGCAGGCCCGCTGCGCGGGCCTGCTCGACCAGGCGGCTGACCAGCTCGGCGTCCACGCCGTCCGCCGGCTTACCTGCCGGGTTGCTCTTCTTCGCCACCGCAGAAGTATCCACGGCTATCGTCGTGTCGGACATCAGGTGCTGCTCCTTGATCAGGAGTTTCACCTTCTTCTTACAGACCCCTCGGACGCTGACATGTCCGCTCGTAACCGCAAGTAGCGGACGTGGTGTCGCCACCGGTGATGTTCGTAGGCGGTGTCAACGTCGATTTCCGCGACGAAGATGGGACTGACGGGGGCGTACGGGAGAGGTTGGGGCCGGTCAAGTTGCCCGGTCCACGCGGCGGGTAGAGGTTGCGGCCACGGGTGTGCCCCCGTCGGGTCGACGGGCATGAGCAGGCCAGCCAGTTCGGCGCGCTGTACCGGTCGTAGCGGGCTGGATCGGCCGGTGTAGCGGAGCCGTCCGTGCTGGTCGCAGCGGCCCAGCAGGAGGGTCTCGGGGTTGTTGATGCTGGGGGAGACGCCGCCGATGATGGCTTCGGTGGTGCGGTAGGCCCGGACTTTCCGCCAGCCACGCCGGCCCGGCTCGTAGCGCCCGTCGAGGCGTTTGATCACGACGCCCTCGATGCCCGCGGCGGTCCAGGTGGTCAACCATTCGGCGGCTTGGTCGAGGTCGGCGGTCTGTGGGGACAGGGTGAGTTGGGCGGGTGCGTCGGCGAGCAGTTGTGTGAGCAGGGCACGTCGTTCGTGCAGGGGTCGGTCCAGTAGTGGTCGGCCCGGTGGGGCGCTGAGCAGGTCGAAGACGACGTAGTGCGCGGGGTGGGGTCGGGCGATGTCGGGGAGCTGCGCGCCGGCGGTGATTCGTCGCTGCAGGTGGGCGAAGTTTGGTTCGTTCGCCTTCCCACACCACGAGCTCGCCGTCGAGGACGGCACCCGGCTCGACGGCTGCGGTGACGGCTCGGGTGATGTCGGGGAAGTAGGTGGTGATGTCCCGGCCGGCTCGGGACTGCAGGTACACGCCGTCGGGCCGGCGGAAGGCCAGTGCCCGCCAGCCGTCCCACTTCGGCTCGTAGGCCAGATCCGATGCCTCAGGGACAGCATCGACGGCTTTCGCCAGCATCGGCGTGAGCGGCGGACGCAGCCCTTCGGTGGTGCCGCCACGCCGGCGGGCCGGAGTCACCGCAAGACCGATCCACGACATCGAACTCGAATTTCGCTCACCTCCTCTCTCATGGTTGAGGCGCGCACAGGGGTGGCGCTGGAAGATGCCGAACGGTCGATGGCGGTAGCGGAACGAGAAGCAGGGCGAGGTCCCGCCGGGTGCGCCCAGCTCGTGTCTGCAGGCCAGCGAAGCGCTTCGAAGTTTCGTAGCTGCTTCCTCGCCTCTTCACAAACACGCCCTTCGATGGCCATGATCGTCAGAGACGGTTGCCGTCCACCCAGCCGAGGAGGCCCCCATGCGGGTAACCCAAGTCTCAGCCCGTTTCCCACGCGTCACGCGTTACGCCGCCGCAGTCGTCCTGGCCGCGCTCGCGGGCGCCGGTCTGGTCGGCGTCAGCGCGCAGCCGGCGTCGGCCACGCCTTCCGGGATCCCGTCGAAGGCGACGGCGCAGTCGCAGCTCAACGCCCTGACCGTGGCGGCGCAGGGCTCCACCAGCGGCTACTCGCGGGACCTGTTCCCGCACTGGATCACCATCAGCGGTAGCTGCAACACCCGCGAGCAGGTCCTCAAGCGCGACGGCACCTCCGTCGCCGTCGACAGCTCCTGCGCGGCGACCTCGGGCCGCTGGTACAGCCCGTACGACGGCGCGACCTGGACGGCGGCCTCCGACGTCGACATCGACCACGTCGTGCCCCTCGCGGAGGCGTGGCGCTCCGGCGCCAACTCCTGGACGACCAGCCGCCGGCAGAGCTTCGCCAACGACCTCACCCGCCCCCAACTGATCGCGGTGACGGACAACGTCAACCAGTCCAAGGGCGACCAGGACCCCTCCACCTGGCAGCCGTCCCTGTCGTCGTACCGGTGCACCTACAGCAAAATGTGGATCACCGTGAAGTACAGCTGGGGCTTGAAGCTGCAGTCGTCGGAGAAGTCCGCCCTGCAGAGCATGCTCAACACCTGCAGCTCCTGACACAGTCCCTCGGCCGGCGGGGCGTCCTTCAGAACGCTCCGCCGGCCGGACTATGCCTGCTGTGGCGAAGACGGTGCGCTGTCGCCAGCCTGCTTGCGCCACTGGCCGCCCGCGTCGGCGGCCAGGAGGCGCTTGACCATCGCCAGAGCATCCGCCTCCGTGTCGAACTCCCAGCGCAGCACCCGGCCGTTCTCGCTGTCGCCAGCGCGAGCGACGACCTTCCACCGGACCTCACGGGTCAGCCACACATCCCGGCGGCCCAAGCGCCCCCAGATGCCGTTCCACCAGCGTCCCGCCACGTCCTCCACCAGCGCATCGTACAAGTGTTCGATCGCCGGTGGGTGCGGGGTGGCGACGTCGCCAACCTTGAGAGCCTCACGTCAGCGTCGACTCCACGATCACCCGTGCCCACCAGCATGCCGCCGGCGCCCGGACCCGGCCGCAGGAGCAGAAGGAGCCGCCCGGCGGCGTCGAGGACGAACCCGCCGACCACGCCCTGGGTCGTTCCCGCGGCGGGCTGACCACCAAGCTGCACCTGGGCGGCGAGCAAGGCCAGAAACCATTCGCGGTGGTGGTGACCGGTGGGCAGCGCGGTGACAGCCCCCAGTTCACCCGGGTCCTGGCTCGTATCCGGGTGCCGCGGGCCGGGAGTGGGCGTCCGCGGACCCGCCCGGACCGGGTCCTGGCCGACAAGGCGTACAGCTCGGCCCTCAACCGCGAGCACCTGCGAAAGCGCGAGATCAAGGCGACGATCCCGATCAAGGACGACCAGGCCGCCAACAGGTGCAGGAAGGGGTCGAAGGGCGGTCGGGCACCGTCCTTCGACCCTGAGATCTACAAGCAGCGCCACGCCGTCGAGTGCGGCATCACTCGGCTCAAGCGCCACCGCGGCCTGGCCACCCGGTACGACAAGCTCGCAGTCCGCTACCAGGCGACCATCCACGTCGCCGCGATCAATGAGTGGCTGTAGCACTGCGAGCCATACCCACCGATTGGAGATGTGCCCGTAACGCCAGCGTGAGTTCGCTCTTGTGCTCGTCGCCCACGCGCAGTTCGCGTGAGGGATCCAGGTACCCGAACACCCCACCGCCACGCCGATCGTCAGGAAGATCGGCCATCCGCGGGACGACATGGAAGTGGACGTGGCTGACGCCTTCCTTCTCAGCGGACTGCACCACGTAGGTCTTCATGCACCCAGTCACCGTCCCCAACGCACGAGACAGGCGCACCTGCCAGGCGCCGAGGTCCGCAGCTTCGGCATCGGTCAAGTCGGCGATGGACGTGACATGCCTGCGTGGGATGAGGACCAGCCATCCGGGCAGTGCAGTGTCGATCGCATGCGCCACCCGCCAATACTCATCTGCAGCGATCCGCTCCCACTCCGGCAGCACGTCAAACCGGTCATTGTTGTCACACACCCAACAGTTCATGATCGGCACAGTAGACAACAGCGGGTCAATGCAAGAGCTCGACGACTTCTGAAACGCGACCTAGCCTAGGCCGGCGCGGAGCAGGCCACCGGGGCGGCGAGCCCGGTGCGGCGAGCCGCGCGACGCCGCCGAGCGCGGCGGTCAACCCACGTCTAAGTCGCATGACATGCCTCTTGATCAATGCGCCGGAGGCTAGCAGTTAACTTTGTTAAATGTGAATGCGCAGTAATCTGTCAGCACTTGGTTCACGGCGTGAAGCAGGCCGCCGGGGCGGCCGGGAGAGGATGGCGGCGGACGTGGACGCCAGACGCACCACCGTGCGCGACATGCGTCGTGCCAACCGGTCGGTCCTGCTGACCCGGATCTGGCTGGACGGCCCGCTGAGCCGCCCCGAGCTGGGGCAGTCCACGGCGCTGAGCCTGGCGAGCGTGAGCAACCTGGTCGGCGAGATGATCGCCGAGGGCCTGGTCGAGGAGGCCGGGTTGGTCGAGTCCGACGGTGGCCGCCCGCGGGTGCTGCTGCGGGTCGCCCCCGGCTACGGCTACCTGGTCGGAGCCGACGTCGGCGAGACCCGGGTGCAGGTCGAACTCTTCGACCTGGCGATGACCGCCCTCGCCAAGGCGGAGTACCCGATCGCCGCCGCCGAGCCCGACCCTCGGCAGGTCACCGGCCACCTGCTGCACGGTCTCACCGCGGTGATCGAGCAGGCCGGCATCGACCCGGCGGCGGTGCTCGGCTTCGGCGTCGCCGTGTCCGGCACCGTCGAGCGCGCCGCCGACGCCGTGGTGCACGCGCAGACCCTCGGCTGGGACGGCGTGCCACTCGGCGCCATGCTGCGCGCCGGCACTGACATCCCGGTGCACATCGACAACGGCGCGAAGACCCTCGGTCAGGCCGAGATGTGGTTCGGCGCGGGCCGCGACGTCCGGCACGCGGTCGTTGCCCTGGTCGGCTCCGGCGTCGGGGCCTGCGTGATGGCCGACGGCGTGGGCTACCGCGGCGCGCACAGCAGCGCCGGCGAGTGGGGGCACACCACCATCGTGTACGGGGGCCGCCGCTGCCGCTGCGGCAACCTCGGCTGCCTCGAGGCCTACGTCGGGGCGGAAGGGGTGCTCGACCGGTTCCGCCAGGCCAACCGCGGTCGCCCGGCGACCGGCGGCGACGAGGAGACCGCCTTCGGCGAACTGCTGCGCGCCACCAGCCGCACCGCCGCCAAGGTGCTCGACGAGACGGTCGGCTACCTCGGCGCCGGGGTGGCGAACCTGGTGAACCTGTTCAACCCCGAGCGGGTGGTGCTGGGCGGCTGGGCCGGCCTGGCCCTGGGCGAGCGCTACCTGCCGCAGATCCGCGAGGTCACCGCGCGGCACGCGCTGCGCCAGCCGTACGCCCAGACCTCGATCGAGCTGTGCCGGCTCGGACCGGACGCGGTCGCGATGGGCGCGGCCACCCTGCCAATGGCCCGGCTGCTGCGCGACGGCGGCGTGCCGCGCGAGCCGGCCGCCCGGGTGACCTTGGCGCCGGCGCGGCCGGCGCAGCGGCCCTGGTCGCGGACCCGCTGAGCCACCAGGCCCGCGGCGGGAGTGCCGCCGACCCGGCCCCGGTTCAGGACGGGAGGGCTTCTGCTGGGCCCACCTCGGCCTTGTCCGGCGGCAGCGGGCTCGCCCGTGGCGGTCACCACAAACGAGGCGAAATATCGACCGACCGCATCCTTGATGATTGTCACCCTGGACGGGCTGGCAGGCGGATGCCGGCCAGTGCGGCCGCCCGGGAGATCCCGAGCGGCCGCCCCGAGCGGCCGGGTCAGCGCTCCCCGCGTACCCGCCGGACGGTGTCGCGGTACCACTGCGCGCTGCGCTTCGGCGTACGCCGCTGGGTGTCGTAGTCCACCCGGACGATGCCGAACCGCTTGTCGTAGCCGTACGCCCACTCGAAGTTGTCCAGCAGCGACCAGGCGAAGTAGCCGCGCACGTCCGCGCCGGCCTGCCGGGCCCGGGCCACCGCCCGCAGGTGCTCGGTCAGGTACGCCACCCGGTCGTCATCGGCCACGAACCCGTCGGCATCCGGCTTGTCGTCGAAGGCCGCCCCGTTCTCGGTGATCACCAGCGGCACGCCCGGATAGTCCCGGTGCAGCCGGACCAGCAGCTCGGTGAAGGACTCCGGCACGATCTCCCAGTCCATCGCGGTGCGCGGCAGGTCCCGGCGGATCACCCGGCGCACCGGCTTGCCGTGCTCGTCCCGGTCCCGGCCCTGCTCGTCCACCCCGGAGTGGACCTGCCCGAAGTAGAAGTTCACGCCGAGCACGTCGATCGGGGCAGAGATGACCTCCAGGTCGCCCTCCTGCACCGGGACGCGGACCCCCTCGGCGGCCAGGTCGGCCACCACGTCCTGCGGGTAGGAGCCGCGGAACACCGGATCGAGGTAGAGCCGGTTACCCAGCCCGTCGGCGGCCCGGGCGGCGTCCCGGTCGGCCGCGCTGTCGGTGGCCGGGTCGGCGGTGGACAGGTTGACGGTCAGGCCAAGCTCGATCGGGGTGGCCGCCGCCGCACGCAGCCGCTGCACCGCCAGCCCGTGCCCGAGCAGCAGGTGGTGCGCCGCGGCGATCCCATCGCCCAGGTTCCGCCGGCCCGGGGCGTGGTTGCCGTACGCGTACCCGAGCATCGCCGAGCACCACGGCTCGTTCAGCGTGGTCCAGGTCTTCACCCGGTCGCCCAGGGCGCCAAAGACCAGCTCCGCGTAGTCGGCGAACCGGTAGGCGGTGTCCCGGTTCGGCCAGCCGCCCGCGTCCTCCAGCTCCTGCGGCAGGTCCCAGTGGTAGAGCGTCACCCACGGGTCGACCCCGCGGCCCAGCAGCTCGTCCACCAGGCGGTCGTAGAAGGCCAGTCCGGCCGGGTTGGCCGGCCCGCGCCCACCCGCCTGCACCCGCGGCCAGGCCACCGAGAAGCGGTAGGTGTCCAGGCCCAGGTCGGCGATGAGCGCGACGTCCTGCGGCATCCGGTGGTAGTGGTCGCAGGCCACGTCGCCGTGGTCGCCGTTGGCCACCGCCCCCGGGACCCGGCAGAAGGTGTCCCAGATCGACGGCGTCCGGCCGTCCTCGGCCACCGCGCCCTCGATCTGATACGACGAGGTCGCCACCCCCCACCGAAAGGTCGGCGGGAGGGTGTCGATCGGGTCGGCCTGCCCGGTGGTGGTCGGGCGGGTGAGGTCGGTGTCCATGGTTCTCCTCGCGGTTGCGGGTAGTTCGGTCGGACGAGGGAGGTCAGTGGGGGACCGGCGTGGCGCCGGGGTGCAGCCAGCAGGCGACGGCCCGGCCTGGGTCGCCGCCGGGTGCTCCCAGTGCCGGCACCTTCTTGTCGCACGGGTCGAACGCCTTCGGACAGCGCGGGTGAAACGCGCAGCCCTCCGGCATGGCCCGTAGGTCCGGCGGGGAGCCGGGGATGCCGGTCAGCTCGCGGCGCGGGCCGCGCAGCGCCGGGAAGGAGTGCAGCAACCCCTCGGTGTACGGGTGCAGGGCCTGCCCGTACAGCTGCGCGGCGGGCGCCTCCTCGACGATCCGGCCGCCGTACATGATGGCGATCCGGTCGGAGAACTCGACCAGCAGCGACAGGTCGTGGGTGATGAACAGCACCGCGAAGTCCAGCCGATCCCGCAGCTCGGCGAGCTGGCCGAGGATCTGCCGCTGCATCACCACGTCCAGCGCGGTGGTCGGCTCGTCCATGATGACCACCTGTGGCTCCAGCGCCAGCGCCATGGCGATCATGACCCGCTGCCGCATCCCGCCGGAGAGCTGATGCGGGTAGCTGTCCAGCCGGTCGGCGGCGATGCCGACCAGGCGGAGCAGGTCCCGGGCCCGGGCCAGCCGACTCGCCGCCGTGCTCCGCGGCTCGTGCGCCTTGATCACGTCGAGCAGCTGGGTGGAGACCTTGTGCACCGGGTTCAGCGAGTTCATCGCGCCCTGGAACACGATGGAGGTCTCCGCCCAGCGGAACTGCCGCAGCTGGGCCGGGCTGAGGGTCAGCACGTCGACCGGCGGGCCGTCGACCGGGTGGTAGACGACCTGGCCGCCGCTGACCACGCCGGGCGGCGGCAGCAGCCGGGTCAGCCCGTACGCCAGGGTGGACTTGCCGCTGCCGCTCTCCCCGGCCAGCCCCAGCACCTCGCCCCGGTGCAGGGTCAGGTCGACGTCGCGGACGGCGTGCACCGCCGCGTCGCCGAGCCCGTAGTCGACGCGCAGTCCACGGATCTCCAGCACCGGATCGCTCATCGCACAACGTCCTCTCGGGTGGTGGCAGCCCGTGGCGTCGGGACGGACGGGGTCGGGGCCAGCACGGGGGTGAAGCCGACCCGCATCCGCACGCTGCGGCCGTCGGCGGTGCGGATCCGGGTCCTGCCGGCGCTGCGCAGCCGGGGGCTGACGAACTCGTCGATGCCGAAGTTGATCAGGGCGAGGGCGGTGCCGAGCAGCGCGATGGCCAGCCCGGCCGGGACGAACCACCACCAGGCGCCCTGCGCGAGGGCCTGCTGGCCCTGGGCCCAGAACAGGATGGTGCCCCAGTTCCAGGACGAGATCGACGAGATGCCGATGAAGGCAAGGGTGATCTCCGACATGACGGCGAAGATGACGGTGCCGACGAAGCCGGACGCGATGATCGCGGTGAGGTTGGGCAGGATCTCGAACAGGATGATGCGCCACGTCCGCTCGCCGGTGGCCCGGGCCGCCTCGACGTAGTCGCGGCGCCGCAGGGACAATGTCTGGGCGCGCAGCACCCGGGCGCCCCACGCCCACGAGGTGCAGCCGATGATGAGCGCGACCAGGGTGTCGCTGGCCTGCTCGACGATCGACGTCACGATGATGATCAGCGGCAGCGCGGGGATGACCAGGAACACGTTGGACAGGGCCGACAGGCCCTCGTCGGCCGCGCCGCCGATGTAGCCGGCGGTCACGCCGATGAGGATGGACAGGATCGTCGCCAGCACGCCGGCGACCAGTCCCACCACCATGACGCTGCGCGCGCCGACCAGGATCTGGCTGAAGATGTCCTGACCGAGGTGGGTGGTGCCGAACCAGTGCCGCAGCGACGGCGCCTGGAGCACGTCGCCGCTGCGCGCGTCCGGGTTGTACGGCGCCACCCATGGCCCGATCACCGCGAAGAGGCAGTAGATGCCCAGGATGACCAGCCCCGTGGCGGCCTTGGCATTGGCGATGAACCGGAACCGGCGCCGCTTCGCCCGGCCCGGCGCGGCCGACGGCTGGGCCATCGCCCCCTGACCGGGGATGACCTGCTCGATGCTCGACGGTGAGATTGTCATCGCTCAGCTCTTTCGGGTCCGCGGGTCGAGAAGCAGGTACGCGACATCGGCGAGCAGGTTCGCCACCAGCACGGAGATCGTGATGATCAGGAAGATGCCCTGCATCAGCGGGTAGTCCTTGGCGCCAACGGCCTGGAAGAGCTGGTAGCCGAGCCCGGGGTAGGAGAAGACGATCTCCACCAGCAGCGTGCCACCGACGATGAACCCGAGCGACAGGGCGAAGCCCGAGACGTTGGGCAGTAGCGCGTTGCGGGCCGCGTAGCTGAGGGCGACCCGGCGCTCGGACAACCCCTTCGCGTGGGCGACCGTGATGTAGTCCTCCGAGGAGACGGTGACCATCATGTTGCGCATGCTGAGGATCCATCCGCTCATCGAGGAGACCAGGATGGTGGCGGCGGGCAGGATGCTGTGCTGGATCGCGCTCGGGATGAAGTACTGGTCGAACGCCGGCACCAGGCCCGCCTCGTAGCCGCCGGAGGACGGGAAGAAGCTTCCCGGGCCGGCGAACAGGGCGATGGCCACGAGGCCCAGCCAGAAGTACGGGATCGAGGACAGGAACGTGGTGGCCGGCAGCAGGCCGTCGACCCAGGAGCCGCGCCGCCAGCCGGCGCCGACGCCGAGCGCGGTGCCGAGGAGGAAGCTGATGATCGTGGTGATGCCGACCAGGCCGACCGTCCACGGCAGGCTGTCGCCGATCACCGTCGACACCGGCGCCGGGAAGAAGGTGAACGACAGCCCCAGGTCGCCGTGGAGGAGCTGTCCCCAGTAGTGCAGGTACTGCTCCCAGACGTTCTCGTTCGCGTCCAGCCCGAACAGCACGCGCAGCGACTCGATGGCGTCGGCGCTGATCCGGCCCTGGTTGCGCGAGATGAGGGACTGCACCGGGTCGCCCGGGACCAGCCGCGGGATGAAGAAGTTGAGCGTGATGGCCGCCCATGCGGTGAACAGGTAGAAGGCCGTGCGCTGCAGGAGGAATCTCATCGTGTCTCCCCCAGGGCGGCGGTGTCGTCCCGCTCGATCGCCGCCGGGGGCGGTGGCACGGCCGGGTCGGCGTCGGGCGCGGCGGAGCCGGGAGTGTCGGCGGCGACGGTGGCCGGGTCGTAGAGCCAGCAGGCCGCCCAGTGGTCGAGCCGGTCGCCGATGGTCAGCCGTGGCGGCAGGTCCACCGTGCAGCGCCGCATGGCGTGCGGGCACCGGGGGTGGAACCGGCAGCCGGCGGGCGGGGTGATCAGGCTCGGCGGTTCGCCCTGACCGCGGTCCTCCCCGGCGGCCGCGTCGACGCCGGCGCCGTCGCCGGTGATGCGCTCGGGGTCCGGCGCCGAATCGGTGAGCAGCCGGGTGTACGGGTGGGCCGGGTTCTGGGTGACGGTCTCGCTGTCGCCGCCCTCGACCATCCGGCCGGCGTACATCACGATCGTCTCGTCGGCGAAGTAGCGGGCCGAGGCGATGTCGTGCGTGATGTAGAGGATGGCGATGTTGAGCCGATCCTTGAGGTCCTGGAGCAGGTTGAGCACGCCGAGGCGGATCGACACGTCCAGCATGGAGACCGGCTCGTCGGCGAGGAGCACCTCCGGGTCGGCGCCGAGCGCCCGGGCGATGGCGACGCGCTGCCGCTGGCCGCCGGAGAGCTCGTGCGGGAAGGCGTCCAGGTAGCGCTCGGGCGGGGTGAGGCTGACCCGGGTGAGCAGCTTGCCGAGGGCCGCGTCCAGCTCCTCGGCGCCACGCCCGGCGTTGCCGTGGATCCGCAGCGACCGGGTGAGGTGGTAACGGACGGTGTGCACCGGGTTCAACGACGCGAACGGGTCCTGCAGGATCAACTGGACCCGCCGCACGTACGACCGGAACGGACGACCGCCGCGCACCCTGGTCGACGTGCCATGCAGGCGGAGGTCGCCGGCGGTGCGGGGGTAGATCTGGGCCAGCAGCCGGGCCACCGTGGACTTGCCGGAGCCGGACTCCCCGACCAGCGCGGTCACCTGGCCGCGACGCAGCGCGAACGATACGTCGTCGACGGCGTGCACGACTGCCGGCGTCCGGGAGAAGAGGTCACGCAGCCGCCTGCGGACGGGGAAGTGCTTGGTCAGGCCGACGGCCTCCAGCACCACCTCGTCGGCCGGCGCCGCCGCGCTCTCGCTCAACGTCATGCCGAGTTCCTGTCTGAGCGTGGGGTGCGCCTCCCCGGCCGGCCGGGAGCCGGCCGGGGAGGCGGTTGGCGAGGTCAGCCGTTGGCGGGCTTGAGGTGCAGGACCACGTCCAGCGCGTTGGGCTGGGTGGGCTGCATGGCGCCGTACGGGTTCGAGTCGTCCGGCCAGCCGGTCCAGTTCTTCGTGCTGTACGCGCCGCCGATGTTGTCCGCGCCGACCGGGATCATCGGCATCTGGTCGACGAAGACCTTCTGCAGAGTGTTCATCGCGGCGGTGCGGGCCGCCTCGTCGGTGGCGTTCGCATACTCCTTCAGCGCCTCGGTCGCCTCGGAGTTGTTGAAGCGGCCGAAGTTGCCCGCGGGGGAGGCGGTGCCGATCGGCTTGAGCTGCTGGCCGTCCATGACGGTCCGGTAGATGTCGTACGGCGTGGCGCCGCTCTCGGTCCACCGGAAGGTCGCCTCGAAGTTGCCCTGCTCGACGTTGCGGAACCAGGCGTCCTGGTTGGCCTTGTCGACCGTGGCCGCAATGCCGATCTTCGACAGGTTGTCCTTCACGATCTCGAGGCTCGTCTGGTAGTCGGACCACCCAGCCGGGTCGGTCAGCTTGACCGTGACGGCCTTGCCGGTCTTGTCCTTGAGGGTGTTGCCGTCGAGCTTGTAGCCGGCGCTGGTGAGCAGCGCCTTGGCGCCGTCGACGTCGACCTTGTGCTCCTGGCCCTTGAACTCCGGCGCGATGAACGAGTCACCGGCCGGGCTGGGCAGGCCGGTCACGCTCTTCACCTGCGGGTGGAAGTAGCCGGCCTCCGCCGTGGTGAAGATGTCCGCGCGGTCGATGACCATGTTCATGGCGCGACGCAGCGCCGGGTCGTCGAACGGCTTCTTCGTGGTGTTGAGGTAAAGGCCGTGGATGCCCAGGACCGGCGGGGCCCACACCTTGTGGTGGTCCTGGTCCTTGGCGACGAAGACCGCCTGGTAGTTGGGAATGAAGACGAAGCTCCACTCCGACTCGCCGTTGGCCAGGGCGGTGGTCTGGGCGCTGTTGTCCGTGTAGGAGGTGTAGCGCAGTTCCTTGACCTTCGGCAGGTCCTGCCAGTAGCCGCTGTCGCGCACCGCCAGGGTCATGCTGGCCGGGGTGAACGACTTCAGGGTGTACGGGCCGCTGCCGACCGGCTGCTTGACGGTGTCGGTCGTCGGGTCGCCGATCTTCTCCCAGATGTGCTTGGGCACGATCGGCACCCGCCACAGCACCTTCTGCTGGTTCACGAACTGCGGAGTGGCCATCTTGATGGTGACCTCGTTGCCGCTGGCGGTCGCGTCCGTGTAGGGCACGCCCTGGTCGTTGAGCGCCGGGTACTTCTTGACCAGGTTGTAGGTGAAGGCGACGTCCTCGGCGGTGACCTTCTGCCCGTCCGACCAGGTGGCGTTGTCTCGGATAGTGACCTTGACCGAGGTGTAGTCCGACGACCACTCGGCCTTGGTCGCCAGCCACGGCTTGAACGGGTCGGCCGGCTTCACCGGGTTCCACATCATCAGCGGCTCGAAGATCTGCCAGCGGTAGCCCAGCGAGGCCGCGGCGGACGTGGTGAGGAACGGGTTGTTGTTCTCGGCCTGCGGGCCGTTCGGCATGCCGACGTTCAGCACCGTCGCCGCCTGGTCGTTCTTCTTGTTCGCGTTCGGGCTGTCGCCGCACGCGGCGACGCCGGTGGCCATCGCGCCGGCCAGCGCGACGGCGAGGAACTGCCTTCTTCTCATGGAGGTCTCCCTCGGTGCTCCCGCAATCCTCGAGCGGGATGTGGTGGATGGAGGGTGTGCGGTGTTGCCACCGGTGGGCGCGGTGCTCCCGCCGGTGCGGGTGGTGGATAAGCGGTGGCGAGGTCAGGTAGCGCCGGTCGAGGCGCGAACGGTGAAGTTGGTGGGAATGACGGTCGGGGTGTCCGGCAGCGGCGTGCCGGCGAGGTGGGCGATGAGCGTGCGGGCGGCGGCCGCCCCCATCTCCCGCAACGGCTGACGGACCGAGCTCAGCGGTGGGTGGGTGTGCCCGGCCAGGGGCAGGTCGTCGAAGCCGACCACCGCCACGTCGTCCGGGACCCGCCGGCCGGCGTCGCGCAGCGCCTGGAGCGCCCCGGCGGCGGAGAGGTCGTTGTGCGCGAAGACGGCGTCGAACGGCACGCCGTCGGCGAGCAGGCGTTCCACCGCGACCCGCCCGCACTCGAAGGTGAAGTCGCCCTCCACGACGAGGGCGGGGTCGATGGGCAGGCCGGCGTCGGCGTAGCCGTCCGCGAAGCCGGCCAGCCGCTCCCGGGTGCAGCCGAAGCGGCTCAGGCCGGTGACGACCAGCGGCCGCTTCCGCCCGTGCGCCAGCAGGTGCGCCGCCGCGGCTCGCGCGCCGGACTCGTTGGTGGTGCGCACCGACGGGAAGCCGGGCTGGTGGCCGCGGTCGTCGATGAGGATGACCGGCAGGCCGCGCTCGTGCAGCTCGGTGATGTAGTCGAGGGTGCCCTCCGGCTCGACCACGAGTAGGCCGTCGAAGGACTTCGCGGAGACCTGGGAGGCGAACCGCCGCATCGACTCGTCGCCGTGGGTGCAGGTGAACAGCAGCATGCCGTACCCCTCGGCCTCGACCACGTCGGCCGCGCCCTGGAGCACCTCGCCCATCCAGGGCCAGGTCAGGGCGGGCACCAGCATGCCGACCACCCGGGTACGCCCGCGGGCCAGGCCGACCGCGCGGGCGCTCGGCACGTACCCGAGGGCGTTGATGACCGCGCGGACCCGGTCGGCGGTGCGGACGCGCACCTCGCCCTTGCCGTTGAGCACCCGGGAGACCGTCGTCTTGCTCACTCCCGCGCGGGCGGCCACGTCGGCGATGGTGATCGGCACGTCACGCTCCCGGGTCGAAGGGGTGAGGGGGTTGTGTCGGAACCGGTTGCGGAACCGGTTCCGTCGCAGTCAACCGAAGTGGCGGCGGTCACGTCAATAACGGACGGGTAACGAAACATGGCTAAGTTCGACACCTGAAAAAAGTGCCCATGGACAGCGCGGCCGATCCAGGGTGTGGCCAGCGTCGATGCGAGGAAGCCGGGTCGTCAGTGGGGAGTGCCGGCGCCTACGGCTCCGTTGCGCTGAGCGTTGGGAAGATCGAGGCTGGCTTGAACAGCGACGTCATCGGCCCGAACTGTCGCGGTCCGCTGGTATCTGCGGTTCAACCTGTCCTATCGCGACGTTGGGGAGTTGCTGGTCGAGCGCGGCGTGGAGTTGATCACGTCACCGTCTACCGGTGGGTGCAGCGGTTCACGCCGCTGCCGGGCGACGCGGCCCGCTTTGCCGGCACTCGCCAGGCGACAGGTGGCTCGTTGATGAGACGTACGTCAAGGTCAACGGAGTTTGGCGGTATGTGTACCGCGGTCGACCAGTACGGGCAGGTCATCGACGTGCTCGTCTCGGCCCGCCGGGACGCCGGCGCGGCTCGGCTGTTCTTCCGCCGGGCGCTGTCGACATTGAAGGTGACGCCCGCGGAGGTCGTCACCGACGCCGCTGCGGTCGACCCCGGCGTGCTGGGTGAGCTGATCCCGTCGGCGTGGCACCACGTCGAGCAGTACGCGAACAATCCGATAGAGGCTGATCACAGCCACAATCCTTCACGAGTACGAACATGCCGCGTGACCTGGGCGGACGAGGTTTCCGGCAAGGGCAGGGTCAGGCGGGCCGGGCGCGGGCGTAGACGTCGCCCGAGTTGGCCTCGTGGGGCAGCGCCCGCAGGTACGCCGCCACCTCGCCCGCCGGCCGCCAGCCATCGAGGGCGAACGCCATCTCGTCGCCGAGCGCCACGGTGAACCTGGTGAAGCCCAGCCGGGTGAGCCGGTCCAGGCAGTGCGCGGCCAGGTCCCGTTCGATGGTGGTGAACTCGAAGGACAGCGCCGGCACCGGGCGGCTCAACCCGGCCAGCACGGCGTCCTCGAATCCCTCCACGTCGATCTTTACGAAGCCCGGCACGCCGTGCGCCGCGACCAGGGTGTCGAGTGTGGTTCCGGCCACCTCGATCTCGACGTCCCAGATCTCGTCCTCCCAGCCGCCGGCCCCCTCGGCGGCCTGCAGGAAATCCGCCGACGCCGTGGAGATCGTCGGGTTCGCCGAGTTGACGTGCAGCCGCACCGGCCCGGTACACGCCCCGCACGCCGCCTCCACCACGGTCACCCGGTCGTCGTTCGCGTAGAGGGCGCGCAGGGCCCGGGTGCAGAGCGGTTGCGGCTCGACGGCCACCACGCGGGCGCCGAGGCGCCGGAAGCTGCCGAGCCGGTCGCCCACGTGCGCGCCGACGTCGAAGACCAGGTCTCCTGGGCGGATCAGGGGCGCGTAGAACGCGTCCATCGCCGCCTCGCGGGCCGGGTCGCCGTAGTACGCCTCCAGGGAGCGGCGCAACCCGGACAGGGTCGGGTCCGCCTTGAGTGCCTCCACCGTGCTGAGGTCATCGACCACTGGTCTGACCGTAGTCGCGTCCGGAGCAACGCGAGGGCGATTCGCGTCCATTTGCGGGTACCCCTGGATACCCAGCCTCCTAGGACGGCGTAGACGGGGGGCCGTAACCATCGCTTGGCGACGGATTGGATCGCCGTTGACGGCCCGCGCGAGTGCGCGACGTCCAGCGGTCATCCAGCCAGATCACCGCGCCGGGCGGGACGGTACCGGCGTCAAGTAGGACCTGCAGCGCATCGTGCTCGATTTCGGGTACGACCACGGGTCGCCGGTCGTACAGGCCGCGGGCGGCCTCAGCGGCCGACCGGGACTTACCTGCGGCCGAGGGGCCGTGTACCAGCACGATCGAATGCGCAGCCAGCACCGCGCGCAGCTGAGGGTCCAACTGGTGCCGCGCAGCGTAGGGAAGCTGTTCCTCGGAGCCGTCCGCGCCGTGGCGCGGACGCCGGACGCCGAGCACTTCCAGCGTGGTCTCGCCTAGCAGCGGCAGTCGACCGCCTTGGGCACCCCGCGCGAGCCGGTCAACGGTCGCCTGCCGGGTGCGGGTCTCGGCCTTGAGCGCGTCAACCTCCGTTCGGCGAACGTCGGCGGCTGCTCGGGCCCAGCGCCACACCACGGCGCACCCGGCGGCGACCATCATTACCACCGCCACAAGAGCCCCGATCACCTGGGCTGAACAAGTAGCCGAGTTGAGGACGCGACCGACATCAGGATTCGGGCATCAATCGAGACCTGAAGGAGCGAATAACGCCAGGAAGGTCACCGTCGATGTCAAGGCTTAGGGCCGCAACGGCAATCAAGACTGGAGCGCAACGGCTCGCAGGGCGATGTCGATGGAGGCTTGGAGGTCTTCGCAGCTCGCGCCGGCGGCGGCGTGGACGGCGTGGCCCTCGCTGAGCGCCGAATCGTGCCAGCGCCCTGGCATCCATGCCTTCCGGGAGGTCTCCTTCCTTCGCCGCGCGGGACAGTCGTTCTTCGGGGGCGGACTCGGTGGCGGCCAGGATCTCGGAGATGCGGGTGTTCTCCGGCGAGCAGGCATAGAAGCCCAGGCCAGCCAAGTGGCAGGGTTTGGAACCCCACAGGTAGCCCCTGTCGGCGGCAAATCGCCGGTCCGGCGGGCCCGCGTCGCGATCGTTGTTGGACCCCGCCGCGGCAAACAAGCTACACCCGTCGCGGAGCGGTGAACTCGCTCGACCCGAGTGCCCCGCGACCCGGAGGGCAAGGTCTCGCCGGGCGCCATTCGGGGTAGCGCGGCTCTCACGGGACCCGCTACCCTCCGCCCTCATGGCTACCTCCAACAAGATCAGCGAGTGGCGGACCAAGATTTTTGTCTGGATCGGCCTGCCCGTCATCGCCATCGCGGGGCTGATGTTCGGCGCTTTCGATCTGGTTCCGACATGGCAGGCAAAGGCCGGCCAGGGTACGCCGGGCACCTTCACCGCGGTCCGCGAGGACTGTGGGCGGCGCAGCTGCACCTGGTATGGCGACTTCGCCGCTACCGAGGGTGGTGGCCAGCGGACCGACGTCATCCTCTACGACGAGCCCGACGGGCTGGCGGCAGGCGACACCGTTCCGGTGCGCGACACCGGTGCACGCAACGGCGTCTTCGCCACGGCGGGTGGATCCACCTGGCTGCTGCTGACGGGGTTCGTCGTCGCGGGCGTGATCGCGGCCGTGGCCTGGGTCATCATCCTGGTGCGAACGGTCAGCCGCCGACGCGCGCCCGCCCCAGCCGTCTGATATCTGCTCAGCTCATCCCGGCTGGAAGGTCGCTCCCGTCGATTGGGAGCGGCCTTCTCGTTCCAGCTCGCTCAGATCAACCACATGTCACATCCGGCCTGGTATCCCATGTACGGCTCGAACACGGAAAGGCAGGCCAGGGCGGCTCCATCCTCGCCCACGCCGCCGCGCCCGCCAACGCCGACATGAGCAACTCGCCTGACGCGGTGCACCACACCGCGCGGCAGGACGGTCACACCCTTGCCAGCCATGCGGCGCCGAGCAGCACCGAACTCGCGCGTGTCACGGCCGGCCGGGAAGACACCTACACCGTGCAGCGTGGGGACACCCTGTCCGAGATCGCCGAGCGGTGCCTGGGCGACGCCCACCGCTGGCCGGACATCTTCGCCCTCAACCGCGTGGACAGCGGACAGCAGTACCGGCGCGAACCCGACCCGGGGGAGCAGGTTGGGAGCAACAGGGTGCGCTGAACGGCCCTGAACTGCGCCGAACGGCGTCGAGCGGCGGCACCCACCCCTGCCTGCGGCTCCTCGTTTCCGCAGGTCAGAGTCGGTGCAGCCGTCCTGTCTCACACCGTAGAGGTCACTGGCTCGATCCCAGTTTCGCCCACCGTGAATATATGCAGGTAGCGAGCCCGTCATCGGAACCACCGGTAACGGGCTTTCGCGCTGTTGCCCTTCAATTGGGAGCAGATTGGGAGCACGCAGCTTCGTGGCGGCGCCGGCCTACGCCCAGCCGGCCTCACGGTGAACCGCTTTGCCGTTGAGGGATGTTTAGCTGCAATCGCTGCTACCGCCCGGCACTTTAGCGGCCAACCGGCAGTGGCCGCGACGTGCCGCGTGACAAGGCGGTTGCCGCGGTGCGCGAGGTGACGACCGACGCGTGGTTGCTGGGCACTCAGGCGGGCGTGGCCATGGCCGACCCGCAGGGCATCAGCGGCGGGACCGTGGAGCTGCTGGAGGCGGCCAGCGCCGACATGCAGGTGGCCGAAGAGCACGCGGCGCAGGTGCGGGCACGCCCACGACCGACCCGCGATTCGGCACCTGCAAAGAGGCCAACACCGCCGGCTACGGCCCGTACTACCGCGGCCTCGACCCCGAGTACGCCTGGTACATCGACCGGAACAAGGACGGCGTGGTGTGCGACTGATAAGTCCGCAGCCCCGGCGGAACGGAGCAACCGATCATCACTTGCGCCCACCACTACGCCCTGCCGCTCCTGGCCATACCCGGCCAAGGTCGCGCACGGTGAGTGCGGCGAAGGCGGCGAAGGGGGCAGCGCCGGACGACTGTAGATGTAACGCCCCACATTCCCGCGACGCCTGTAGATGATGGAAAGGTCGGGTGCGCGGCCTGACGAACGGGCGGGACCGCACCACCTCCGCGATCTCGCCCGGTACCTGGTCCGAACAGCGCACCATGAAGCCCGTCGGGAGATATCCCTATGGCGAATTCGACACCTCGTACCCCGCCGCCGCGCTGGCCGGGCAGCCGCAACGGCGTTGCCGCACCTGCCGTCTGGAACCTGCCAACCCAGCCACTTCCTCAACAGCCGCAACGCTCAGGCGAGTGGTGGCCCTATGCGGTGTTCGGCGCAGTGACCCTACTGCTCGGGTGCTTGGCGATGGTGGTCGTCCTGCTGGCCAGGTAGCCCGCGGGGCGCAGTTTCTTACTGGGCCGGAGGCTGAGGTGCTCGGCCGCTTCGGAGTGTGGGACGGGAGCCGCTACCACCTGCGGTTCTCGGACGGCCCGCAGCCGGTATAGCACCCCGTGGGATCACGGGCGCCGACGGCATCCCGTCCACGGTCGGCCCAGCTGCGAGGACGGGCGAGGCGGTGGTCGCGGTATACCCCCGGTCATCTCCCGCCGTTCTGACCTGGGCGGCTCCGCGTCAAGAACCAGGGAATTCAGCCGCGGGGATGGACTGGCTGATACGGAAGGCCGCTCTGCTGGTGGTCAAACCACCTCACTGTCCGCCGGCCCGCCGCGGTGCCGCCCAAAGGGCGCAACTGGGGCGCACAGGCGACCTGATGGTGGTGCGGCCGGCCGCCAGATCCGTGAATCCGCGGCCGGTAACGTCCAAGAGCGAGGAACCTAGTCGCGGGGCCGTCCGTGCTGGAGGAGATCAAGCGGACAACTGCGGAGGCCACCACGAAGCTGATCTCCGTCGACCCCACACTGCGGCATAACTGCCACGCAGCGCGGCGGCTGCTCGACGACGCCGGCGCAGCGCGCAGAACGTCGACTGCCCAGGCGCCATCAACTGCCCGCGGGTTAGGAGCCGGCGCCCGTCGGGCTGAGGAAGACGAACCGGATCGCCGGGTTACGCGCGGTGAGCCGTCGTCTGGCGTCGTCGGCCAGGTCCTCGATGTCGGCCGCCCTGACTTGGTCGGCAAAGTCGATCTTCGCGACAACGAGAATGTCGTCGGGACCGAGCTGCAGGGTCAGCAGGTCCACGATGCCTTGCACGTTTGGCAGGGCGGCGAGTTCCCGGCGAATCTCGTCCTGAATTGGCTCTCTTGCTGGCCGGCCGACGAGCAGGGCGAGGTTGTTGCGGGCCAGAATGGTGGCCACCACGAGGAGCAGTACACCGATGGCGACCGATGCGATGCCATCCCAAACCGGGTCACCGGTCAGCTCGGCGAGCCCCAGGCCTGCACCGGCCAACCCCAGGCCGATCAGGGCGGCGATGTCCTCCAGGAACACTGCCTTGATGGCGGTGTTGGGCGTGCGCCGCAGGACCCTGGCTGGACTGATGCCCCAGCGTTTGGCCCGGCGCCGTACCTGCCGCACCGTGCGCGTCAGGGACACCGACTCCAGGACGAAGGAGGCGATCAGCACCGCGTACGAGACGATGTAGTCTCCAGTCTCCTTGTTCGTTGCGATGACGTGCACGCCGTGGGTGATGGAGAAGCCGGCGCCGCTGACGAAGGTGAAGACCGCGGCGAGCAGGGCCCAGATGTAGCTCTCCCGGCCGTAGCCGAAGGGGCGCGCGGGGTCGGCCCGGCGGCCGCCACGACGCAGCGCCACGAACAGCAGCACCTCGGTCGTGGTGTCGGCGAACGAATGCGCGGCTTCCGAAAGCATGGCCGCCGAACCCGCCAGCAGACCCGCAACCACCTTGGCCACGGCGACAGCGACGTTGACGGAGCCGGCCACGATCACCGTGCGGACGCTCTGCGACTGCCCGTCCGATTCGGCCATGAAGCCAGGCTATGGGCCGGGTGTCGGCCGGGCGGACAAACCGACAGGCACCGCGGTGTCGTGGACCACCAGCCGCCGGCTGAGCCTCGGCAAGGGAGTGTGTCGATTTCCGTGTTTGGGCCTGCGGTGTGATCGAGGTTGTTAGATGGCGATCCGGTCGCCGTAGGCGAGGATCAGGGCGTTGAGGGCCTTGGCCCAACCGTAGACCCGGCCGGTGATGCTCCCGCCGCCCTTACGTTTCTGCTGGACGACGAGGTAGAGGACCTTCATCGCGGCCTGCTCGGTCGGGAAGTGTCCGCGCCGTCGGGCGGCTTGCCGGAACCGGGCGTTCAGGCTCTCGATGATGTTGGTGGTGTAGAGGACCTTGCGGACCTCGTGGTCGTAGTCCAGGAACGGCACGAACTGCGCCCAGGAGGTCCGCCAAAGCCGGATCACGGCCGGATACTGGGCGCCGAAGTCGGCGGCGAACGTCTCGAAACGGGCCTCCGCAGCCGTGACGGTGGGGGGGTGTAGATCTCCCGTATTGCGGGGGTGATCTTCTGCCAGTCCTTGCGGTTGGTGAAGCGCAGGCTGGCCCGCACGAGGTGCACGACGCACTGTTGGTGCACCGCCTGGCCCCACCAGGGACACCCCGTCGGCCTTGGCCCGCTCGACCAACTGCTGCGCGAACTCCACCTCCGCCGCCGTCGGCTGCGGAAGTGGAGCAGCGTTCTTCTTGTCTGCCGTGACGTGGTCCTTCCCGGACAGGATCAACGTCCTGTCCAACGGACCACACCCAGGTCAAACACGGAAACCTACGCAGTCCCGGGTGCCGTGACGAACGAACGTCAGATAGCCAGCCGGCGGGCGATGACAGGGGCCACGATTGCGGCAGCGACCAGGTGTGCGAGCACGAGCGTGCACTCGATGGCGAGATTGGCGTTGACCAGGAACGGTGGTACGAGCGACAGCGCGGTGAGTGCCACCGCGGTGCTGACCCAGGTGCGTGCCGGCTGGGACGCCCAACGGCGGATCGCCAGGGCGATGAGGATGCCCACAACGCCGAAGATGAACGTGAGCTGCGTGAAGCCGACCAGCGGAATCGACGCGCCGCTTTCGGGTAGCTCGAAATCGACGCCGACGGCCATGGCGGTGGCCGCGACGGCCGTCACGGCGACGGCGGCGGCAGCCGCTGCGGCCAGGCCCGGCAGGAACAGGCGGCTGCGCTGCTGGCTGTGGGTGCTGAGCTGAACGTTGGGGCCGGTGGAGGTCATGAGCATCCTTTCCATCTGTCGGCATTCTCGGTGCCGGCTCAGGCGTGGCTGGGCCGGATGTTGTGGTTGAGGTGAAAGATGTTCTGCGGATCCCAGACGGTCTTCAGGGCGGTCAACCTGGCGAGCTTGGCGGCCGGATATGCACGGCGTAGCCCGCGTTGCCCCTCGTCGGCGGCGAGCGAGTTGACGTAGACGCCGTCGGCGTACGGGTCGAGCGCCGCTCCGGCAGCGCGCGCCGCCGCCATCCGGGTGTCGTCCTCGGATGGCTCGGTCCAGCGGGAGCCGGCGCTGAACTCGAACGTGGTGCCGCGGTGGCTGAACGCGGCGTCGGCGTCCGCGACGTCGGCGATGGCGCCGCCGTGCGCCTGCAAGCCGACGCCGGGCAGGTAGGTGCCGGCGTGCAGGTCCGACGCGCCGCGCAGCAGTAACGCCTCGATCGCGGCGGTGGGGAACTGCCGCAGGTAGTGCGCGCTGGAGTACCGGCGGTAGGCGTGGCCGCCGGTGGTGTCGTCACGTTGCTGGAGTTCGAGGTACGACGGCGTGGTGACCCGCTCGGCGACCGGGTGCCCGAGCGCGCGCATCGCCGGCAGCAACCGGCGACCCTGCGCCGCGTCGCCGACCCAAACGAAGCCGACGGTGGCGATCGGGCCGATGGCCGTACTGTGAACATCGGCGGTGAAGGTCGCCTGCCGCGGTGCGACGGCGTTCAGGTCCCGCCAGCCTTCGAGCACCGGCACGGCGTCCTCGGCGCGGAAGTCGAACTCGGCGACCAGGGTCTGCGTTCCGGTGTGATGCAAGTCGAAGTCGAAGTCGGTGACGATGCCGAAGTTGCCGCCCCCGCCGCGCAGGCCCCAGTAGAGGTCGGGGTTCTCGGTTCGGCTCGCGGTCACAACGTCCCCGTCGGGGGTGACCATCGTGTAGGAGACGACGTTGTCGCAGGCCAACCCGTGTTGGCGGGCGAGCCAGCCCATGCCGCCGCCAAGGGTCAGGCCGCCGACCCCGGTGTGCGAGACGTTACCTGCGGTCGTGGCGAGGCCGTATGACTGCGACGCCCGGTCGAGTGCGCCGAGCAGCGCGCCGCCCTGGACCCGGGCGCGCCGCCGGATCGGGTCGACCCGAACGTTGTTCAACGGGGTCAGGTCGATCATCAGGCCGTCCGCGGGGACGGCGAGGCCGGCCACGTTGTGCCCGCCGCAGCGCACCCCGATCTCCAGGTCGAGTTCGCGAGCCAGGCGCACCGCGGTCACCACGTCGGTGACGCTCGCGGCCCGCGCGATCATCCGCGGACGGCGGTCAATCATGGCGTTCCAGATGGTGCGGGCCGCGTCGTAACCCGGGTCGCCCGGGGTGAGGAGGCGGCCGTCGAAGCGTGCGCTGGTCACTGTGGTCATACGTCTGAGCCTGACGGAAATCGGTACACCCGGTAAGGTCCGATTGCATGGGCCGAATCAGGACCAATTCCAGCACGGCGCAGGACCTGCTCATTGATGTCGACCGGTCCGCGGCCGAACCGCTGCACCGGCAGATCGCCGCCTCGATCCGGGGCAGCATCCGGGCCGGCCGGTTGCGTCTCGGGACGTCCCTGCCACCCACCCGCACCATCGCAGCCGATCTGGGAGTGTCGCGTGGCGTCGTGGTCGAGGCCTACCAGCAACTCGTCGCCGAGGGCTACCTCACCAGTCGGGCTGGCGGCTACACCCAGGTTGCGGTCGAGCCGGTTCCGCCGCCAGCGGATCGCCGCGCCGGGGATCGGTCGGCGGCCCGGATCGACTTCGGGTACGGCCGCACCGACGTGTCGTCGTTCCCCCGGGCCGCCTGGCTGCGTTCGGTGCGTACGGTCCTCACCACCACGCCGAACGAGCGCTTCGCCTACCTCGACGGGCGTGGCGTGCCCGAACTGCACACGGCCCTGACCGACTACCTCAACCGGGTCCGCGGCACATTGGCCCGCCCGGAGAACGTCGTGATCTGCAGTGGCTACGGCCAGGGCGTCGCGCTGCTGATCCAGGTGCTCGCGGCGCGCGGCGCCCGCCGGCTGGCCGTCGAGGACCCATCCGCGGACGACGACGCCCGCCGCGTCGCGGCCGCTGCCGGCCTGGAGGTGATCGGCGTCCCGGTCGGGCCGGACGGCATTCTCGTCGAGGAGCTCGAACAGACCGACGCGGACGCCGTCGTGCTGACGCCCTCGCACCAGTGGCCCACCGGCGGGGTCCTGTCGGCCACCGCTCGAGCCCGGGTGATCGGCTGGGCGCAGCGTCGCCGCGCCGTGGTGATCGAGGACGACTACGACGCGGAGTACCGCTACGACCGCTCGCCCGTCGGAGCCATGCAGGGGCTGGCGCCCGACACCGTCGTGTACTGCGGCACAGCGAGCAAGACCCTGGCGCCAGGGCTGCGCCTCGGCTGGCTGCTGGCGCCGTCACACCTGGTTGACGAAATCGCGGCGGCCAAGGTTCTGGCCGACCGCGGCTCTCCCGTCATCGACCAACTGACCTTCGCCGACTTCCTTACTCGCGGCGAATTCGACCGGCACCTGCGGCGAATGCGCCCGGTCTACCGCCGCCGCCGCGGCGCACTCCTGGCTGCGCTGCGCACACGGCTGCCCGACCTGGAGCCGGACGGTGTCGCGGCGGGCCAACACGTCGTAACCTGGCTCCCGCACGACCTCGACGAGGCTGCGGTCGTGGCTGCCGCCGCCCGGCACGGACTGGTCGTGCAAGGCGTCTCCCGGTACCGATTGAGCCCTGCCGGACCCGGCGGGCTTATCTTCGGCTACGCCACCCTCACCGAACGCGCCATCACGAACGGAGTGGAAGCCCTTGCCGACGCGGTCGCAGAGGTCCGTGCGCACATCTGACCCGAGCCGTTCGCTACGGAGCATGACGGAGGTTGTGGTGTGGGATGTCCGCCCGTGCCGCGAACCGAGGGCTACGCATTGGCACCGCCGAACTCGTTGATGGTGGTCGCAGTGTCACGCCCCGGTCTTGCACCATGATGAGGGTCCGGTCAGCCTCATCACGACGGCTGCGCTGCGCCGGCTGACGGAGCTCAGCGGCGGCGAACCTGGCGGCATGGGCGTCGACCCGCTGCGGTTCCGGGCCAACCTCCTGATCGACATTCCCGGCAGCGGCTTCCCGGAAGAGGGCTGGCCGGGGCGGCGGCTGCAGGTTGGCCCGGACGTCGTCCTGCGGCCGGTCCGGCCGCTCACTCGGTGCGTGATGATCGACATGGCACAGGATCGGGCGGTCGAGCGGAACGATCTGCTCAAGACCCGCCACCGAGCTTCTCGGCCCGGACCGGCGGGCGGCTGGGCTCTGGAAAATGACGCGAAAAGTACCCGCGATGTTACGAGACTGTTTCCAAGATTGCCGGCAGGTAAAAGTTTCTCCAGGAAGATCGCCGCCGCTCCTACGTTTCGGCCACCGCCACCCCGCCGTGGCGGCCGGCACCGAATGTGGAGGACGACGTGCCACGACCGAAAACACCCCCGCCCGGACGGATCAGGCGCGCCCCGGTGAGCGTGCTGGCCACCGTCGCGCTGATCGCGGCAGGGCTGGCGACCGCGCCAGCCGGTGCCGCAGTGGCGGCAACGCCGACCAGCAGCGGACCGACCGCCCGCTACCTCGTGCAACTCGCCGAGCAGCCGTTAGCCACCTACACCGGCGGCGTAGCCGGACTGGCCGCCACCAAGCCGACCGGCGCCGGCCGGCTCGACCGCAGTTCCCACGCCGCCACGGCGTACCGGGAGCACCTGCGTCGGCAGCGCGACACGGTACTGGCCGGCGTGAAGATTCCCACCAGCCAGGCCCGGGCCGCCTTCGACACCGCCTTCAACGGCTTTGCCGTCGAGCTGAACCACTCACAGGTGGCCCGGCTGCGCGCCACCCGGGGCGTGACCGCGGTGTATGAGGACCAGAAGGTGCACGCCACGACCTCGCACACCCCCGACTACCTCGGTCTGACCGGGCAGGGCGGCGTGTGGCAGCAGCAGTTCGGCGACGTCGCCCACGCCGGTGAGGGCGTCATCGTCGGGGTCATCGACAGCGGCTTCTGGCCGGAGAGCGCCAGCTTCGCCGCGCTGCCCACCCCGCGCCCGGACCAGGCAACCATCGACGCGAAGTGGAAGGGCACCTGCGACGTCGGTACCGAGGCGCCGGTCACCTGCAACAACAAGGTGATCGGGGCCCGCTGGTACAACTACAGCGGGCTGGCCGATGTGTTCTCCGACGAGTACCACTCGCCCCGCGACCGCAACGGTCACGGCACCCACACCGCGAGCACCGCCGCCGGCAACCACGGCGTACCGGCTTCGGTCGGCGACCAGTCCCTGGGGACGATCTCCGGCATGGCGCCGGCCGCGCGGCTGTCAATCTACAAGGCCCTCTACGACACCGGCGCCGGCTCGGCGGCGGGTAGCAGCATTGACATCGTGCACGCCATCGACGACGCGGTCGCCGACGGCGTCGACGTCATCAACTACTCCGTCGGTGACGACAACGAGAACTTCACCGCGATCGAGCAGGCCTTCTTCAACGCCGCCGCCGCTGGGGTGTTCGTCTCGGCCGCGGCTGGCAACGCCGGCCCCGAGGCCGGCACCGTCGACAACTCGACCCCCTGGGTGACCACGGTTGCCGCGAGCACCACGGACCAGCAGTACAGCCGGACGCTCACCCTCGGCAACGGCACGACCGTAACCGGTGTGGGCGTGGGCGGCACCGCCGCCGGGCCGGCACCACTGGTTTCGGGGAAGGCCAGCGCGCTGCACCCCGACACCCCGCAGAACGCCGAACTCTGCACCGACGGCGAACTCGACCCGGCCAAGGTCACGGGCGCGATCGTGTTCTGCCGGCGGGGGGTCATCGACCGGGTTGCGAAGAGCGCCGCCGTGGCGAAGGCCGGTGGTATCGGCATGGTGCTCTACAACGACGCGGCCAACTCACTCGACCCTGACCTGCACTCGGTGCCCACCGTGCACATCTCCAACACCGACGCCCCGGCCGTCGCCAGCTACCTCGCGGAGGGCAACCCGACGGCGACGATCTCGGCGGGCCAGTTGACCGCGGTCGAGGCGCCCCAGATCGCCGGGTTCTCCTCGGCGGGGCCGTCGTACTTCAACGGCGGCGACCTGCTCAAGCCGGACATCAGCGCGCCCGGCGTGGGCATCGCTGCGGCGTTCTCCCCGGCGCTCGGCGGGCAGGACTTCGCTCTCGAATCGGGTACGTCGATGGCGGCCCCACACATCGCCGGCATCGCCGCGCTGCTGCGGGCCCGGCACCCTGACTGGTCACCGGCGGCGATCCGCTCGGCGCTCATGACGACCACCGTGGACACCACCGACAAGGGCAATCCGATCAAGCTCGGTGACGCGGACGCCACGCCGTTCAACTACGGCGCCGGTGAGGTCCGCCCGGGCGGCGCGTTCGACCCGGGCCTGGTCTACGACTCCAACCAGCAGGACTGGCAGCGATACCTGTGCGGGCTGGCTGCGAACGGCGCCCAGGTACCCGACGACGACTGCGCCACGACCGGTGCGATCGAGACGAGTCAGCTCAACTACCCGTCGATCGCTATGGGCAACATGGTCGGAACCCAGACCGTCACCCGCACCGTCACCAACGTCAGCACCAAGAAGGGCACCTACACCTCATCGGTGCGGGCGCCCGCCGGCTACCGGGTCAAGGTCACCCCGGCCAGACTGAACGTGCTCCCGGGCCGGACCGCGACCTTCAAGGTGCAGATCACCAACGAGGCCGGGGCGGTCGACGCCTGGGTTGACGGCTCCCTGACGTGGCGGGACAAGTCCCAGCACCAGGTCACGATCCCACTGGTCCTGAAGAACACCGGGCTGGTCACGCCCGACCGGATCGCCGGCACCGGCACCTCCGGCAGCTTCTTGATGACCGCGCAGGTCGGCTACCGGGGCACCCTGGCCGCGCAGCCGATCGGGCTGACCGCCGGCACCAGCACCACGACCACCCTGCGCGGCGACGCGCCGATCTGGGACTGGAACTCGCCGGACAACCTGCCGGTCCCCATGCCGGCGTCGCTATACCGGGGCACGGTGCACGTACCCGCCGGCACGGTCAACGCGCAGATCGTCGTCACCGGGGAGAAACCGCTCTGCACGGACATCGACTGGAGCGCAGACCCGCTGCCGGCGTGTGGCGACTTCATGTTCTATGTCTACGACAGCACCGGCAAACTCGTCGAGTACAAGTACGGCACCGGAGACGGCGCCAACATAGTGCTGCCCGGCGCCGGCGACTACACCCTGATCATCGAGCAGTTGTACACCCTCAACACACCAACTGGTCAGGGCGTCAACACGTACACCATCACCACCCTGCTGCCCGGCGCGCCCGGCACCTCGGTGGGCCGGTTGACCGTCAATCCCAAGCAGGTCAGCGTGATGGCGGGCGCGACGGTGAAGCTGAGGCTGAGCTGGTCCGGGCTCACCCCCGGTCGCCGGTACATCGGCGTGGTGGTGCTGAGCAACGGTAAGGAGCCGTTGAAGACCCTGCCGATCACGGTGCGGTCGTAGCTCCTAATCCCCGCGGCCGGACGGGCCGGCGGTGTGCCACAGGTCACCGCCGGCCCGCCCGGCCGTCCACCGGATCAGGTCCGGATGATTGGCTGCCCGCGCGAGCGGCGACGGGCGATTTGACGGGCACGACACGCGGGGCGGGTTCGAGTCCCTGGTCCGCCCTGGACGCCTGCGCGGACCCATCGAGTTCGTCGGCCGGGCGGCCGAACTGGCGACGCTGCGCCGCCTCATCGAGACGCCACCCTGTGTGGTCCTGCTGGAGGGCGAGCCGGGCATCGGCAAGAGCCGGCTTGTCGCGGAGCTGCTCACCGGCTACACCCGACGTCGGTTGGTCGGCGAGTGTGACGACGTGCCGGAGCCGTTCCCGCTCGGTGCCCTGCTCGACGCCATCCGGACCGGTGCCGACGAGCTGGGCCCGGTCAACCCGGTAGCCGGCGCGCTCGCCCCGCTGTTGCCCGAACTGGCCGACCGGCTGCCCCCCGCACCGCCTCCGCTGAACGACCAGCCGGCCGAGCGGCACCGGCTGCTCCGTGCGGTCGCCGCGGTGCTCACCGCGCTCACGCCCGCCGTGCTGGTGCTCGAAGACCTTCACTGGTCCGACCCGGCGACCTGCGAGTTCCTCGCCTACCTCGGCGCCCACCCGATCGCCCACCTGGCCGTCGTGCTCACCGCCCGGCCCCCGGCCCCCACCGGCGGCACGCCCATCCACGACGCGCTGGCCCGCACCCCGCCGGGGGCGGTGCGGCGGATCGCGCTACCACCGCTGAGCGCCGGCGACGTACGCGAGCTGGCCGCCCGTACCTTGCGGCTGGCCGACCCGCCGCACCGGCTCACCACCACGCTGCTGAACCGCACCGCCGGCATCCCGTTCGTGCTGGAGGAGGTACTGCGTTCCCTCGCCGAACGGGGCGGCGATCCGCTCGCCGACGACACGGTCCCCTTCGTACTCCGGGACGTGCTGCTCTGGCGGCTGCGCTCGCTCGACGAATCCACCCGCGCGGTGCTCGGCGCCGCCGCGGTGCTCGGCCTGGTGCCGGACAATCGAACCCTCGCCGCAGTGCTCCGCCTCCCCGGCGACGCGGTCCGCGCGGCGCTGGACGCAGCGCAGCACGCCGGCCTGCTGCACGAGGCCACCGACGGGCTGCGGTTCCGCCACGACCTGGCCCGCCAGGTGGTGTACGACCTGCTTTCCCCTGGCACCCGGCAGTGGCTGCACCTGCGTACCGCCCGCGTGCTGGAGCAGTCGCTTCCCCGGCCGGTGGCGCAGCTCGCCCACCACTACCGGCTCGCTGGCAGCGGCGCCGACTTCGTCCGCAACGCCGAAGCCGCCGCCGACCTGGCCACCGAACGCGGTGATGACGCCACCGCCGCCCGGTTCCTGCTGCAGACCATGGACCTCGCCGAGCTGCCTCGGCCGGTGCGCGTCCGGCTCGCCGCGAAGCTGGGCCGCTCAGCCATCGACGGCCTCAGCCAGGCACCCGTGATCCCGGTCCTGGAGCGGCTGCTCGCCGACCGGCACCTGCCGCCCGGCGCCCGCGGCGAACTGGGCCTGGTGCTCGGGCGGATGCTGCGGCAGCAGGGCGAGGAGCTGCGCGGGTACACCGAGATTGAACGGGCCGTGCCGTACCTGCGCGCCCCACGACGCCGGGCGCAGGCGCTCGCGGTGCTGGCCGCGCCCGACACGGTGGTCGGCCGGCACGTGCGCGACCATCTGGCCCGGTGCGCGGCGGCGGCGGAGGAAGCGGCGGCCAGCGGCGACCCGGTCGCCCACCTGGAGGTGCGGATCGCCCGCGCCTCGCTGCTGCTGGAGCTGGGTGACCCGACGGCCTGGCTGGTCATCGACGAGATGCGCGCCTCGTCGGTCCTCGCCGACCGGCCCCGCGAACACGTCCGCGCCTGCCTGAACTGGGCCCAGGGCGCCCTGCACGCCGGGCACCTGGACCGGGCCTCGGCCCTGGCCTCAGCCGCCCGGCGGCTGATGGAGGCGACCGAGTACGAGCGGCTGCTCGGCCTCGTGGAGGTGACCGAACTGGCGCTCGACCGGGCCGCCGGGCGGCTTGACGGGCTGGCGGACCGCCTCGCCCGGCTGGCCGCCACCCCGGAGCGGATCCCGTTCGCCGGGCTCGACGTCCGCGCCGAACTCGCCACGGTCCTGGCCTGCTCGGGATCCCCGGCCGCGGCGGAGCGCCAGTTCCGGGACGTGATCACAGAGGCCCGGCGGGTCGGCGCGATCCTGCCGCTGGTGCAGGCCAGCTCGGGGCTGGCCCGCCTGCTGCTGCCTGACCGGCCCGACGACGCGGCGCGGCACGCGCTCGACGCAGTTTCCCTCGTCCGGGACAAGGGCATCTGGGCCTGGGCGGCGGAGGCGGTCCTCGTGCTGGCCGAGGCCGCCGTGACCACGGGCGAGCCGGGACGGGCCGCGCCGATTGTCACCGAACTCGCCGCCGGCATCGAGGGCCGTGACGCGCCGGTCGCCCTGGCCAACCTGCGGCGCTGCCGCGAACTGGTGCCTGCCTGACCGCTACGGCGCGGTTGGTCGGACCGCGCCGTCGAGCTGTGCCGCGACCACGGGGGAGCCCTGCCGGAGCCGCCCAGGGCGCGCACGGCGTTCGGCATCTCGGCGAGCCGTACCGGATTGGTCTCGTGGTGTTCGATGTGAGCGATGTGGCGGTGCCTGAGCTCGGCGAGGTGGGCGACGATCAGGCCGGCGCCGACGAAGTCGTCGTCTGCGACGGTGTCGTAGACCGCCGTGTCCGTGCCGGCCGAAGACGACGCTGGGTATGGTGCGCCGCCGTGCCCGTCCGGGAGACGAAGGCCAGGTTCTGGCGTGGCTACTTGCGGACCCGGCCGCCGTCGAGGCGCACGTGGCCGCGCTGGTCGACACCGCCACCGACGTGCTCCGGTTCCTCGTCGCCCGTTCGGGCGGTGAGTCGCTGATCGACCGGCCCCGCATCGCCCCGGTGTCCCGCCCGCTGCGCCGGGTGCTCCTGGCCGCCCTCAACCGGATCGGCGCGGTACATCTGGTGGAGGACATGCGCCGGCACCGCCGGGCGTGGATCGTCGCTGGCGAGCGGCTGCACCCGGGCGAGTACGCCCACCGGTGGCCCGCCGTCGCGCTGGCGTTGGCCGTTCTGCGCGACACCAAGCTCAACGTGCACCCCTCCGCCCCAGGACGTCGGCGCATCACCACCTACTGCGGCGTGCCCAGCAATTCCGTTTTGACGCCGCGGCGGATCAGCAACAAGGTTGGCGGCCAAGCGGCGAAGAACCCGATGATCAACCCGACCTGGATAATGAGCCAAAACACCGGACTACTAGGCCGCAGGGTCTCGTGGAAAACAAGAAAATGCATTAGCGCCAGCCAGCCTAATAGGGCGAACTCGAAGACGGACACGGTCAGCAGGTCGGTCCTGAAAAATTTCCGCATTGCGGCCCACGTTCTTCGACCACCTGTGTGAGCCGCAGCAGAGTAGCGAAATGCAACGCCTACGGCCACTGCGCCTATATAGTCGCCGACGACTTCGGGCCACAGTGTGCTGCCGAATATCTCGAGGCCAACGCCGTAGGTGATAGGCGTAGCAATGATGACACCCAGAGTACAGTGCGTCGCACAATGATAAGTTACAATTATCGTAGGAGCATGTCGCGACATCCTGGGCGGTTTGCCGTGCCGGTTCAGCCACCGGGGAGACTGGGGTCTACCCCACTTTCTGTAGGCCAGGACGGCTGCTGGGCCAAGGTAGAGGGCGGTTGCCGGCCAGACTATCTCCATGACCTTGACCGGCTGACGATATCCAAAAACAAGTTGGTCAACAACGACAACGGCGGTGCTGGCCAAACCCACAAAGAGCACAGCCCACGAAAGCATCATGAGCCACGTCGGTTGCACAATCATCTCCGTTCGCTCTAGGGCACTCGACAAGAACCGACTCAAAGCGCATCCAGTACCGGCCGACCTGCTCGACAGCTTCCTCGCCCACACCGGCCTGACCCTCGAACCCAACTCAACCTAACCATTCAAGATCCGTAGTCACGACCCGAAACCCAGGCTGGAATGCCTCAAGGTCGACGGCGGCGTCACCGCCAACGACCTGTGCATGCAACTGCAGGCGGAAATCCTCGGCGTGCCGGTCAGCCGCCCGGTGGACGCAGGGTGATTGCGTAGTCGGTCGGCGGGTGCCCTGAGCTGGGGAATCCATGGGATGAGTGGCCTCTGTGGAGGCAGGAAGAGCGGGTGAGGTCGCGTCGGTGATCATGGAGTTCTCTACGCTTCACGACCCCGAGGATCTCACCCGCCGATGTCATCATGCCCGATCCCCGCACTGTCCGGCCTCGCCGGCAGCCCTGACACCAGACCACGGTTGGTCACTGAGAGTGAGACAACGGGACTGCTTCACGCCTCGGCGGCGGTCCCGGATCCTCGAGATCCACGTGGAGTGCGTTACCCGCTGTCGGGCCTGCTCGCGGTCGCGGTGTGCGCCGTCCTGGCGGGCGCGTCGTCGTTCGCCGCGATCACCGACTGGCTGCATGATCTGGACGAGCAGGCCCGCGACCGGCCTGGCTTCAGTCGTCAGGTGCCCGCGGGTACGACCGTATGGCGGTTGCTGACCCGCCTCGACGATCAGCTGCTATCCACCGTCCTCGCGGGCTGGCTGAAGGTCCGCGCCCGGCCGGTCACACCCCTGCCATGCAGGTATCGGACGGTGATCGCCGTGGACGGCAAGACCCTACGTGGTGCCCGCCGCCGCAACGGCGGCCAGGTTCACCTGCTCTCCGCTCTGGACACCAGCACCGGCATCGTCCTGGCCCAGGTCACCATCACCGCGAAGAGCAACGAAATCCCCGCGTTCAAGCCGCTGCTCGACGCGGTCGAGAACGTGCTGGGCAGCCTGACCGGCCTGCTGTTCATCGCCGAAGCCCTGCACACCCAGACCGCCCACGCCGACGAGATCGCCGCCCGCGGCGCCCACCTGATGATCCCGACCAAAGGCAACCAAACCACCCTGTTCAAGCAGCTCAAGCACCTGCCCTGGCCAGACGTCCCGACCGCCGCCGCGACACCGGCCACGGCCGCCACGAGACCCGCACCGTCAAAGCCATCACCGTCGCCACCCCCGGCGCAATCAGGTTCCCCCACGCCCAGCAGGCCGTCCGGATCACCCGCACCCGCACCACCAGCAACGGCAAGACCAGCCGCGAAACCGCCTACTACACGGTGTCCCTACCCGCCGACCAGGCCCAACCCGCCGACCTGCAGCACTGGGCCCGCCTCGAATGGCACCTCGAAAACCTGGTCCACCACGTCCGCGACGTCACTTTCCGTGAAGATCTCCACCAGGCCCGAACCGGCACCGGACCTGCCGTCCTCGCCACCCTGCGTAACACCTCGATCGGCTACCACCGCACCAACGGCCGACACCAACATCGCCCGCGCCAACCGCCGCCCACACGACCTCATCACCGCGGTGACCAGCGATTACCCGACAACGCAATGACCCTGCCGGTGGACGGTCCAGCTCACCCTCGACTGGGTCGAGGTCGACTGACCGCACCCGGCTTCCGCAGGGTCACTGTCAGCGCCCGGTGGATTGACCCGCGCCGAGCAGCCGCTTGATCTCTGCGGCGGGCCGGATGGGCCGGTGCGACGGCCAGGAAACGCCGCAGCGTCTGCTCCGCCTCGGCCGACCGGCTGTTCCGCTGCGCCAGCCCCAGCACCAGCAGGCTGTCGGGGGAATCCGGCTCGCGGGCCAGGACCTCTCGGGCGGTTCGTTGCGCGCCGCCGCCGTCGCCGGCCCGCAGCAGCGCGAAGGCGAGCCGCAGCCGGATCCCATCGTCGGCCGGTCCCGCAACGCCTCCTGGTACATCTGCGCCACGGCGTCGTACCGGTTCTGCGTCTCGAGGTCGTGGGCGAGCTGGAGGGCGACCGCGACCGGGTCGGCCGGGGCCGGCCGGGCGGGCGGGTCGAGCCGGTCTGCGACGACCGCGACGGACGCCACCACGCCCACCGACGCCACCCGCCACACCCGCCGCGCGCCCCGGCCGTCCGGTTGCCAGGGCGCGGCGGGACGGGCCCTGGCCCGGTCGGAACTACCTTCCTGACCGCCCCGGGCGAAGTCACAGCGAGCCCGATGGAAGAGACGCATGAGATGCGGCCCGCCGGGCAAGATCATACAACAGGGATCTGCTGCACGAACGGATCTGTTGAACGAAGGGTTGATGGCTTTACCGTTTCCGGTTCGACCGCAGCGCGTGCCGATGCGTGGGCGGTTCGGCCGCGGAGTCGTCAGTGGACGCGGTGGTCCTGGATCGTGATACGCGGGCCGAATCGGGGTTTGCGGAATCCGCTGGCGGAGATGAGCCGCACGATTCGCTGCCGGTGCCCACGCCACGGCTCGAGCAGCTCGAGCATGCCGTCATCGTCGACGGGGCTGCCGGTGAGCGCCCAGCCGACCTCCTTTGCGAGGTTGTAGTCGCCGACGCTCACCGAATCCGGATCGCCGTGGGACCGCTGGGTGGTTTCGGCCGCTGTCCATACGCCGACGCCGGGGATGCTGCGCAGACCGGCGCCGACGCGCTCGTCGCCGGCGTCGAGACTTGCCAGACGATCCACGGAGGCGGCGACTCTGCTCGCGGCGATGGCTGTGCGGGACTGTGACGGCTGTACACCGGCCCGGTGCCAGGCCCAGGATGGGATGAGGCTCCACTCCTGCGCGCTCGGCGTGACTCGCAGACCGTGCGGCGCCGGTCCCGGCGCGGCAGAGCCGTAGCGGACGACGAGGTAGCGCCAGGAATGGTGCGCCTGCCGACCGGTCGTCTTCTGCCCCAAGATGGCAGCGACGAGCGCGGAGAACACGAGTCCAGTTCGAGTGAGGTGCAGGCCGGAACACCGGCGGCGTACCTCAGCGAGCCGCGCGTGACCGGAGAGGTCGAGCCCGCTCCAGTCGTCGCGCGCGCCAAGCAAATCCGGTACGGACGTTCGCGCCCACTCGGCGCCGTCTCCCCACGCCCGGATCCGGAACGCACCCCGATCCGCACCCGCCCCCATCTGGACGTGCAGCGTCGCGGGGCCGTCGGGGGTGCGCACCGCGCGCCAGAACCCATCCGGCGTTGAGAGGAACGTGGGGTCGCCGTCACCGGAGAAGAGCGGCCGCACCGTCGCCCGCAGGTCCACCTCGTGGCGAGGCCGGTACACGTCCTCGTGGACGAACTCGGGGTCCGCGTCGAGGGGCATGATGTGAGCGTTGAGTCAGCGAGGGTAGCTCAGCCGAGGTCGCGTTCGAACGCGGTGAGCTGCTCGTCGTCCTGGCCTCCCACGGGTTCGTGCTTGGGGTACGCGCCGGAGCCGGGATGGATCTTATCGATGAGGTCGGTGTACTCCGGGTGGCGGGCAATGAACTCACCCACGACCGGGCAGATGATAGTGATTTTCTTCCCGCTCTCGCGGATCTCGTCCAGGACGCGAGAGACGAGTTCCGTGGCTACCCGATGGTTGCGGTAGGCGGGATCGACCCAGGTCGTCAGCAGAACGACACGGCCGCCCACGAACCGGTACGGGAGCTCGGCGATCGCTTCGGCACCGAGGGTGGCGATCCATCGCCCGTGCTCCGCGTCGTTGATGACATCGAGCTCCCAGCTGGACTCCACCTCGCTAAGACCTGACTTGTCCAAAGCGGCGATGATCGCCGCGTTGTTCTCTTCACGGGCGACCGCCTCGGCCTCGAGATTGATCGTCATCGTCACACTTTCTGTCGGGGAGCTAATAGGTGGGTTTAGGACCGGTGTGAACCCTTTGGTCACTCCCGGGTGCGCAGGGTCGATGAGGTCGGCGTACTCGGGGTTGTGCTCGATGAAGGTGCGCACGATCGGGCACAGGATGGTGACGGTCTTGCCTTGCGCGCGTACGTCGTCCAGGACGCGTCGGATCAGTTCGGTGGCGATGCCCTGTTTGCGGAACTCGGGGTACACCAAGGCGGCCAGCAGCACGAGTCGGTCGTCGCCGGCGACGTTGTAGGTCAGCCCGGCGATCTCGCGGTCGCCGACGATGGCGTCGTAAATGCCGGCTTGCTCGTCGTTGACGACGGCGAAGTCGAATGCGGGGGCATGGGGATCATCGAGCACCTCGTCGATGAGGACGGCCTGGTCCTGACCGAGGGTGCCTTCCTCGTCGGGGTGTCCGGCCTCGTCGGGGTACTCGAAGGCGTAGCGGGTCGGCTCAGCTGGGCCGGTCATGGGGGTGCCCCTTCGTTAATGGTCATCAGATCGGTCCCGGGTCGCGGCGATAGTCGTACTCGTCCAGCCGCCTGTCGTCGACAAAGGCGTAGGCGCAGCTATCGACGTACTTCTCGCGATCGATGGGCGTCGACGAAACGGTCAGCGCCCCGCTCACGGCCGAGTGAGGTCCGGATGACGGCGAGGTTCGTCACATGATTACTCACCGTGCTGGCTGTTCTCGGCCGTGTCGGTCTGCGCGTTGCGTGCGGCGATGGCGGTGAACAGGGTAGCGATGAGGGCAAGTGCACCGTAGCCGAGCGCAATCTGCGGCAGCGAGAAAGTGTGGGAAAGTCGGCCGGCGATGAGGGCCGGGATCGTAGCGCCGCTATAGCAGAGTAGGTAGATTACGCTGAGGATCGGTGCCCGCTCGGCCAGTGTGCTTCCGTGCAGCAGACCGCGAGTGGCGGCGCTGATGGCGATCCCTTGAGCGGCGCCGGCGACGATCGTTGCGGCGATGAACAACGCCAGTGTGCCGGTGGCGATCGCTGTGATGATGCCGATCATTCCGGCTAGGAAGGCGATCATGCCGAGACGTTGAGCTGCCGTTGTTGTGAACCGGCCGCCGAGGGGAGCGCCGAGAACGCTGGGACCCATGTAGGCGGCGAACACCAATCCGACGATGAGCGGGCTGCTGGTGTGGAGCTGGTCCTCGACCAGCGCAGGCACGAACGCTTGGTAGAAGGCCCCGGCCGCCCAGGTGGCCAGGAACACCGCCGCCGCGACGGGGAGCAGATGCCTGACCCGGGCCGGCACGTAGACCCGAGGTCGCAGCGATCGCCAAGCACCCGGCATCCGAGTCACGGTCTCCGGGCTGACGGCAATGAGACCGACAGACAGGAGGAGAAGGCCGATGACAACCAGGAAGATGAGGTCGCGTGGCCACGGCCCGAACTGAACCAGGGCGCCGGAGGCGATGGCGCCGACGGCGAGGCCAAGCATGACTGTCTGGCTGGAGGCGACAGAGGCCAACCACGCAGGCCTGGCGGGTGCGGCGTCGACGATGTACGCAGTGAGGCTGCTACTGGCCAGCCCGGCACCAAGGCCCATCAGGAGCCGGCCGGTGATCAGGATGCCGATGTCGTGCACGTTCAACAGCAGCACACAGCCCAAGAGGAGCAGGACGAGGCTGGCGATCGAGGTGGGCCGTCGGCCCAGATGATTGGACAGTCGCCCCAGCACCAGCAGCGTGGTCAGAGTGGTGGCGGAGTACGCGACGACGGTCATCGAGATGCCGGCGTTGGTGAACCCGTCCTCGGCCCGATAGATGTTGAACAGCGGGATCGTCGAGCCCACAGCGGCAAACGAGGCCACCAGGGAGACCACCGCAGATATGAAGGTCAGCCGGAGCGTTCTGCCCCGGCCGGCCACGTTGGTCACTGGTGCCGTGTTGAGCATGGAGCTACGCATTTCTGTTGTCCTGAACTATCCCTTGGTTCCCGTGTGGTCCCTACCCGAGTGTCTCGCGACCAGGAGCCTCGTTCGACCGGCGTCAGGCGCCCGGAGCGATCGCGCAGGCTGAGACGCAGACCCAGGTGCCCTCACGCTTCTGGTACACGTCCGTGTACAGAGCTTCTTGCTCCGCGCCGTCCGCGATCAGGGTGTAGGAGGCGCGGCCGTGGATCAGAGCAACGTCGCCGAGGATGCGGATCTTGGCCTCACGCAGCGCGAGATCCTTGAAAGGGCGCGGCTTAGCGATGTACTCGAGGTACTCGTCGCGGTTGCGGGTGACACCCGGTGTCTGCACGATGAAATCCTCAGCAAGAAACTCACTGAAGCGCTTGGCATCGCTGGCCTGGTCCGCATTGTTGTAGTCAAGGTTGAGCTGCTCGAGGATCGCCAGATCTTCGGTGGACTGCGTGGTGTCATTCATTTTCTTGCTCCTTCTGTGTGTGGTTCGACGTTCGCTGTAGGTGGGCACAACGAACGGCGTCATGGTCCGACTGTTTAGTGTCGGTTTGGGCGCCGCCTTACCTCAATGTCACGATCTCGCCCCGTTGTGCGGTTCATCGGCGACGAACGTGAAGCCGCGGGTGGTCATCCGTGCGCCGACGCTCAGTGGCCGAAAGGACAGCTCGGGCGGACACGATCCCGATCGGTTTCCATCAGCCGCGACTTCCTGTAGATCCTGGTAGTGACGGTCCAGATACGCGGATCCAGCAGCAGCCGAGCCGCAGTCTGAGTGGAGGCTGTGGCCGGGCGTATCACCCCGTGACCGAGTACCTACGCAGGCTAGCCTGCGCGGACTAGATGGTCCAACCTGTCGCTCGTGGCCAGAACCGCCCAGACCTCGTGAACCATCACCTCGGGGTGTTTTGAGCTGTGCTTAGAGACGGTTAGGACCAAGACGCCCCCAGCTGAACTCGCTCCACGCCAAACCCAGAGACGGACTCATCAGTCCGTTAAGGCTAGGGTACGCCGTCGTTCACGCATCTGGGCGGCGACGGTGTAGCGGAGTCGTCCGTGCTCGTCGAGGCGGCCCAGGAGGAGCGTCTCCGGATTGGCGAGGCTGGGGGTGACGCCGCCGATGATGGCCTCGGTGGTGTGGTAGGCGCGGTACTTCTGCCTTATCTGCACCGTCAGGCCAAGGGAAGTGACGGGTGCCTGCGCACGAGCCACCTTGGCGCCTCGTCACGTCGGGTAGCGCGCGGATCGCGGCAGACATCCCAGGATTCAAAATGTCAAGCGGCTGCTGTGCTGTGGTGAGCCCAGGCCTTGTGTTCGTCGTAGATTGAGCGGGTCTTGAGGCA
>NZ_JBIALB010000020.1:0-80486 GCF_042872965.1 Micromonospora sp. NPDC005087 | reverse complement strand
ACAGGGGAGTCCAGTATCGAGCGATTCGCTACAGCCAGCGGCTCGCCGAGGCCGGCGCTGTCGCCTCGGTCGGCTCCAAGGGCGACTCGTACGACAACGCGATGGCCGAGGCGTTCAACTCGCTCTACAAGGCCGAACTCGTGCGCAACCGAGGTCCGTGGCGCGGGCTCGACGACCTGGAGATGGCCACCGTCGAGTACATCGACTGGTACAACAACCGCCGCCTGCACGGCGAGCTCGGGCACATCCCGCCCGCCGAACACGAGGCCCTACACGCGATGACCCAGCCGGTCACCGCAGCCCTGAAAACCAGCTAACCAACTCTCCATCAAACCCGGGGCTTGACAGTGCCTTCGGGTCGTTCCCGCGGCGGGCCACGATGGCGATGTAGTCGTCGTACTCCCAGCGCAGCATCGAGTTGGCGAACGACGCCATGTCCTCGGTGAAGAGCGCGTGCACGTCGAGGTCGAGGAGATCGTCGGCCTGCTTCGAGGCCTTCTTCGCCTCCTGCAGCACGTCCTGGACGCCCTTGGCCAGCGTCGAGGCCGCACGGGGGTTCGCGGTGGCGGCTTCCAACATCTTGGCGAGCTTCTCCTGCTGTGGCTCCGGCAAGCTCTTGAGGCGTTTCAGAAGTGCACCGGACCGCGCAGCACCGTCGACATCGTCCACGATCCGGCGCAGATCAGCCGTCAGCGCTTCGATGCGGGCGAGTTCCTCGCTGAGCCGCGCCGAACTCCTGCCCATACGGACGTAGGCCGTCGCGCCAACCGACACCGCCGCCAGAGTCCCGTACACGATGATCTCGTTGGAGGTGACGCGATTGCCCCAGAAGTCCCGCCCGGTTGCCGTCATGAACGCGAGCTGTCCGAGCTCGTAGAGGTCTCCGATGATGGGGACGAAGCTGAGCGGCACCTCGATCATCATCTGGACCATGGACGAGACGCTCGTCCTGTCGGGCAACTCGTGGCGGTGGTGCGTCTTCGCGTCGAAGTCCAGGCTCGCGCCCTGGCGCGGAACATCTTCGTGGGCGACCTTGCGGGAATAGACAAACGTCGCACGGGCGACGGCCTTCGGCCCGGGTTGGACGGTCACGGTGACGTTCTCGTCGTGCTGGATGACGATCAGACTGACCGAGCCCTGGCAGCGGGCCGAGTAGGCGTACGCCGCGGGCTTGTCCGGGTCCTTGATCGTGACCTGTACCTGGAAGTGGCCCTCCCAGTGCTGGATCACCACCCCGGTGGGCTGCGGCACGATCAGCAGTCCGGGCGGCAGCACCCGTTTCCAGACGTAGCCGAGGCTCACCGCCATCGTGTCCGCGACCCTGCCCAGGTTGTCCGCCTCCACCGGAACCGGCGTCTCGGCCCCCGAGACGAGCACGTACGGAGTTCCCATCGCCGCGAGGATCGACTGCGGATCACCGAACGAGGGAGCCGCCCGCGGGTCCTGGTTGCGAAAGACCGTGACCTGGGGCGTGAGGTCGCACAGCACGGTGTCGGGATCGAGGACCTGGTGGCGCAGGTCGGACGTGGGCGTGCGCTGGTGATGCGACGGGTGGCACTGGCAGGAAGGCCCGGGTGACGTGGTCACCGCGGAGAACGGTGACCGGGGCCGCTCGACGCGGAACGCGGTGAACGACGGCCGGTCCCGGCGTACCCGCACCGTGACGTCCCGCGCCAACGCCATCAGCAGGATCGGCCGCCGGAACGCGGGCGACTCGGGATACGTCACCCTCGCCGGGCCGCCTGACGGGGGCAGCCAGTGCCACACGACCGGCGGGATGCCCAACTCCTTCCAGCGCTTCGCGCTTGCCTGCCCGGGGCGGATGGTCCAGGTCCAGGAGACCTTCAGCGAGGTGTCGGTGATGGTGATGTGGGCGAGGTTATCGTCCGGGATCAACCGGCCGGCGAACGCGAGGGCGCCGCTCTTGCCGCGATCCCTCGTGCGGCGTAGGGTCCGTCCACTCCGGCCACCATCGAAGGAGATGCGTGTGACCACCCCCGTACGGCTCCGTCTCGCCGTGTCCGTGCTGGTGACCGCCGGAGCCGTGCTGCTCGGCACGGCAGCCCCCGCCGCGCCACCCGCGGTGTCGTCGCACCCGGCCACGCACGGTGGCTGCGACCCGATCGACCCGACCGCGTGCCTGCTGCCGTTCCCGAACGACTTCTTCACCGTGACGGATCGAGCCAGCCGCACCGGCAAGCGGGTGCAACTCGCGGCCTCCTCGATGCCCGCCAACGTGCACGGCACCCCGATCGACCCGGCCGAATGGAACCGACAGGACGGGTTCAGCCCCGGCTCGCCGATCCTGGTGCGCGTGCCCGGCCTGGACGCCGCGGCCACGGGGATCGCCCCGGTCACCGACATCGGCCGCTCGCTGGCGCCGGACGCGCCGATCGTGCTGCTCAACACGGCCACCGGCAAGCGCACTCCGTACTGGGCGGAGCTGGACGCGCACGCCGCCGGCGCGCCCGACCGGCAGCTGCTCATCATCCGGCCGGCGGTGGCGCTGGCTGAGGGCACCCGGTACGTGGTGGGCCTGCGTGGCATGCGCGACCGGAACGGGAAGCTCATCCCTACGCCGGCCGCATTCCGGAAGTACGTCACCGGCGTCGGCCTCGGCCCCCGGGACCGCCGCGCCCCGCAGATCAAGCGGGTCCTCGCCGACCTGACCAGGGTCGGTGTCAAGCGGCACAGCCTCCACCTGGCGTGGGACTTCACGGTGGCGAGCCGGCAGGGCCTGACCGGGCGGATGCTGGCGATCCGCGACAACGCCTTCGCCACCCTGGGCGCGGCGGCGCCGTCGATCACCGTCACCCAGGTGACCGACTACCCGCCCGCGCAGGATGCGCGGATCGCCCGGCAGGTGACCGGCACCATCGGCGTACCGTCCTATCTGAACGGCAGCGGCGGACCCGGGTCACGGCTGCACTACGGGCCGGCGGACGGCGACGGGTCAGCACCGACGAGGTACTCCCTGCCCACGCCGTCCGGCGCGACGCTGCGGGCGGACTTCGTCTGCGACATCCCGCGCAGCGCCTCCGCCGCCGATCCGGCACACCTGTCGCTCTACGGCCACGGCCTGCTGGGCAGCCCGACCGAGGTCAACGCCGGCAACGTCAAGACCATGTCGGCGACGTACGACTTCAGCTTCTGCGCGACAAGTTGGATCGGCATGGCCGCCGCTGACGTCCCGTACGTTGCCGGCGCCTTCACCGACCTCAGCGCCTTCCCCGCGGTGGCGGACCGGTTGCAGCAGAGCTTCCTGAACTTCCTCTTCCTGGGCCGGGCGATGATCCACCCGGACGGGTTCGCGGCCGACCCGGCGTTCCAGGACGCCGGCGGGCATCCGCTCATCGACGTGGCCGGCGGGCTGCACTACGACGGCAACAGTCAGGGTGGCATCAACGGCGGCGCACTCACCGCCATCGCCCAGGACTGGACCCGGTCCGTGCTCGGCGTGCCGGCGATGAACTACTCCACGCTGCTGCAGCGCAGCGTGGACTTCGCCCCCTTCCAATCGATCATGGACCAGTACTACCCGGACAAGGTCGACCAGCAGCTGATCTTCGCACTGCTGCAGATGCTCTGGGACCGGTCCGAAGCCAACGGGTACGCCCAGCACATGACCGACAAGCCGTTGCCGCGCACCCCGGCGCACCGGGTGCTGATGCAGGTGGCCTTCGGCGACCACCAGGTCTCCCCCGCCGCGGCCGAGGTCCAGGCGCGCACCATCGGCGCCCGCCTGCACACCCCTGCCCTCGCCGACGGCTGGTCACTCGACGTGAAGCCGTACTGGGGCATCACACCGATCCGGGCGTATCCGTACACCGGCTCGGCGATCGTGATCTGGAACAGCGGCGCGGCGTACGCGCCGCCGACGACGAACCTCGCCCCGGCCGGGCCGGAGTACGGCGACGATCCGCACGAGTTCCCGCGCGCCCAGGCCGGAGCCCAGAAACAGAAGGCGGTGTTCCTGCTCACCGGCAAGGTCATCGACGTCTGCGCGCGAACGCCCTGCCCGTGAGGCGCTGACCGGTCGCGCCGAGCGCCCCGCCGGGATCACCATCCGGCCTCCTGCTCCTCGTCGGCGAACACGATCTCGCGGCGCCTGCGAATCATCGGGAGGACGGCGACGACGAGCGCTGCCACGGCCAGGGCCAGGAACACTGCGGAGATCGGCCGGGTCAGGAAGACCGACGCGTCGCCGCGGGAGATGATGAGCGCCCTGCGCAGGTGCTCCTCGAGCAGGGGGCCGAGGACGAAGCCGAGCAGCAGCGGCGCCGGCTCGCAGCCGCACTTGATCAGGATGTAGCCCAGGATCCCGAAGAACGCGATCGCGTAGACGTCGTACGCGTTGAAGCTCAGCGAGTAGGTGCCGATCGCGGCGAACAGGATGATCATCGGGAACAGCACCTGGTACGGGATGCGCAGCAGGCGCACCCAGATGCCGATCAGCGGCAGGTTCAGCAGCACGAGCAGCACGTTTCCGATCCACATCGACGCGATCAGGCCCCAGAACAGCGCCGGCTCGTTGGTGATGACGTTCGGGCCGGGGGTGATGCCGTGGACGATGAACGCGCCGACCATCAGCGCCATCACCGGGTGGGCGGGCAGACCCAGGGTGAGCAGTGGAATGAACGACGTCTGCGCGGCGGCGTTGTTCGCCGACTCGGGGCCGGCGACTCCCTCGATCGCGCCGCGCCCGAACTCCTGCGGCCGCTTCGAGATCCGCTTCTCGACGGCGTACGAGGTGAACGAGGCCAGCACGTGGCCACCGCCGGGCAGGACGCCGAGCGCGGCGCCGAGACCGGTACCGCGCGCGATCGGGCCGACGATCCGGCGGCGGTCCTCACGGGTCGGCCAGAGGTTCCGCACCTTGCCGACGATCGCCGTGCGGGTCTCCTCGTTCTCCAGGTTGCGCAGAATTTCGGCCACCCCGAACATGCCGACGGCGACCGACACGAAGTTGATGCCGCCGTACAGCTCGCGCTGGTCGAACACGAACCGGGGCGTGCCGGTGTAGATGTCCTGGCCGACCGTGCCGAGCAGCACGCCGAGCGCGATCATCGCCAGTGCCTTGAGCGCCGATCCACGCGCCAGCGTTATTGACACGATCAGGCCGAGCAGCACGAGCGAGAAGTAGTCGGCCGGGCCGAACTTCAACGCGACGCTGGCCAGCGGTGGGGCCGCGACGGCCAGCGCGACGGTGGCCACCGTGCCCGCGATGAAGGACCCGACCGCGGCGGCGGCCAGGGCCGGACCGGCCCGGCCCTGCCGGGCCATCTCGTACCCGTCCAGCGCGGTGACCGCCGCCGAGGACTCGCCGGGCAGGTTGATCAGGATGGCGGTCGTCGAGCCGCCGTACTGCGCGCCGTAGTAGATGCCGGCCAGCATGATCAGCGCCGTCACCGGCTCGAAGCTGAACGTGATCGGCAGCAGCATCGCCACCGTCGCCGTTGGCCCGATGCCGGGCAGCACGCCGACCGCGGTCCCGAGCAGCACTCCCACGAAGCAGTAGAGGACGTTCTGGACCAGGAAGGCGGTCGAGAAGCCCAGCGCGAGGTTGTCGAGAAGTTCCATGCCTCAGTCCGGATGCCGCGTCAGAGCTCCAGCCACGGGCCCCATAGCGGGATCCGCAGCTGAAGTCCGACGACGAAGATGAGCGTGCTGGCCGCGGTCAGACCGGCGGCCACGGCCACGGCCGTGAGTAGCCGTACGCGTGCGCTGGCCAGCGTGGTGAGCAGGGCGGTCACCGCCGACGTCGGCACGAATCCGAGGCGCCGGACGGTGAGTCCGAAGAACAGGACCGCGAGCACGATGGCGGCGACCGCACGCCATGGGACCGGTCCGAACGAGATCCCCTCACCGGCGATGAGTCCCTTGATGATGATCGCCAGGCCCAGGGCGGCCACGGTCGCGCCGACCAGCAGCGGGAAGGCGCCGGGGCCCATCCGCAGTGGGGCGCCCAGCTCGTAGCCGAGCGCCCCCCACACGAATGCGCCACCGATCAGGACGAAGAGTCCCCCGGCGAGGACGTCCGGGAACGACCGACGGCGTTCCACCTCAGGAGACCTTGACCCCGGCGTCAGCGATGATCTTCGCCCACGTGCCGAGCTGCTCCTCGAGCTTGGCCCGGTGCGCCTGCGGGGTCGCGTCCTGGGCCGGGACCGGCGCGGTGCCGAGCTTGGCCATCTGGTCGATGACCCCCTGGTCGGCCAGTGCCACCTTCAGCGCCTCGGACAGCTTCTGGACGACCTCCTGCGGCGTGCCGGCCGGGACGTAGAGACCGTGCCACACGCTGACCTGAAGCTGGGGCAGCCCGGCCTCGGCCGTGGTGGGCAGGTCGGGAAGGCTCTTCACCCGCTCCGGCGTGGTGACCGCGTACGCCTTCACCTTCCCTGCGGCGATCTGGCCGCTGGTGTTGGTCGTCTGGTCGCACATGAAGTCGACCTGGCCGCCGACGAGGTCGGTCAGCGCGGGGCCGGTGCCCTGGTACGGGACCTCCTGGAGCTTGACACCGGTGGCGGTCTGGAACAGCAGGCCGCACAGGTGGGATGCGGCGCCGATGCCAGCGTTGGCCAGGGTGACCTTGTTGGCGTTCGCCTTCACGTGGGTCACGAGGTCCTGGAGTGTCGCGGGTGCGAAGTCCTTGCGGGCGACGACTGTCATCGGCACCTCGGTGACGAGTCCGACCATCTCGAAGTCCTCGAGCGGCTTGTAGCCCAGGTTCTTGTACAGGGCTGGCGCCGTCGACATACCGATGTGATGCATGAGCACCGTGTAGCCGTCCGGATCGGCCCGCGCGACGTCGCCGGCGCCGACCGTGCCGCCGGCGCCCTCGACGTTCTGGACGACGATCTTGGCGCCGAGCTTGGCGGCCATCGGCTCGGCGATCATGCGGGTGACGGTGTCTGTCGGGCCCCCCGCGCTGAACGGCACGACGATCGTGATGTTCTGGTCCGGGTAGCCTGCGGCGTCGCCTCCGCCGTTGGCGCCTCCGTTGCCGGAACAGGCGGCGACGAGCGAGACGACGCCGATCGCGGCGACCATCCGCGCGGTGGCCCGGTACCTGCTGGTCTCTCGCACAGCGGCCTCCTCATCAGCGCATGCGCATGTCTCAGTGAGCGAGTGGACCTCAGTCTCGACTGGCCGGGACGCGGATGGTGTCAGAGGAATCCCAAGAACTTGAGGGCTGACACGAGGGTCGACCCGGGCCGTACAATCCGCTGGTATGCGGATAACCGTCATCGAGGATGACGACCGCGTGGCGCTGGGTCTGGTGACCGTCCTGACCCAGGCGGGCTTCGAGGTCCACCGCATCGCCACCGCCGCGGAGGCCGTGCGCGCCGCGCCGTCCGACGTGGTGCTCGTCGACCTGGGTCTGCCCGACGGCGACGGACTCGACGTGATCCGGAAGCTGCGTGACCACCCGCAGACCGCGGTCATCGCGGTCACCGCACGGTCCGAGGAGCACGAGCGGGTCCGTGGCCTGCGCGCCGGCGCTGACGACTACATCGTCAAGCCCTTCGGCATCCCGGAGCTGCTCGCCCGGATCGACGCCGTCCTGCGGCGCACCCGGGCGGCTCGCGCCCTGAGCCAGTCGGACGAGCCGCTCCTGCTCGGCCCGATGCGGATCGGCGTGGGCACCCGCGAGGTCACCGTCGACGGCACGCCCGTGCCGTTGACCCGCAAGGAGTTCGAGCTGCTCCTGCTGCTGGCCCGGCGGGCGCCCAACGTGGTCAGCCGCGACGTCATCCTCGACCAGATCTGGGGCGCGACCTGGGAGTCGTCGAGTCGCACCCTGGACACCCACATCGCGGCGATACGGCACAAGCTGGGGCCGGACGTGGTCATCCGCACGATCCACGGCGTCGGCTATCGGCTCCTGGCCGACCAGCCGGAGCTGATCGGCTGACACGCCGTGCACCGCCGCCTGCTCGTCGTCCTCGTTCCCCTTGCGGTGCTGCTCGTCGCGGCGCTCGGGGTGCCGCTCAGCGTCACCGTGGCCGAGCGGGAGATGCAGGAGACGTACGTCAACCGGCTCAACGACGTCGGCCGGTTCGCCTCGCTGGCCGAGACCGCGCTGTCGACCGGGCGGACCGAGGCGCTCCAGCAGGAGCTGACGCGTTACCACGAGCTCTACGGCATCCCGGTCGCGCTGGTCGACACGTCCGGCGAGGTGTTGCTCGGACCGGCCGGCGCGTACCAGGAGGCGGCACGCGCCGAGCCGACGTTGCCCCGGATCGTGACCGCGGCGCTGGCCGGGGCGCGCTCCGAACCGTCCTGGGAATGGGCGCCGTGGGACGATTCGGCACTCGTTGTGGCCGAGCCGGTGGGCCGGGACAGTGAGGTGGTCGGCGCCGTCGTGACGATCTCCGACCTGTCGAGGACGCGCGAAGCCATCCTCGTACGCTGGGCCCGGCTCGCCGGGCTGGGGCTGCTGCCGTTGATCGCGTTGGCGGCCGTCGCCTGGCCGGTGTCGGCATGGGTGCTGCGGCCGGTGCGGAAGCTGGACGCGGCGACCTCGCGGATCTCCGAGGGCGACCTGACGATCCGCGCCGACGCCGAAGCCGGCCCGATCGAGCTGCGGCGGCTGGCGGAGTCGTTCAACACCATGATGGACGCCGTCGAGAACGCCGCGCAGCGGCAGCGGGCCTTCGTGTCCGACGCGTCGCACCAGTTGCGCAACCCGTTGACCAGCCTCCGGCTCGCGGTGGAGAGCCTCGCGCCGCACCTGCGGCCGGAGGGCAACGGACGGCAGGTGTACGACGTCGCCGTCGACGAGCTGAAGGCGATGCAGCGGATGTTGAACTCGCTGCAGGCCAGTGCGCGGATGGAGAGCATGCGGACGGCGTCGCCGGTGGATCTTGACGAGGTGCTGGCGACCCGGGTGGTCCGGTGGCGGGCGTTGACGGCGACGGCGGGGCAGACACTGGCGGTCGACGTGCCGCCGGGGCTGCGGCTGCTGGAGCCGCCGGGCGGACTGGGCAGCATCCTGGACGAGCTGATCAGCAACGCGTTGCGGCTTTCGGGCGCGCGGGCGGTGGAGGTGAGCGCCCGCGTTGTTCCCGGTGGAGCGGGCGCCGGAAACCGCAACGGCTCCGCGGCCGCAGGGGTGGTCACCATCTCGGTCCGCGACGACGGGCAGGGGATCGACGTGTCCGAGCAGGCGCAGGCGCTACGACGGTTCTGGCGGTCGCCGCGGCACCAGAACGTGTCCGGTACCGGCCTGGGACTGGCGATCTGCGCCGACCTGGTCGGGGCGGCCGGGGGCGAGCTGCGGCTGGAGGAGGGCCTGCCGCGTCCGGACGGGTCCGGGCACGGGTTCGCCGCAGTGGTCGCGTTGCCGGTCGTTCCGCAGGTGGCGTCGTCGGCCGGCGCCCCGGCGCCGTCGCCGGTCTGAGGACCCGGTCTCTTCGCCAACCTGCCGCTGTCTCTGGTCAGCGCTTGCGGTCGCGGAACCAGGCCACCGCGCCCGGATGGAGCGGAACCGATGCGGTGGAGATCCCGGTGCGTACGTTGATCTGCCACGCTTCGGGAACGGCCGCGGCGTCGCCACGGCTGGCGGAGGTGATCGTGCCGGTGTGCGTGAAGATCGTGTCGGTGATGGCGTAGACCAGGTCGTCGGGCAGGTCGTTGCGCGCGAGCAGCACGTTCGGCACGGCGACGGTGCGGGTGGCCGGGACGCCGGCGTAGGCGGTCGCGTGGATCGTGGCGGGAGCGTAGGGACCCGGGTACGCCGTGAAGAGCGCGTCCGCCTGTGCGTCCAACGGGATCAGCCGGATCGGGTGCCGCTGAGCCAGCTCCGTGATGGCGGGTGTCGGGACGCCGGTCAGGGAGAACATCGCGTCGATCCTGCCGTCGCGCAGCGCCGCCGCCGATTCGGCCTGGCTGAGGTACCGAACGTCGGCGTTGATCGGGCCGAGCTCCAGAACCCGCAGCGAGGTGAACTCCGTGCCCGAATCGCGGGCACCGAGGGACAGACGTTTGCCCTCAAGGTCCCGGAACTCCTCGATCGCCGAACCGGCCATGACCACGAGATGCAGATGACTGTCGTAGAGCCGGCACACCGCCGAGAGCCCCTCGGGCGCGCTGCCGTCGGTCGTGATCACCGCATCCAGACTGGTCAGCCCGAGGTGCGCCGCGCCGGCCCGCAGCATCCGGATGTTGTCGGTGGACGCCCCGCTCGGCACGGTGGTCACCGTGGCACCCGGCACCTGCTCGGAGATGTGTTCGGCCAGCGCACCGCCGATGCGCCGGTACACCGCCCCCGCCGGCCCGGTGGCCAGTCGCAGGTGGACCGTGTCGACCTCGGGCTGTGGGGAGCAACCGACGAGCAGCCCGCCGGCGGCCAGGAGCACCGCCCGCCGGCTGATCCGTGGCTCCGGGTCCAGCACCATGCCGCGATGATACGGATGGTGCCGTCGGTCGCGATGACACCGGTCAATACGGCGCTCGCACGCCACCCTCCATGCGGTCGAGCGCGAGTAGGGCGGCGCCGAGGCTGCCGGCCTCGTCGCCGAGTGCGGCCCGCGCCAGCCGCGGCTCCCGGTGAAACGTGAGCCGCGCGCGCAGCGCCGCCCGGAGCGGGTCGATCAACCCGGCTCCGGCCTCGGCGAGGCCGCCGCCGATCACCATCACCTCCGCGTCGTAGAGAGCCTGTCCGGTGCGGAGCCCGTCGGCGAGCGCGTCGACCGTGTCGCGCCACACCTGCCCGGCGAGTTCCTCCCCCGCGGCGGCCCGCGCGGAGACGTCGGCCGCGGTGGCGGGCGTACCGGTCAGCTCCACGTAACGCCGGCCGACCGCGGCCGCCGAAGCGACCGCCTCCAGACAGCCGAGCTGGCCGCAGCCGCAGCGCGGCCCACCGGGGCGTACCACGATGTGACCCAGTTCGCCGGCGGCGCCGTGCGCGCCCGCGTAGGCCGACCCTCCAACCACGTGCGCAGCGGCGATGCCGGTGCCGATCGCGACGAAGAGCACGTGCCTACTACCCCGCCCGGCGCCGAGCCGGGCCTCCGCCACGCCGCCCACCCGCACGTCGTGCCCGAGCGCCACGGGCAGCCCGAGCCGCGCGACCGCCAGGTCCCGCAACGGTACGTCCCGGAAGCCGACGTTGGCCGACCAGACCGCCACGCCGGCGACCTCGTCGATCACCCCGGGCACCGCGATGCCCACCGCCACCGGAGTCAACCCGTCGGCGCGGGCCTTGTCAGCCAGCCCTCCGGCGACGGACAGGACGGTCTCCACGACCGCCGACGGACCCCGGTCAGCGCCGGTGGCGTGCCGTTCGGTGTGCTGGCTGGTCCCATCCGCCCGGACCAGCGCGGCCTTGATGCCCGTGCCGCCCACGTCCAGGGCGATGACCACCGCGCCTTCACTCACCGCTTCCCCTCGCCCCGCTCGCACCGAGCCTGCTGGTCCGCTCGCCGCGCTCATCGGGGTCGGGCACGGACGTCCGTGCCCGACCCCGCGTAGCGTCAGCTCAGCCCGCGCCCATGCCTACCGGCGCGGCCGACCGTCACCGTCCAGCCACGGGTCCTCCGGCCGCGGCCGGTCGAACGTGGGGCGTGCCTGCTGCCAGTGGCCCCGGGTGAAGTCGGGCACCTTGACCGACTTGAAGCCCTTGCCCTTCAGCGACTCGTGGCTGAGCGGGATCACCGAACACCACGCCGCCGAGTCGTAGACGTCGATGTCGGGGGTCATGCCCAGGCGCATCAACTGGACCATCCGGAAGATGGAGATGAAGTCGCCGCCACCGTGCCCACCGTACTGGCTGGCCAGGTTCTCCAGGGCCGGCCAGATCCAATGGTCGTGCTGGTTCATGATCGTGCTGAAGGCACTGCCGGTCCGCCACGCGTGGTTCGTGTGGCCGAGCGACTCCAGGTAGATCCGGGCGTTGTCCAGTTCCAGTGAACCCCGGGTCCCCGTGAGCGTGGTCTCCCGGCTGTACGGGTGGGGCGAGTTCACGTCGTGCTCGACCCGGATGAACCGGTCGTTGACGGTCTTGATGAAGACCTGCTTGCGGTCCCCGGAGATGTAGGGATCGTCGTCCCAGGCCGGGTGGTCCGCGCCAACCCGCGGGTCCTCCTCGCGGAACAGGGCCAGCGCCTTGGGCCGCGAGGCGACCGCGACGAGTTCGTCGAAGCGATCGCCTCGGTTGATGTCCAGGGAGGCCGAGACCGGCCCGAGCCCGTGCATCGGGTAGTGGGCGGCGTTCATCCGGGTCTGCCAGCGCCGCCGCCAGTGCTCCGGGTAGTAGGCGCCCCCAAAGGTGTACGGCCAGCGCAGGTCGTGGACGTAGCCACCGGAGGCGTGCTGCAACTCGCCGAAAAGCCCCGCCTTGGCCATGTTGAACATCTGCATCTCGGGGCGGAAGTAGTTCACGTTCTCCAGCAGCATGCAGTGCTTGCCGGTGCGCTCGGAGGTGCGGACCAGGTCCCAGATGTCGTCCAGGTGCGGCGCGATGGGCAGCTCGATGGCGACGTGCTTGCCGTGCTCCATGGCCGCCTTGGCCATCGGGTGGTGCCACTCCCACGGCGTGGCGACGTAGATCAGGTCGATGTCGTCACGACGGACGAGCCGCTCGAAGTCCTCCTCGCCGTTGGAGTAGCCGACCGGCTCCTTGTCCTGGAAGCCCTGAGCCATGACTCGGCTGATGGTCTCCGCGACGTGGTCGGGCCGGATGTCGCAGACCGCGGTGATCGTGGAGACGGCGGCCCACCGCATGGCCTGGTCTCCGCCGCGGTTGCCAAGGCCGATGATGCCGACACGCACCTCGTCGAAGCCCTCGAAGGGGACGTTGACCATGGACTTCTCTTTGCCCTTGATCCGGGCAGGTTCGGCGGCGGGCGCCGCACCGGCCGCCGTCCCTGGAAGTAGGGCGCCGCCAAGTCCGGCCGCGGCGCCAAGCGCGCCCACGCCCTTCAGGACGTTACGACGCGACGGGTGGGACCCGGCTGCCGCGGTGGACTCGTTCGGGCTGGCTTCGTTGGGACTCACGTGGATCAGCTCCTCTGCGGGAATGTGACGTGTCACGCGGGCACAATTGCTTAGCCGTGCTGGTCGACGCGGCGATCAGTCAGCGTCGGACCACCCGGCCCGGCTACCTCCGGGCACATTGGCCCCGAGTGTCGAGCGGTCAGCCGTCGAGGATGACCGACCGGGACAGGTTGCGCGGCTGGTCGGGGTCGAGCCCTGCTGCCCCGGCTCGCAGCAGGCACAACTGTTGGACGCGGACCAGGTCGGCGAGCGGATCCATCTCGGACCACTCGAAGTGACCGCCGGTCGCCCGGACCTGGTCCGCCAAGCCGACGGGAACCTCTCCGAACGCCCAGACGACCCTGCCGGGCGCGGTGATGCTGAGCGGACCGTGCCGGTACTCCATCGCGGGGTAGGACTCGGTCCACAGTTGAGTCGTCTCGCGTAGCTTCAGGGCCGCCTCGTGCGCGAGCCCGACCGTCCAGCCGCGTCCGAGGAAGGTGATCTGATCGGCCGTCGCGGCCGGGCTCGTCGCGTCGGCGCCGCGCTCGAGAACCTGCCGTGCCTGTTCGGCGACCCGACGCAGGTCGTGACCGAGGGCCGCCCGCAACAGCGCGAGGGTGGTCGTCGCGAAGCGGGTCTGTACGACCGAACGCTCGTCGACGTCGCTGAGCACGACCGGACGGGCCAGGCTCACCGCCGGCGATGTTGCGTCGGCGGTGATGACGGTGGTGGGCACGCGATGCCGGCACTGCTTGAGGACGTCGAGCACCTCGGTCGTGGTGCCCGAGCGGGTAATACAGAGAACCCGGTCATAGCCACGGCCCAGCTGGTGTTCACTGGCCGGCCACGCGTCGGTGCTGCCCTCGCCGGCGCTCTCCCGTAGGGCCGCGTAGGCCTGGGCGATGAACAGCGAGGTTCCACATCCGAGCACCGCGACTCGCTCGCCAGGCTGCGGAAGGTCCATCGCCACCGAGGGCAGAACGTCCAGCACACGGAGCCAGTCATCCGGCTGGGTCTCGATCTCGGCCGCCAGGAAGGTTCCTTCACTCATCGGTGCCTCGTCCTCATGGTTCATGCGAGCGGGTCTGGAGCGCCTCCAGAATGGAGCGACCTGATCGAATCTGTCAAGAAGGTCGTGGAACCGGTCAGTAACATGCACTGAGGCGCCGGAAGTCGGTCACGGCCTGAGCAGCAGTTACAGGGAAAGACCTTGACGCCACTCAGGAAAGCGACGCAGAATCCCACCAACAGCGGCGTGATCGTGGAAGGTTCCGACGGGAACCAGTCACGAACGATCACAGCCAGCCAGGATTCCGATCACGACTTTGGCGATGTCCCCTGCGCCGGTGGAGGCGGAAATGAAGAGATTCGCGCGTTCGTGGGCGGCCGTAGCGGTTGCCGGCTTGACGCTGACAGGTTGCGGATTCGGCGGCGACGACGGGCAGAGTGCGGACGCACGCACGCTGTCATTCCTTGTGCCCAGCTACAGCGACGGCACCAAGGCGCTCTGGGAGGGCATCATCGCCGACTTCGAGGCGGCCCACTCGGACATCAACGTGGAACTGGAGATCCAGTCCTGGGACAACATCAACGATGTTGTCCGTACCAAGGTCCAGTCGAACGCGGCACCGGACATCCTGAACATCGACGCCTTCTCGGGCTTCGCGGCGGACGACCTGTTGTACTCCGCCGACGAGGTGGTCTCGGCGAGCACGCTGGCGGACTTCCAGAAGTCCTTTGCGGACAACGCCTCGATCGACGGCACGATGTACGGCCTCCCACTGATCGCCTCGGCCCGCACCATGTTCTACAACACCGAACTGTTCGAGCGTGCCGGCGTCGCAGCGCCGCCGAAGACGTGGGACCAGCTGCTCGACGCGGCGAAGAAGGTGGCCGGTCTCGGCGACGGCGTCTACGGCTACGGCATGCCGCTGGGCAGCGAGGAGGCCCAGGCGGAAACCTCGATCTGGACCTTCGGCAACGGCGGATCGTGGACCAACGGGTCGGCCATCGCGGTCAACACCCCCGCGACCCTCGAAGCCGTCACGTTCATGAAGCGGATGATCGACGAAAAGGCCACCCAGCCCGACCCCGGGGCGTCCGACCGGACCCCCATGCTGGACGTGTTCATCCAGGGCAAGATTGGCATGGTGGTGGCGCTCCCGCCCACCGTCGGCCAGATCGCCGAGAAGAACCCGAGCCTCAAGTACGCGAGCGCTCCGATCGCCACCAAGGACGGCCAGCCGATGACCCTCGGGGTCGCCGACCACCTGATGGCGTTCAAGAACAAGGGTGACAAGCAGGAGGCGCTCAAGACCTTCCTGGACTACGTGTTCAGCGCACCGGTCTACACGAAGTTCGTCGACACCGAGGGGTTCCTGCCCACCACCAGGTCCGGCGCAGTGGCGCTGGCGGGCAAGACGGAGATCGCGAGCTTCCTCGAGGTCCTGCCGAGCGCCCGGTTCTACCCCAGCACGAACCCGCAGTGGGCGGCGACCCAGGGCGCGATGCAGAGCCTGATGGGGCAGATCGGGCAGGGCAAGAACCCCGGGGCGGTGCTGGATGAAATCCAGGCCAAGGCCAACGGCTAGAGCCTGCGCGGCTGACAAATGACGACCAACCAACTCATGGAAGTGCCGGCACCCGCGATCTCGACGCGTCGTCAGGCACGCCGAGACCTGGTGGCGGCACTTCCATGGCTGATGCCGGCGCTGACCCTGATCGTCACCGTCGTCCTGTTCCCGGCCGGCTATCTGGTCTGGACCTCGACCCGGGACGTGTCGCCGGTCGGGGTGGACCGCGGCTCGGCCGGGTTCGACAACTATGTGACGCTGTTCGACTCCCCCGCGTTGGGCAGGGTGCTGCTCAACACCGCGATCTGGGTGGTCGGCGTCGTCGTGGTGACCGTGCTCGTCTCCATGGCGCTCGCGCAATTCCTGGACAAGGCCTTCCCTGGTCGCCGACTGGTTCGACTCGCGGTCATCGTCCCGTGGGCGGCGAGTGTCGTGATGACGGCCACCGTCTTCTACTACGGACTCGATCCCTTCTACGGGGTCATGAACCAGTTCCTGGTCGACCTCGGGATCTTGGATACCGGGTTCGGCTTCACCCGACAGCCGGTGCCGGCCTTTTTGGTGGCCATGGGAGTGGCGGTGTTCGTCTCGCTGCCGTTCACCACGTACACGATCCTCGCCGGGCTGCAGATGGTGCCGCGCGAGGTGCTGGAAGCCGCCGCGGTGGACGGCGCCGGCCCGGTGCGGACCTACTGGAGCGTGATCTTCCCGGTCCTGCGGCCAGCGATCGCCGTCGCCGTGCTGATCAACATCATCAACGTCTTCAACTCGCTGCCCATTCTCCGCACACTGACCGGCAGCATTCCCGGGTACGACGCGGACACCACCACCACGTTGATTTTCAAATACATCCAGCAGGACCGCCAGGTCGAGACGGCTAGCGCACTGAGCGTCGTGAACTTCGTCATCGTCCTCGCGGTCATCGGTATCTACCTCCGGGTTGTCCGGCCGATGAGGGACGAGTGAGCCTTGGCGACGACGGCAACCAGATCTCAGGGCGATGAGCGCGTCACGAAGTCGGTGCGCGCCAGCGGACACAACGGTCGTACCCGGAGCCGCGGCGGGCATCCACGCGGCGGTCGCCGGTGGTTGATGGCATTGGCCGGCGCGGTGGTGGCGTTGTTCTTCCTGGCGCCCTACCTGGTGATGGTGATCGGCTCGTTCAAGCGGCACTCGGAGATCGTGCGCATTCCGGCCACCTACCTGCCGACCGAATGGGTGCCCTCGAACTACACGTCGATGTGGTCCACGCCGGAGACGCCGCTCGCCTACAACCTCGTCTCCACGATAATCATCTCTGCCTGCGGGACACTGCTGGTCCTGGTGGTGGCCATGCCCGCCGCCTATTACACGGCCAAGCACCGCTTTCCCGGGCGGCTGGCGTTCCTGCTCCTGGTCCTGGTGACCCAGATGCTCCAGCCGACCGTACTCGCGGCGGGACTGTTCCGGCAGTTCCTCGCGATCGGTATCGACGACACCTGGCTCGCTATGATCCTCGTCAACGGCGCGTTCAACCTCAGCTTCGCGGTGTGGATCATGCACAGCTTCTTCGCCGGGGTGCCCAAGGAGATAGACGAGGCGGCAATGATCGACGGTGCCAGCAAACTGCAGACGCTGCGGCGGGTAACCCTGCCCGTGGTCTGGCCGGGCATCGTCACCGCCATCATCTTCACCTTCGTCGCGTGCTGGAACGAGTTCGCGGCCAGCCTCGTCATCTTGACCACGGCGGAGAACCAGCCGCTGACCGTCGCCATCACGAAATTCGTCGGTCAGTACGACTCGGCGTGGCAATACGTCTTCGGAGTCTCTATCGTCGGCATCGTGCCCGTGATCGTTCTCTTCGCATTGGTTGAAAAGCGCCTGGTGGCAGGTCTCACGGCGGGGGCCATCAAGTGAGCACGGTCGAGGCCGCCGCCGACCGGGCGGACGGCCGCGACCGTGCCCAGCGCCTGCAGGCGCTGCTCGACATCCTGGGCGCGCGCGGCAGGCTGTCCGTCGCCGAGGCGGCCAGCGCCCTGCAGGTCTCCGAGGCGACGGTCCGTCGGGACTTCACCACCCTGGCGGAGCAGCAGTTGGCGGCTCGGACGCACGGCGGCGTCGTGGCCACGTCCGTCTCGTACGACCTGCCGGTCCGCTACCGGGGCCGGGGCGACAACGGCGCCAAGGAGCGCATCGCCGCGATCGCCTGCGAGCTCGTCGAACTGGGCGACGTCGTCGCGTTCAACGGTGGCACCACCACGTCCGCGACGGCCCGACGTCTCGCCGCGCGGGTCGACCTCGCCCAGGCCGTTCAGCGGCCGGCCGTGACGGTGGTGACGAACGCACTCAACATCGCCACGGAGATGGTGCTGCGACGCCACGTCCGGACCGTCATCCTCGGCGGTGTGGCACTGCCCCAGTCGTACGAGCTGACCGGGCCGCTGGCCACGATGGTTCTGAACGAGCTGTGGCTCGACGTGCTGATCCTCGGGGTCGACGCGTTCTCCCCCGACGGCGGCACGTCCTGTCACGACGAGGGCGAGGCCGGCATTGATGCGACGATGGTCCGCCGGTCCCGTCGGGTCGTCGTCGTGGCCGGCTCAGAGAAGCTGGGCCGGCACTCCTTCGCCCGGATCTGCGACGTCAACGCGGTGGACACCCTGGTGACCGACGACGGCGCGGACGCGAAGGTCGTGGCCGACCTGCGCGCCGCCGGCGTCAACGTGCTGCTGGCCTGAGGCCCGCCCGCGCCGTCACGGGGCGAGCAGGGTGACCAGGTGGGCGACCTGCGCGGCCACCGCATCCCTACCCGGACCGAGGTACCTGCGCGGGTCGACCAGGTTCTCGTCGGCGGCGAGCGCACGCCGGACCGCACCGGTGAGGACCGCGTTGAGATGGGTCGCAATGTTGATCTTCGACATTCCGTGCGCGACTGCCGACCGCAGGCCCGCCTCGGAGACCCCGGACGAGCCATGCAGGACCAGTGGCACCGGCACCTTCGCCGCGATCGCGGCGATCAGTTCGTCGTCGAGGACCGCGTCACGGCTCAGCATCGCGTGCGAGGAGCCGACCGCGACCGCGAGCGCGTCGACACCGGTGGCGGCGACGAAGGCGGCCGCGTCGTCCGGATCGGTCCGTACGCCGGGCTTGTGCGCACCGTCCTTGCCGCCGATCGCACCGAGTTCGGCCTCGACCCAGACCCCCCGCGAACGACACCAGGCGGCGAGCTCCGCGGTCAGGGCGACGTTCTTCTCGTACGAGTGCCCGGACGCGTCGACCATCACCGAGGGCACCCCGAGTTCGACCGCCTGCTCGACAAGCTCACGCCGGGTGGCGTGATCCAGGTGTACGCAGACCGGCACGGACGCTTCCGCCGCGATCCGGAGGCAGGCCAGCGCCAGCGGCGCCAGGCTGCCGTGGTAGCGGGCCGTATTCTCCGATAGCTGCAGCACCACCGGGCGTACCGCGCTCTCGGCGCCGGCCACGATGCCCTCGGCATGCTCAAGCTGGATGACGTTGAACGCCCCGACGGCCCGGCGGTCCCGCGCTGCCGGGATGACGAGTTCCGCCATCGAAGCCAGAGTCATACTTCCTCCACTCTCACCTGATCACGCCAGCGCCGGTAGGCACGGACGTCCACCTCACCGGCGACCGGACGCAGCACCGCTGCCGCCGACAGCGCCACCGCGTCGACGAGCAGGCCGTGCCAGTCGACGGCGTCCAGCGACCCGGCGGCCGCGAGTTGCCGGGCGACGGCCGCACAGGCCGCGTCCCCGGCGCCGGTCGCGTTCCCCTCGATCCGCTCCGGTGGCGCGGCCAGCATGGCCCGATCCGGTCGTACCACGGCCATCCCGTCGGCGCCCAGGGTCAGCACGACGGCGGCGACCCGGCCGGCGGGGGGCAGCAGCCGGCGGGCCGCCCGTACGGCCTCGGCCGGCGTCGAGGGCCGGTGACCGACCAACTCGGCCATCTCGTCCGCGTTCGGCATCAGCACCGCCCCGCCAGCAGTCGCCGCCGCCCGCAGGGCCGGGCCGCTGACGTCCACGACGGCCGGCACTCCGGCGGCCACCGCCGCGTCGACCAGGCGGGCCGGAAGCCCCGGGTCCACGCCGGGCGGCAGGCTGCCGGAGACGACCAGCGCGTCGGCACCAGCCAGGAGTTCGCTCACGTGCCGGGTCAGGGCGTTGGCGGCGGCCGGCGGGTCCATCGGCGAATAGCCAGGCTCCCACAGCGACGTCGTCACTCCGTTGGTCTCGTGTACGACCAGCGTGCGCCGGACGTCCGGCAGTACGTCGAGCAGGTCGGCCGGCACGCCGGCCCGGTCGAGAGCGGCCCGCAGGGCCGCGCCCCCCGGACCGCCGGACATGCCGGTGACGAGGACCCGCTCCCCCAGTTCGTGAAGCACCCGGCCGACGTTGACGGCCTTGCCACCGGGGCGTTCGCTGACGGTCCGCACCCGCTGCACCCGGCCCCGGTGCAGTTTCCCCAGCCCATAGGTCACATCGAGCGCCGGATTCGGCGCAACGGCGAGGATCACGTTGCCCGCTCGGTCATCGCGACTCCTCGTCGGGGGTCTGGCGCCGGTGCTCCGGCATGGAGTTTCGTGCTCGATATTAACAAAAAGCCGTCGCTATCGCGCACCCCCTTCTTGCCTCGCGGCGGACGCTGATCAATACTGATCGCTATCCGTCGGATGCCGGCAATATCGCTCACAGGAGTTGATCACATGCCTCCTCCCGCACCGTCGAACATCACCCATCCACCGACCACAGTGGTCCGATCACGCCGTTTCAGCGTCGGGCTCGCAGCCGTCGCGCTCCTGGTCGGATCCGTCGCCGCACCCACTCCGGCCGGCGCGCAGCCGCCCGCGGACGCCCTCAGGACCTGGGTGCCGACCGGCGACTTTGCGTCCTCGTCGTTCGAGCGCGTCCCGCAGGTCGCCCCGGAGTCGCTGCCCACCGGCAACGCCCGGCAACTGTCCTTGGCGACCGTCCGGGGCGGACAAGCGTCGGCCCAACTCGCCGTGGCCAGCGCCCAGGACCTCGAAAAACTCCGGGTGCAGGTTGGTCCGTTGAAGCCGACCGGCAAGGGCGGCGCGATCTCGAAGGCGATCCAGGTCCGCTATCCCGCCTACATCCCCGACGACCGAGGCGGGATGATCGCCGACCCGCTGCGCGAGGTCGACCGGGTGGACGTGCCCGCCGGCCAGGCGCAGCCGGTCTGGTTCACCCTCGCCGTACCACCGGACGCCCGCCCGGGCACCTATCGCAGCCGGATCACCGTGACCGCCCACAGGGTCAAGCCGATCGAGTACGACCTCACGGTGAAGATCGCCGACGTGACCCTGCCGCCGGTCGCCGGGCGGGACTTCCACCTGAATCTTTGGTTCCAGCCAGACACCATCGCCGACCAGGCCGGCCTCGAACTGTGGTCCGACCAGCACTTCAAGGCCATCCGGCCGTACCTGGAGGACCTGGCCTCACGCGGCCAACGCGTCATCAACTCGGCAATAGCCGAGGACCCGTGGCCGGTGCTGTGGCCGGACGGCCAGTGGCGGTCGCAGACCTACGTGCCGTACCACTCGGCCGTCGACTGGTTCCACGACGGCGAGCAGTGGTCCTTCGACTTCGCCAACTGGGACCGTCTGGTCGAGGAGGGGATGCGGGCCGGCATCGGCCCGTACATCCACGCCTTCGGGCTGCTGATGTTCCGCGGCTACCAGCACGTCGTCTACACCGACACCCGGACCGGTCAGCGGGTGGACCAGGAGGTCTCACTGGGCGGCGCGGAGTGGAAGGACGCCTGGTCGGCGTTCCTCGTCGCGTTCGAGGACCACGTACGGGACCGGGGCTGGCTGGACCGGACCTACCTCGCCTTCGACGAGCGGCCCGCGAGCGAGATGCAGGTGGCCATCGACCTGGTCCGGGAGGTCGCACCGGTCTTCGTCGACCAGATTGCGATCGCCGGTTCCGCGAGCACCGACGCATTCGCGCAGGACCTGTCGCTCAACTACTCCGACGTTGACCACTGGTCGCAGGAGATGATCGACCGGCGCCGGGCGGAGGGCAAGAAGACCACCTTCTACACCTGGTCCAACCCGGCCTACCCGAACACAGTGACCCCGGCCGCACCCCTCGGCGCACGCGTGCTGTCCTGGCTCAGCGCACAACGCAACCTCGACGGCTACCTGCGTTGGGCGTACAACTCGTGGCCGCAGGACCCGTACACCGACGGGTCCTACCGCTACCGGCAGGGCGACGAGTACCTCGTCTACCCGGGCAAGGACGGACCGGTGTCGAGCATCCGGTGGGAGCTGTTCCGCGACGGTCAGGATGACTTCGCCCTGCTCGACCAGCTAGCCGAACGCGGCGGCCAGGACCACCCGGCGCGGGTGGCCGCGCTGGCCGGTGTCGAACCCGCGGCCACCCCCGGACCGGCCGCCTACCAGGCGCTGCTCGACGCCCGAGCGGCGGTCGTCGAGGCACTGGCGGAATACCCGACCGACTGACCACCGGCGTCACGCGACACGGCGGCGGCGTGCCACGCACGCCGTGTCGCGTGACCTGCGGCGGCCACCGTTGATCGGCCGCGGGCGCCCCTCGCAGGCTGCCTCGACGGAGCGGGCGGTGGCCGTCGCGGCCCCGCATGCCCGCAACGCTCCACCCTCCCGGGCCATCGCATAAGCATTTGCCGATCCGGTGCCGTCTACTACCGTCTCCCAGGGGCCGGTCGCGGCCCGGCACGGACGCAGGGGCTCCTCCACGATCAAACGGTCGTCGGAGTCACTGGCAGTCGGTCAGCCTACGGGGAGGAAATCCGTGCGTTTGCGCAACACAATGGCCGCCGGTTCGCTTGCGATAGCGGTGGCCCTGGTCCTCGCCGGATGCAGCAGCATCGACAGGACCGATGGCTCAGATGCCACGAAGGACTCGAAGGACACCATCGGTGCCGCGCCGGGTAAGCCCGAGGAACTGGGCTCCCCGATCGCGAGCCGGGACATGCAGATCAGCGACAGCGGCAAACTCTTCCCGGTGAAGGTGGAGCTGTACCAGTTGCGACGCGACAGCGGGTTCGTCAACCTCAATGTCCGGATGACGCGCACGGACACCACGGACAGCCCGGACCGCTGGCAGATTGGCAGCGCCTTTCAAGGTGAGACCATCTCCTTGGCGTTCTCCGGCGTGACAATGATCGACCGGAAGAACCGCAAGCGGCACCTGGTCGCGCGGAGCGGTGACCCGGACGCGAAGCCCGGCCAGGTGAAGTACCTCGCCTCGTCGGGTCTCTCATCGGTATTCGTCGAGGCCGGTCAGTCGGTGGACCTGTACGCCATGTTCGGAGCCCCACCGGACGACGTCACCGCCGTCGACGTCGTCATCCCCCGAGTCCCGGTCTTCGAGAATGTCCCGCTCGCTTAGCCCACGGACAGCGCTGGCCGCGACCGCGACCGCGCTGGCTCTGCTGCTGGTCAGTGAACCGGCCGTCGCCTGGTCTGCGCCGACGTCGACGCCGTCGTCGGGGACCGCCGCCGTGCCCGGACCAACGCTTGGGCCCGGCGAGCAGGTGAACGCGCCGATCATCGACATCCGGGCGCCGATGGAGGACATCTATCTGCGCACCGAGGACCTCGACGGCAACAGCCTGGAGGCCGAGTCCGGGGGGCGTATCGAGCTGACCCTGGCGGCGGACGTCCTCTTCGCCTTCGGCAAGGCCGATCTGTCCCCGGCCGCCCGTACCCGGCTGGCCGAGATATCGAGACGGCTGCGTACCCAGGCCGCCGGCAAGGTCCAGATTTTCGGACACACTGATTCGGTGGGTCACGACGCGCAGAACCTGACGTTGTCCCGTCGACGAGCCGAGGCGGTCCGGGACGAGTTGGCCGTGGGACTCGCCGGCAGCCAGATCACCTACGAGGTCAAGGGCTTCGGGGAGACCCGACCCGTCGCGCCGAACACCGTGGACGGCAAGGACAACCCGAAGGGCCGGGCCAGCAATCGACGCGTCGAGATCCGGTTCGACAAGTGATCGGACCCGGAGACCAGCCGCCAGCACGGCTGGTCTCCGGACGACCGGGCCGCTACCTCGAGCCGTTGAGGCCTGCCGCCAGCGCCTCGGCGAATGACGTGTCCGCGGCGGTCCCGCTCACCCCGAGCCGCCAGGTTCCCCCGGGAAGGTCACCGAGGGGCAACGACCGTCCGCCGGGCTGCCACAGCGGTTGCCATGCGATGGATCCGCTGGGCCGGTGGAACCACCGGTTGTCCTCGTTCCAGGCCGAGCCGGCACGGTAGGCGGCCACCAACGTGGTCGTGTCGTCGGTGGCAAGTGTCCAACTGGTGAAACCCGCGGCGTCGCCGTCCCTGTCCTGCTGGCCGGGGTCGCCGAGCCGCGGCAGGGCCGAGTCCAGGTTCCAGGCGGCTTCCCAGACCGGCGCGGTGGTCGGGCCGGCCACGTGCCAGACGAGGCTGAGGTCCGTGGTGGCCGCATCGAACCGGAACCGCCAGTCGGCGGTCACCGGTTCGTCTCCGAAGGGGATGCCGTTGAGGCTCAGGTCGGTGCCGTCGGCGGAGACGGTCACGTCCCTGGCGGCGCCCGCCACGTCTGTCGGCCCGAAGGCTCCGACCGCGAGGTAGGGCGCCGTGGAGCGCGACGACGAGTCCGTGACCGGTCGGTACTCGCCACGTCCGGCGGGGTCGGCGTCATAGGAGACCAGCCGGGCCTGAGGTGCTGTCTGCACGACGGCGCGGTAGTAGGGAGTGGTGACGACGCGGCCCTTCGTCACCACCGGCGTACGCCAGTGCAGCGGTGCCAGCCAGAGTCCGCCCTGGCCCCAGCCGGCACCGGTGACATACCAGTCGCCCGTGCCGGAGTCGTCCTTGACCACCTCGGCGGCGTGCGCGTTGATCTGCCCCGCCAACTGGTCGACGCTGAAGTGGAAGGGGTCGGCGCTGCGGTAGACGCGGGTGTCCTGGTATCCGCTCTCGCAGCACACGAAGAGGTACCACGATCCGCCGTGACGCACCACGAACGGCGATTCGGTCGGGCCGCCGAAGGTGCCGGTGGCCGGGTGTTCGAAGGCCGTCTGCCGGGCGCCCCAGTGCACCAGGTCCCTGCTGGTGCGGTAGGCGACGATGTGGTGACCGCCGGCCGGCGTGCTGTTGGCGGTGTAGTACATCACCCACTGGCTGCCCACGCGGGTGACCATCGGGTCCCGGCCGTCGAAGCCGTCGGTGAACAGGGGGTTCGCCGGGTGGCGGGTCCAGGTCTTGAGATCCTTCGACGTGGCCAGCTGCATCCGGTAGGCCGTGTGGTCCGCGGTGCCGCCCGCGTAGTACATGTAGTACGTGCCGCCGTGGAACAGGACGTACGGCGCCCAGATGTGGCTCTCGCCGGCCGCGGGGTCGGCCTCCAGCGCGAACGGCTGCTTCGTCCAGGGCCCGCGCGGAGACGGTGCCGTGGCGTGGCCGAAGAACCGCTCGTCGAGCGGGTTGGCGGGCTCAGCGTGGGTGATCGCGAAGATGTGCCACTCGCCGGTACGGCGGTCGCGCACCATGGTGTGGTCGTTGTAGTACCAGCGCTCGTTCTCGCCGACGCTGGGGTCGTAGACGGGCACGAAGTCACCGGCGCCGACCATGGTGGACCGGTTCTCGTACGGCTGGTTGTCGATCGCAGGCGGGTCGGCCGCCCAAGCCGGAACCGGTGTCGCGATCAGGCTCAGGGCGGCCGCTAGCAGCACGGACAGCCGGCCAACGCGGGACGGTAGGCGGGACATCGCTTTCCTCCAGGGCTCGATGCGGGTTTGCGGTGACGGCTTCCGGTGGCTGATTCGCCGGTCGTTCGGTGGTGCGGGCCCGCCCAGCCATCGCGGCGGGCCCGCAGCCGCGGAACTGTTACTGCTTGCCGCCGAGCTCGGTGTAGGCCTGCACAGCGTTGTCCTTGGTGATCTGCATCGTGCCGAGGGTCGTCGACTTCGGCACGTCCTTCGTGCAGTCGACCAGGATCTTCTTGGCCAGGTCGATCGCTTCGCGTCCGCCGGTCGCGTACTGGAACGTCGCCTGCAGGCGACCCTGCTCGACCGCCTTGATGCCGCCGGACGGGACCGGCAACGCGTCGATCCCGGTGAACTTGATCGCGGTCTCCTTGCCGGCGGCCTTCGCCGCCAGGTAGGCGCCCTCCGCCATCGGGTCGTTGTGCGCGTACACCGCGTCGATGTCCGGCTGGGCCTTGAGCATCGCGTCCATCACGCTCTGCCCCTTCTCCCGCAGCCACTCAGCGGTCTGGGTGGCAACGATCTCGATCTTCGGGTTGCTCGCGATGCCGTCTCGGAAGCCCTGGGCGCGCTCGGCGGCCGGGGTGGAGCCGGGCAGGCCGGAGATCTCGACGACCTTGCCGCCCTGCGGCAGCAGCGTCTTGGCGTAGTACTCGCCCGCCGCCTTGCCGATCGCCACGTTGTCGCCGCCGATGAACGCGGTGTACGCGTCACCCTCGACCTTGCGGTCGAGCACGATGACCGGGATGCCCTGGTCGTACGCCTTCTTCACCACGCCGGTGAGCGGCTTCGCCTCGTTCGGCGAGATGATCAGCAGGTTGATCTGCTGGGAGAGGAAGTTCTCCACGTCGGCGACCTGCTTGCTGTTGTCCTGGGCCGCGTCCGAGACGACGACACGGAACCCGGGCACGGCCTTCGCCGCGGTGGTCACGTCGTCGTTCATGACCTGCCGGTACGGCTCGGCGTTGTTGGCCTGCGACATGCCGATCAGGAACTCCTTGCCGCTGCCGCACTGGGAGGAGGCGTCGGTGCCACCGTCGCCGCCGTCCTTCTCGACGCTGCATCCCGTGGTGACCGCGAGCGCGGCCAGTGTGAGGATCGTGATGGCTCTTCGGGCGTAGCGCATGTTTCCTCCATGGTGGTGGTGGGTCAGGCGATGCGGGGACGAAGCCTCTGCAACGCGGCGGCAGCGACGATGACCAGTCCCTTGACGACCAGCTGCACGTTCGCGTCGATGTTGTTGAGGGCGAGGATGTTGTTCAGGATCCCGAGCAGCAGGGCGCCGGCGATCGTGCCGCCCATGGATCCACTGCCACCGGCGAGACTCGTCCCGCCGATGACCACGGCCGCGATCGCGTCCAGTTCGTAGCCGGCACCGTCGTTCGGGCTGCCCTGGTTGAGCTGACCGGCGTGGATGATCCCGGCCAGCGCGGCGAGCAGGCCGGAGATCGCGAAGACGGTGACCCGGACGCGCCGTACGGGCACGCCGGAGAGCCGGGCGGCCTTTTCGTTGCCGCCGATGGCGTAGACGTGTCGCGCGAAGGCGGTGCTGCGCAGCACGAGGAGCGCGCCGACGCCGATGGCGAGGAAGAGCAGGGCCGGCACCGGTAGTACCCCGTTGATCGAGCCGCTCAGCAGCGAGAACGTCTCGGGCGCCTCCTGCGGCCCGTCGCCGTAGGCGATCGGGATGCCCAGCCCGCCCGACCACATCCGGGCGATGCCCCGGGCCGCTTGCAGGCCGGCCAGGGTGACGATGAAGGACTGGATCCCGAGGCGGGCGACGATCGCGCCCTGGGTGGCCCCGAACGCGGTGCCGATGAAGAGCACGATCAGGACCGTCGGCACGATGCCCAGGCCGCTGTCGACCATCAGGGTGGCCGACCCGACCGCGGCGAGCCCGAGCACCGCCCCGACGGAGAGGTCGATGCCGCCGATCAGGATGACGAACGTCATGCCGACGGCGATGATGCCGATCTCCGAGACCGCCCGGACGATGTTGGCGAGGTTTCCGGAGCTGAGGAAGACGTTCTCGCCGTTGCGGGACGGCGACACGGCGATCGCGATGAGGAAGACAGCGACGAGCCCGAACAGGCTCTGGAATCGGAAGAAGTTGTCGACGATCGCCTGCCGGTCGTTCGGCAGTCGGATCGCCCGGCGGCGGGGCGGTGTCTCCGGCGGCGATTCGGCGAGGCTGGTGGGGTTGGGCGGATTCATCGAGACTCCTTGACGTCGTCCCCGTTGGCCGCGGCGAGGATGGCTTGTTGGGTGGCGGAGGCGCGGGGCAGCACGGCAACCGTGCGACCGCGGTGCAGGACGACCACCCGGTCACAGAGGCTCAGCAGCTCCGGCAGCTCCGACGAGGCGAGCAGGATCGCCATGCCGGAGTCGGCGAGCCGGTGCAGCAGGTGGTAGATCTCGGCCTTGGCGCCGATGTCCACCCCTCGGGTCGGCTCGTCGAGCAGGAGCAGTCGCGGACGCATCAGCAGTTGCTTGGCGAACACGATCTTCTGCTGGTTTCCGCCGGAGAGGGTGGCCACGGCGATCGACGGTGACGCCGCCTTCACCGCCAGGGTGGTGAGCTGTGCGGCGACCGTTCGGCGCAGCAGCGGGCGGCGTACCAGCCCGAGTGTGGTCAGCGACGACAGCGCGGAGAGCACGACGTTGTCCGCCACGGAGTGCTCCAGCATCAGCCCCGCGCCGCGCCGGTCCTCGGGCACGAACGCCACCCCGTGCGCCAGTGCCGCCCGGGGCCCACCCGGGCGGTACGGTCGGTCGCCGATCAGCACCTGGCCGGTGTGCCGGCCGGAGCCGCCCGCGCCGAACAACGTCTCCAGCAGTTCGGTACGCCCGGCGCCCATCAACCCGGCGAGGCCGACGATCTCTCCGGAGCGCACCGTGAGGTCCACGCCGGCCGGCTCGGTCCGCCCGGGTACCGGCCGGCGGGGCGTCACGGCGAACCCTCGTACGTCGAGCAGCACGTCACCGGGTTCGTTGCGGCCCTCGCCGAAGAGCGCGTCGACCGACCGGCCGACCATGAGCTGGATGATGTCGTCGCGGGAGGCGACCCGTGGGTCGACGGTGCCGGCGACGCTGCCGTTGCGCAGCACGGTGACCCGGTCCGCGATGACCTCGATCTCCGCCATCCGGTGCGAGATGTAGACGATGCCGACTCCGGCTCGGCGCAGCTCGGCGATCGTCGCGAAGAGCCGTTCGACCTCGGCGTCGGCCAGTGCCGCGGTCGGTTCGTCCATGATCAGGACTCGCGCGCGCAGCGACAGGGCCCGGCCGATCTCGACCAGCTGTTGCTCGCCGACGCGCAGTGACCCCACGAGCCGGCGCGGGTCCAGGTCGGCGCCGAGTGTCCGCAGGTGCGCCGCGGCCTGCCGGCGCATCTCCCGGATGTCGACGGTACCCAGGCGGGTGCGCGGCTCCCGCCCGAGGAACATGTTCTCCGCGATGGACAGCCCGGCCACCAGGTCCAGCTCCTGGTGGATGGTCGCGATACCAGCGCGTTGCGCATCGGCCGGGCCGCCGAAGCTCACCGGCTCCCCGTCCACCTCGATCGTCCCGTCGTACTCGGTGATCACACCGGAGAGAACGTTGATCAGCGTGGATTTGCCGGCTCCGTTCTCGCCGAGCAGCGCGTGCACCTCACCGGCGGTGACGGTGAGGTCGATGTCGCGGCAGGCGTGCACGCCGCCGAACCGCTTGCCGATGCCGGTCATCCGGACCAGCGGCCGATCTGTCATGCGGCACCTCGTGGCTCGTCTGCGGGATCTGGGTTGGACGGAGTCGGAGACCCGTGCTCTGGGCCTCCGACTCCGACCGGTCACGAGGTTAGGCGAGCCTCGATGTAGTCGAGGCCGGCCAGGTAGCCGCTCGACGCGGCGGCCTTGCCGGTCACCGTGAGGGTGAGCGTGTGCCGGCCCGCGGTCAGCTCCCGCTGGCCGTAGTCCAGCGGGTCGCTGACGATCACCCCCGGCGAGTGGTACGCGTCGAACGCCTCGCCGATCCCGGTGCCGTCGATCGCCACCGTGTTGGTGCCGTAGTCCCCCGCCAGCGTCTGCACCAGCCGCAGCTGGTAGGTGCCGGTCGTGGGCACCTCGAACGCCACCGTCACACTCCGGTTCGGCGCGTTTGGTCGGAACCACAGCTGTGCGCTCCGCGACCATTGGATGCCGCAGCAGTCGCCCTGCACCTCCGCCGGTGCGTCGGCGGAGACCGCGGGCAGCAGCGATTCGGCTTCGATCCGCAGCGTGTCGCCGGTGGCGGCCGACGCTGGCGCCGAGTAGGCGCCGAGGTTGCCCGCGGCGTCCACCGCGCGTACCCGGTAGTACCAGGTCTCACGAAGGCCCAGACCGCTGTGCTCGAAGCTCGGCCGTGTCGTGGTGCCCACCTCGTTGTCCGGTCCGGGCGTGAACCCGGCCTTCCGCGAGGCGAACACCTGGTAGCTCGGCGCGTACACGTCGTCGGAGGCCAGCCGCCAGGCCAGCGCCACCGCGTTGGTGGTGGCGCTGGTGGCCGTGAGCCCGGTGACCTGGCTGGGCCTGGTCCTGTCGACGAAGGGGGTGACCTCGCTCAGCACCGCGTACCGTGCCGCGGACCAGGTCGGGGCGCCGGCGGTCGGCCTCAACGTGACGGTCACCGTCGACCTGTCGCGGGTGAGCGCGGGTGGCAGTCGGAACTCGTCCTCCAACCAGCGGTGGGAACCGTTGGCCAGCGGCTGCGACCAGGTGCCGGCGTCCCGCCCGTCGACCTGCACGGCCACCGACTGGTACCCGGTGGACTGGTCCCCCACCCGGCGCAGGACGGCACCGGTGTTGTCCCGGTCCAGGGCCACCCGGAACCGGATCGGCGTGGCCGAGGCGCGGGTGTCGTCGGTGACCGGCCGGGGTGCGCCGTCGTCGCCCTCGAAGGTCGCGGTGAGGACTTGGCGCTCGCCGCCGGAGGAGTACGCGTGCGCCGACTCGCTGCCGGCGTCGCCGACGTCGACGGTGTCGGTCCAGCGCTGAGCGACGGTGTCCTGCCCGTACCAGTAGGCGGTCGAGCCGTACCGGGCTGGATCCTGGTCGCCCGGACCGTGCTCGATGCCGAAACGCAGGTCGGTCGCGAATGACACCGCCTCGGCGAGCATCAGCCGGTACGCGCCGGTGCAGTCGTACTGGCAGCCGTAGTCGCTGACCTCGTGGGCCGGGTTGCCGTTGGTGGGCGCCGAGAACGTGCCGTGGTTGAAGTACCAGCCGCTCTCGTAGAAGTCCTCGGTCCCGGTGCCGTGGATGCTCGGGCTCTGCGCGCCGTCCACGTAGACCCGCTCATCGCCCTCGAGGTAGTTGCGTTGGTTGCCCGCGGGGATGTGCCCCTCCATGGTGTGCGTGACACCGACGAACTTTCCACGGCCGGCGACGTCGAGGAAGGCGTGGTCGGCGCCGGGGGTGGTGTCGGCGCTCGTCGCGGTGGCCCGGAAGTGTCCCGCCGTGCCGGTTGGGCGCAGTGCCGGCGCCCAGTGCGCGGAGCGTGCGGTGGTCACGGAGGCCGCCGACGTTGTGATCGGCACGCTGGATCCGTTGCGCAACTCGATGCTGAACCGTGACCGGTAGGGCATCGGCCACCAGGCCGACAACGTCGCGGTCGCCGGATCGACACCGAACATCAGCGATCGCACCGGGTGCAGCCCGAGGCCGGTGCCGAAGAACTCGCCGAGTGGCGCGTCCACGGTGGTCTCGCCGTCGAAGGTGATGCGCAGCCGGCTGTCCCGCAGCACCGCGTCGGAGGCCGCGACGGCCGCCTTGCGGTCGGCGTCCGCCGGGTAGCTCATGGTGTTGCTGCCCTGCCAGGTCTGGGTGGTGATCCGGTAGCTGTGGGCGGCCTCGGCGTCGGTGTGGGACGGGCCGAGGTCGAGGGTGTCGGTCCGCTTGGCGGTGCCGGCGACGAGGCTGTCGACCCAGTAGGTGAACTCGTTGACGTCCAGGTCTGAGGAGATGAACTGGTTCCGGATGGTGATCGTGGACTTGCCGGCCGTGGCACTCGCCGGAAGGTCGACGGTCTGGTCGAGCCAGGTGCCGAAGGGCACCGGGTCATTGGCCGGCCACTCGGCGACCGGCACGCCATCCACGACGACCTGCGCCCGCTGGTGCCCGATGTGCGGGTCCAGCCGGCGGGTCAGCCGTACTCCGGCGTTCGCCGGGTCGACGGCCACCCGGAATTCGCTGCCGCCGCCGGAGCCGTAGGCGCGCCCGTCATCGGCGACCGGCGTCGGCGGCCCGACGAGTTGCGGGATCCGCAGCTGCAACGCGCTGATCGCGCCGGGGCCGACGCCGCTGGCGAGGGTCACCGCGCCCTTGGCGGGGACGCTGAACTGCCGGTCGGCGGTGGTCGCGCCGGGCTCCGGGCGCTTGGGGTCGCGGGTCCCGGCGGCCTTGAGCTGGTCGATGACGTCCAACGCGCGGTCCGACGGGTCGAAGGTGCGCACCCCGTCGGCGGTGGTGAACCTGCGGTAGGTGACGTGGTAGAAGATCGGGTTCTTCTCGGTCGTCACCCGCATCGAGCTGCGGTAGGTCATGGGCGCCTTGATGTAGACACCGCCGGAGCTCTGCGCCGCGTTGCCGACGACCGGGTAGACGAAGGGCGCGCCGAGCTTGCCGTCCACGACGTCCTGGAGCTTGGCGTCGAGCACGGTCACACCGTCGAGCACGACCTTGATGGTGCCGGTGGCGGAGACGTTGCCCTCGTCGCGGGTGAACCAGATCGAGTCGATCTCACCGGCGCCGGCAGCCTCGGCGAGGACGCAGCCCTCGGCGCCGGTGCGCAGGCACGAGTACTGGCCGGAGAAGCCGTCGTCGTTGCCGCCACCGCGGTCGAAACTCGAGAACTGGTAGGCCCGTGGTCCGTCGGGAAGTTCGGCGAGGCGGTCGAGCCTGCGGTAGACGTCCCATCCGGTGGGACCGTTGTCGGAGGGGCTGTGCGCCGCAGCCGAGGCCGGCACGGCTGGGCCGACCAGGGCGGTTCCGGCGACCAGCGCCGCGGTGAACGCGGCGCGCAGCAGGCGGCGAGCGGAGGTACGCGGTGCGGGGGTGGTGGGTGTCATGAATCGCCTTCCACGTCGGTGGGTGGGGCGGATCGCGGTGCAGTGGAGCAAGGAATCGATTTCTCACTGCAACAGCGATCAGGGTAGGCACGCCTCCACGCGACGGTCAATCCTCGATCGGTGTCGACGGCCGATGCTGTTGACAGCGACCCAACCTGCTTTTATCGTCCTCGCTCAGACGAGCAAACGATTTCTTCGATCGTGCGAGCACGCCACAGCACCACGTGGCGCACGGGCGTATTCTCGTTGCGGTGAGTCGAGGTGGTGGTGGATCGCGGTGACACCCTGCGGCTCAGCGTCAACCCGTGACCGTCGCAGACCCCCGTAGGATGCCGGGTTCCGGCACCGGAGCGCGCTCGGCGGACGCGCCGAAGCACCGCGGCGGACCAGTCGAGCGAATGGAGGCGGATGGAGGCGCATGGCGACGATCTATGACGTGGCACGGCAGGCTCAGGTTTCACCCGCGACGGTATCGCGGGTGCTGAACGGACGGACCACGGTCGATCCAGTCATGGCGGCGCGGGTGCAGCAGGCGATGCGGGAGCTCGACTACCGCCCCAACGCCGTCGCCCGCAACCTGCGCCTGAGCCAGACCAGCCTCTGGGCGGTCATCATCTCCGACATTGGAAACCCCTTCTTCACCTCGATGGTGCGAGGGGTCGAAGACGTCGCGCAGGGCGCCGGCTACTCCGTGGTCCTGTGCAACAGCGACGAGGACCCGGAGAAGGAGTCCCGGTACATCGCCGCCGCTCTGGCCGAGCGGATGGCGGGTGTCATCATCTCCACGTCGGGCCGACCGACCGTCATCAACCGGCTCGTCGAGGCGCGCATCCCGGTCGTGGCGATCGACCGTCAACTGCGTGGCGTCAGCATCGACACGGTACTCGTCGACAACGTGCACGGGGCCGAGCTGGCGACCACCCACCTTCTCGACAACGGCTACCAGCGGGTCGCCTGTATCACCGGTCCACGCCGGATCTCCACCGCCGCGCAGCGACTCCGCGGCTACCAGCGGGCGTTGCGGTCGCACGAGCGGGAGGCGACCGACAACCTGGTGCGGTACGCGGACTTCCGCGAGGAGGGTGGCTATCGGGCCATGGCCTCGCTGCTCGACAGTGACAACCCGCCCGACAGCGTCTTCGCGACGAACAACCTGATGACCGTCGGCGCGGTCGAGTGTCTCGTCGACCGCGGGGTCAAGGTGCCGGCCGAGTTCGGGGTGGTCGGGTTCGACGACATCCCCTGGGCCCACCTGGTCAGACCATCGCTGAGCACCGTCTCCCAGCCGACATACGACCTGGGGCGGGCGGCCGGGGTGCTGCTCACCGAACGGATCGCCAACCCGGCGCGACCGCCGTCGACCGTCACCCTCAGCACAGGCCTCCAGGTACGCGAGAGCTCCAGCCGCCCGAGGTGACGGAGCGGGTGGCCAGCCGCCCGCGGTGGAGGCGGAGAGCCTGCCCCCACTGGCCCGTCAGGCTCCCCGCCCGTCATCCACCGGGCTCCGTTCCCTCGCCGTCACTCAGGTGACGCGCCCGCCGTCAGAGGTTGACCTCACCGCACAGGTGCACCCGGACGCCGAGTTCGGCGAACATGGCCGCCTTCACCCGCAGCGCCTTGTCGGCGGTCGCCGCATCCGGCGCGTAGGCGACGTTGACGTGGTTGGCCTTGTGCCGCGCCATCAACTGGTCCCGGTCGACCCCGTGCAGGACGGCGTGCATGATCGGCCACTGCGGGGTGGTGGCGTCCAACCGGCGCTGGGTCTCCTCGGCCGGCAGCTCGACGACGGTGCCGCGGCCCAGGTCCACGTGCAGCGCGCCGTCCATGATGAACACCCGGGACCAGACGATCTCCCCCGGCTTCGACACCCCGCTCAGGGTGCCCCCACCCAACGGGAAGAACATCGGCGGCTGGCGCATGCTGTACGACCTGTCGTAGCCACCGTTGTGTGACGCCGGCACCGAGCCGGAGATTTCGAACACCCAGACGAAGTCGTCGCCGTACCGCTCGCCCCACCGGATGTCGTGCAGCGTCGTCGCCGGGTCGAGACCCATCGCCGTCCAGATCCGGTTGGTGACGAGCGAGTCGACCGCCACCCCCTCGTCGACCTCGTTGAAGTGCGGCAACGGCGCCCCCGGGTACAGTTCGCGGCTCCCGTCGCGGCTGAGCACCGGCGGCCGCTGGACGTTGTTCAGCAGGCCCTCGGCGAGGTCGCTCGCCGGGACGGTGTCCTTCAGGCCCTGCTGGTACTGGATGCCCACCGCGTCCAGGCCGTAGTCGTCGGAGATGCGCAGGGCGGCGACGTACATCTTGAACTGGCTGAGCAGCTGCGCCTCGGTCAGCTCGCTGGCCTCGTCGGTGCCCACGTGAAAGGTCATCCCGGCGTCGTCCAGCCACCGGCGGACCGCTCGGGCCTCCTCGTCGGGTACCCGCGCCATCTCAGCGACCAGGGCGCTCTGCGACAGCCGCTCCTTGTAGATGCCAAGCGGATTGATCAACTCGTCGTCGAAGATGGCGTTGTACATCCCCATGCACCCCTCGTCGAAGACGCCGATGATCGCCTTCTCGGTCGCGAGCTGGACGGCCAGCGACCGGCCCAGCGCGACCTCCGGGTCGCCGGACAGGGCGGGCAGGTCGCGTACGTGGCTGGTGTCGTGGCGCAGCTCGCCGGTCTCGAGCCAGGTCCGCAGCCCGTCGACCGCCCACTCGTCGGTGAAGTCCCGGCTCCACAACGCGGAGTGCCGGACGCCGGCCTTGGTGAGGCTCGCGGTGAGGTTGAGCAGACCGACCAGGCCGGGGAACTCGCCGCTCCAGTTCGCCACGATGAGGATCGGCCCGCGGTGGCTGCGCAGCCCGGCCAGGACGTGGTGGCTGTACTGCCAGACGGCCTCGACCACGATCAGTGGCGCGTCGGCGGGGATCCGCTTGAAGACCTCGATGCCCGCGCGCTGGCTGTCGATGAAGCCGTGTCCCTTGCCCGCGTCGACGCCGTGCCCGCGCTCGACCTTCCAGCCGAGCGCGTTGACCGCTGCGGTGAGGTCCGCCTCCAATTTCTGCTGGGTGGGCCAGCAGGTGACGTTCGCGCTGAGCCGGAGATCGCCGCTGGCAACCGTGTAGACCGTGCCGGGTGCCGCCGACGGCGGGTTGGCGGGCACGGGCAGCGTGTAACTAGTCATGGGGCGACTCCTCTTGTGCGTTGCTCTTCGCTGGCGTCCGTCCGAGCGGCGGCCAGGAAACGGACCTGACGTGCGGCGAGCGCGTGAGCGACCCGCTTGGAACTCGTGTAAAGCTCGCGATACAGCCCGTACAGCTCGTGGTAGTCGGCGACGAACTCGGCCCGTGGCTCGCAAACCTCCGTGACGGGATTCCACGCCTCGATCGAGACGGTCCACCCCGTCTGCGCGGCCAGGAACGCCGCGCCGTAACTGGCTCCGATGGTCTGCGCGGGGATCACCTGGGCGCGTCCGATGACGTCGGAGACGATCTGCGTCCAGAGCCCACCCCGGGTGCCCCCGCCGACCGCGACGACGCGCCGGATGTCACCGCCGCTCGCCTCGATGGTCTCGATGTTGTGGCGTACGCCGAGGCCGGTCGCCTCCAGCGCGGCTCGGTAGAGGTCACCGCGGTCGTGCGAGACGGTGAGGCCGGCGAGGATGCCCCGGGCCTGCGGATCCAGGATCGGCGTACGTTCGCCGGCGAAGTACGGCAGCATGAGCAGCCCTCGGGCGCCCGGACCCGAGGCCTCGGCGAGGCGGAGCAGGTCGGGATAGTCCGGCGAGCCGAACAGCTCGCGCAGCCACGCCGTGATCGCCCCGGACGTCGCCAGGCCACCGGCGAGATTGCGGGTCCCGGGCAGGGCGCCAACGGTCCCCCACAGCGCCGGGTCGGTGACCCGGGCCGCGACCGTGTGCACCAGGAACATGGTCGTGCCGTACATCAGCATGAGGTCGCCGACGCCCTGAGCGCCGACGCTGATCGCCTCCGACCAGGCGTCGATGGTTCCGGTGATCACGGGGACGCCCGGCGGCAGTCCGGTCATCGCCGCCGCTTCCGCCGTCACCCGGCCTGCCACATCGCCGGGCCAGCGCAGTGGAGGCAGGATCAACCCGGGGGCGATCTCGGCGGCCCACGGGTGGTACCAGTCGTGGCCGTCGGTGTCGTACAGCGGCGTGCACTGGCTCGCCGAGTGGTGGTCCAGCACGTACTCGTCGGTGAGCTTGACGGCGAGCCATGAGCTGGGCATGAACAGCCGACGGGCGCGGCGGAAGAGGTCCGGTTCGTGGTCGGCCACCCAGGCCACCTTCGCGCCCGCCGCCTGACTGGACAGCGCAGAGCCGCACCGACGCAGGATCTCGTCCGCGCCGAACCGCTCGTTGAGCCGGTCGATCTGCTCGGTCGCGCGGGTGTCGACGCCGTACAGGATCGCCGGGCGGAGCGGGACGTTCGCGGCGTCGGTGAGCAGTACGCACGGGCCCATGCCGCTCACCCCGACCGCGACGACCTCGGCGTCGCCGGGTGCCAGCAGGTCGCCGCTGAGCGAGACGAACTCCTGCCACCAGACGTCGGCGTCCATCTCGACCCACCCGGGCCGTGGCCGGCTCACCTCGTGCGTCCGGATGGACGACCGCAGGACCCGGCCATCGATGTCGACGAGCACGCCCTTGCTGCTCGATGTGCCGATGTCCACGCCGAGGACAGCCGCGACCTTCATGGCGCCACTGTTCCAGCAATCGATTTCCGAATCAAGGCCGAGCCGCTCACGTATCTCTCCGGCCACCGGCGCCAGGCCGAACCTTCGTCGACCCACACCCGGTCCACGGAACGGGCTTCGAGCAGGCTCAGCGAGAAATCGTTAACCGATCAGCAGGCCGTGCCGGTGCGGTTCACACCCGAGCTTCGGCGGGTTGCGGAGGTGCGTCGAGCGGCAGGTCACGCAGCCGGCGGATCGGGGTCGACAGGTAGATGATCGGGGACAGCACGGTGAGCCCACCGAAGATCAGCAGAGTGGTGCGGGCACCGATCGGCCCGGCCAGGGCGCCGGCGAGCAGGCTGCCGAGCGGGATGGCGCCCCAGGAGACGAACTTGACCGTGGCGATCACCCGCGACAGGAGCTCCGGCGGACTGGCGAGCATCCGGTAGGTGCGGGTGGTCACGCTGAGCACCACCGAGGAACCGGCGAAGATGAGGTTGCCGGCGGCGAAGGCGAGGTAGGCGGCGGTGCCTGTGCCCAGCGGGATGATGAGTGCGCCGGCCACGCCGACGAAGGCCGCGACGATCAGGCCGCGTGCGGTGCCGACCCGATCGGTGAACCGGGTGGTGAGCGCGGCGCCGATTAGCGTGCCGAGGCCGTCGGCGGCGAGCAGCAGCCCGACCATGAGCGGCGACGCGTGCAGCTCGCGCACCAGGTAGTACGGGAAGAGGGCCAGCATCGCGCCGCAGACGAAGTTCGTCGCGGTGGCGTCCCACATGGCCGGCCCGATGATCGGGTGTCGGAGTACGAAGTGCCAGCCCTCGCGGATCATCGTGACCATCGGTGGCCGCTCGGCCGGTCGCTGCACCCGCCGGGCCGGGAGGGTGCGCAGCAGCACGGCGGAGACCAGATAGCTGACGGCGTCCACGAACAGCGTCGGCACCGCACCCAGCAGTTGCACCGCGAGTCCGCCCAGGGACGGCCCGCCCAGCTGGGTGGCGGCGTGCGTACCGGAGTTGAGGCTGTTGCGCGCCTGCAGCTGCGCGGCGGGCACGATCTCCGGCAGGAAGGTCTGGTTCGCCACGTCGAACAGCACGTTGGCGAAGCTCACGACCAGGGCGACCGCGATCAGCTGGGCGACCGTCAGTGCCTCGAACCACCAGGCCAGGGGGACGGACGCGATCGCGAGGGCCCGGATCAGATCCAGGGAGACCTGCATGCCGCGCAGTGGCACGCGCTGAACGATCACCCCCGCCGGCAGGCTGATCAACAGGTACGCGAGATAGCCGGCCGCCGTGATCAGACCCATTTCGAGCGCCGACGCGTCCAGCACGGTCAGTGCGGTCAGCGGCAGGGCCACCGCGCCGACTGCCGAGCCGAGGTGACTGGTGGTGCCGGCGACCCACCAACGCCAGAAGACAGTAAGTCTCATAATGGAACTGACTATAGTGGTGGGTGGGGAAGGAGTCGACCTCACCGATGCGGACTCGACTCGTCACGGCCGGTGTCGTGCACGAGGCCGCCGGGCAGCACGACGTCAGCCGCGCAGTCGCACGTGATAAACCGGGTGACGTCGGTGGTCATCCCGCGATAATGACCAAGGTGAATAAGGTCGAGGTCGTCGTCGCCCTATCACGAGCGCGCGACCCTGCGCGTCGGCGACGTGTTCCTGAAGATCGACGCTGACCAGATGCGCACCGATGTCGAGGTCGAGGCGATGGTTATGGCGCCGATCCCGACTCCGGAGGTCCTGTGGCGGAAGCCGCCCGTGCTCGCGCTCGCCGCCCTCCCAGGCACGGCACTCGGCCGCCTCGGCGAGCCGTCGATCGCGTCGACGGCGGCCTGGGCCGCGGCGGGTGCCGCCGCACGGATGCTGCACGACGCGCCGCTGCCGCCATGGCCCGGCCGGAGCCTCGACGAGATCGCATCGCACCTCGACGGCGAATGCGAGTGGCTCGTTAGGAACGACGTCCTTCCCACCGACGTGGTCACGCGCAACCGACGGTTGCCGAGGCGGCGCTCCGGCCGTGGACACCGGTGTTCACGCACGGCTACCTGCAGGTGGCCCATGTGTTCGTCGATGTTGACGAGATCACCGGCGTGGTCGACTGGTCCGAGGCGGGCCAGGGGCGATGCCCTGTACGACCTCGCCAGCTTGACGCTTGGACACGAGGACCACCTTGGCGACGTCGTCGCTGGCTACGGCACCGACGTCGACCTCGACGTGATCCGCGCGTGGTGGTCGTTGCGAAGCCTGCTGGCGGTCCGTTGGCTGGTCGAGCACGGCTTCGACCCGTGGCCCGAGGTCGCGGTACTGAGATCCCGGCTGTGAGGCTGCACGACCTCAGCTGAGGACCAGCGACCGTCAGCCGCTCACCCCCCGGACCGCCTCGATGATGGTCTCGGCGACCTCGCTCGGCCGGGACACCGCCATCGCGTGCGAGCCCCCAGCGACCTCACGCTGGCCCTGCGGGGCGGCCCGTTCGGCCATGAACCGATGCGCGGCGACCGGGATGTTCATGTCGGCGTCCCCGAACACGAACCAGCTGGGCAGCGATCGCCAGGCGGGATCGCCGGAGAGCGTGTCACTCAAGGCCTGTTCGGTGATCGGCCGCTGGGTCCGGGCCATCAGCGCGGCAAGGTCGGTCGGCACGTCCGCGGCGAACTGCGCATGGTAGGCGTCCTGGCCGATCGCCACCTCGTTGCCACCGGTCGGCACCGGGTACTGCACCAGCGTGTCGGCGAGCGTGCTGCCGGGGAACTTCCCGGACAGCGACAGCGCCGACTCGCCGGTGTCCGGGCACAAGGCATTGACGTACACGAGGGCCCGCACCGACGTTTCGTCAGCCGCGGCCTGCGTGATCACCATGCCACCGTACGAATGGCCGACGAGGACGACCGGGCCGCCGATCCCCCGCATCACGTCCCGCACGTACGCGGCGTCGCCTGCGACGCCCCGCAGCGGATTGGCGGCGGCCACCACGTCGTACGCGGCGCCCAGCCGCTCGATCACACCGTTCCAGCTCGCCGACTCGGCGAACGCGCCGTGCACGAGGACGACGGTGGTCTGCGGATCGGGCATGACACGCACTCCCTCACTCCGTGACGCTGTTCACCCGCCGGCCGCGCCGGTACGCCCGAATACCCGTTACGCGAGGGTGAAACATTCCGCCCCTATCGCTGCTCGTCCGAGGGCTGCTCCTTCGTCAGGTGAAGCAGCCACCCCTCGCCCGTACGGATTAGCGCGTACCGTCGGCGGCCGGCGCGGCCGTGCAACGTGAACAGCAGTCGACGCTCGGTGCGGTCGTGCTCTTCCCACGTACCGATGTCGGCGATCGACTTGTCAGCGTCCTCGTAGGTGAGGTGGTCGAGGTGGTGGTCGGCCACCGCGATCGCGAGCCGGTTGTCGCTGGGATTGTCCGGCAGGCCGCGGGGAACCGCCCAGGAACGCAGCACACCGCCCTCTTCGAGCCGCAGGTCGAAGTGCGGTCGTGGCTTGCGGTGGTGGTGCAGCACGAAGGCGAGTGACACTCCTCCGATTGTCGGCGCCCGCCCACCCTCTCGCTACCGCGGCGGACGACGGACACGATCAGGGGACCCGTTCCGCCCGCCGCCGCACCGATTGGCCGGTTCGGCACCGAGCAGGGCGAGCGCGGTCGCGCCCACGACGGCGCCGCGGCGGGACGAGGGCTCGGTTCACCGTCAGCGGCCGTATGTCTCCAGCAGCCGCAGCCAAACCTCGCTGACGGTCGGATACGCGGGGACCGCGTGCCACAGTCGGTCCAGCGGGACCTCGCCGACGATGGCGATCGTCGCGGCGTGGATCAGTTCCGCGACGTCCGGGCCGACGAGGGTGAAGCCGACGATCACCTTCCGGTCCTCGTCGACGACCATGCGGGCGTGGCCCTTGTAGCCGTCGGCCTGGAGGGAAGATCCGGCAACGGCGCCCAGGTCGTAGTCCACAACCCGGATCCGCAGTCCGGCCGTCGCGGCCGCGGCCGCGGTCAGCCCCACCGACGCGATCTCCGGGTCGGTGAAGACCACCTGCGGCACCGCACGCACGTCGGCCGTGGCCGCGTGCCGGCCCCACCGGCCGTCCTCGACCTTCTCACTCTTCGCCCGGGCCACGATCACGTCGCCCACCGCGCGCGCCTGATACTTGCCCTGATGGGTCAGCAGCACCCGCCGGTTCACGTCACCGGCGGCGTACAGCCACTCCCCACCGCCGGCGACGCGCAGGGTGTCGTCGACCGGCAGCCAGCCACCCGGCGCCAGTCCGACGCTGTCGAGGCCGATGTCCTGGGTGTTCGGCGTACGGCCGATCGCCACCAGTACCTCGTCGGCCTCGACCCGCTCGCCGTCGGCGGTCTCGATGTGGACGGTTCCGCTATTGTCGCGGTTGACGGAAACGGCCTCCGCGCCGAGACGTATCGACACACCGGTTGCCTGCAACGACTTCGTCACCAGCTCACCGGCGAACGGCTCCACCAGCGGCAGCACACCGTCACGGGCCAGCAGCGTCACCGCGGATCCCAGCGCGGAGTACGCGGTTGCCATCTCGGTCGCCACCACGCCGCCACCGATGATGGCGAGGCGGCGGGGAACCGACCCGGCCGAGGCGGAATCGCGGCTGGTCCACGGCGCCGCCGCTCGCAGACCCGGGATATCCGGCAGCAACGCACTGCTCCCCGTCGCGACGACCACCGCATGCCGCGCGGTCAACCTCGTCGTGACACCGTCGTCACCGGTCACCTCGACGACCCGGGCGCCGCTGATCCGCCCCTGGCCGCGGTACAACGCGATCCCGGCCGACTCCAGCCACGACACCTGCCCGTCGTCCTTCCAGTGCGACACGAAGGAGTCCCGGCGATTCAGCACCGCCGCCACGTCGAGGTCACCAGTCACCGCCTCGCGGGCACCCGGCACCTGCCGCGCCGCCCGCAACGCGGACGCGCTACGCAGCAACGCCTTGGTCGGCATGCACGCCCAGTACGAGCACTCCCCGCCGACCAACTCCCGCTCGACGATCGCGGCGGTCAGACCGCCCTGCACCACCCGGTCGGCGACGTTCTCCCCGACCGGGCCGGCGCCAATCACGACGACGTCGTACTCCGTGGTGGTCATGTCAGTTGGCCTTCGCGCTGCGGCCGAGGCGGAAGGCGGCGATGAGGAAGAAGATGGCGCCGGGGATGGCGTAACCAGCCGCGTTGGTCAGCGACGGGTTGTCCACGGAAGCACCGGCGATGAAGGACCCACCGGCCAGCACCGAGATGCCTCCGCTGATGATCATCGGCCACTGCCCGCCCATCTTGCGACGAGTGACACCCACGATCAGCTGAACCAGCCCGGCCACGACCGCCCAGGCACCCCACACCCGCAGCACCGCCGGAATGCCGGACGCGCTGGCGACGCCCACGCCAACGGCGGCGACCAGGCTGACCGCGATGTTCACGTACAGCAGGGCCGGCGAGCTGGTGGCCCGCGACGAGCGAAGGTCGTAGATGGCGGCGCCCACGTCGAACAGCGGGTAGAGCACGAAAAGCACCACCGTGAGCGGACTGATCTCCTTGGCGGTCGCGATCGTCACGAGTGCCCACACGATGGCGAACGCGAAGCGGGTGAAGTACAGCCGCCGCAGTGCGGAGGCGGTCTGGGAGATAGCGGGCGAAGCAGCGATGGTGGTCACGGCGACCCTTCCAGTGGAGGCGTGGGGATATCGGGCGTTCTGTCACGTTCAGCATTGGCGACTCACACCGCGCGTCGTCAAGACCGAACGTTCTGTCTAGCCCAGCATCTCAGCCTCGCCGCGCGATGTCAAGACCGAACGTTCTCCCCCAGGCTGCGGAAGGCCTCAGGCCTGCCGGTTCGAGTCCACGGCCTGAACCTCGGGGGCGGCTGAGCGAGCGAGTCGGCGACGGTGTCAGGCTCGGCGAGGTCGTCGACGCAGCCGCCCAGCCAGCGGCGCGCGGAGTGCACCGCGGAGGCCGTTCACGCATGTCAGACCGAACGTTCTATCGCTAAGGTGGTGGTATGACCCGCATCGGACCCGACACCAGGCCCTCTGAGGCGCGACTCCGGCTCCTCACCACGGCAACCCGGATCTTCTACGCCGAGGGCATCCACTCCGTCGGCGTTGACCGGATCATCGCCGAGGCAAAGGTGACCCGGGCCACCTTTTACCGGCACTTCCCCAGCAAGGAAGACCTTATTCTCGCCTACCTGCGGGAAGTCCATCAGATGGATCGCGCCGCGGTCGACGCGGCCATCGCCGCCAACCCGTCGCCGGTCGACCCCCTCCTGGCCATCGCCAACTCCATCACTCAGGGCATCCAGTCCCCCGGGTTCCGGGGATGCGCCTTCCTGAACGCCGCAGCGGAGTATCCCGACACCGACCATCCCGTGCGCCAGGAGATCATCGCCCACCGCCAATGGTTCCTGGACACGCTCACCACACTGATGGCGCAGGTCCACGAGGAAACGGCGGACCCTGCCGCGCGCCACTTCGTCATGCTCCGCGACGGCGCCATGGCAGCCGGCTGCCTGTTCGACCCCGCGTTGGTGTCCGAGACCTTCCTCCGCGGAGTCGAAGGACTCCTCCGGATCAATGCCGAGCGCCACGGATCCCCCCGCTAGCACCACGACAGCGTGCGCGGACGTCGCGGCGGCAGGTTCCAGGGCTGCTCCGCATCCTCGACGACACCATGCCGATCAGCGTCCACGACGGACGCCTCGACCTGCTGGCCTACAACGCCGCCGCCGCTGACTTGCTCGGACAACTCTCGGCCTCCGGGCGGTATCGGCGCAACATCGTCTATCAGTGCGTGGCGGTCGGCCGTCAAGCGCCTGCACCACCCGACCCGCGGGTGGCTGACCTTCGACACCGAGGTTCTCCACGATCCCGAACGAGATCACGGGATCATGCTCTACACACCACGCGACACGTTGGCCACCACGATTGGGCGGTGATGAGCGAGCGGCAGGTCTCAGGCCGGCCGCAGGCAGAAGGGATGTCCGGTACCCGCGGGTGTGTCGCTGGCGGGGATCGCCGGGCGTAGGGAGCGCCACCGCGGGTACGAGCCGGGCGTGGCTGTGATCAGTGACTACGCACTTCTCGGCGACTGTCAGGGCGCGGCATTGGTCTCCTCGGACGGGTCCGTGGACTGGTGGTGCCCGCCCCGGTTCGACGCGCCGAGCATCTTCGCGCGTCTGCTCGGCTCTGCCGGCGGCTTCTGGTCGATCCGACCGCTCGGGCCGTACACAACCTCCCGTCACTACCTTGATGGGACGATGGTGCTCCGCACGGAGTTCCACACTCAGAGCGGCGTGCTGCGGTTGACCGACGCCCTCAGCCTCGGTGCCGGGGAACGCGGTCACCGGATCGGCTACACGTCCCCGCACGTCCTGTTACGGCAGGTCGAGGTCGTCGCCGGCGCAGTGGAGGTGGCGATCGAGGTCGCGGCCCGACCCGAGTACGGACTGGTCAGTCCCACGGTTGCCGAAACTCCGGTGGGGATAGAGATATCCGGAGGTGGCGACCGCTTGGTCCTGGCCACTGATCGTGATCTTGCCGTCGATGGTTCGCTGGTGACCGGGCGATTCACTCTCGCAGCGGGCGACAGCGCCGTGTTCGCGCTGCACCACCGCCGGGCCGCCGACCCGCTGACCGTGCCGATCGACGGGCGCGCCGCGCTGCGGGACACCGTCGCCGCCTGGCAGTCCTGGGACCACCTCCACCAGGACTACCAGGGAGCCTATCGGGAGCAGGTCCGGCGCAGCGCCCTGGTCCTTCAGGCGTTGACCTACCAGCCGACCGGTGCGGTGATCGCGGCAGCCACCACCTCGCTGCCGGAAGAGGTCGGCGGCGCGGCGAACTGGGACTACCGGTTCGGCTGGCTCCGCGACGGCAGCTTCACCCTCAAGGCGCTGTGGGTCGCGGCCTGTCCCGACGAGGCACACCGCTTCTTCGACTGGATGGCCGCCTCCATGGGGTCAGTGGACGCGGAGGACCACGTGCCGATCATGTTCGGCGCGGGTGGCGAGCGGGACCTGACCGAACACACCCTGGAGCACCTGGAGGGTTACCAGGGCAGCCGACCGGTGCGGATCGGCAACGACGCCTGGCAGCAGAAGCAACTCGACGTCCTCGGCGAGATCCTGGAGTGCGCCTGGGTCCTGCGGAACGAACTCGCGGATCTGTCGCCCGCCGCCTCGGGCCTGCTGCGATCACTGGCCGACCGGGCCGCCGACAGTTGGCGGGAGCGCGACGCCGGCATCTGGGAAGGGCGCGAGGGCGAGCGGCACTACCTGACGTCGAAGGTGATGTGCTGGGTAGCCCTGGACCGGGCCATCAAGCTGGCGCAGGCCATGGACGCGGAGGCGCACGTCCCGCGGTGGTCGCAGGCCATGAAGCAGCTCCGCGCGGCGATCCTCACCGAAGGCTGGAGCGCCGAGGCCCGGACGTTCACCGGCGCGTTCGGGTCCGACCACCTCGACGTCGGGGTGCTCGTCATGTCGACCGTCGGGTTTCTCCCCGGCGACGACGACCGGGTCCTCGCCACCATGGACGCCATCAGGCGGGAACTGGGAGTGGGGCGGGACGGCCTCTTGCAGCGCTGGACGGGGTCGGGGTTGGAGGGCGCCTTCATCATCTGCTCGTACGTGCTTGTGGAGGCTCTGGCCCTGGCCGGGCAGGTCGACGAAGCCAAACGAATCTTCGAGAGCGTCACCGCCCGGGCAAACGATCTTGGTCTGCTGTCGGAGGAGATCGACCACCGCGACGGCAACCTGATCGGGAACTTTCCCCAGGCGCTGTCCCACATCGGTCTCATCAACGCCGCCTGGGTCATCGATCAAGTCCAATCCGGCAGCAAACCGTAAGGCGGACGGCCGCGCCACCTCCCGTTCGCTTAGGGCCGCGGCACGCGGGTAAGCGCGCCGATGTGACAGCCACGGAGGGAGCGTGCTGATGACCGGACGCCTGACCGGCAGGACTGCCCTGATCACCGGCTCCGACTCGGGGATCGGGCAGGCCACCGCTATCGAATTCGGCCGCGAGGGCGCCGACGTGGTGGTGCACTACCTGCACGACCACGCGGGCGCGAACCACACGAAGGCCGAGATCGAGAGGACCGGCCAACGGGCTGTCGTGGTGCAGGGCGACATCAGCGTCGAGCACCAGGTGGAGGCGATGTTCGACGAGGCCCTCGCGGAATTCAGCAGGCTGGACATCCTGATGAACGACGCGGGCGTGGACGCCTCCGGCATCCCGGTGGCCGACCTGGACACCGCGACCTGGGACCGGGCCATCCGCACCAACCTGTACGGGATGTTCTTCTGCTGCCGGCGGTTCATCCAGCACCGTCGCGACCAGGGCGGACACGGAAAGATCATCAACATCACCTCCGTGCATCAGGAGGTGGCCCGGGCCGGCGGCTCCGACTACGACGCCAGCAAGGGCGGCATGCTGGAGTTGGCCAAGAGCATCGCCCTGGAGGTCGCCCCGATGCACATGAACGTCAACAACATCGGACCCGGCATGGTGCTCACCCCGTTCAACCAGCAGGCGATCGACGACCCGAAGTTCCTGGAAGAGCAGGTGCAGTCCATCCCGTGGAAGCGGGCCGCGCAGCCGGAGGAGATCGCCAAGCTCGCCGTCTTCCTGGCCAGCGACGACGCCGACTACGTCACCGGCTCGACGTACTTCATGGATGGTGGGCTGATGCAGAACCAGGGACAGGGCGCGTAGGCCCCTCGAAGGAACACCACAAGAACGGCCTGGCCAAGAAACGGTCAGCCGGTCCTGGTGGCGAAGGGGCTACCGTCGCCGAACGCGAGCCGCGCGAAGTTTTCAGCGATGCGGCGATGCCCAGCAGGGTCGGGGTGGACCTCGTCGGGTAGCGGGATTTCGGCATAGTCCGCCTCGCCGTACAGGTCGCGTCCGTCGAGGTAGTGCAGGCTCGGGTCGTCGGCCGCGCGCTGTTCGACGATCCGGGCGAGTTCGGCACGGATGACGTTGAGCGTCAGCCGGCCGGCGGTGCGCTCGGCTGGATCGCCCATAGCCTTGAACCGCAGGGTCCCGCCCCCCGCGCGGTCGTCTCCACGTCGACGAAGCCGCGCAGGAGGTCCGCGGTCACCGGGGTGATCCAGGCATGTTCAGTGGTCATTACCTCAAGCCTCTCGACCGAAATCTCGGCTTCATCGCCGCGCCGCGCGGCGAACATCTCGCGGCGGTGCGGCCGTTGTCGGGTCAGGGGGTGCTGCGGTTGCGTAACAGCGCGTCGAGCGAATCCACGACCCATTCCCAGGATTCCTGAGCACCGGGGGCGCTGTGTTCGAAACCACCGGCCAGCTCCAGGCTGACGTACCCGTGGAAGACGCTGCCCAGCATCCGGACCGCATGCGTCGCATCCGGCTCCTCCAATTCGTAGCCCCGCAGGATCGCCCGGGCCATCTGCGCGTGCCGGACGCCGGCGCTGGCGGCCGCCGTTTCCGGACCGAGCCGGAGCCGGGCCGCGGCCTAGCGGCCCGGGTGCTCCCTGGCGTAGTCGCGGTAGGCGTCAGCGAACGCGGCTAACGCGTCCCTGCCGGCACGACCGGCGACGGCGTCGGCGACGCGGTCGGCGAGTTCCTCAAGCGCGAACAGCGCGATGCGGATCTTGAGATCATGTGAGTTCTTCAGGTGCGCGTACAAGCTCGGGACCTTGACGTCGAACCACCGGGCGAGCGCCGAAAGGAGGCGACCGGACGGGCAACCATCGAGGCCTGACGATGCTACTTTCGATAGTCATCGATTCCGCTTCGCACGCCGTGTCTTTCGACGGCCAGCATCGACAACCTACCGACGGGGAGATCATGACGAGCCGCAACCAAACACGCCGTACGATCTGGTCACGCGTCATTCCCGCAGCCTTCGCGCTGGGCTCGCTGGTCGCGTCCACGATGACCGGGCCGGTGCCCCGCGCCGCGGCCGCGATCTCCAGCACCGGCCCCGCCAATCCGGTTGTCACATGGGACATCAATGCTCAGACGGCGATCTGGGACGTCGCGGCTCAGCAACCGAACGAGCAGGTGCGGAGCTTCGCGATGGTGAGCGGAGCCGTCTACGACGCGCTGAACGCGATCGCCGGCACCCCGTACCAGCCGCACCTTGCCGCACCGCCGTCGAACGGGACCGAGTCGGTGGACGCTGCCGTCGCCGCCGCCGCCCACGACGTACTCGCCGCTCTCTTCCCCGATCAGCAGGAGCGGCTTCGGGCACAGTACGACACGGCTCTCGCCGTGATTCCCGACGGACGGTCGAAGCAGCGCGGCATCACGATCGGGGCACGAGCCGCGGACACGATGGTCACCGCACGGCAGGACGACGGCGCGTTCGGGGACCAGCAGTGGAGGAACGGGACAGGGCCCGGCCAGTGGCGACCCACGCCGCCACTGTTCTTTTCCCAGGGCGCATGGACCGGACACATGCGGCCGTTCCTCATCCCCCGTACGTCGATGTTCCGCACACCCGAGCCGCCACGACTGACCAGCAGCGCGTACACCCGCGACCTCAACGAGGTGAAGGAAGTCGGCTCGGGGACGAGCACGGTGCGCACCCGGGACCAGACGGAGGCCGCGATCTGGTGGCACGACCGGCGTTCAGGCTCCTGGGAGATCAAGCGCCAGCTCGCCACCACCCAGCAGCTGGACCCCCTGCAGACCGCGCGTTTCTTCGCGATGACCGACCTCATCGTGGCCGACTCAGGAGTGGCGTGCTTCAGCCAGAAGGACTTTTGGAGCTACTGGCGTCCGGTCACGGCGATCCAACTGGCCGACACGGACGGCAACCCGAGGACGACCGCCGATCCAGGCTGGCAGCCGTTGCTCGTCACGCCTCCCTTCCCCGAGTACCCCTCCGGCCACGCCTGCGGCACCGGTGCGCGGATGTCGCTGTACCGGCACTTCTTCGGCCGAGACGACATCACGTTCAGCGGATCCAGCGTCGACTCCGGCACCACCAGGGAATTCAACAGCTTCTCGCAAGCGCTCAACGAACTCATCGGCGCGCGCGTCTGGGGCGGCGTCCACTTCCGCACCGCTGACGTCGAGGGGGCGAAACTCGGTGAGAAGGTCTACCGCTACGCGGTCCGGCACTACTTCCGCCCCCTGAGGTAGCCCGTCGCCGCCACGAATCCGCACATGTCGCCGGTACCGGCGCCCAGACTCGCGCCGGACGCCGGTACCGGTCAGGCCCGGCGGAGGTGGCGGGACAGGAACGCGTCGCCGGTCAGCAGCGCTCGCCGGTCTCCTTCTGCGCCACGTCGGAGATTCCGCCGAGGGCCCGGGTGCACTCCGCCAGCGTGTTGGCACCCGAGGACCAGACGTCCGGGCCACTCGAGCACTGCAGGTCGCGCAGCGTGCGCCCGGTCACGATCGAGGTGCAGACCTGGTACGAGCCGTGGGTCGCCCGGTACTGCTGCCACACGTACGTGTATGCGTAGTTCTTGCCGCAGCCCTTGTACTGCTTGACCGATGCGGCGGTCTGCCCGCCGACGGTGACGTACGCCGTCGCGCCGATCTGCACCGAGCCCGCGCAGTGCGGGTTGGTCTCGGCGTAGGCGGGTCCGGAGACCGCCAGCGCCGCGGGCACAGCCAGCCCGGCGGCCGCGAGGATGCGCACGCCACGTCGGGAAAGGCTCTTCATCGGTGACCTCCTTCAATGCACCGGGACCGTCGCGCCCGGTGTCGTCATCGATCACGGTGAACGCCGTGGAGGTCCGTTCGGTACCCTCTTACACGCTCTGACAACGCCTGACGACGACGTCTGACATTGGGGATAGATGGAAACCCAGCCTGCTGCCGCCGAGTCGAGTCAAGACGGCGTGGCCACCCAGACATTTGCCGAACAGTTGCGGACGCTGCGTGCCGCCGCAGGCAACCCGTCATTCCGGAAGATGGCTGGGCGGTCGGGCCGGATCTCGCACACGACGCTGCACGAGGCTGCCGCCGGGACCAGGTTTCCCTCGTGGGAGACCACGCGCGAGTTCGTCCGGGCGTGCGAGGCGGACGAGGCTCAGTGGCGGCGCGGATGGGAGGACGCTCAGCGCCGGGGGGCGAACCACGATGCCCCGGAAGGCGACCTGGCGCCGGTCAGCACCGACTCCTCGGCCGGGGTCGACACGCCCGGCACCATGGACACTGTGCCAACCGGCGCCGTGGGCGCCGAGACGTTCGACGCCGTGGCCACACCGGCGGCCGGTAGGCCCCTGGTGTCCCGCGTCGCCGCATCTTCGGACCTCGTGCCGCAGGGCCAACGCGCGCTGCGGGCGGCCGAGCACCCACAGGCAGTTGCGCAGGACGAGGTCACGGGCGCGCGACGGCATCGGATGCCGTGGCTCGCCACCGCCGCAGTGGTGGCGGTGGCGGCGATGGTCGCCGTTCTGGCCGCCACCGTCCGCGACCGGTCGTCCCTGGACGACGCCGACGCCGTCGCGGTGGCGCCGACATCGGCAGGATTCTCGGACGCGATGATTCCCGGGGACTCGACCCAGTTCGTCGCCGACGTCACCATCCCCGACGGTACGCAGGTGAAGGTGAACGCCCACTTCGTGAAGGTGTGGGCGCTCAAGAACACGGGATCGGTCGACTGGCACAACCGCTTCCTGGCGCGGACGAACCCCACCGGTGACGATGACGGTTGCCGGGTGCCGGATCGCGTGGCGGTCGGCGACACGCCGCCCGGCGGGCAGGTGATGATCAGTGTTGCGGTCACCGCGCCGAACCGCCCCGGGAAATGCTGGGTCAGCTGGAAGATGGTCGACGAGCACGGGAAGGCCTACTTTCCCAGTCGCCGGCCGGTGTACTTCATGGTGACCGTCATCTGAGCAGGCCTGGCGGCAACGGGTCCCGGGTCGCCCCACCGGTGTCAGGCGCGAGCGCTCCATGTCAGACCTGGGCGCCACCCGATCTGACAACACCGCATCCATCGAGGTCGGTGACGACCCAATAGATCTGACAGGACGGCGGGGTACCGAACAACAGGCCGCTTCTCGCAGGGTGATGTCCGTTCCGAACGCGACTCACCACCTACGAGGAGGATCGACCATGCGCCGTCCCTGGTTAGCCGTCGGGCTCGCCGCGCTGTGTGCGGCCGTCGGCGTCCCGGCCCATGCGTGGGCGGCGACACCCGGTGCCACAGCGCAGCGAACGGTGTCCACGGCCGCGCTGCCGGTCGTGGACATGGAGGCCACCGTCCTGGCCGCCCAGATCGACCCCCGCCGTGCCGACCACACACTGACCCCGGGCGCGAAGAGTTCCGTGCTTGCCGTCGAGCAGGCGCTCCAGGCTCAGAACCTGCTCAACGGGCAGTGGGTCGACGGCTACTTCGGCACCGAGACCATCTCGGCGTACGCGGCGTACCAGCGCTCGCTCGGCTACACCGGCCTGGCCGCGAACGGGCTGCCCGGCACGACGTCGCTGACGAAGCTCGGGCGGACCCGGTACACCGTCGGCAACACGATCGGCCCGGGCGCGAAGGTCCAGCGGGACGGGTACGTCGTCGACGCCCGTACGCAGGCGATGTTGGCCGAGGCGCAGCGTCTGCTCGGTCACACCCTGGTGCTCGAGCAGGGCTCGTACAACCCCGGGGGCGACCCGACCTCGGCCGGTACGCACGACGGCGGGGGTGTGGTGGACATCGCGGTCACCGGCATGACCGCGGCCAGGCGTACCGCCGTCGTCCGGGCTCTACGCCAGGTCGGCTTCGCCGCCTGGGTCCGGAACCCGAGTCAGGGTGACTGGCCGTGGCACATCCACGCCGCGGCGATCAGCGACACGGACCTGTCCAGCCAGGCGCAGCACCAGACCGGCGACTACTACCTCGGCATGAACGGCCTGGCCAACCAGGGCCCGGACGACGGTCCCCGGATTCCGATCAAAACCTGGGAGCAGTACCAGCGCGGGCAGTGACCCGCACCCGAACCGATCCATCAACCATCACTCACTGTTCACGAGAGGGCACCATGAACATCCGCAAGAGCCTCGCCGTCGCGGGCGCCGCGCTCGCCATGACCACGTCCATCCTGGCCGTCGCCTCGCCGGCGCAGGCGGCGTCGCGGGACGGGGTCTGCGACAGCGGCGAGTTCTGCTACTACTACAACAGCGGCTACGCCGGCTCGATCTCGGACTTCACCGGGTCGATCGACGACTACGGCACGACCCAGCCGTCCTGCTACGAGTTCAAGGGCGCGGGCAATGGCCAGGGCCTGTGCGTGAAGAACAACGCCGCGTCGGTGTGGAACCGCACCAGCAAGACCGTGGTGGTCTATTTCAACAGCAACTACGGCGGAGCGAGCCAGTCGTTCGCGGCCGGGGCGAAGGCCAACCTCAACGCGACGCTGAAGAACAACAACGCCTCGCACAACATCGGCGGCACCAGCGGCACCAACCCGGCCGACCCGCGCGCGGCCGAGGCCGTCGCGTTCGCCAAGGCCCGCCTCGGGCACACCGACTGGAACAACGAGTGCGAGCTGTTCGTCGAGCGGGCCTTCGGCACCAGCGGCCGGTTCGCCACGGCCCGTACGCACTACCAGTGGCAGAAGGACAACGGGCGCATTCACACCGGCTCGGTGCCGCCGGCCGGAACCGCGGTGTTCTTCACGTCCACCACGTCGGCGGGGCACGTCATGCTCTCCATCGGCGGTAACAGCGCCATCAGCACCGGACCGACCGTCTACCAGACCAGCACGTTCCGGGATCGGTCCGACTACCTGGGCTGGGCCTACGTTCCGAGCAGCTGGTGACCCGGTATGCACTCCACTTCTGATCGGCGGCCGCGGATGACCATCCTGAGAAAAGTTCCGGGCCTTCTGGCCGTCGTGGTGGCGGCGCTCGTCGGCGTCGCGGTGGCGCCCGGTGCGGCGTCCGCCGCCGATCGCGACGGGGGCTGCGACAGCGGCGAGTTCTGCTACTACTACAACAGCAACCAGGCCGGCTCGGTCTCCGACTTCACCGACTCCCTGGACGACTACGGCACGACCCAACCAACCTGCTACGACTTCAAGGGAGCGGGCGCCGGCAAGGGCCTGTGCGTGAAGAACAACGTCGCGTCGGTGTGGAACCGCACCGGCAAGACCGTGCGGGTCTACTTCAACAGCAACTTCGCCGGTGCGAGCCAGGACTTCGCGGCCGGGGCGAAGGGCAACCTCAACGCCACGCTGAAGAACAACAACGCCTCGCACGAACTTGTGAGCGGGCCGACGGGCTGTAGCACCGACGGCACCAACAGCAAGCTGCCGACCACCATTCTGGTCTACCGGGTCAGTCTCGGGCGAGTCGACCGGGTCGACTTCAAGACGTACGTCAAGAACGTCCTTCCGAACGAGTGGGTGACCAGCTGGCCGGCCGCCTCGCTGGAGGCCGGTGCCATGGCCGTCAAGAGTTACGGCTGGTACTGGGCGCTGCACTCGACCCGGAAGACCTCCGGCGGACAGTGCTACGACGTCCGTGACGACACCGGCGACCAGGTCTACCGGCCGTCGTCGGCGCAGGCGTCGACGTCCGCCGCGGTGGACCGCACCTGGTCAATCCGGCTGACCCGCAGCGGCAACATTCTGCGGGCGCACTACTGCGCCACCACGACCGCGTGCGGTGGCTGGGTGGACGGGGACTGGCTGTCGCAGTACGGCTCGCGTGATCTCGCGAACGCGGGCAACAACTACCAGGCGATTCTGCGCTACTACTACAGAGACGTGACGGTTTCCTGACGTCACGCACCAACCGCGCCGCCCGCCGCAGATCCGCGGTGGGCGGCGCGCTCGTGGCTACGGCGCGACCCGTCAGCCCCGTGCGTCGAGCTGCGCCAGGATCGCCGGGTCGGTGATCCTCTCGTCCTCATTGAGCAGGAGGACCTTACTGAGGATGACGCTGGTCATCCGGTCCTCGTCGGCGAATGGCAGAAACAGGCTCCGATGGGCGGTGCCGCCGAACGAGGCGGGAACCACGCACAGGTAGCCGCCGGGCTCGACGTGGATACTGCCGCTGTTCAGGTGCACGCGATAGGTGGCCCGGGAGCCACGGACCACGGCCGACGTGCCGTCGACGGCCACTCGATCCAGCCCGAGATCGTCGATCAGGCTGGCCAGCAACTGGACCCGGCTCGCCGCCTGTGGCGGCGAGGCGTACCCCGCCGGGTCGATCCCGGCCACCGACACGACGAGGTCCAGATCCCGCATGACTTCGGAGAACGCCACCGGCGGCACGTCGGCCAGGGGAACTACCGAGCCGGCGGTCAGGAAACGCAACTCGCCGACGACCGCCTCTCCCCCGCCGAAGTAGCCACGCAGGTCGCAGACCAGCGCGGCGGTGATGTCGGTGGTAATCAGCTTGGTTGCCTGGTGCTCGTCATATTGGTCATGGGTCGACCAGCCGCGCCCGGACAGCAGCTGGCCCGACACCTTGCCGTCGACCGTGTGTCCGGCAAACCGCCTCGACACGTCGACAGCGTCGCGTTCAGCCGGAGTCAACAGGTACAACTCCCGGAACGCGTGCTTCACGGGTTGCCGGATCCGGTGCCGGACGACCTTCGCCTGCCAGTGGGCGAGCAGGCCCCGCTCGTACAACCGCAACGGATGCACCACCGTGACCGGACCGTCGAGGTCGACCTGGTCGAGCAGGCCGATCGTGCCCGCCTGGTCCTCCCAGATCAGTGCGGGGAGCAGCACCGCGCCGGCCGGCAGGCTGCGCAGGCGGGCGAGCTCGTCGGGGGCGACGGTGCCACCAGTGGCGACGAGCCGCTCGATCAACCCGGTACGCATGCGGCGCGCCTGGGCCCGTAGCCGTTCCTGGTGTTCGCGGACTTCGGTGTACCGCGGGTCGGTGCGTACGGCGGCCGGCACCGACTTCAGCTGCTTGCCTGCCTTGCTGACCGTGATGAGCGGCTCGGCGCCGGACAGCCGCAGCGCGACCGTGTAGTCGCCGACGTGCCAGTCGCCAGGCGCCTCGGCGGCGATGCGCGCCTCGCAGTCCCACTCAAGGCGACTGGCGTCCGGGAAAGCGGCCACCTGGGCGAGGTGGTCGAGGGCGACTGCGACCGCCGCGGCGTGGCTGTGCCTGCGGTTCGGGCCCAGCTTCAGACCCCGCTTTGCCACCTCTCGCAGCGCCAGATAGCGGTCGAGCACCGTCTCATCGTCGGCCAGCGGCAGCAGGCCGAAAGCGGCGATGGCCGCCAGGGCGTTGTGCTTGACTCGCTTGGAGACGGCTGGGCGGTTCCAGCCCAGAGCGGCGGAGACGATCTCGCTCGGGCAGAGCTGCAGCAGCGAGCGCGCACCGTCGACGCCGGCCTGCCGCACGGCGGCGAGGATCGCGCTCCGGTCCTGCCGTACGGCTTCCGTTGTGGAGGTCGCCCGCACCAACCGCAGCAACGGCGCCGCCCCGGGCAGCCCGAGCAGTGGCAGCAGCACCTCGGCGTCTCCCGCCGGCAGTCGCAGGTCGAAGGCGTATCGCTGCTGCTCGGCCGGGCGGTCCCGCAGGTGTTCCACCAGAGCCGTCCGCTCGCCGTCGGTCAGCTCGGCGGCGCCGAGGCGCACGGCCATCCGGCGATCCGTTCGTCGCTCCACGGCCCGAAGCACGAACCGCAGGCCTCGTGGCACCAGCACCTCGGGCAGCGCCGCCCACTCGGGCTCGGACGGCGAGGTCAGGCGCCAGGCCAACTCGTCGAAGTAGTCGCGCACTGCGGGCGCACAGGCAGCGGGCGTCAACCGCGCGGCGCTGTCCGTCGGGGAGCGTCCGACGATGGCGTTTCCCAGGTACATGTCGTCGGTGAACGCCCGCTCGATGATCTCGACATCGAGCGCCCCCACCTCGTGCAGGGCGTCCAGGACCCGCGCCACGGTCTCCCGACGGGCGCGACCCAGCGGAGTGCGGACCAGCAGCCGCAGCAGGTGCACATCGCCAGCGTCGATGGCCCGGGCGGCCAGGGGCTCGAGTGGCGGTTCACGCCAACCCTCATGACCCACAATGGAGGCGAGCAGGGCCGTCCGGCTGGCGGTCGGCCACGGGGCATCCAGGACGTCTGTCGGATCATCGGGCCTCTGCACGGGAAGCGCCGCATCGTAGATGTCATTCAACGCCGCGTAGACGTCACCGACGTTCGAGTCCAGATGCCCACCGGTGCGGTCGATGCTGTTGCCGGCCTCCAACGCACGCCGGATCTCGTCGGCGTAGGCCCGCAGACCTGGCAGGTCACCGGCTTTCGCCAAGGCCGAGGCCTCGTCGACCATCCGCCACAGGGCGTCTCGCTGGTGACGGACCTCGTCGGCAAACATCTCCGGCACATCCACCATGGTCACCCACCGACCAGAGCGGTCAGCCGCAGGAAGACGACGGGCTCGCCGGGACGGAGCACGATCTCCTCGGCGAGCCGGTGGACCTGGCGTCCTCCCACGAACAACACGAACACGTCTCGCTCGAACGCTCGATACGCCCGAGCTACCTCCTCCGCGACGTCCGGCGGATCGAGCCGCGGCGACGGCGTCCGGACCATGCCGGTGGATGCCTGTGCCCGGATCTCCGCTGCGGAAAGATACTGGCGCCTGAGCACGGTGCGGCAACGCGGAACGTCGACGCCCAGCACCCGGATCTGCTCCTCAACCGCCCTGCGGATCAGCTCACCCACCGTCGTACGCTCGCTCGCGAGCTCGACCAGCACGTCCGGCATGCCGTCCCGATCCGCGCCGGACACCACCGCACGCACCTTCACCTGCAACACCGACACGCGTCCATCCTGTCGACCGCAACCCGAGCACCAAAGTATCGATCACTCCCTCGGCGGCGCTAATAGCGACGCTCAGCCAACTCAGCACGGCGGTCCGACATGGAATCCGGCATTTCGGGGTAAACCGGTGCGATAGATGCGTAACGTGCCGGACATGGTTTCTCGTACCTGGCGTAACCTTTTGCTCACATCGCTCGGGATGGGCGTGCTCGCCGCTGCCGGCCAGCTCGGAGTCGCATTCAGCTTCGGCATCGTCCAGCTCGCCAGCGCCTCCGCCGGCGCCACCGTCAACCAGTGGCCCGCCCAGCTCGTCTGGGTGGGCTGGTTCGCGGCACACGCCGCCGTGGCCGGCACCGTCGTCACCGCACGCCTGGCCCGCCGGCACGGGTTGCTGGAGAGCACGGGCAGACTGACGGCCATCGCCGCCGCCGCCGCGCTGGGTGCCACCGTCGTGGCGCCGCTCTGCGTCCGGCCGGCCCAGGCCGCGGAGCGCTTCTCTGTGGACCCGATCTGGGCCGTCGGCATCTGCGCGACCGTCGGCGCGCTGGTCGGCGTGGGTGCCGCGATCGCCGCACTGGCGAAGCCGCCGCTGGGCTGGAGCATGACGGCGGTGGGTGGCGTGGTCTGGCTGCTGGCGTTCGTCTCGGTCGTCCCGTCGCTCGCAACCGCCGGACCGTTGCCCGCCGTACGGCTCGGTGTGCTGGAGTCGGCCGGGCTCAACGCCGACGCGGCGAGCCGGCAGGCGATCCTGATTCTGCCGGCGGTGGCCCTGCTCATCGGCGCGGTGACCGGCGGGCTGGCCCGCCGGCGCGGGCATCCACCGCTGGTCAACCTCGCGACCGGCATGGCCGGCACGGTGCTGGTCGCGTTCGCCTACCTGACCGCCGGTCCCGGCGACGCGGTCGACCGGTACCAGATCACGCCGTACTACGGCGCGCTGCTCGCCGTCGCCGCCGGTGTGCTCGGTTCGGCCGCCGCCGCGTCGTTCCGCTGGCCGCTCCTGCCGCGCACCGCCGAAGCGCGGGTCGTCGAGCCGACCGACGTCCTTCGTCCGCTGTCCGCCGGCCCCGCCGCGCCGCAGGCCATCACGCCGGCCGCCGGTGGTACGACCGACGAGCCGGAGCCCGTCGACCTGGTCGGCACGAGGCCGCTCGCCGGCGCGATCGCGGCGAAGCTCCCGACCTCGGCCGAACCGCTCGGTCTCGGTGCGCCGGCTGGCGATCGGGACGCCAACGCCGTACCGGCCGACGCCGCGACGCGGACCCCCGCACCGGCTGTCACCGCCGCGCCAGCCGCGCCCGCCGACACCCCGGCGACATCGGAACCGGCCCCCGCGACGGCGACCCACCTTCCCGCGGGACCCGGCGGGGACGACTCCGGGACGGCGGAGGCAGAGGCCGACGGGGCACGCGTCGCCCCGGGAACCAGCCGGATGTACCAGCCGCCGAAGACCGACCGGACGCCGGTTCAGGCGACCCGGCAGGTCGTTCCGCCGCGGCGGGTGCCGCCCTCGGCCGAGCCCGCGCCGGGCGCCGAGGCGACCCACTCGGCCGGCACGCCGGAGAGGCTCGAACCGGCGCTCCGCCCTCGGCACCGGCCGCCCCTGCCCAACCTGAACCGGGCCGCGAACTGGGACGCCCTCGCGACCGCCCAGCGCGCTGGGCCCCGGCCCACGACCGACCCCGCGTCGGCGAGCCCCACCGGGACCGATCCGGTCGCCGCGGTCCCCGCGCCGGCTGCCCCGGCACCCGTCGTCGAGTCGGGACGGGACAGCGGGCGGGCCAGCGGCCGGCTGGGCCTGTTCCGGCGCAACAGGTCCCGGGCCGACGGGGACGGCGCGGGCACACCGGCGGACGGCGAGCCGCTGCCGAGGCAGGACGCGGAGTTCGTCGACTGGGTGACCCGGCTGGGCAAGCCGGTGGCGGACCACGAGCCGGATCAGGAGACGGATCACCGGTCACTCCACTCCACCGGCCGCCGCCACAACGACTGACCTCCACGGTCAGGCCCACCGCTGCACCAACGGCCTGACCTGGCAACGCCCGCGTACGGCGCGCTGAATTGGGCAGGGTTCGCGCTGCTCAGCCGACCGGTCCCGTTGTCGTGTGCGGTCGTACCGCCGGTTCGAGCAGCGACAGCGTCCGCTGCTGCGCATCGAGGCCGACGCGGATGCCGACCGGCATCGGCAGATTCGGGCCGGCGTGTCCGAACTCGACATTGCCCAGGACCGGGATGTCACGACCGCCGAGGACGTCGAGGACTATCTCGGGCAGGGTGGGGGACGCGTCCGGCGCCCCGAGCCCGTCGATCGCGTACGGGACGCCCACGACCATGCCGGAGATCCGATCGAGGATGCCGCAGTGCCGCAGCACCTGCAGATAGCTCCACACGTACGACGCTTGGCCGCCCATCTCCTCCCAGAACAGCACCGCACCGTCGAACCACTCGAGCGGCAGCGCGTAAGGCGTCGCCTGCGCCAGCACGATGCGATTGAGCACCCCGCCGATCAGCCGGCCTTCGGCACGACCGGCACGCCAGCACTCCCACGACGGGGTGGCAGGCAGCGCACCGATCGCCTCCGTACCGGTCAGCAACGCCGAGTAGAGCTTTTCAAGTTCCGCCCGGCGCGCTACGGGCGCGGCCTGCCACGCCCCGCCGAGTCCAGGCGTGGCCAAGTCGGCGTGGAACCCGACCAGACCCGTGCGTGCGTAGAGCACCAGATGCAGCAGTGAGATGTCGCTGTAGCCGAGGATCGGCTTGGGGTCGGCAGTGATCGCCTCAACGTCGATCAGGTCGAGATAGCCGAGCGCCGTCTGGCCTCCGTCGTGCGCGATGATGGCGCGTACCTCGGGATCACGCAGAAGAGCGTTGAATTCCCTGGCGATCTCCGCCGGCGTGGCCGCGCTCCACCAATGGTGCCGCCCTGCCACGAGTAGCGGTGCCCGACGCACACGGAATCCCATCCGCTCGAGTACGACTACCGCCTGCTCGAGGTCGGGCTCGTAAGCGGCATGGAGCGGCCCGGACAGCGATGCGACAACGACGACATCTCCCGGCCTCAGGGCACGAGGTCGAAGCGGTAGAGGCAGTACGGATCCGGTCACCGGCGCAGTGTCCCAACACGCGCAACGCTCCATGTGGGCGACCTGGGATCGAAACAGTGACCTCTTCGGTGTGAACCCTCGGCGAGGCGGCTGGTTCGGGCTTGATACGAGGCAGACGGCCGCTGATGCCCTTCTCGGCTCGGCTTCGCTTGGCACGGCTGCTGTACGTTCGCTGCTGTACTGCTGGCATCAGACGAGGCGCTTGATGCGGACGTTCGGGTGTTCGCCGAGAAAGCGGTGGTGCAGCTGGCCGACGGGCCGCCCAGTCGGCCCCCACCCCGCACGCGTGGAAGGAATGCCATGACCAGTTCGGCAGGACCCCAGACGGGCGAAACCCCGACCGCTCGGCAGAAGCGGGTGTGGAACACGATGGCACCCGGCTATGACAAGCAGATCGCTCTCTTCGAGAAGATCTGGTTCGCCGGTGGACGCGAGTGGCTTGGCCGACGTGCACACGGCCGGGTCCTCGAGGTCGCGATCGGCACCGGCCGCAACATGCCCCATTACCCGTCCGACACGACCCTCACCGGCATCGACCTGAGCCCGGCGATGCTGGCCATCGCCCGACGGCGCGCCGCCGCTCTCGACCGTCCGGTCGAGCTACGTGAAGGCGACGCCGAGCATCTGCCCTTCGACGACGCGTCGTTCGACACGGTGGTGTGTGCGCTGTCGCTGTGCAGCATCCCCGACCCCGGTACCGCGATCGCCGAGATGTACCGGGTCCTGGTACCAGGCGGCACACTGCTGCTGGTGGACCACATCGCCAGCAGCTGGCAGCCTCTCCGGGCAGCTCAGTGGCTGCTCGAACGCATGACGATCCGCGCGGGCGGGGAGCACTTCACCCGCCGTCAACTGCCCCTGGTGGAAGTCGCCGGATTCGAGATCGCCGAGACCGTACGGCTCAAGGCGGGCACCATCGAGCGCATCCTCGCCCGCAAACCGACCGCACGCGAGGCAGACGCATGAACGCCGTCTCGAACGCGCCCGGGGCCGGTCAGTCGGCTGTCCGCCTCCTGACCCGCCGGGTGAGCAGCAACAGCACGGCCCCACCCGCCAGCATGACGAGGCCGATTCCGAAGGTCAGCCCGGTCTGCGGCCCGGTGATCGGCAAACCACCACCGCCGCCATCACTACCGCCGTCATCGCCACCGTCGCCGCCATCGCCTCCACCGCTGCTGTTCGCGGCCAGGACGACCGCGAATCCGTCCTGGTTGTCGCTGTCGTCCACGTCGGTGGCGCGTACGGCGACGGCGTTCGCGGGAAGTTCGGTCCGCGCCGCGTCGGAGCCGTCTGACCGCTGATCGCCCAAGCCCTCGACGTGCACTTTCCCGTCTCTCAATGTGGCGGGCGCTGTCACGGAGGCCGAGACCGTCACCAGGTTGTACAGCTCGACGGCGGAGTGCCGCTTGTCGTTCGGGTCGGTGTCCTGGTCGGCAGGAATGAGTGTGAGCTCATCGTAGGTGCAGACCGCCGAACGTCGAGCGTCACCAAGAACGCACTCATCCAGCGGCTTGGTGAAGGTCACGCCCTCAGGCAGACGTAGCTCGACCTTGACGCCACTGACCGGCTTCAGTCCCTGGTTGGCGATGGTGTAACGGACCGCACCCGTCTCGCCCGGATTCAACGTCCCGGTGGGCTCGATGCTGCCGCCGGCACCGATCCGCACCGACTGCGTCACGTCCGGCGCGACCACGGAAAGGTCGGCCTCGGGATGGTCCACGACCTCGATGGGGAACCACTTGGTGTTGTCGGCCGGATTCGTGTCATCCGGTCTCACATCGACCGTTACCTTGATCCTGCCCTCAAGGGGCTCCTTGGTCTGGACGGTGGCGGTGACGGGAAGCTCCACCGTCTCGCCGGGCCCGGGAAGCTGGTCCGGCAGCAGACTGCAGTACCACCCCGCGGTATCGCCGTCACACTCGCCTACACCGCCGGTGGGCCAGAGTGTGACCCTCTGTCTGTAACCGTCCAGCTCGGACGCGTCGACCCGGACGGTGACCTCGGTCGGCGTCTCCTGTCCCTGGTTGCCGATCTTCAGGTAGAGCATCTTGCTCGTGACGCCCAGCGGAATCGTCGCTCCGGCCAGGTCGACGGTGAGGTCGGCACCCGCCTGTGCCGCCGAGGCGGAACCGACGGGCACGCCGACCCCTCCGAGAACGAGCAGCACTGTGGCCACTGTTCGTGGCAGCCTTCGTCGTCCGAATCTCATGGCGCGCCCTTCAACAGATAGACAGTGCGGTCAGCAGTGGGTCAGATAGTGGCGGGCCGTCTCACGCAGCCGGGCGTGCACCCCCTCGTACGCGCCGACCCCGCCCAGATAGCGCTTGTCCACCTTCGCCACCATCGTGTAGTTCGAGTCGCACACGTTGCCGACCGGGGCCTCACCGGCCTGGCTGACGAGTTGGTACGCGTCGAGCTGGTCCAGCCCGACCAGCTCGGCGGTCCAGGTGACCAGGTCGTGCTGGCTGATCCGGTAGGCGTCCTCCAGCGGACGGGCCGAGCCGGTGGACATCAGCGCGTCGTCCGACTCCAGCCGCGGCCACGGGGTGCCGACCCCCTTGACGACGTCCACCACGACCGCGGTGTTCATGGCCGCCTCGATGCCGGTGCCGCACACCTCGCCGTGACCCTGCCGGCAGTGCCCGTCACCGAGGGCGAAGAGCGCTCCGGAAACGTTCACACCGAAGTACGCGGTGACTCCGGCCCGCAGCTCCGGGGTGTCCATGTTGCCGCCGTGCGCGTCCGGGGTGATCGTCATCCGCGCCTCGAAGGCACCCGGCGCCACCCCAGCGGTGCCGTGCATCGGATCCAGCGGCAGCGCCACGGTGTAGTCGCCCCGGCGTGCCCGGTACGTCGCCGTGCCCGCGGCGACGTCGATGTCGTACCGCCAGACCACCTCGTCGAGCGGAGGTTGCAGGGTCGCCGTGGTGTGGGTGCCGGTGAGCGCGCCGAAGTGCGGAAAGGTGGTGGACACGGCCCAGTCCCGGGCCGGCTCGATGGAGATGAAGTGCACGGCGAGGGTGTCCCCGGGCTCGGCCCCCTCGACGTGGATCGGCCCGGTCACCGGGTTGAGGTACGGGAACTGGCAGACCTGCGACGGCAGGTCGTCGGTGCTGCGGACCCGGCCGCCGAAGCAGTCCTCGGTGTAGAGCTCGAGGATCGTGCCGGGGCGCACCCGGCGCACCGCCTCGCGCCCGCCGAAGGTGTAGGAGAGTTCGTCCGGCTCCGGCCGGTACTTCACCACGTCCGTGTTCACTGCGGCTCCTTCACCGGCTCGTCGGTGCTGTCGTGGGTGACTTCGACGAGCGCGGCGAGTTCGGGACGCCGGCCCGTCAGGTAGAAGGCCAGCAGGACCAGCAGCCCGACGCCCAACCAGACGAAGCCGAGCACCTGGGCGGCGACCTTGGCGTTGATGACGACGTAGAGCAGGATCAGGAACCCGATCACCGGCACCACCAGATGCCGCAACCAGTCCCGGCTGCCGTTGCGCACCACGTAGTGGGTTACGACGGAGACGTGCAGTGCCAGGAAGGCGGTCATCGCGCCGAAGTTGACCAGTGTGGACAGCAGCGAGATGCCGTCGTCGCGGCTGGCCATGTAGAGGCCGAGCGCCAGGGAGATGGCGGCGACCAGCATGGTCGCGTTGGCCGGCACCTTGTGTTTCGGGTTGATCCGGGCGAGGAAGCGCGGCATCTGCCGGTCGCGGGCCATCGCGTACAGCAGGCGGGAGGTCGCGGCCTGCGCGACCAGGGAGTTGGCGAAGCCCCAGGCGATCGCGGTGGCCAGGGCGGTCAGCCCGGCCAGCCAGCCCCCGCCGGCCGCCCGGGCCGCGTCGTAGAACGCCGTTCCCTCGGGGTCGCCGTTGTCGAGCAGGCCGGGCGCGTCCGGCACCAGCAGGGCCGCGACCCACGTCTGCACGACGAACAGGGCACCGGCCAGCAGCAGCGCCGCGACCATCGCCCGGCCGATCTGCCGGGCCTCCTCGCGGCTCTCCTCGGCCAGCATGGAGATCCCGTCGAAGCCGAGGAACGAGAGGACGGCGATCGACACCGCGCCGAAGACCAGCGGCCAGGAGAAGGTGTCCGCGTCGAACAGCGGCCGGAGCGAGAAGCCCGCACCCTTGCCCTGCGCCAGCGCGACCACGCCGACGACCAGGAAGATCACGAGGATGACCAGCTCGGCGGCGAGCATCACCCGGTTGACCCGGGCGGTCATCCGGATGCCGAAATAGTTGACGACGGTGTTGAGCACGACGAAGGCCACCAGCCACGCCCACACCGGCACGCCGGGCACGAGGGAGTGCATGGCCACGCTGGCCACCAGGTAGAGCAGACCCGGCACGAGGACGTAGTCGAGCAGGATCACCCAGCCGGCGAGGAAGCCGACGGGCGGTGCGATGCCGCGACCGGCGTAGCTGTAGACGGAGCCGGCCATGGGGAACGCGCGGACCATCTGCGCGTACGACATGGCGGTGAACATCATCGCCACCATGCCGATGATGTAGGCCAGCGCGACCATGCCGCCGGAGCCGGCGTACACGCTGCCGAAGATACCGAAGGGCGCGATCGGCACCATGAAGATCAGTCCGTAGATCAGCAGGTCGGTGAAGCTGAGGGTCCGACTCAGCTCCTGCCGGTAGCCGAACTGTTCGACCTTGGTGACTGTGTGGGGTGGGTCGGGAGGTTGAGTCATGGCACACCTCCTTGATCTGCTCAGGCCGCACGTTAGTCCAGCCATCGACGAACAGCTAGATCTGTGTGGCTGGATTGAGAGCATCGCGAATTCGCGACTCAGAAAAAGTCAGGTCCATCGACCCTCGGCGGGTGACGTGCGTGCTCAGGACGAGCGGAGCTGCTCGCGGAACCAGGCCCGGTCGGGGTTCACGACAGCCTGGCCGCCGAGCACGACGGTGGGCACGGTCTCGTTGCCGCCGGCCACCGCCCGGACGGCGGCAGCACCCGCCGGATCGCGCCAGATGTCCACCCAGTGCGACCGCCGGGCGAGCCGGCCAAGGGAGAACCGGAGCTGGAGGCAGTAGCGACAGCCGGGGCGCCAGTACACGATCGGCCGGCCGTCCGCCGCGCTGGCCCGCTGCGCTTCGGCGGCGTCCACCGAGCGGGGGAAGGCCCACGGCGACAGCAGCAGCGCCAGCGCCAAGAAGATCAGGAACTCGACGCCGCCGACGGCGGACATACCGGCGGCCAGTTGCGCCACCAGGACCAGCACGCCGCACGCCGCCATCACGATCGTCAGGGTCCACCGCCGCAGCACGCCGAGGACCTTACCAAGGAGCCCGCGCGCGTCAGGGCGCGCGAGAGGGTGGCTGACCACGAATACGAGACGAACTCGACAATTCGTACCTTAGGTTACTGCGGAGGAGGCTGTCGAGACCGGGAGGCGACGTGGAGAGCTATCCGGCGATCGAAGATCACGGGCTCATCGGCGACCTGCAGACCGCCGCGCTGGTGACGTGCGACGGAACGATCGACTGGTTCTGCGCACCGCGCTTCGACTCGCCGAGCATCTTCGCCGCGCTGCTGGACCGCGAGCGGGGTGGCTACTTCCGCATCGCCCCGCACGACGTCCGGTACGTCACCAAGCAGCTCTACCTGCCTGGCACTCCGATCCTGATCACCCGGTTCATCAGCGCGGACGGCGTCGCCGAGGTGATGGACTTCATGCCAGTCACCGGCGATCGGGCCACTGACACGCACCGCCTGGTCCGCATGGTCAACATGGTCCGGGGCAGCATGCGGTTCCGGGTGGAGTGCCGACCCCGGTTCGACTACGCCCGGGAGACGCACCAGCTGGAGCGCCACCGCCACGGGTACGTCTTCCGCAGCCAGTCAGCGGCGCTCACCTTCAACCCGGTCGACCCCGTACGGCAGCTGATCTCGCAGGGAGGCGACATCAGCCTGGAAGACGGCGACCTGGTCGCGTACGGCACCCTGAACGAGGGTGACACCGGCGGGGTGGTCCTGGACACGGCCGGCACGGAGCCACGGATCATCCCACCGGTGGAGGTCCAGGGGATGTTGGAGTGGACCCGGGACTACTGGCGGCGCTGGGTCGAGCGCTCCCGCTACACCGGGCGGTGGCGGGAAATGGTCGAGCGCTCGGCCATCACGCTGAAGCTCATGACGTACGCGCCGACCGGCGCGATGATCGCCGCGCCCACCGCCGCGCTGCCCGAACTGGTCGGCGGCACGCGCAACTGGGACTACCGCTACACCTGGGTACGCGACACGTCGTTCTCGGTGCACGCGCTACTCGGCCTCGGCTTCACCGAGGAGGTCAGCCAGTACATGAACTGGCTGGACGAGCGGATTCGCGAGGCCGGTGACCACCAGGACCCGCTGAAGATCATGTATCGGGTGGATGGCTCCTCCGACCTGCACGAGGAGATTCTCGACCACCTGGAGGGCTACCGCGGCTCCCGACCGGTGCGGATCGGCAACGGCGCCGCCGACCAGATCCAACTCGACATCCACGGCGAGGCCCTCTACGCCATGCACCTCGCCGACGAGCAGGGCATCCGTGTCTCGCACCAGGTGTGGAAGAGCACCATACGGCTCGTCGACTGGCTCTGCCAGCACTGGGACCAGGCCGACGCCGGCATCTGGGAGAGCCGCCACCACCCCCGCAACTACACCTTCGGCCGGGTGATGTCCTGGGTCGCGCTGGACCGGGCCATCCGCCTCGCCACCCGCACCGGGCGCCCCGGCGACACCACCCGGTGGGCGGAGCAGCGCAACCAGATCTACAACCAGGTCATGGCCCGCGGATACCACCGCGGACGCGGCAGCTTCGTGCAGGCGTACGACGAGAACGTGCTGGACGCGGCGTTACTCGCCATGCCGGCGGTCGGCTTCATGACGCCGAGCGACCCCCTCTGGCAGTCCACCCTGAATGCGATCGAGCGCGAGTTGGTCTCCGACAGCCTGGTCCACCGGTACGACCCGGTCCACTCCCCCGACGGCCTTCCCGGGCACGAGGGCACCTTCAACATGTGCACGTTCTGGTACGTCGAGGCGCTGGCCCGCTCCGGTCGCCTGGACGACGCCCGGCTCACCTTCGAGAAGATGTTCACCTTCAGCAACCACCTCGGCCTGTACGCCGAGGAGATCGCCGCGACCGGTGAGCAGATCGGCAACTACCCGCAGGCGTTCAGTCACCTCTCCCTGATCAACTCGGCACTGGCGCTGAACGACCTGCTCGACGCCGAGGCCGACGCCCGGCGTCGCCGGTAGCTCGGGTCAACCCATCGGGCCGCGACCGGCGGCGCCGATGACCGCCATCATGATCAGGGTGCGCTGCCGCCGTCGGCTCATCAGCGCGAAACAGGCGGTGAGCGCCACCAGCTCCACCTCGGCCCACTCACCGGTGACGTCGACGCGAATCGGCCCACCCGGCCGGCCGGAAAGGCGCACCGCGAGCCGGTGCCCGTCGCGTACCAGCTCACCGCCGCAGCGACCGGACGCCCAGCGCGCCGCCCCACCCGACCCCGGCACGTGCGACCGGCCCGGGTCGAGCCGCACCGCGGCGCCGTGCTCGGCCTTGGCGGTGACCCCGATGCGCCGGCGGTCGGTCGGCTCGACCGTCCAGAGGCCCGCGTCGGTCCGGATCTCGCCGCACCGCCAGGTCCAGCCGGTACGCAGCGAGGCGCGCGGCCCGGCACCGGAGTCGAGGACGAAGGCGCCGTCCTGCTTGCGTACGGTCAGCGCGGTCATCGGTTCAGCCCTTCCGGGCGCGGCCGGGACAGGCCGAGGATGAGGACGACGCCGACGCTCAGGTGCAGCAGCGCAAGCGCCGCCTTCACTTCCCCGCCGACGCCGCTCGGCGGCCCGGCCAGCAGTGACAGCAGCAGGGCTGCGACCGCGATCGAGGTCCACCAGACGCGCGCCCGGTTGGTGAGGCGTTCCAGCAGCGCGAGCAGCGCCCAGCCGGCCAGTGCCGCGACCGCGGCGGCCACCACGACCGCGGCCACCGTGATCTGCCGGGTCGCGTTTCCGGTGCCCGCCGCCAGGTCGACGCCGGCCGCCGAGTGCAGGATCGCGAACTCCGCCGTCGCCACCAGGATCGCGCCGGCCGCCACCGCGGCTCGGTGCAGGAGAAGGTTGTTCGTCATGCCCTGAGTCTGTGGACCGGCCCGGGTCGGACACGTCGGTCCGGACGCCGCGGCGCGTACATCCGTCGGCGGCGCCGCCTACTACCAAAGGAGGTGGTCCGGCCCTCCGCGAGCCCAGTAGCCTGCGCTGGTGGATGCGGCGACGTGCGACGTAAACCCGCCGCGGACGTGGCGTTCCGCCCCGGTGGGCGTGACGACCGTGGCGATGGGCGTGCTCATCGCGACCGTGCTGTGGTCCGCCACCCGCTCCGGGTCGACCGCCCTGGTCCGCGCCGATGTCGCGCTGGCGGTGGCCGCCCTGGCCCTCGTTCCGGTGGTCGTCCGCCGCCCGGAGGTCGCGGGCGTGCTGGCGGGCCTGCTGGTGGCGCTCTCGCCGGTGGCCACTCCGGTGGCGAGCTTCGCGGTGCTGTTCACCGCCCGCAACCGGCCGTTCCGGCAGGCCGCGGTGGTGGCGGCGGTCGGCGTGGCGGGCGAGGCGGTGCAGGCGGTGTGGCGGCCGATGCCCAGCCTGCCGTACGGGTGGCGGCTGGTGCTGATGACGGCCGCGTACGCAGCCCTGCTGGGCTGGGGCACCTGGGCGCAGGCCCGGCACGCCCTGCTGGCGGCGCTGCGGGACCGGGCCTGGCGGGCGGAGCAGGAGCAGGAACGCCGGGTCGTCGAGGCCCGGGCGGCCGAGCGCAGCCGGATCGCGCGGGAGATGCACGACGTGCTGGCCCACCGGCTGTCGCTGTTGGCGGCGGCCGCCGGCGCGATGGAGTACCGGCCGGACGCGCCACCCGAGCGGCTCAGCGCCGCCGCCGGGGTGATCCGGGCCAGCGCGCACCACGCCCTCGACGAGCTGCGCGAGGTCATCACGCTGCTGCGCAGCGACGACGCCGAGGCTCCGGCGGACGCGCCACCCGGGCAGACCCTCGCCGACCTGCCGCGCCTGGTCGAGGAGGCCCGGGCGGCCGGGCAGCACATCGAGGTCGACGACCCGCTCGGCCCGCCGGCCGAGGTCCCGCCGGCGGTCGGCCGCACCGCCTACCGGATCGCGCAGGAGGCATTGACCAACGCCCGCAAGCACGCCGCCGGGCAGCCGGTCCGACTCGCCGTCGGCGGGGCTCCCGGCTCCGGCCTGAGCATCGCGGTGAGCAACCCGACCACGCCCGACGGCGGTGCCGCCGGGCACGACGGCGCGGGCCTGATCGGTCTCGCCGAACGGGCCACCCTCACCGGCGGCCGCGTCGCCCACCACATCGACGCCTCGGGTCGGTTCCACCTCACCGCGTGGCTGCCGTGGCCGAGGTGACGGGCCCGGTCCGGGTCGTCATCGTCGACGACGACCCTCTGGTACGGGGAATGCTGACGATGATGCTCGACGGCGCCGACGGGATCGTCGTCGTGGGCGAGGCCGCCGACGGCGGTGCGGCGATCACCGCGGTGGACCGGCACATGCCCGACGTGGTGCTGATGGACATCCGGATGCCCGGCGTCAACGGCATCACCGCCACCGAGCGCCTGCGCCGCCGCCCCCGGCCACCGGAGATCATCGTGCTCACCACGTTCGACACCGACGAGCACGTGGTGCGGGCCCTGCGGGCCGGCGCCAGCGGGTTCCTGCTCAAGGACACCCCGCCGGAGCGGATCAGCCAGGCCGTCCGCGCCGTCGCCGCCGGCAACCCGATGCTGTCGCCGGGCGTCACGCGCCGCCTCATGCAGCGGGTGGCCTCCGGCGCCGAGTCCTACGAGCACGCGCGTGCCCGGCTGGCCCTGCTCACGCCCCGTGAACGCGACGTCGTGCTGGCCATCGCGCAGGGACGCTCCAACGCCGAGATCGCCACCGAGCTGCTGATGAGCGTGACCACCGTGAAGGCCCACGTCTCGCACATCCTGACCAAGCTGGACCTCGACAACCGCACCCAGATCGCCCTGCTCGCCCACGACGGCCGGCTGGCCTGAGCCGGACGCGCGGCCACCCTGTCGACGAACAGGACAGCGACTCGGCGGCCCTCCGAAGTGGCTTCTCAGGCGACGGCGGTGGCCATCCGGCGTACCGCCTCGCTGATCAACTCCGGTGCGGTGGCCAGATTCAGCCGGACATGGCCGCCGCCGCCGGTGCCGAAGGCCGAACCGGAGTTGAGCGCCACCCGGCCACGGTCGAGGAACACGGTGGCGGGGTCGTCACCGAGGCCCAGGGCACGGCAGTCGAGCCAGGCGAGATAGGTGGCCTGACCGGGCTGGCAACGGATGGCCGGCAGGTGCTCGGCGAGCAGCGCGGCAAGGAGCCGGCGATTGTCGTCCAGGCCGGTCAACAGGGCGTCGAGCCACTCGCCGCCGTCGCGGAAGGCGGCGGTGTGGGCGATCACGGCGAGGTGGCTGGTGCTGACGCTGGCCTCGAACGGAACGCGGGCGAGGTCTCCGACCGCGGCCGGGCCGGCGATGAGGAGCGCACCGCGCAGGCCGGCCAGGTTCCACCCCTTGGAGGCGGACATCAGCGACAGGCCGTTCTCCGCGCCGGGCACCGAGAGGTACGGCACGAACCGCTCTCCCCCAGCCACCACCGGAGCGTGGATCTCGTCGGCGACCACCCGCACCCCGTGCCGCTCAGCCAGACTGGCGACGGCGGCCAACTCGTCCGCGGTGTGCAGAACGCCGGTCGGGTTGTGCGGGCTGCACAGCAGGTACGCAACTGGCCGCCCACCAGCCCGAGCCTGCCGGAACGCGTCCTCCAGTGCGCCGAGGTCGATCCGCAGGTCCTCGCCGAGCGGCGCCTCCACGATCCGGCGGCCGGCGTGCGCCACGAACTCGTAGAACGGCGGGTAGACCGGGCAGTTGACGACCACCGCGTCCCCCGGCTCGGTGACCAGCCGCAGCGCCTCGACGATGCCGTGCATCACGTCGGGCACCAGCGCGGTGCGCTCCACGGCCAGCCCGTCCCAACCCCACCGACGCCGGGCGAACTCCGCCAGCGCCTGCGGGTACGCCGTGCCAGCGGTGTAGCCGGTGTCGCCGCGCGCGACGGCCTCGGTGATCGCCCTCGCGACCGGCTCGGCCAGCGGCACGTCCATCTCCGCCACCCAGAGCGGCAGCACGTCGTCCGGGTATTCCCGCCACTTGAGGCTCGTCCGTTGCCGGAGCTGGTCGATGGTGAGTTGGCGAAGCGGATTCACCGCGTTGCGGGCACCACGAAGCACAGCACTCATGGCTGAAGCCTATTCCGCTCCGGCCACGTCGCGATCACGGCCGAGGGTGGAGATGGCACCCGGTGCGGGCTGTCGGGGCTGGTCGCTGTGCACGGCCGCGCGGTCACGCCTCGAAGTCGCGATCGCCGGGCGTCTCCCGCCCGATCGGCGACGCGGGAACCTCCAGCGGCCGTCCCCGGCTCCGCAGCGCGTCGAGCAGCGCGACCAGGGCCAGCACTACGGCCACCACGCTCAGCCCGACCATCGGCGACCAGCGGGCCAACGCCGGTGTGCACAGCAGCAGGGCCACCAAGCCGATCATCCGGGGTCCGGAAACCCGGCCGAAGATCTCGTACTCCAGCCGCAGACGGGCGACGAGGAAGAGCACCGGACCGCCCACCACGAACAGAAGCCAACTGAGCCGCGGCGACCCGAACGGATGGTCGATCACCAGCTCGTAGCCGACCGAGGTGACCAGCACGCTGAGCACGATCAACGCATGCGTCCGTTCCGACGCCGTACCCAGCCGGCCGGGCATACCCGCCCGATCCAACGCCTCGGTCAACAGCAGCCCGGCGCGGTGGAAGTAGATCCGCCACAGCAGCGCGCTGGTGGCGAACGCGACCCCGAACGCGACGGCCCGCTCCGCGGAGTAGTCCCTGCCGCTGAAAACCGTGCCGATGACGAGGATCGACTCACCGAGTGCGATGAGGAACATCTGTTGGTGACGTTCGGCCAGATGCTTCCCGGTGATCCGCCAGCGGCTCACCGCCGCAGCCCCGAGCCGCGGCAGCGGCCAGCCCAGAGCCCAGGCGAGGTAGTCGACAGCGAGGGCGGCAGCCCACAGCGGCAGGCGAAACCGGTCCGGGCCCAACGCGCCGGCCAGCCAGAGCGGCGCGGAAATCGCCGCCCATCCGGCAAGCCGGAACGGCACCAGCCGTCGCGGATGGCCACGCAGCGCGGCGGCGACCACCAGCGGCCGCACCACCATCACCATCAGGTACGCGACCGCGAACGGCAGCGCTCGCCCCTCCATCGCGCGTGGCAGCGCCACCGCCATCACCAGGCTGGCGAACATGGTGCCGACCACGACGGCCTGGATGATCGACCGCTCTGGTTCGTAGCGACTGGTGATCCAGGTGGTGTGCGACCAGATCAGCCAGAGCGCCAGGAAGAGCAACAGGGTACGACCGAAACCTTCGAGCAGCGCCCAACCAGTGTCATCGTTCAGGTCGGCGAATCGTTGCGAGACCCGGGCGAGGGCCACGACGAAAGCCAGATCGAAGAAGAGCTCCAGAAACGTGGCGCGGCCCGAACTCGCCGGAGGGCGCAGCAGATCGGCTCCGCGTCCCGCCGCCATCGTCCGCCTCCGCCCCCTCGTCGCACCAACGAGTCGGCCGCCCGAGGGGTTGCGTCAACCCCTTGGGCGTCCCCCTCGCTGTGGTGGATCCACGGTGTGGTCCGCTGAGGCCCGCGAGCTGAGCGGGGGTCGGGCCTCGATTACGGTGACCATGAAGGGGGTGGGCCATGGCGCCGGAGGTATCGCCGCGAAGGGCCAGGGCCGTGCTCGTCGCGCTCTCCCTCGCCGCGTTCGCGTTCATCACGACCGAACTGCTGCCCGTCGGCCTGCTGACCCACATCGCACCCGACCTCGACCGGTCGCGCACGCAGGTGGGTCTGCTGGTCAGCGGGTACGCCGTCGTGGTCGTGCTGGCGTCCGTGCCGCTGGCCCGGCTGACCCAGCGGGTACCCAGGCGTCAACTGCTCGGCGGCACGATGCTCCTGTTCGCCGCCGCGAACGCCACCTCCGCGCTCGCGCCGACGTACGCCGTGCTGGCCGGCTCCCGCCTCGTGACCGCCCTGGCCCAGGCGCTGTTCTGGTCCATCGCCACGGCGACCGTGACCGGGCCCTTCCCGGTCGCGGTGCGCGGCCGGGTGGTAGCGCTGTTCGCCACCGGGGCGACGCTCGCCCCGGTGCTCGGCGTACCCCTGGGCACCTGGCTCGGGCAGCAGGCCGGTTGGCGCGCGGCGTTCGCGGTGCTGGCCGGGGTCGGTCTGGCGATCGCCGCCGCGGTGCTCGTCCTCCTTCCCTCCTACCCGCCGGCCGCTGGCGGCGCCGCCCGGGGCACCGCACCGGACGGGCGGCGCTTCGCCCTGCTGTTGATCGCGACCGCCCTCGGCATCGGCGGCTTCATGACCCTGCAGACCTACGTCACACCGTTCCTGCTCGACGTCAGCGGCTTCGCCGACGCGGTGCTGGCGCCGCTGCTGTTCGTCTCCGGCGCGGCCGGCGTCGTCGGCACCCTGGCCGCGGCCCGGACCCTGGACACCCGGCCGATCGCTTCCCTGCTGGCGCCGCTGAGCATCGGCACCGCCTCGCTGTTCGGCCTGTACGCGCTCGGCGCGCTCCGGCCCGGCGCGGTCGCACTCCTCGCCGGGATAGGCCTCGGTTACGCGGCGTTCGGCTCCGCCGTGCAGAGCCGGATGCTGCAACTGGCTCCGGGCAGCACCGACATCGCGTCGGCCGGCGTCAGCACCGCCTTCAACGCCGGCATCGCCGGCGGATCACTGCTCGGCGGCGCCCTCCTGCCCACCTCGGGAGCACGCCCGCTGGCACTCGTCGGCGGGTTGCTGACGCTGGCCGCCCTCACACTGCTCGCCCTGGACGCGCGGCGGTGTCGCGCCGCCGGGCCGGCGCCGACCGCCGCCCGTTCCGCCACCAGCCCCGCAGCTACGCGGCAGGTCACACCTACCCGGACGGGAAGGCCACTGCACGATCGGCAGAGTGCGCCCTAGGCTGTCTCGGTCGCATCGCCGCAGGTGATGTCGAGCGGGATACCGCGGTTGCGGTACTCCTCGCGGACCTTGACTGACTGGATGTCGCCGTACCACCGGTCCAGCGACTCGTTAGTGGGCACCCGTTGCGCGACGAGGAGCCAGGCTGCGCCGACCACGTGCCCGTCCATCTCGGCGACGAACGGCAGGGCTCGACGGGGACCTGCTCGAGTTCTGGAAGAGCTGACCTAGCGCTCGTACCGCTCGAATCGGATGACAACGTCCCGCAGGTGGTCGTTGGGTCTGCGGACGAACAGGCCGCGGATCTCGATGAACGGGTTGCAGATCGGCGGGAGATTGTCCTCGTCCACGTAGTCGTCCTCGTCCTCGTACTCCTCCTCCGCTCCGGGGTCCTTCAAGAACTGGACGAACGGGGTTTTCGGCTGGTCGGGGTGGGTGGGCTCGACCGGGTTGCGGTGCCACACGGTGCCGTAATTGCGGTTGAGCACCTCGCCCAGGTACCACCCCGGCACCATGACCGCGGGCTGCTCGGCCTCCTCGGCCGCGAGCAGGTCGTCCCAGCCGGCGAACCGCTCACGCAGCAGCTGGTCCAGGCGGTCCAGGGAGTCCACGGTGAAGTCCCACGCCTGCCCAGTCTCACGGGACCAGACCGGAAAGGCCGTTTGCTGGGCCGCCAACCAGGTGTTCAGCCGCGGGTTGTCGGCCCAGTCGCTCATGCGCGGTCTCCACTCAGCATTTGATAACGAAAAGATACCCATAGTTGTCGATTGGTTGCATCGGGGCACGCCAATACGACGCCGTTCCATATGGTGCCACACGGCGCCGGGGACCAGACGACTACGAACGGGGAGGCACCGGCGTCTCCCTCCCTGGATGGGATCTACATGAGCTACCCCAGAGTCCGGCTCCGTGCGCACCTGCTGTTCCGCGGCCTGGTAGCGGCCGTCTGCGCCGTGCTGTTGTCCGCCGGCACCATGCCCGTCGCCTCGGCGGCGGCGCCGCCCATGCTGACCGGCAAGCGCTGCGACGTGAAGTTCAAGCTGACCGGCAACCCGTCGAAACCGGGGACGCTGCCGGTCGGTGACGCCAGCCGGATCAAGTCGGCGTGGGACACGTACGACTACGTGAATCAGCGGCAGTCGATGGACGGGCTGGCGGCGCCCACAGCGGTTGACCTCGCGGAGGCCGGCGTCGACTCGACGAAGTGGAAAGAGGGCGACCCGCGCAAGGTCTACGCCAGCTACAACTACCGGCAGCTCAGCTCGAACCCGTACAAGGGCACGTTCCAGGACTGGCTCAACGACGCGTACATCGACAACGCCGCCCGCCGCACGCGTGGCGATGCCTTCCACAAGAAAATTGTGCAAGACCTGAACCTGGTCGGCCCGGACTGGCTCTGCGAGGTCGAGGTCAAGGACGCGGACGGCAAGGTCATCCGCCGGTACGACGCGGTCAACCAGAGGACCAAGGAGTTCGTCGAGATCAAGTCGGGTGGCGGGATCGTCGACAAGCAGCTGCCCAACGACCGCCAGGTGCTCAAGGACCCGCGGTTCAAGGAGTATTCGCTGCGCTACGTCTACGGCCAGGAGCCGGAGCCCCGCAGCACCACCAAGCTGCGCGAGCTCGGCGCCGACGCCGGACAGCACCCGGACGGCAAGTCCCGGGTCACCACCTACCAGCACCGCTCCACCCCGGTCGTGCGGTTCACCCCCGGCCCGCACACCAAGTTCGACCCGACGCTGAACCCGAACCCGCAGGCGAACTCCGGCTCGCGCGGCGGCCTCAACGACATGCTCAACCAGTCGAAGCCGACCCCGGAGACCATGCGCCAGCAGATGGAGCGCATCCGACAGGGCGACACCACCGGTCAGCGCCTGCGCGGCCCCGGCGGCGTCGACTTCTCCACCCTCGAGCTGCGTTTTGTCGGCGCCCCGGTCAAGGGCGAGGGCCTGGACTACTCGTTCACCGCCGACAAGATGCCCGACCCGGACACCAACCCCGGCTTCGGCGGCCAGGAGAAGGCCCAGCTGATCTCCGACTCGTTCTTCACCTGGCTGGCGCTCACCCCGGAGAAGTTCTGGGTGAACCTCAACCCGGACGAGCCGCAGCGCGTGATGGACGCCAAGTTCGGCAAGACCGACGCCGGGCGGGTGCTGCTCGAGGCCGACCTGCAGATGAAGCACGACTTCGCCGCGGCCATGAACCCGAAGACCGACCTGGGCAGGAAGTTCTGGAACGAGAACCAGTTGACCGACGGGCTGCCCTGCCTGCACGGCATCCGCAACTGGATCGAACCGGAGCCCGCGCAGGTGCGTGAGCAGGACGGCGGCATCTACATTCTGGACGCCCCGCTCAAGGTCAACTCGGTGCCGCAGGAGGTCGACTTCGACCTGCCCGGCGACCCGTGCGAGCCCACCAAGGCGCAGATCGAGCACAACCAGAAGGTCGTCGAAAAGCTGATCGTTCCGGCGGTCGAGAAGAAGATCAATCAAGATGCCGCGTACGCCGACCTGCGCCGTGTCTACACGTCCCGGGTAGCGGCCGAGTGGATCCGGCTGCAGGACGCGAAGAAGGCCACCGACTACCACAAGATCATCAACAGCGACGACGCGTCGAAGTGGCCGATCCGCGGCGAGAAGTGGGACTTCAACGAGACCTGGCAGCGGTACCTCAAGTCGTTCCGCGACGGCGACTACACGTTCGAGTGGGAGGCCGGCGGGCAGGTCTACGTCTACACGATGGGCGGCGTCGACTTCTCCAAGTCGCCCAAGGAGAACGTGTCGAAGCAGCAGTTCACGGCGCAGCACCAGTACCTGCCGCGGAGCACGAGGACGTCGGTGCAGACGATGACCGACGACGCCGAGAGCGACGACCTGCTGCTGCTCGGCGGCAACACCAGGGCCAGGCCGACGACCGGCGACACTGCCACGCCTCCGGCGGACGACGACTCCGACGAGCCGCCGTCCGACGGTGCGGGTGGCGGCGACAACGACGGCGGCCTGCCGGTCACCGGCGACAACGTTCCGGTGCCCGTGCTGGTCTCCGTCGCGCTCGCCCTGATCATCGCGGGCGCGGCTCTGACCTGGCGGGCCCGTCGGCGGCGGCGCATCTTCGTCAGCTAGCGATCGTGTTTCGCACAGCGGCGGCATCGTTCCCGGTGCCGCCGCTGTGTCCGCCGAGGACGCGAAGGCGCACAGGAATTCGGTCGTAGGGCACGGTGGCTGCCGGGTCGTTGAGCGCCGCGTCGATTACTGGCCGGCACATGCTGGCCGAATCTCGGTCAAGGCGGCTATGCCCTCTGGGGCTTGGGCGTGCCGGGTGTGTAGTCGTACAGCCATGCGGTGGCCTTCTCATAAACCAATGGCACGAACACGCGCATGATCAGCGCCTGCAGGTGCCGCTTGACCGGTCCGGCCTTCTTGGCACCGCGGTTGTCCTCGGCCGCGCCGAGGAGCTTGACGATGCGGGGGCGGCGTTCCGCGTCGTACGCCTTCAACGCGGCTGCGGTCGTCGGCTCGGCCTGCAATGCCGCGGCGAGGACGACGGCGTCTTCGATCGCCATCGACGCGCCCTGCCCGGCGCCGACTGGGTGGGCCGCGTCCCCGACCAGGACGATGCGGTCGCTGTGCCAGGTCGGGACCGGGTCGACCGCGTGCATGATGACGGTCGGGTGCAGCCTGGTGGTGGCGGCTATGACCGCCGACGGCGCCGTCTCGGCCTCGTAGAGCTGCGCGGTTCGGTGCACCCATTCGGCGTCGCTCACGCCGGTGCGGTCGGGCTCGACGGCGTCGGCGATTTGGGCCGACCACCACACCTCTCCGTCGCCAGCGGCAATGTGGATGAAGGCGCCGTTGCGAGCGACGGTCATGTTGAACACCCCGGGATCGACGTTGTCCATCGTAGAAATTCCAGACACGGCGTAGAGCCCGGCGTACTCGGGATGCGGTGCTTCCGGGTCGAGCAGGCCGCGAACCGTCGACCAGATGCCGTCGGCGGCCACCAGCAGGTCGGCAGAGTCCCGTTTGCCGCTGGCGAACTCGGCGGCGACGCAGTCAGGGGCTTCGGTGACGCCGACGAGCCGTTCGCCGGTCACGATCTGCGCGCCGGCGGTGATGGCCGCGTCGCGCAGCGCACCGACGAGCCGTCCACGAAGCAGGGTGACGCTGTGCAGGGTGTCGCTGCTGCGCCTGCCCCGCGGCACGTCGCCCAGCAGCCAGCCGCCCGCTGACCACATCCGCTGCCGCGGTACGTCCACGCCCGCCGCCTGCACCGGCGGCAGACAGCCGAGCGCGTCCAGGCCCCGAAGCCCGTTGGTGGCCACACTGACGAACGAGCCGACGTCTCCGGCCGGATCCTCCCACGCCTCATAGACGGTCACCTCGGCACCGATGCCGCGCAGGGCGAGAGCGGCCCCAGCCCCGGCAACGCCACCGCCGATCACGATCGCACGCATACCCATCACTCCTTGAATGGTCGTTCAGTGAACCGAGATTCGGTGAAAGTATGTTCGGTATGCTTCACGTGGTCAACCGGTCATGCGGAAGGGGCACCGATGCGCCAAGGCAAGCCGACCGCCACCGAGCGCCGCACCGGCGTACGCAAGATCAAGGCCGCGCAGACCCGTGAGGCGCTACTGGACGCGGCCCGGCAGGTGTTCGCGGAGCGCGGCTACCTCAACACCAAGATCACGGACATCACGGCGGCGGCAGGCCGGGCCACCGGCTCGTTCTACGAGCACTTTGCCGACAAGGACGAGCTGCTGCAGGCGCTCCTCGCCGACCTGGAAGCCGCGGCCGACGCACACCTCGCCGACCACGACCACCCCAAGGACCACGACCTGACCGACCGCGCCCAACTGCGCGACCACCTCGAAATCGCCTGGACCGTCATGCGCGAGCACCGGCCGATCAGCATCGCCCTGTTCCAGTCCATGGTCGCCGCCGACCCCGCATCGGGCCGGGCCTGGCACGACCTGACCGGCCAGACCACCCCCCTGCGCGATCACCTGGAATACCTGCGCGAGCGGGGCCACTCCCTGCCCGGTGATCCGCAGCTGATCGGGGCTGCCATCGGCGCGATGCTCGCCACCCTCGGCTACGCAATGCCAGCCACGGGCAAGGACGCCCATGACGAACAGGTCATCGACGCCCTCACCGATCTGCTGCTCTACGGGCTGACCGGGCCACGTCACAACAACACAGCCTCCGCATAAGCGTTGCCGTTGACCACGTCGCTCTGGTGTCAGCGTGGCGGCGAGGCCTGCTCCAGTGGGCGTCCGTGGGCTCGGATCGCGTCCGAGACGGCGATGCCGAGCAGGACCGAGGCAGCTGCTGCAGCGACCCAGAGTGGCGGCAGGCCGACCATCACCGGCGCCATGGCCGCGAGGGCGAGGATCCCGATCGGCCGTGGCCGGGACACGCGGGCGAAGGCCACGTACTCGAATAGTGAGCGCCCGGCTAGGAAGAGCGCGGGCCCGCCGAGGATGGCGCCGACCCAGGCGGGTCTGGTGTGGTCGAATGGATCCATCAGGACGAGCTCGGAACCGGCCGAGGTGGCGAGGATGCCGGCCACCATGAGCAGGTGGGACAACTCGGCCGACCGACCGAGCCGGCCGGGGTCGGCGGACGCTTCGATGGCCTCGCCCAGGATCTGGCCGGCTCGGTAGAAGTAGATCCGCCACAGCAACACCGTCGTGAGGAACGACAACGTAAGGGCCAATGTTCGTTCCGCCACGATCGGACCGCGTAGAAGACTCGAGCCGGAGGTCAGGATCGTCTCACCAAGTGCGACGATGACGAGCTGCCAGTAGCGTTCGGCCAGGTGCTCGCCCGCGACGGCCCACGGGGACACCCGCGAGCGACCCATCCCCGGTACCGGCCAGCCGAGTCTGCCCCCCAGGTAGTCGATCGCCAGGGCCAGCGTCCACAGCGAATTGCGCGTCACCTCCCCCGGTGCGAGGGCTCCGGCGATCCACGGCACCGCCGACGCGCCGAACCAGACGAGCGCCAGCATGTTGACGCGGCGCAGGGCGTCACCCCGCAGGGTGACGACGAAGAAGAGGGTACGGCCCACCTGGATCGCGACGTACGTGCTCGCGAAGAGCAGGCCGGTCTCGGCGAGAGCCCCGGATATCGCGACCGCCAGAAACAGACTCCCGAGCATCGTCGCGAGGACAACGAACTGGATCGCCGGCTGGAACGGGTCGAATCTGCTGGTCGTCCACGACGTCTGGGTCCAGATCCACCAGACGGCCAACAGCAGCAGCAGAGTCTCGCCGTTTTCCGCGAGGGAAGTGGTCAACGTCTCTGCGACGTGATCCCTGGTGTAGTCCAGCACCAACTCGTGCACGATCCGGGTGAGCGCGAATACGTACACCGACGTGATCTCAACAAGAATCCGGTAGGTATCGGTATTCGAAGTGGATGAGGTGGAGAGCAGCGCGGACGATGTCGCCGATCTGCCGTGGGCTGG